>DASUJY010000066.1:0-27935 GCA_036279015.1 Gaiellaceae bacterium | reverse complement strand
CTGCTCGCTCCGATTGCTCTGGCTCGTGGAGCCGCTCTTCGAGCTCTCGTGCTTCACAGTGCGTTCCTTCTCGCACCGACAGTCCCCGTGCTCACGGCCACCGGAGCCGCTTTGCACCGTGTTCTCCTGCTGGTTCGCCTGGCCGGTATTGGCGTTGTTGGCGTTCCCTTGCTGCACGTCGCCCTGCGTACCAACGTTCACGTTCTGCACGTTCGCCTGCGGGGCGATCGGAACGACCTGAATCTGCTTCTGGTCGTTCTCGTTCGTCTGGCCGGAATGGCTGGTCTGGCTCTGACCGCCATCGCTCGCCTGCGTGTTCTCCTGCTGGCTCGCCTGGCCGGTATTCGCGTTGTTGGCGTTGCCTTGCTGGATGCTGCTCTCGTGGTTTCCGTCGTCCGGAATCAGCGAGCTCGTGCTGTTGCCGTCCCGCGTGGTCCCGCCGACGTTGACGTTCTGCAGGTTGGCCTGCGGCGCGATCGGCACGATCTGGGCCTGTGCCTGGTTGCTCGAGTTCTCCTGGTCGCCGAGCGGGAGCCCGAGCCCGGAGGCTCCGGCGGTCCCCGCCGCCGCCAGCGCGAACAGCATTGCCGCGATGGCCGCCATCAAATGGCGTGTCACGTACATCTCCTTTCGGTTTCTCGAACGTCTTATGACCGGGCCCAAAGCACCGGGGCCCGGTGAAGTGGCAGCGCGCGGCGCGGCTAGCCGGGGCGTTCGAGCAGGGAGACGTACAACGGCGCCCGCATGGGGGCCGGTGCGAGCCGGAGCCTTCGGCCCACCCCCTGGGCCGCCAGATAGAAAGCGGCCGCAAGCGCCAAGAGCAGTGCGAAGAAGAAGGTGACTGGGTTGAGACCGCCGCCGGGGCCGCCTCCGCCCGTCGGCGGCGCGAACGGCGCCGGGACAGAGCGGGGAGCCGCGTGGGGCTCGTCGCCGGTCTGACCGCGAGTCGCGCCCGGCGCGAAGAAGTCCGCGAGCCCGGCGACCGGCGAGTGCCCGGACGGGGCGAGGACCGGCGAATCCGTGGAAGATGAGCGGGAGTCGGCATGCACCCGCGTGCCGCCTCCGGTGGTGGCATCCGGCGCCTGCGTCGGAGAAGTCGTCGTCGCGACCGCGCCGGTGGACGAGGCGCCGGCGGAGGTGTTCGCAGGGGCCGCGTCGATCGTCGGGGCAGAGGTCGCCGGCGCAACGTGGTCGACTGTCTCGGCGACCGGAGCGAAGGTCTCGTCGACCGTCTTTCCGACCGCCGTCGTCGTGTCGTCCACCGTCTGCGTGATGCTCGCGACCGTCGAGCCTGCGGTCTCCTCGACGCTCCTGGTCAAGTCTCCGGCCGCCTTCGTCACGGTGTCCGTGGCGGTCTTGGTGACCGTGTCGACGGTCTTCGCGACGGGGGACACGGTCTTCTCGACGGTCTTGGTCACGTCGCCGGCCGCCTTCGTGACGGTGTCGACGGTGGTCTTCGTGACGCTGTCGGCGCTCTTCGTGACCGTGTCGGCGGTCTTCGCAACCGTGTCGGTAGCGCTCTTCGTCACCGTGTCGGCGGTCTTCGTGACCGTGTCCGCGGCCTTCGTGACCGTGTTGGTTGCGCTCTTCGTGACGCTGTCGGCGCTCTTCGTGACCGTATCGGCCGTCTTCGCGACCGTGTCGGTGGCGCTCTTCGTCACCGTGTCGGCCGCCTTCGTGACCGTGTCCGTGGCGCTCTTCGTGACGGTGCCTGCGGCGTCGTTCGTCGCCTTCTGGACCGGAGCGGTGGCCTTCGAGAGCGTCGCGTCGGCGTCGTCCGAGCTCGTCGTCCCGCTCACCGCGCCGCTCACCGGCGACGTGACGGAGTCGGCGGTGTCGGCGACGGTTGCCTGGACATCGTCCGTAGCGTTCTGAAGGAGTCCACCGGCCCGCGCTGTCCCGGCGAAGCAGAGACCCAACACGACCAGGACGGCCACGCTCAATCCGGCGCCCCAAGCGGGACGCCGTCCGTGATCGGATGAATGCCGCAGACCCGTGAGCAAAACTCTCCCGCGCGGCCCGTACCCCCTTCCGGCGAGGCTAAACCTCCACCGGCTACGCGGCCGCGGAAACCGCCGAAAGCTGCTCGCCGAACCGCGCGCGCTTGACGAACTGGCCGCTACCCGGCTGGGCCACGAGGTCGCCGTTCTCGACGAGGACGTGGCCTCGGAGGAGGACGGTCTCGGGAGTACCCGTCACCTCGGTGCCCTCGTAGAGGTTGTAGTCCGTCTTCGAGTGCTGCGTCGCGGCCGTGATCGTGTGCTTCCTGTTCGGGTCGAAGACGACGAGATCGGCGTCCGAGCCGACCGCGATCGTCCCCTTCTTCGGGTAGAGGCCGAAGAGCTTCGCCGGGTTCGTCGCCAGGAGCTCGACCATGCGGTTGAGGCCGATCCGGCCCTGGCGCACGCCGAACTCGTGGATCATGTGCAGGCGGTTCTCGAGCCCCGGGCCCCCGTTCGGGATCTTGGAGAAGTCGTCCTTGCCGAGCGACTTCTGGCCCTCCCACAGGAAGGCGCAGTGGTCGGTCGAGATCGCGGAGAGGACGTCGTTTCGGGCCGCGGCCCAGAGCACCTCCTGGTTCGCCTTGGCGCGCGGAGGCGGCGTGTAGACGTACTTCGCGCCCTCGAAGTTCGGCCGTTCGAGGAAGGTGTCGTCGACGAAGAGGTACTGAGTGCAGGTCTCGCCCCAGACGTCCCAGCCCTTCTCGCGGGCGAGCGCGATCGGCTCGACGCTCTCCTTGCAGGAGACGTGGACGACGTAGAGCGCGCAGCCGGCAACGCGCGCGAGCTGGACGGCGCGGTTCGTCGCCTCGCCCTCGGTCTCGGGTGGGCGTGTGAGCGCGTGATACTTCGGCTCCGTCTTTCCCTCGGCGAGCGCCTTCTTGACGAGAACGTCGATCGCGTCCCCGTTCTCGGCGTGCACCATGACGAGCGCGCCGGTGTCGGCAGCGACCTCCATCGTCTTGAAGAGCGTCTCGTCGTCCACCATGAGCGCGCCCTTGTAGGCCATGAAGAGCTTGTACGAGGTGATGCCCTGGTCGGGAAGGGAGGCGAGCTCCTCGAGGGAGCCGCCCTCGCGCAGATCGGTGACCGCCATGTGGTAGCCCATGTCGATCACCTGCTTGCCGTTGGCCTTCGCCTGCCACTCGGCGATCGCGTCGGCGAAGCTCGAGCCCTGGGGCTGGATGATGAAGTCGACGTGGCAGGTCGTGCCGCCGAAGGCAGCCGCGATCTGGCCCGATTCGACGTCGTCGATCGTGGTCGTGCCGCCGAAGGGCATGTCGAGATGCGTGTGCGGGTCGACGAGGCCCGGAAGCACATACTTGCCGCTCGCGTCGATCACGCGGTCGGCTTCGACGTCGAGCGACTCCCCGATCAGCGAGACAGTCTCGTACTCGACGTAGACGTCGCCGACGTAGTCGTCCGCGGCCGTGATGACGCGGCCGCCCTTGATGAGCACCGACATCTGCCTATTCAGTACCACAATTCGAGCCGCGTTTCGCGAGCGCTTTGCAGACCACGGAGAGGTTGAGCTCGAACCAGCCGGCGAGCGGCGCGGGCGCCGGCTCGTGAAGCGCGCTGCGGGCGTGGGTAAGAACGTCGGCGATCGTCCCGAGTACGGCGGCCTCGGAGTAGAAGGGCCCGGCCGCACGGATGAGGAGCCAGCTTCGAAATGGGACGACTCTCAGGTCTCGAGAAGGCGTCTGAAACTCGGAGAGATGCACCTCCGTCGTCCCGATCGGGATCGCGATGAAGACAGCCGAAGCCGGGTAGTCGACCCGGTCGAGGGCGGCGAGGAGAGACTGCGTCTGCGCACGCGGGAGGCCGCGCGCCTCGCCGGCCTCCGGCAGCGCCGCGAGGAAGACCGACGAGTACGGGTAGAGGACGTCGTCCGGCTGTACGTTCTCCCGGAGCCACGCCGCCGGGGCGGCGACGGCTTCCTCGCTCCCGAGCGCTGCCGTGTACGTGATCGAGCGCGGGTCGTGGATTCCCTGGGTCGAGAGCGCCGCGACGACGGCGAGCCCCGCGAGCGCGAGCGGCCGGGCCGGGAGGCGCGCGACCGCAACCCCGACGAACGCAGCGAAGAAGGGCAGCGCGAAGATGAGGTGGCGCGGCGAGAGGTCCGGCGCACGCCCCGTCCGGACGAGGGTCGACAGGAGGGGCGGCCCGACGAAGGCGACGAGCGCCCAGGCGACGAGCGCAGGGCGGCGGCGGGTCAGGATCAGGAGCCCCGCGGCGGCGAGCGCGAGCAGGACGACGAGCGTCCACCCGCTCCCGCCGCCGAATCCGCGCAGGGCGTCCTCGAGCTGGTGGCGCGCCTCATCCCATGTCGCGAGACGTCCCGACTGGCCGGAGCTCACCTCGAAGCGGTCCGCGAGCCGCAGATCGGCGACCGCGAACGGCGCCATGGCGAGCACTGCCAGGGCGGCGGGCCAGGCCGGGCGAAGCGGCCGCCCGCGCCAGACGGCGAGGGCGACGGCGGCCTCGACCGCGACGACGATGCCGCCGTACGGGTGCACGGCCGGCAGGAGCCACGCGGCCGCCGAGGCGGCGGCGACGGTACGGGTCGTCGGACGGTCGAGGCAGCGGACGAAGAGATCGACGGCGAGGGCCGCCGCGAAGGCGAAGAGCGCGTACATGCGCCCGAAGCTCCCGTAGACGGCGAGCATTCCCGAGCCGGCCGCGACGATCGCGGCTGCGACCCCCGCGGCGCGGCCGTCCAGGCGCCGGCCGAGGTCGTAGCAGACAAGGACGGTGCCAACGGCGAAGACGACCGAGATCCACCGGAGCGTCTCGGGCGAGGCGTCGGCGAGGAAGGCCGCGTGAACGAGCAGGAAGTGAAGCGGCGCGCCGCCGCGGTCCCACATCGTCGTCGCGACGATCTCGCCGAACGGGCGGGCGCCGATCAGCCCCGAGACCGATTCGTCCTCGAAGAGCGGCTTCGAATGGATGTCGGGCACAAGCTCGACGAGCAGGTACGCGGCCGCGCCGGCCACCGCGCCCAACGCCGCCAGCCGCGGGAGCGCGAGCCGTCCCCCGCCACGGCCGCGCCGTTTCGCCGCCCGAAGGCGCGGGAAGGCGAGCGACATGACGAACATCGTGCAGGAACTCGGGCACGCGGGCGCGGGAGCGGGCTGGCGGAAGAAGGTCGCCGATCAGGTCGTCGAGCCGCTGTCCGCGCGGACGCCGCTCAGCGAGACCGCTCTTCGGACGCTGCTAGGGCTCTTCTTCCTCGGATTGTCGGTCTACTACCTGACCGGAACGGCCCGCCGTTTCAGCGAGCGCCGCTCCTGACGGGGCCGGCGCGGTAGACCTGGCCGGGAAGCGTGCGCCCGAGGACGCCCTCGAGCCAGTCCGCGACGGCGATGAGCCGGTCCAGGTCGATTCCGGTGTCGACGCCCTCGCCGTGCAGGAGGTACACGAGATCCTCGGTGGCGACGTTCCCGGTCGCGCGCGGCGCGAACGGGCACCCGCCCAGGCCCCCGACCGAGGACTCGAAGACCGTCGCCCCCGCCTCGAGCGCCGCGTACGCGTTCGCGAAGCCGGTCGAGCGCGTGTTGTGGAGGTGAACCCCGGTTCGCGTACGGAGCTGCGCTCCGTCCCCGAGGAGCTGCCTTACCTGCCGAGGCACGCCCACTCCGATTGTGTCGGCGAAGACGATTTCCTGAGCCCCGGCATTGGCGCAGCGTTCCGCGAGACGGATGACCGTTGCCGGGGCGACGGGGCCTTCGAACGGGCACCCGAACGAGACGCTGATCGAGACGCTCACGGGCAGGTCCGTCTCGATCCGCTCGAGCTCGGCGACGGACTCTTCCACGCTCCGGTTGGCGTTTCGGCGGTTGAACGAATCCGTGGCCGCGAGGGTGAAGTGGACTGAGTCGAGGCCGGACGCGGCGAGGCGCTCGTACCCTCGCGCGTTCAGGACGAGCCCCGAGTAGAGGACGCCGTCACGACGCTCGATGGCGGCGACGACGTCCTCCGCCCCGGCCATCTGCGGCACGCGCTCGGCGCTCACGAAGCTCACCGCCTCGATGCTCGGAAGGCCGGTTGCCGCGAGGCGGTTCACGAGCTCCGCGCGAGTCTCGGGCGGCAGCGTCCCGGCCTCGTTCTGGAGACCGTCTCGCGGCCCGACGTCGCAGACCGTGACCGAGGCTGACATCATCTCGCGCCGTGAGCGTACCCTTCCTCGCCGCCGCGCACGTGCGGGCTGCACTCGACCCGGCGGAGGCTGTAGAGGCGGTGCGCGAGGCGTTCGTGGCGCACGCGCGCGGGGAGTGGTCGATGCCGTCGAAGGTCTACGTGCCGGTGCCGGGGGGCGACTTCCGCGCGATGCCGGCGGCCGGCGCCGGGCACACGGTGCTGAAGTGGGTGACCTCCTTCCCCCGGAACCCGGAGCGCGGCCTTCCCACGGTGGCGGGCGTCGTCCTCCTCTCCGATGCGGCGACGGGAGAGCTACGGGCGCTCCTCGACGCCGGCGCGGTGACGGCGCTACGAACCGGCGGCGCGGCCGTGCTCGCGGCCGAGACGCTGGCGCGGCTCGACGCGGGACCGGCGGCGGTCGTCGGCTGCGGCGTGAACGGGCGGGCCGTCGCGGCGACCTTCGTCGCGCGCGGGCGCCCGGTCCTCCTCTGGGACGCGCGCCGCGAGGCGGCCGAGGCAGCCGCGGCGGAGCTCGGCGAGGCGGCGGCGGTCGCCGCCGATCGCGCCGAGGCGCTCGCGGCGGACGTCGTCGCGACCGTGACGCCCGGCTTCGAGCTCCTGTTCGAGGCCGGGTCGCTCCATGCGGGGCAGCACGTGAGCCTGATGGGCGCCGACGGGCCCGGCAAGGCCGAGATCGCGGTCGAGGAGCTCGTCCGCGCCCGCGTCGTCTGCGACGAGTGGGCTCAGGCGAGCCACAACGGCGACCTCGGCCGGGCCGTCGACGAGGGACGTCTGCGCCGCGAAGAGGTGGCCGAGCTCGGCCGCGTCCTCACAGGTGACGAGGAGGGCCGCCGCGACGAGGGCGAGAGCACCGTCTTCGACTCGACGGGCCTCGCCGTGCAGGACCTCGCAGTGGCGCTCGCCGTCTATAAACGCTGGCACGAGGAGCCCGCCGCGGAGGCCTTCGCGGGCGTCGTCGAGATCGACGTTTGAAAACCGCCTTTACGCGGTAGGTGAAATAACGGATCACGATTGACCTATTCGCTTCAGCTGGGGGCGAGGGGTCTGATCTGACGCCTGCTCTGGCGCCTCATCACGAGAGAAAGGGTGCGTTATGGCAGAGATTCGGGATCGCTCCCGGGAGCGCTACGGGGAGCGCGACATCGACGAGGCGGTGATCGATGAGAGGCCACCCGTCCTTCCCGTTGCCGACCCGGCACCGCTCGGCCTCGGAGCGTTCGCGCTGACGACGTTCATGCTGAGCGGCCACAACGCGGGCTTCATCCCCGACATCGCCTGGGTCGGACTGGCTCTCTTCTACGGCGGCACGATTCAGCTTCTGGCGGGCATGTGGGAGTTCCGAAACCGGAACGTCTTCGGCGCGACCGCGTTCTCGACATACGGCGGCTTCTGGCTCGGGCTCGGTTCGTTCGTCGTCCTCGCCGAGCTGACGGCGCTAGGCGATGCCATCGACAACGTCGACAACGCGCTCGCCTGGTTCCTCATCTCGTTCGCGATCTTCAACACGTACATGCTGCTCTGGAGCATGCGTGTCAACGTCGCGGTCTTCGGCGTCTTCATCACGCTGGAGGTGACGGAGATCCTGCTCGCGATCGGGTTCTTCAACCTCGCGCACGGTGGGTCGGACACGATCCTCAAGGCCGGCGGCTGGGCGGGCGTCGTTACGGCGGCGGTCGCGTGGTACGCCTCGGCAGCAGGTGTCGTGAACGGCATGTCGCCCAAGCGCGTCGTGCCCGTGGGCCGACCGTTCTGGGGTACGCTCCCCGCGGCTTCGCGGCCGACGAGCCCGATGCCTCGAGCGACGGAGGGGTAGATGACTTCAGCCCAAACAGGACCCGCCATCGACGCCCTGCTCCTCGAGGAGCGCCGCTACGAGCCGCCCGAGGACTTCGCCACCCAGGCGAATGCCGAGGCGAGCATCTACGGCCGCGACTTCGAGGAGTTCTGGGAGACCGAGGGCCGGGAGCGGATCAGCTGGTTCCGCCCCTTCGACCGGCTCTACGAATGGGAGCCGCCGTATGCGAAGTGGTACCTCGGCGGCAAGCTGAACGTCTGCTTCAACTGCGTCGACCGGCACGTCGAGGCCGGTAACGGCGAGAAGGTCGCGATCTACTGGGAAGGCGAGCCGGAAGGCGACCGCCGCGAGATAACGTACGCCGACCTCCAGCGGGACGTCGTCCGCTTCGCGAACGTGCTCAAGGAGATGGGCGTGCGCAAGGGCACCCCGGTCGCCATCTACATGGGGATGGTGCCCGAGCTGCCGGTGGCGATGCTCGCGTGCACGCGCCTGGGGGCGCCGCACACGGTCGTCTTCGGCGGCTTCTCCGCCGACTCGCTCTCGGGCCGGATGAACGACATGGAGTGCGAGGTCCTCATCACCCAGGACGCCGGCTGGCGCAAGGGAGGCGAGGTCCCGCTCAAGAAGACGTCCGACGAGGCGATGGCCGACGCGCCAGGCGTGAAGAAGTGCCTGGTCGTCCACCGCAAGGACGCGGACGTGGAGATGAAGGAGGGGCGCGACAGCTGGTACCACGAGCTCGCCGAGGGCGTCTCGGACGATCCCGCCTCGTGCCCCTGCGAGGAGATGGACGCCGAGGACCTGCTCTTCCTCATGTACACGAGCGGCACGACCGCCAAGCCGAAGGGGATCGTGCACACGACCGCCGGCTACCTCGTCGGCATCGCGTCGACGCACTACTACATCTTCGACCTGAAGCCCGACGAGGACGTCTACTGGTGCGCGGCCGACATCGGCTGGATCACCGGCCACAGCTACATCGTCTACGCGCCGCTCACGAACGGTGCGACGAGCGTCGTCTACGAAGGGACGCCCGACTTCCCGGACAAGGATCGGTGGTGGGACATCGCCGAGCGCTACGGCGTCACGATCCTCTACACGGCGCCGACGGCCATCCGCTCCCACATGAAGTGGGGGCCGGAGTACGCCGAGCGGCACGACCTCTCGAAGCTCCGGCTGCTCGGGTCGGTCGGCGAGCCGATCAACCCGGAGGCCTGGGTGTGGTATCGCGAGCACATCGGGGGCGACCGGACACCGGTCGTGGACACCTGGTGGCAGACGGAGACGGGGATGATCCTCATCACCCCGCTTCCGGGGATCACGACGCTGAAGCCCGGGTCGGCGACGAAGCCGTTCCCCGGCGTCGAGGCGGCCGTCTACGACGAGAGCGGCAACGACGTCGGTCCCGGCGGGGGCGGTTATCTGGTGCTGCGCCGGCCGTGGCCCGCCATGCTCCGCGGCATCTTCAAGGACGACGAGCGCTACCGCGAGACGTACTGGTCGAAGTACGAGGACGTGTATTTCGCGGGCGACGGCGCCAAGGTGGACGAGGACGGCGACTTCTGGCTCATGGGTCGGGTCGACGACGTCATGAACGTCTCCGGGCACCGGATCTCGACGATCGAGGTCGAGAGCGCCCTCGTCGACCACCCGAGCGTCGCCGAGGCGGCGGTCTGCGGCCGAAAGGACGAGCAGACCGGCCAGGCGATCGTCGCCTTCGTCTCGCTCAAGGGGGGCCAGGAGGGGACGCCCGAGATGCTGAGCGAGCTCCGCGAGCACGTCGCGCACAAGATCGGCAAGATCGCACGCCCGGCGAACCTCGTCTTCACCCCGGAGCTCCCGAAGACGCGCTCCGGGAAGATCATGCGCCGGCTCCTCCGCGACGTGGCGGAGAAGCGAACCCTCGGCGACACGACGACGCTCGCCGATCCCGCCGTGGTCGAGGAGATCAAGGAGCGGGCGACGACGGAGGCCGCCAGGGAGCAGTAGCCCTGCCCTTTCGAGCCATGCCCGGGGTCTGACCCCGGGCATGGCCGTTCCGGCCACGAACCCGTGCGGCGCGCTAACGTCGCAGTCAGACGGGAGACGGACGAAAGGAGAGGGCATGCCCCAGGTGACGCACGTCGAGTGGCCGGCGGGGGACGCCGACCGCCTGCAGAGCTTCCTCGAGGGACTCTTCGGCTGGGAGTTCGGGAGCCCGATGGAGGGAATGGACTACCGCATGGCCCGGACCGGCGACCAGGAGGGCGCGGCGGTGTTTCCGCCGGATGACGGGCACCGCGGCCTCATGGTCTACTACGACGTCGACGACATCGACGCGCACGTGGCCAAGGTGCGAGAGCTGGGCGGGCAGGGCGACGACAAGATGCCGGTTCCGGGCATGGGCTGGTTCGCCCAGTGCACGGATCCGGAGGGGAACCGCTTCGGGCTCTGGGAGACCGATCAGTCGGCGCCGCAGCCGGAGGGCTAGTCGCGCCAGGCGTCCGAAAAGGCCATGTCCGGGGTCTGACCCCGGACATGGCCTTCAGCGCCGCTTCTCGAAGACCTCGTACGTCCGCTCCTTGCGAAAGCCGAGGTGTTCGTAGAGCCGCCATGCCTGGGTCGGGTTGATCGAGTCCGTCTTCAGCGTGATGCGGCGGATGCCGCGCTCGGCGAAGGTGCCGAAGGCGTGGAGGAGCAGCGACCTGCCGATGCCGCGCCGCCGCCAATCGGGGTGGACGACGAGGTCCTTGACGAAGCCCTCCTTCCAGTGGAGGGCGGCGCCGACGAGCTCGTCGCCCGCGACGGCGAGGAACCAGACGGCAGGGTCGAAGCTCGGGTCTTCGAGCATGAAGCGGCGCCAGTGCTCGAGCGTCATCGGATTGTCGTAGGGGTCATCGGAATAGGCGAGGTCGAGGAGCTCCTTGACCTCGGACACGTCCTCCTCGCGGAAGGCCCGCACCGAGACACCTTCCGGCCAGCCCGCCGCCTCGATCCTCCCGGGTAGGTCGAGACCCATGAGCCAGTACTCCCAGGCCTTCGCGTAGCCGTTGGCCGCGGCGAACGGGGCTCCGGTCGGATCCAGGGTGACCGAGTCGAGCAGGAGCACGTCGTCCTCAGCGCCACTCTCGGCCGCCTCGAGCAGGGCGGTGCCGATCCTCCGGCGCCGGAACGAGGGCTCGACGAGAAGGTCGATCTCGCCTCCGCGCACGCCTGCAAGACCGACGATCGCGCCTCCGGCCTCCGCGACATACGAGGCATCTGCGGCGGCGTGCGAGCTCTCGAACATCGCCGGCCCGATCTCGGCCTCGCCGTAGAGGCTCTCCTGCCACGCAGCGAAGAGCGAATAGGCGTCTCCGAGGTCGCCCGGCTCGGCCCGCCTGACCGAGAAGTCAGCCACGCTCGACCGGGAGCCCTCGATTCGACCATTCGCTCCAAGAGCCCGCATAGAGCTTCGCCTCGATCCCGGCGCGGTCGAGAGCCAGGACGTTGACGCAGGCCGTCACGCCTGAGCCGCAGTACACGACGACCTCGTCCGCCTCGGCCACCTCCGGCGGGAAGTCGCCCGCCGCGGGATACGGCACGTTGAGAGCGCCCGGGATGTGGCCGGCGACGGGATCGACCGGCTCCACCTCGCCCCGGAAGCGCTCAGGAACCCGAGCGTCGACGAGCACGAACCCGGGTCGCCCGAGCGCGTCGTCGATCTCCTCGGCCGAGGCGAGGTCGCCCTCCCGCGGGCGCAGCGTCAGCTCGCCCGGCTCGATCCGCTCCTCACCGCCGCGCAGATAGCCGAGCCACGACTCGAGACCACCACGGAGCACCGCCACGTCGTCGTGGCCGAAGTGCCGCAGGAGCCACCAGAGACGCGCGGCGCCGCCGTTCATCCCCTGGTCGTAGGCGAGGACGAGCGCGTCGTCCCCGATGCCGGCCGCCGCAGCCGACCGCGCGAAGTCCTCGGGCGCCGGCAGCGGATGCCTGCCGCCGTTCGCCCCGCCCGGCGGCGCCGAAAGCTCGCGCTCGACGTCGAGAAAGGACGCGCCGGGAATGTGCCCGGCGAGGTAGAGCTCCCGGCCGCGCTGCGGCTGCCCGAGCTCCCACCGGCAATCGACGAACTGCACCCGCACGAAGCGGGAGGTTAGTCGTGCAGCCTGTAGACCGGGCCGTTCAGCGAGACCGCGTAGAGCTCGCCCTTCGAGTTCTCGCCGAAGGAGACGAGGCTCGGAACCTGGAAGCCGAGCTTCCTGCGATGCCCGAGGGTGCCGGCGCGCGCTGTTCGCACCCAACCGCTCAGGTCGCCGAAGAAGTAGCGGCCGCGCTGCCCCGCCATTTTCCGCCCCCGGTAGACGAAGCCGCCGATCACCGTGAATCCGACCGAGCGGCCGTAGTTGTACTTCGGGAAGACGAGCTCCCCGCCCCCGCGCAGGCCGGTGTTCTCACAGGTGTTCTCGACCGTGCCCTCCCACCGGTCCCAGCCGAAGTTCTCGGCCGGAAGGGAGACCTTGGCCGCCGGGAGGAAGTCGACCTCCTCGCGCGTCCCCTGGCCGACGTCGCCGATGTAGAGACCGCCGGTCTTGCGGTCGAAGGACCAGCGCCACGGGTTCCTCAAGCCGTAGCCGACGATCTTCCAGCCGCTCTTGTCGCGGCGCAGGAGCTTCCCGAGCCGCGTGCCCGGATCCTGAGCGCGCTCGCCCGGATCGCACCCGCTGCCCCCGTCGCCGAGGCTGAGGTACAGGTGGCCGCCGTGGAACTGGAGCGTGCCGCCGTTGTGGTTCGGGAACGGCTGGTCGACCCGCAGAATCGTGCGCCTCGAGCCCTTGTTGACGTGGCCGCCGCCGCGTCCGAGGTTGTAGCGGACGACGCGGCTGTCGCCCGAGCGGTTCGTGTAGTAGACGAACATGACCCGCCCCGACTTGAAGGCGATCGAGAGCAGGCCCTGCTCGCTGTCGCCCGAGACCTTGCCGTGGATGTCGAGGACGACGCTCCGGTTGCCGGCGCGCCAGCGGATCACGCGCCCGTCCTTCTCCGCGATATAGAGCGTCGAGCCCGGGACCTTGGGCGGCGCGACCACCTGGATGGGCGCGTTGAAGTTGCCGACGAGCTTGCGCTTCACCGCCGCGCGCGCCGTCGCGGGCAGCAGGATCGCGAGCGCGAGAACGGCAGTACCGATGACCGTGCGGCGCATCCGTCAGAGACTAGCGCGAGAGCCCATGCCGTTACGACCTCTTCGTCCAGTAGCGAGCGAGGCCGGCGTACGACTGCCAGAGCGGGCCGGCCTGGGTGTACGCGGCGGCGGTCTCGGGGTCGGCCGCCTCGTCGAGCTCCCGCTCGGCTGCGCGGACGAACTCATCCTCGCTCGCGCCGTCGCGGACGCGCGCCGCCCAGACGCGCAGGCGCTCGCGCGTCCTCTCGACGTGGCCGGCAGGATCCTCGACGACCCCGAAATGCGGCAGGCAGAGGCGCTCGGGCGCTCGCTCCGCGATCGAGTCGAGAGAGCGCTCCCACGCCTCGACGTCGACGTCCGGGGGCGGCGAGACCGGCGCGATCAGCGTCGCGGGCTGAATGAGGACGCCGGTGACGTCGCCCGAGAAGCAGGTGCCGTCCTCGGCCAGGAACGTGACGTGATGGGAGGCATGGCCCGGGGTCGGCCACGCGTCGAAGCCGAGCACCCGCTCGCCGGCGACGGCGACGTTCTCCTCCGGCACCGGCACGAGCTCGCCCCAGAGGCGGTCGAAGTCGTCTCCGTAGAGGCGGCGCGCGCTCGCTTCGAGGCGGCCCGGCGCGACCAGATGCGGCGCCCCGATCTCGCTCACGTGCACGATCAGCCCCGGGTTCCGCCGTACGAGCGCGCCCGCCGCTCCGGCGTGGTCGAGGTGGATGTGGGTCAGCACGAGGTGCCGCACATCCTCGAGCGCGATACCGTGCGCGGCGAGCCCCGACTCGAGCGCTTCGATGCAGCTCTCCGGCCCACAGTCGACGAGCGCCGGCTCCTCTCCCGGAACGAGGTACGACGCGATCACCCGACGGCGGCCCAGGTGGTGGAGGTCGATCAGCTGCGCGCTCAGGCCGAGCGCCCCAATCGAGCGTGGCTACTTGACGACGAGCGTGCCCTCCATGCCGGCGGCCCGATGGCCGTCGACCGAGCAGAAGAACGTGTACGTGCCCGGCTGAAGGTCGACGGTGGCCGTCGTCGACGAGCTGGTGATCTCATCGGTGCCCTCGTCCTCGACGCCGTTGCCTTCGATCCGAACATCGTGTGCGATCGGGGACTCGTTCGTGAAGTCGATCGTTACGGCTCCCGCGTTCGCCGACACCTCGGTTTGCTGGAACTTGAAGGCACCACTCGGATCCGCGGAGATGTTGACGGTCGAGCCTCCCCCGCCTCCGCCGCCGGTCGTCGCACCGCCGGCCGCCGGGGTCGTCGAGGATGATTCGCCGCCGCCGCCGCAGGCCGCGAGGGCCAGGACGAGCGCGACGAGCACGAGCAGGGGCGGCACTAGACGGCGGGTCATCGAATCACTCCTTCGGGTCGCTTTGACTCTACTACCCGGAAAAACAGCAAGTAGATCGTCAGCGCACCGACAAGGATCCCGGCCCAGGCCGGGCTCGCAACCGGGCGGATCACGCTCGGCACCCTGGCGTCGATCGTCCCGCGCTTGACGAGCTGCTCGTTCCAGCCGTCCTGGAGAGCGAGTGAGAGCCCGTAGGCGAGCATGAGGGACAGGTAGAGCGCGAGCGCCGTCGCCCCGCGCCGCGTCGGCATGCGAGCGGGGACACGGGTGAGCGCGAGCGCCGACAGAGCCAGGAGGACGCCGTCGAAGCCATGGTGCTCGCCGAGGTGCACCGCATGGAGCGACGGCTCGCCGCCGAGCGACGGCTTGATCTCCTCGGCGATGAAGATCCGGCCGAGCACCGGGGCGTCGCTGACGTAGAAGCCGAGCTCCGCCCCGATCCACGGGATCGCGACCAGGAGGAGCAAGACAGCGACGGCGATCCGGACGTAGTCCGCCCGGCCGAACGGCACGGCCTCGCCCTTCCCCTCGCGCACCCACGCGACCGCGAGGAGAGCGAGCGCGAGGAGCGCGCCGACCCCGGCGAGAGCATTGACCGGACGCGCGTCGAGATCGTCCTGGTCGACGACGCCCGGAAACGCGACCGTGATGCAGAGGATCGTGGCGAGGACGGCTGCGCCCGCTGCGGTCCTCGCGCCGATGCGAACGGCGGCGATCCAGGCGAGGGCGATCGCGACGAGGGCGAAGGGAAAGCCGACGAAGACGAGCGCCCGCGAGGCGCCGGCCTCGAGGCCGCGGCCGCTCGTGTGGTAGAGCTCCTCCGGCGGGATGCGCGCGTAGGTGACGACGATGGCGATGGCCACGAGCACGAAGAAGCTCCAGACGCCGAGCGCTTCAGTGAGGCCGGGCCGCCGCCCTTGTTTCATGCCGTCTCGAGCCTAGACTAGGCGGACGATGGCGGCTTCTCGCGCCCCTCGAGGCAAGGCGCCTTAATCACCCTTTCCAGGGAGGGGAGCGCGCGCCCGGCCAGGGAGAATTCAGGATTGGACAGGCTCTCCGGAAGGATGCTGCGGCCGATGGGAGTAACGCGAGATCATGTCGCTCAAGACGACGCGTCGATGACGCTCTCCGCCCGGCCTGCGCTCGTCCCCATCGACACTCTCGTGGGCTCGTACCGCCGGCTCGCCGAGGTCTTCCACGTCGTCCTCTCCGAGCAGGAGCTCGACGCGGTGCTCGCGCGCATCGCGGACACGCTCGGAGACCTGATCCCCTTCGACGCCTTCACGATCTATCAGGCGGACGAGAGCCGCCGCGTCCTCATCCCGCTCATGTCGAGGGACAAGTGGGCGGACGAGATCATGAGCGACCAGCCGCCCTTCGGCGAGGGAATCACCGGCTGGGTCGTCGAGCAGCGCGAGCCGCAGCTCGTCAACGACGCGCATCTCGATCCCCGCGTCAAGGTCGTCCCGGGCACGCCCCCCGACGAGCCCGAGGCGCTCATCTCCGTTCCGCTCGTCGCGCGCGGAGCGACCAAGGGAGCGCTGAACGTCTACCGCCTCGGCGAGGAGGCCGCGTTCACGGAGGAGGAGTTCGAGCTCGCCCAGCGCTTCGGCGACGCCGCCGCACTCGCGCTCGACAACGCGCAGGTGCGCGCGGGCCTCGAGCTCGAGGCCCAGACCGACTCGCTCACGCGCCTCTACAACCACCGCTACTTCCACGACCGCCTGCGCGCCGAGCTGAACAGGATCAGTCGCACGCACGACTCGATCGCCGTGCTCATGCTCGACATCGACGACTTCAAGCGGGTCAACGACATCTACGGTCACGGCACCGGCGACCAGGTGCTCGCCACGCTCGCCAACATCCTCCGTCAGACGGTCCGCACCTCGGACGTCGTCTGCCGCCTCGGCGGCGAGGAGTTCGGGATCATCATGGCCTCCTGCGACGCGGGCGACGCCCTCGGCCTCGCCGCGCGCCTCGGCGAGCGGCTGGCCCAGGAGGAGTTCGACCCGGCCGGGCGCCTGACACTCTCGATCGGCATCGCGCAGGGGCCGGAGCACGCCATGAACCCGCGCGAGCTCGTCGCCTGCGCCGAGGCCGCGATGATGGCCGCCAAGGCGCGCGGGAAGGACCAGAGCGTCCTCTTCGACGACACCGCGACCGAGCGCCCGCTCGGGGTGGTCGGACGCGAGGACGTGCGCTCGATCGCCCACCTCAAGATGCTCCAGAGCCTCGCCGGGCGCCTCAACCGCCTGAACGACGTGCACGAGATCGGCTCGGTGATCGTCAACGAGCTCCGCGGCCTGATCGACTACCACAACTGCCGCGTCTACATCGCGGAGGGCGACATTCTCCTCCCGATCGCGTTCAAGGGGACGCTCGGCGAGTACACGGACGAGACGGCCGAGGACCTCGTTTCGAGGGTGGGCGAGGGTTTCACTGGCTGGGTCGCCCAGACCGGGCGCTCCCTCCTCCTCGCCAATGCCATGGACTGCGAATTCGCGGTCACGATCCCGAACACGGAAGACATCGACGAGTCGGTCGTCGCGGTGCCGCTCAAGTACGGCGCGCGCGTGAGCGGCGTCGTCGTCATCTCGAAGCTCGGCGTGGGTCAGTTCGACGAGGACGACGTCCGCCTGCTCGAGGTGCTCGCCGGCCACGCGTCGGTGGCGCTCGAGAACGCGCGGCTCTACGAGGCCGAGCGGCGCGAAGCGGAGCTCGCAAAGGAGTCCCTCGAGATCGCGAACGCCCTTCTCGGCTTCAGCCGCGAGGTCTCGAGCGCAGAGGGCATGGACGAGGTGCTCTCGCGGCTCGTCGAGCAGACCGCGCGCATGCTCGCGGCGCCGCGCGTCTCCATCTGGCTCCAGCGTGAGCTGGACGGGGACGTCGAGCCGGCTGCCCTCCACGGCTTCGACCCGAAGCTCGAAGACGAGCTTCGCGCCGTCCGCTACGACGGCGTGGCCGCGCGGCGGTGGCTCGCGCCCGACTCCCCCTTCCTCATGAGCCCCGAGGATCTTGCACGCGACGCCAACGTCCCCGAGGACGGCAAGGCCTACGCCATCGCACCGCTCCATCTCGACGCCGGCCGGCTCGGCTGCATCGTCGTCGTGCGGGACTCCTTCTCCGACCGCGACATGCGCCTCCTGGACGGGCTCGCCCACCAGGCGAAGCTCGCAATCCAGAACGCCGGCGCCTTCGACAACCTCGAGGAGACGTTCTTCTCCACGGTCGAGGCGCTCGCCAACGCGCTCGAGGCGAACGACGCCTACACCTCCTCCCACGCCCGCTGGATCACGGACATGGCGCTCGACGTGGGCCGCGAGCTCGGCCTCGACGCGCTCGCGCTGAAGCGCCTCGAGCTCGGCGCCCTCTTCCACGACATCGGCAAGATCGGCATCCCGTCGACGATCCTCCTGAAGCCGGGACCGCTGACGCCGGAGGAGCGCAAGGTGATGGAGGCCCATCCCGAGCTCGGGGAGCGGATCCTCGCGCCGATCGCGCGTCTCGAGCAGGTGCGGCCGATCGTGCGCCACTGCCACGAGCGCTGGGACGGCAAGGGCTACCCGGACGAGCTCGCCGGCAAGGCGATCCCCGTCGAGGCGCGCGTCATCTTCGTCTGCGATGCCTTCCACGCGATGACAACCGACCGTCCCTACCGCGGCGCGCTCAGCTTCGAGCGGGCCTGCGAGGAGCTCGAGGAGGGCGCCGGCAGCCAGTTCGACCCGGACGTCGTGGCGACCTTCCTGCGACTCGCCCCCGCGGCGCTCGGGTCGCACCCGCTCTAGATCACGACCGGCTCACTCCCCGGAGGGGGGTTAGGATCGAAGCGTGTCGGAGCCGGTCAACGTCTGGGACTACGAGCGGCTCGCCGAAGGCAAGGTCGACCCGGGGCCCTGGGGCTATTTCGCAGGCGGTGCCGGAGACGAGCACACCCTCGCCGACAACGTCGCCTCCTTCCAGCGCTGGCGCCTGCGCCCGCGGATGCTCGTCGACGTCGGGGAGGTCACGACCGCGACGACCGTGCTCGACCGCGACGTCTCGATGCCTGTCCTCGTCGCACCGACCGCCTTCCAGCGCCTCGCCCACCCGGACGGCGAGCTCGCGACGGCGCGGGCAGCGGCGGCGGCCGGGACGGTCATGTGCCTCTCGACGCTCGGAGGCGCTTCGCCTGCAGAGCTGGCGGCCGCAGCGCCCGACGGACGGCGTTGGTTCCAGCTCTACTGGTCGCGCGACCGCGGCTTCACGCAGGGGCTCGTCGAGTCGGCCGAGGCGGCTGGATTCGAGGCGATCGTCCTCACGGTCGACCTGCCCGCCGCCGGCCGCCGCGAGCGCGACCTCCGTGCCGCCTTCGAGATCCCGCCCGACCTCCCGCTCCCCAACCTCGCGGCCCATCTCGGCGGCGGCGACTTCCACGCGACGCTCGGGGAGGTCGTCGACCCGACGATCACCTGGCGCGACCTCGAATGGCTGCACTCGATCTCGAGCTTGCCGCTGATCCTGAAGGGGGTCCTGACCGCCGAGGACGCGCGCCTGGCCTGCGAGCAGGGCGTCGCCGGCGTCGTCGTCTCCAACCACGGCGGCCGCCAGCTCGACCGCGTTCCTGCGAGCCTAGACGTCTTGCCGGAGGTCGTCGACGCCGTCGCGGGCCGCTGTCGCGTGTTCATGGACGGGGGAATCCGCCGCGGAACCGACGTCGTGACGGCGCTCGCGCTCGGCGCCCGGGCCGTGCTCGTCGGGCGTCCGCTCCTCTGGGGCCTCGCCGTCGACGGCGAGGCCGGCGTCCTCCGCGTCCTCGAGCTCCTCCGCGCCGAGATCGAGCTCGCGCTTCGGCTTCTCGGCTGTCCGAACCCGGAGGCCGTCACTCGCGCGCACGTGCGTCGTAGTGCCTGAAGGCGGGGAGCGCGAGCGCGAAGAGCCCGACCCCGACGACGCAGAGGATCCCGCCTGAGACGATCGAGGCGCGGACGCCCGCGAGCGAGGCCACGATTCCCGACTCGAGGTTTCCGAGCATGGGGCCGCTCGAGTAGCTGACCTGCTCGATCCCGGCGAGCCGGCCGCGGAGGCGATCCGGGATGGTCTGGTTCCAGAGCGTCCCCCGGAAGATGCCGCTGATCATGTCTGCCGCGCCCGCGGCACCCAGGCAGAGGAGCGCGAGGGGCAGGTTCGGGGCCAGACCGAACCCCGTGATGGCGACGCCCCAGCACGCGGCCGCCCAGATGATCGCGAGGCCGTGGCGGCGGATCCGTGAGACCCAGCCGCTCGTCACCGTCGCGAGCAGCGAGCCCACCGACGGGGCGGCGTACAGGAGACCGAGCACCTCGGCGCCGCCAAACTCCTTGGCGAAGGCCGGGAAGAGCGCCATCGGCATCCCGAAGAACATGGCGACCATGTCGACGCCGTAGCTCCCGAGGAGCTCCTGGCGGCTCCAGGCGTAGCGCACGCCCTCGACGATGCTGCGCAGGCTCGGCGCGGTCGCATCCGGCGGGGGCGGCACGGCGCGCATGAGCGCGAGCGCGACCATCGAGAACCCGAAGGTGGCGACGTCGATGCCGTAGGTCCACGGAAGCCCGATCGAGGCGATCAGGACGCCGCCGACGGCCGGGCCGGCGATCATGCCGACCTCGCCGCGGAAGGAGTCGAGCGCGGCGGCCGCGGGCAGCTCGTCGCGCGTCACGAGCCGCGGGACCATGGAGTCGAGCGACGGTCGTTGGAACCCGTCGAAGGCCGCCGTGATCGGCACGATCACGAAGAGGACCCAGACCTTCGGCTCGTCGAGCAGGGAGTTGACGAGGAGGACGGCCGTCGAGAGGCCGAGGGCGAGCTCGGCGAGCTGAAGCATGCGGCGGCGGTCGACGGCGTCCGCGAAGGCCCCTCCGATGAATGCGGTGACGAGGAGCGGGCCGAGCGCCGCGAGGCTGAGCAGGCCGACGGCGAGCGACGAGCCGGTGAGCTGGTACACCTGGTACGGAACGGCGACGTACGTGACCATCGAGCCGAAGAACGAGAGCGCCTGCCCGGTGAACAGGAGGCGGTAGTCGCGGTGGCGCCTGAGCGGCCCGACGTCCATCGCCGCGAGGCCGAGGAAGCGCCTGAGCGGCCCGGCCTCCTCGACCGCGACCCCGGGGACGGGCGGAGCAGGGCCGAGGCGCTCGGCTTCGTGCGCTGCCGGGTTTCGTTCCTCGCCGTTGATGCGGCGAGCCTACGAGGCCGGGTGGCCGGAGCTAGACCCTGGGCTCCTGCGGAGATGGTGCGCCGGGACGGCGCTCGTCGAGGAGGCGCGTCTCCACGCGGCGGGCGCGGGCGCGAAGCGCGAGCCACGCAAGCACGACGAGCAGGAGGAGCGGGCTCAGGACGATCGCCGCGAAGACGGCCACCGAGCCCGCTCCGCGCAGGATGTCGACCGCCCGGTGCGCAGCGCCGCCGACGCCGCTCTCATTCTTTTCGACCGCCCCTGCGGCAGGAGTGGCGAGCTGGAGCCGCAGGTCGGCCATCGCTGCCCGCCGCGCGATCGCGTCGTGCTCGCGCCGCGCCTCCCGCAGCTTCCGGTGCAGGTGCTCGAGGCGGATGCGCGTCGTGAGCTCCTCCTCCGGGGAGAGCGTTCCGCTCGCGAGCCGGGCTTCGGCGATCCTGATCTGGCTGCGGAGGCGCTCGATCCGCCGCGCTCCCGCGTCGAGGGATCCCTGCAAGTCCTGCGTGTCGACGCGCTGGCCGGTCACGGTCCCGAGCTCGGAAAGCTGAAAGACGGCGTCCTCGAGCCGGCCGACCGGGATCCGGAGGGCGAGCTGCGCGCTTCCCCGCGCCCCGTGCGTCGAGACCGCCGAGGAGACGACGATGCCGCCTACCTCGCGCGTGATCCGCACCGCGTCCTGGGAGGCCGACGAGACGTCGTCCGCCTTCGGAACGCGCAGGTCGATCCACATGTTGACGTCCTGGGCGCGCCCGGACGGGACCGCCGGGGCCGAAGAGCCCGCATCCAGCGTCTGGGCCCGGAAGGGGCGGGACTGGAGATCGCGCTCGATCGCCAGCGGCACCTCACGCTCCGTGTGTCGGAGGGCGGTGGCCCCGCTCGGGGCTTCGTCCGTCTGCGAGCGCAATCCGGTAAAGGCGGCGAGCGCCGCGAGCGCGACGGCGACCGGCACGCCGAGGAGGAGCTTGCGCGGCAGCTGCCGGCGCCGCGGCGGGCGGGCCGAGAGCCCGCCGACCCGCTCGCGAAGTGAGGCAGGCGACGAGATAGACGCGCCTCGAAGCTCGCGCGCGAGCCCCTGGAGCCGCGCCTCCGACTGCGTCTCCGGGAACGCCCCGGCGAGGAGCTGCTCGACGCGGGCGGGCACGACGGTGTCAGGCGACTGCATGGGTCTCCATCCTCTCTCCGAGCTTCTGAAGCGCTCGCGCGAGCCGCATCGAGCAGGCCGTGCGCCCGATTCCGAGCACGCGCGCCGCAGCCGCCGCGTCGAGCTCGAGCACGACCCGCAGCACGACGACCTCCCGCTCGCCGGCCGAGAGCGACCGGAGCGCGCCCTCGAGTTCCGGCGAGATCTCGCCCGCAAGGGGCTCGGCGGGCGCCTCGGGCGCGGCCGCGGCTTGCTCCTCGCGCCGGTGCCGCCGCGCTTCCGAGCGGAAGTGGTCGAGCGCACGAGAGCGGGCCAGCTGGCAGAGCCAGGTCCGCTCCGAGCCGCGCCTCGGGTCGAACCGCCTCCAGCTCCTGAAGGCCTTCTCGAACGTCTCGCCGGTCAGATCCTCGGCGAGCGCCGGGTCGGCCGTGAGGAAGACGAGGTAGCGGTAGACGTCGTCCAGGTGCTCCCGCGCGACGTCCGCGAACGGGCGCCTGGACGCGCGGGCCGGTAATGCCTGTGCGAGCGCGTTCACGGCGTTCATACGCCGCAGGCGCCTGGTTTGGTCACATCGCTTCGACCGCGGCCGGAAGAAAAGGTTCCCGGGTGGCCAGAGATCGTTTCAGAATGGGGCCTCGTCGCCGGAGTGCGCTGGGCGGCGCGAGGCAAGGACGCAGGGAGTGCTCGTATCCAGTGCGATACGAGCGCGACCGAGGACGCCGCCTCGCGGCGTTCAGCGTGCTCCGGCGGCTCAGGTCTTCATTTTGAGACGGTCTCTTACTCGGCCTTGCCGATCAGGTGGTGCCAGGGCTGCCACCAGCGGAAGAGCCGCGCATGGTCGCTTCCTCCCTCGCGGGCGATCGCGAGGACGTCCTTGTGGGTCGGCTGGCCGAGCCGCTCATGCACCCAGACGATGACCGCGTCGTCGCCCTCGAAGTAGCAGAACAAGCGCCCGCCGGGTTGTCCTGGGCCATGCTCCCAGGCGCCTTCGCCGCCCCACGAGAGGCCGGTGCACTTGCCCTGGTTGCGGGCGATGTCGTGGCTCGTCCGCTCGTCCTCGTACGCGCCGAGCAGAGTGCGCTTGTTCGGGTAGGACGAGATCTGCCATCGGTCGGGCTGGAACCCCTTCACGCCGCTCTGGGGGAGGCAGACCGCCGTCTCGTCGGCGTTCGGGTCCGGGACGGTCTGAAGCTCGCAGCCGGCCCAGAGCTTCGGCGGGACGATCGCGGCGAGCGTGAGAGCGCCGCTCGGCGCCGTCTCGCCGGTGGTCGTCTCGCCCGTGATCGTGCCGCTGCTGGTCGTCTGGCCGCCCGTCGTGTCCCCGGCGGTCGTCTGCGGCGGCGCAGCGGTGCTCGGCTCGTTGTTTCCCGTCGTCAGATAGACGACCGCGGCCGCCGTTGCCGCAGCCACGGCCATGACGGCCACGAGCGGCTTCCAGCCGAGACGGCTCTGCCCGCCGAAGAACATGAGCACCCACCGGCTCGACTCCTTCTCGTCCTCCTCGTCCTCCCAGGCGATGCGCAGGGCGTGCACCGGGTCGGCGATCCCTTTGAGCTTCATGCTGCCGCGGTCGACGTAGCGGAGCCCGGGGACGTGCCCGGCCAGGTGGCGGGTGCCCTCGCTGACCAGAACCTCGCCGCCGTGGGCGAGCGCGCAGAGGCGGGCGGCAACGTTCAGCGCCTTGCCGCGGTAGGACCCGTCCTCCAGCTCGACCGCCTCGCCCGAGTCGATTCCCATTCCGACGCGGAGCGGCAGGTCGCGGTCGGCATCGCTTTCCTCTGCGAACTGCTCCTGGAGGTCCTTTGCGGCGCGGATCGCCTGGCGCGCCGAGTCGAACACGGCGAGGGCCTCGTCGCCCCGGATCTCGATCAGCTTGCCGCCGCGCGTCTGGACGCCGTCGTGGACGAGATCGGAGAACTTCGCCGTCAGGCGCGCAGCCGCCTCGTCGCCGTACTCCTCGGTGAAGCGCGTGTAGCCGCGCACGTCGGCGATGAGGAACGTACGTACGGGCGCTTCAGTCGTCACGTCATGCGAGTATTGCACTCGGCAACCTCCGTCTCGGGCTCGCGGGCCCGGTCTTCTTCCCTGACGAGGGCCAAACGAGGAATCTTCCACCGCCCGTTCGCGGGGCATGGTTCGGATTCCCACACCATCGCCGGGCGGTTTGCGCCCTTGGCCGGACGCCGGATTCTTGGCAGCTTTCCAGAGCGGCCGCGCCGTGCGCAGGATGCGGCTAGTCTGCTGGAACGGGGGTTGATGAGATGAAGCCAGAGCACCGAGAGCTCCTCGAGGAGCTACGGTCTGCGCGGCGGGTTCTCGTGGTCGACGACCACCCGAGCTTTCGCAGCTGCGCGCGCCGGCTGCTCGCGACGGAAGGCTTCGAGGTCGTGGGCGAAGCCGAGGACGGCGCGGGCGCAATCGGGCTGACCGACGAGCTCCGTCCCGATCTCGTCCTCCTCGACGTCCAGCTTCCCGACCTCGACGGCTTCCAGGTCGCCGAGCGTCTTCTCGCTGCCCACCCAGACCTTTCCATCGTGCTCGTGTCGAGCCGTGACCGGTGCGAGTACGGGCAGCTCGTCGAGGCGAGCGGCGCCCGCGGGTTCGTCTCGAAGGAGGAGCTCTCGGGGGCGGCGCTCGAGAGGCTTCTCGGATGACCGACCAGGCGTACCCGGCCGCGCTCCTCGCGCCGGCTCGGGGTGGCCTCGCGGGCGAACGGCGCCCTGTCTCCGCGTGGATCGCGCTCCTGCTTGCGGCGCTGGCCGTGGCGGCGACCGCCGGAGCGGTCTATCTGAGCGCGGCGAGCAACCACGCCCCCGATCCGCTCGGGCACGCGGTCCTCTCGGTGGTCGTCTGCCTGTCCTTCGTGGGTGCAGGCCTCGTCGCGCTGAGGCGGCCGCCCTTCGTCCGTTTCGGGTTCCTCCTCGTTGCGGTCGGCTTCTCCTCGCTTCTCGGCTCGCTTCACGACGCGAACCTGGCGAGCGTCTACACCATCGGCGTCCTGACGGCGAACCTGGTCTTCGCCGTACTCGTACACGCGCTCCTCGCGTTCCCGCACGGCCGCCTCCGGACGCGCTCCAATCGGATTCTGGCCGCGGTCGCCTACGCCAACGTTCTGGCGCTCCAGGCCGTGTCCGTCCTCTTCGACCCGCTCACGCGCTGGGCGAGCGACCATCCGCGCAACGTCGCGCTGATCGACTCCCACCCTTCGCTCGCCACCGCGCTCGCGGAGGTCGAGGCTGCGGTGGCGCTCGTGCTCGCGGTCGCGGTGGCGTGGATGCTCTACCGGCGGACGCGGATGAAGTCGTCCCTCGCGCGACGGCAACTCGCGCCCGTCGTCCTCGGCGGGACGATCGCCCTGCTCGCCTTCGCCGCCGGGCTCGTCGTCGCTCCGATCTCCTCCCGAGCGGCGGTGATCGGAATCGGCCTCGGGCTCCTGGCCTCGCTCGCGCTTCCGGCCGCTTTCCTGGTGGTGCTCCTCCAGAGCCGGCTCTCGCGCGCTGCGGTCGGGGAGCTACTCGTCGAGTTGCGCGAGGAGGGAACTGCGGCCGAGCTCGAGCGTGCGCTCCGCCGCGCGCTCGGCGATCCCTCGCTCGAGCTGGCGCGCCGGGGGATCGACGGCGCGTACCACGACGCCCGCGGCGATCCCCTCGCGTTGCCGGAAGCCGGAGATCAGCGCGTGGCGACACCGGTGCGCCACCAGGGAGAGCCGATCGGGATGCTCGTCCACGACGGATCTCTCCGCCTCCGCCCCGAGCTTCTCGACGGCGTCGCCGCTGCCGCGGGGCTCGCGCTTGCGAACGAGCGTGCCCTCGAGACCGTGCAGACGGTCGAGGAGCGGAACACGGCGTTGCTCGACGCTATCCCCGATCTGATGATCAGGGTGTCGCGCGACGGCACCTACCTCGACGTACGGGCGAACGACGCGCCCAGTCTGGTGCGACCGGTCGAGGAGCTGCTCGGGGCGAACGTGCGCGACTTTCTCCCTGCCGACGTCGCCGACCATGTACTCGCGTGTGTCGCCCGGGCGCTCGACACGGGCGCGATGAGCTCGGTCGAGTACGAGCTCACAATCGACGGGGTCGCCCGCTGCCTCGAGTCGCGCATGGTGCCGAGCGGCGACGGCGAGGTGGTGACGATCGTGCGCGACTTCACCGTGCAACGACGGGCGGAGGTGGAGGAGCGCCGGCTCGCCGAGGAGCAGGCGGCTCTGCGCCGCGTAGCGACTCTCGTCGCCGGCAACGCCGCGCCCGAGGAGATCTTCCAGACGGTGACGGAGGAGGCCTGCACGCTGCTCGGCATCCGCTCGGCGCTCCTCGTCCGCTACGGGGAGAGCGAGACCGGAATGATCGTCGGCAAGTTCGGAGACCCGACCACCGACTTCCTCCTCGGAAGCCCGCTCGAGCTCGACGAGGGCGCCGCACTGACCGTCCTCCGCACAGGAGCGCCGGTACGCGTCGCCTACGACGAGGTCGACAGCGAGATCGGGAGGCGCATGCTGTCGCTCGGCTACCGCTGGAGCGTCGGCGTCCCGATCACCGTCGCGGGTTCCACCTGGGGCGCCCTGATCGCGGCTCTGCGCGCCGACGAGGCTCTCCCCCCGGAGACGAAGCGGCGTCTGCAGGCCTTCGCCGAGCTCGTCGGTCTCGCGCTCGCGAGCGCTCAGGCTCGCGACGAGCTCGCCGCCTCGCGCCTTCGCATCGTCGAGGCAAGCGACGCCGAGCGGCGAAGGCTCGAGCGGAACCTCCACGACGGAGCGCAGCAGCGTCTCGTGGCGCTGTCTCTCGCCCTGCGGCTCGCCCAGGCCAAGGTGCGGCAGGCACCGGTCGAGGCCGAGGAGCTTCTCAACGGCGCCGCCGAGGAGCTCGGAGAGGCGCTCACGGAGCTCCGAGAGCTGGCGCGAGGAATCCACCCGGCGGTGCTCACCGATCGCGGTCTGGGCCCGGCGCTCGAGGCACTCGCGGCGCGGGCGCCGCTCCCCGTCGCGCTCGAGGTGCGTGTCGAGGAGCGCCTCCCGGAGCAGGTCGAGGCCGCGGCCTACTACGTCGCCTCGGAGGCGCTTGCGAACATCGTCAAGCACGCCAACGCCGGATCGGCGGTCGTCCGTGCCGAGCGGGTCGACGGCCGCGCCGTAATCGAGGTCGAGGACGACGGCGTCGGCGGCGCCGATACCGGGCGCGGCTCCGGCCTCGGCGGCCTGCGCGACCGCGTCGAGACGCTGAACGGCACCCTGGACGTGGCGAGCCCGCTCGGGCGCGGAACGCTCGTGAGGGCGGCACTGCCGGTACGGGCCCCGGCGGGCGATGCGGCCGCGCGCGAGCGGTCACGCGTGGTCGACTCGTAAAGCCTCTGCGCTTCGAGTTCGGCTAGCCGCACCCGAAGAGACCTGAGCGCCCCACTGCGCCTCCGCGGGTCCGCGGCGAGACTCGAGCCTTGATCGACACGGACGAAACCGACCCGAGGAGGTCCCCGTGAGCGCAAAGTCGACATCCACGCGCGTTCTCTCCCGCCTGCGCGGCGAGCTCGACGGTCACGTGATCGAGCCCGGCGACGGCGACTACGAGGAGGCGCGCATGGTCTTCTCGCCGGCCTTCGACCGGCGGCCGGCCGCGATCGTCCGCCCGGTCGACGCGGAGGAGGTCGGCGCCGTGGTCTCGCTCGCCCGTGAGCACGGCCTCGAGCTCGCCGTGCGAAGCGGCGGGCACAGCCCCGCCGGCCACGGAACGAGCGACGGCATCGTCCTCGACCTCGCGCTCATGAAGTGGCTCGACATCGACCCGGGCCGGCGCATCGCTCGCGCGCAGACCGGCCTCACCGCCGGCGAGGTGACTGCCGCCACCCATACCCACGGCCTCGCGATCGGCTTCGGCGACACGGGCTCGGTCGGAATCGGTGGGCTCACGCTGGGTGGAGGCGTCGGCTACCTCGTGCGCAAGTACGGCCTCACCATCGACCACCTCGTCGGAGCGGAGATCGTCACCGGCGAGGGGAAGCGTCTGCGGGCCGACGCGGAGACGAACCCGGACCTCTTCTGGGCAATCCGTGGCGGCGGCGGCAACTTCGGCGTCGCCACCCGCTTCGAGTACCGCCTGCACCGGGTCGACGAGGTCACCGGCGGGATGCTGATCCTGCCTGCGACGCCCGAGGTGATCGCCGGCTT
>DASUJY010000065.1:0-81637 GCA_036279015.1 Gaiellaceae bacterium | reverse complement strand
GTCGAAATACCCGGTGATCCAGTTCGAAGACGGCTCCGTCTACCGCGAGGAGTCCCGCGACATGGCCGCGACGATCGCAGCTGGGAAGCTCTTCGAGCAGCAAGGCCGCCAGCAGGCGACGGCCTAGCCGTCGCTACACTGTGAGCCGCGCGGGGCTATAGCTCAGCTGGGAGAGCGCCTGGATCGCACCCAGGAGGTCGCCGGTTCGAGTCCGGCTAGCTCCATGAAAAGCCTGCAAGTCGCCCCTTTTGTTATCTGCCTGTTGACGCAGAGCGCCTGGAAGTTGAGCGAGGCGGCCGGAGGTTTGTGGAGCCAGATTTCGATCTTCCCTGCAAATCCTGGGTTGCTCAACGCTGCAGCGGCCCGACGTAGCCTCCGGACCGACAGCATGTTGGGGGAAACCGCGGCGCCCGCGCCGTGTGGCCGTGGTCCGGCTGGAAGCGTCATGACCGGCCTATCAGGCCGGAGGTCGAGTGCCGCTTCCGGACAATGCCACTGGAGGGCGTGAATGCCTCAACACTGGATCGACCTATGCTGTCGCGCAGGCCCTCGGAGGCGCCTCGGTTTTCGCGAGAACTGAGCACGCCGCGCTCATGTCAGACGGTTCAGAAGTCACGTGCGTGCGCGATGGCGCAATCGCGGTCATCCGTCGTCGAGTTGCACGACGACGGCAGCGCCGGTGTCGCCGGCTGCGCATCCGGTGAATAGCCCAACACCTCCGCCCCGCCGCCGCAGGTTCTGGATGAGCTCGACGATGAGCCGCGCTCCTGTGGGGGCGTTCGGATGCCCGTAGACGAGGCTCGAACCGAACTGGTTCATGCGCTCGAGTGGGAAGCCGGTCTCGCGCGCGAAGTAGACGTCGTTGATCGCGAAGGGGTTGTGTGTCGTCACCGCCTCGACGTCCGCGAGCCGGATATGTGCCGCCTTCAGGGCGGCGTTCGCTGCCGGAACGGGTGCGGTCGGCATGAGCCCCTTTCCGACCCGGGCGAACCCGACTGCGAGGATGCGGACGACCCCGTCCCTGGCGAGCTCGCGGGCGCGCGCCTCGTTCGTCACGATCATTCCCGCCGCGCCGTCGGCGGGATGCGTCTGGGAGCCGAAGGTGGTTCGGCCGCCCTCGAGGACGGGTTGAAGCCTCGCCAGCCCTTCGACCGTCGTCTCGTGCACGCCCACGTCGCCCTCGACGAGGCTCGCCTTGCCACCAGAGAGCTCGACGGGCACCATGAACGTGCGCTGGAAGGCGCGCTCGTCAGCGAGCGCTCCTTGGACGTACTGTTCGTACCGAAGCAGCGTGAGCGCATCGATCTCCGCGCGGCTGATGTCATGCTCGGCCGCGACCCGGTCGGCCGTCTCGATCATGGCATTTCCGGCCCAGGGGTCGCGGCGGAAGTTCGCCATCACCCAGTCCTCTGCCGACGGGGTGCCGCCGGGCGCCGAGGGCGTGGGGAAGACGAGATGGGGCCCGTTGCTCGTGCGGTCGGTGAGGCAGACGAGCGTGAGGCCGTCCTGCCCGGCCTCGACGTTGCTGGCGGCCGCGCGGAGGCAGGCGACGGAGGTCGCGCAGGCCTGGGCGATCATCGGGCCGGTGACGGCAGGTGCGCCGATCCGGGCGGCGACAGTTGGGGCGCCGTAGAACGCTTCCGGCTGGGGGACCGTCATGCCGAGGACGATCTCGGCTATCTCGTCAGGCGGAAGCTGACGGTCGCGAAGCGCGCGGCTCGTGACTGCGACGGCGAGGTCGAGGCTCGAGAGCTCGGCGAACGGCCCCTGCCAGCGTGCGAAGGGCGAAGTCCAAGCGAACCCGTAGGGAATGCAGGCGTGCTCGAACGCGATGCCGGCGCTCAGTCCGCCCAACGCCGACCGTCACTCATGGATGCAGCAGTTGTGGAAGTCGTCTCCGTGGTGGTTCGGCAGACTCGGAGGGACGTCGAGCGCGGGATTCTGGTCGAAGAAGTTCACCGGCTTGAGCTTGAAGCCGAGCGTCGCCACCGGCATAACGGGCCAGTCCTCGGCGCGGACGATGTGGTGGTGGCCGAACACGTACCAGACGA
Organism: Gaiellaceae bacterium; assembly: GCA_036279015.1. Classification (GTDB taxonomy): domain Bacteria; phylum Actinomycetota; class Thermoleophilia; order Gaiellales; family Gaiellaceae; genus DATEOR01. Next base: position 79,586 of record DASUJY010000065.1, on the reverse strand, counting down.
CGATGTCCTCGCCCTTGATCGGGCGGTCCTCGGACGTCCAGCGCGGGAGCCCGTCGCCGCCTGGGTGCTGGTTGGGGAAGTCACCGGCCGGATACCGCTCGTCCTCGCGGAAAGGCGTCACCCAAATGTTGTGCCAGAGGTAGCGTGCGCGGTCCCAGAGGGTGCTGCCGGGTTGTGCGTACGGGGGCGCGGTTTCTCCTGGCTCGATCTTGAAGCCGGTCGGATACCCCATTCGGTTCATTCGCTCGGACGATTGCACGAGCCAGTAGCGGGTACTCGCCACGTCGACGTTGCGCTTCGCTTGCGACTCCCGGTCGAACGTCGTTCGCTTCGCGTAGAAGGCGTTGCCGAACGGGTTGTCGGGACCGGTCGGGTCGGCGACGCTGTCGACCTCGGTGACCTGATTGCGCGGGCCGTCGATCATCGCGTCGATGCGCACGCAGAAGTGGTGCTGGTGGTTCGACGCGTAGAGGTTCGGCAGGAGCATCGTTCCAAACGCGGGCGTCTCGCCATCCGGGAGCGCCCCAGTCTGGACGACGCCGGTCGCCTTCACCTCGAGCTCGATCGAGGCGTCCTGGCGGAAGTGCCAGTAGAAGGCGTACTCGTAGTTCCCGACGGTGGCGATGAAGGACACGACGAGCTTGCGGGAACGCCTGACCTCGGTTAGGTCGGTGCGGAAGTCATAGTGCTTCCAGAGGATCCCGTCGTCTTCCTCGTGCATGCAGATCGCGTTCGGAATGGGCATGAGCTCGCCGAACGCGTTCACGTAGGCGGAGTCGAAGTAGTAAATCTCGCCGAGGCAGTCGCACCCTCGCTCGAGGCTGTTCGCGAGCACCCCGAGGCCGTACTCGCCGATGTCGAAGGCGTTCTTGCGGTACTGGAGGAACGCCGTGTCGGCGTACGGGACGGTCATCTCCGCGATCGAGAGGCGGTGGAAAAGCGGACGCAGCTCGCCGTCGTCGTCGTACACGACCTCGTGGAGGACGAGCCCCTCCCGGGGCGTGAATCCGACCCGGAACTGCCACTTCTGCCACCTGACGAGATTGCCCTCGACGGTGAAGCTCGGCCCTTCGGGCTGGTTGATCTCGAGCGGCTTCAGGTCGTCACGCCAGCGCTCCTGGTAGGACTGCGCCCAGTTGGCGCACTCGGCGGGCACGGGGAGAACGGCCGTGTCCTCGATGGCGACGACCTCCTGGTCGTTCAGGTCGACGATCGCTGAGAGGCCGTCGACGACGTGCGCGTACTGGTTGTCCTCCAGCCCGTGCTTGACGTAGATGAGGCCGCGGGCGATGCGCCGCTCGCGCTCTTCGGGAGACCCGTAGTAGCCGGCCGACCAGGGGTCGACGTTGATCTGCGAGCGATCCTCGAGGTCGAGGCCGCGGCGGCGGAGCGCCTCGAGCACGCGCCCGTCCATCTTCACCGCGAGCTCGGTCTCGGCGAACTCGTCCGGCGCGATCGCGGGTTGCCCGTCGATCTCGACCCAGGCGCCGACCTGCCGCTGGCCGACGTCGACCTCGATTCGGAAGCTGCTGCGGGACGTGTTGCAGATGAGGACGACCTCGGCCACGCGGGGAAGCTCCTCGCCGGCGAGCGTCGCGGCCTTGGGCGGCTCCTTGAGGGCGACCATGCCGAAGCGCATCCCGAAGCGGTAGCGGGGGTGTGCGCGCACGAGCGCGACCGCGAGCTCGAGCTCCTCCGGCGAGAGCGGGTCGAGCGGGTGGGCGTGCTCGGCGAGCTCCTCCGCGCGCGCCTCGGCCTTCGCACGCAGGCGCGCGAGCTTCTGCTTGCGGTACGTCTTGCGGTCGTGCGGCGTCGTCTCGACGGACATGAAGGGCTCCCTCAGTAGGCGATGCAGACGGTCTTCGGCTCGGTGTACTCGTCGATTGCGGCAGTGCCGTGCTCCCGTCCGATTCCGGACATCTTCATGCCCCCGAACGGCATGTTGGCGTCGAGGACGGAATGGCTGTTCACCCAGACGGTCCCCGCCTTGATCCGGGGGACGAGCTCGAGGATGCGCGAGACGTTCTTGCCCCAGATGCTCGCGGCGAGCCCGTAGACCGTGTCGTTCGCCATCGCGACGAGGCCCTCGAGGTCGTCGTAGGGCATGGCGACGAGGACGGGGCCGAAGATCTCCTCCTGGACGACCCGCGCTTTCTGGTCGACGTTCGCGATGACGGTCGGCTCGACGAAGAACCCGGGCGCCTCAGGCGCCGCGCCCCCGACCACCACGTCGGCGCCGAGCTTGCCCGCCTCCTCGATGTAGGAGAGAACGCGTTCCTGCTGCGTGCGCGAGACGACCGGGCCGATGTGGACGTTGGGATCGAAGGGCGATCCGATCTTGAGGAAGTCGGCGATGTCGGCGATGCGGCCGACGACCTCGTCGAAGCGATCGCGGGGCGCGTACAGACGCGACCCTGCGACGCACTGCTGTCCCGTGTTGAAGAAGAGCCCGCCCACCATCCCGCCCGAGACCATGTCCGCGCCGATGTCGTCGAGGACGATGACGGGCGACTTGCCGCCGAGCTCGAGCGCGACGCGCGTCAGGTTGCCGGCTGCGACGCGCGCGATCTCCTTCCCGACCTCCGTGGAGCCCGTGAACGTGATCTTGTCCAGGCCGTGGTGCGCGACGAGGGCCGCACCGGTGGTCTCGCCACGGCCGGTGATGACGTTGACGACGCCCGGCGGGAAGCCGGTTTCCGTGACGAGCTCGCCGAGAAAGAGCGCCGAGAGCGGTGTTTCCTCCGCGGGCTTGAGGACGACCGTGCACCCCGTGGCGAGCGCCGGCGCGATCTTCCACACCGCCATGAGGTGGGGGAAGTTCCAGGGGACGATGCCTCCGACCACGCCGATCGGCTCGCGGCGGGTGTAGGCGTGGAAGCGAATCCCTTCAGGCATCCGCGGGGAGATCTCGAACGTCTCGCCGCGGATCTTGGTCGCCCATCCCGCCATGTAGCGGAGGTAGTCGACGGCCATGTCGACCTCGATCGCGCGGGCGAACTCGAGCAGCTTGCCCTGCTCGAGCGCCTCCAGGTGCGCAATCTCGTCCTCGTGCGCCGCGACGAGGTCGGCGAGGCGGAGCATGAGGTCCTGGCGTTCGACCGGCAGCATCCGCGCCCACGGACCCTCCAGCGCTTTTCGCGCCGAGGCGACGGCCCGGTCGACGTCGGGCCCCGACGCGTCCGGGACGGTCGCGATCGATCGCGCCGTCGCCGGGTCGACGACCTCGATCCCCTCGTCGGTCGCGGGAACGATCCACTCGCCGCCGACGAGGAGCCGGTGCTCACGTGCGAGGAAAGCGTTCAGCCGCTGGGGATGCTCAACCGGTGCCTCGACGTACACGCGCGGCTCCTTGGAAGTCGGCAGGAAGTGCCGCAATAATGGCAGCGTATGACACTCGTCGCAAGAAACGAGGGGGCGACCCGCGACCGGATGCGGACCCCGGCGATCGAGACGATGGCGCCGGACGCGATCGCCTCGCTGCAGGGCGAGCGGCTCCGCGCCCAGCTCGCCTACGTCACGGCGCGCTCACCGTTCTACGAGCGCAAGTGGCAAGCTGCGGGATTCGACCCGGGCAGCGTCCGCACCGCCGCCGATCTGTCGGCGGCGCCTCTCACTGAGAAGGACGAGCTTCGCGCGAGCCAGGCGGCCGCACCGCCGCTCGGGACTCACGCCGCGGCCACCCTCGCCGACGTGATCCGCGTGCACTCGACGAGCGGCACCACGGGGAGGCCGAGCTACATCGGGATCACGCGCGCCGACGCGGATCAATGGACGGAGTCGCTGGCGCGCGTCTTCTGGTGCGAGGGGGTGCGGAGGGAGGACGTCTTCGTCCACGCCATCGGGCTCTCGTTCTTCGTCGGCGGCCTGCCGGTCAAGGACGCGATCGAGTCGATCGGGGCGACGTTCGTCCCCATCGGGACGGGTGCGAGCGAGCGCCTCGTGCAGGCGACGGAGGCGCTCGGCGGCTCGGTCCTCTTCTGCACGCCGTCCTACGCCTTCTATCTCGCAGAGAAGCTCGTCGAGGCCGGCACCGATCCTCGCTCGCTCGGCTTCCGACTGCTGACGCTCGGCGCGGAGCCGGGGGGCGGCATTCCCGAGCTTCGCGCCCGCCTCGAGCGCCTCTACGGCGCCCGCGTCACCGAAGCCTACGGGAACGGGGACGTTCTCCCCGCCTTCGCCGCGACGTGCGCAGCGGCCGACGGCAACCACTTCCTGGCCCCGGACTTCGCCCTCCTCGAGTTGATCGACGCCGACTCGGGTGAGGTGCTCCCGTGGGAGGACGGTGCACGCGGAGAGCTCGTGGCCACGCACCTGGCGCGCGAGTGCTGCCCGCTCGTCCGGTTCCGAACGCGCGACCACGTCGTCGTCAAGACCTCGCCCTGCCCCTGCGGGCGGACGGGGCCGCGCTGGATCTGCGAGGGGCGCACGGACGACATGCTGATCGTCGCCGGGGTCAACGTCTGGCCCTCCGCGGTCAGCGACGTTGTCGGCGGCTTTGCACCACGCACGACCGGCGCGCTGCGCATCCTCGTCGACGTCGAGGGGCCGGCGGTGCCGCCGCCGCTCCGGATCCGCGCCGAGCACGGCGACGACGCAGGCGACCTGACCGCGCTCCGGCGCGAGCTCGAGGAGCGGATTCGCGCCAAGCTCGTGGTGAAGGCCGAGGTCGAGCTCGTGCCGCCACGCACACTGGAGCGATTCGAGATGAAGGCACGCTACGTCGAGCGGACGGACGCGACCTGAGCCGGCAGGGAGAACGGAAGCTCCGCATCGCCGAGGCGACCCTTCGCCTCTTCGAGGAGCGTGGCCTCGAGGGAACGACCGTCGAGATGATCGCCGCCGAAGCCGGTATCTCCCCGAGGACGTTCTTCCGTTACTTCGAGACGAAGGAGTCGGCCGCGTTCCCCGACCACGCCGACCGCGTCGCAGAGCTCGGGGCGCTCCTCGACGCGCGCCTACCGTCGCCTCGGCCCGTGGAGGACCTGGTCGAGGTCTCACGGAGATCGGTGACCGCGTACTTCGACGAGCCAAAGGTATATGCGCGCCGCTACCGCCTCCTGCGCTCCGACGCCACGCTCCGCAACCTCGAGCGCGTCTTTGACCGTGCCTACGAGGACCGGCTCGCCGCCTTCCTCGGCTCAGGCGGCGCCGACGTCATGACTGCACGCGCGTGCGCGGCGTCGGTCGTCGCCGTCGTCAACGAAGCCCTCGACGTTTGGGCACGCGCCGGGGGAGATACGGCGGCAGCAGGGCGAGCCGCACTCGATGCGGGGCTCGAGGTCGTCGCCGAGGCGTTCTCCAGGCCCCTGGGGCCTGGAAGAGACGAGAGGCAAGACGAGTCGCGAAGGAACGTGGGCGTCATCATCCCACCAGGTGATCCGCTCCGTAACGAAATCCTTGCGGCCGTCGAGCGCGGCGCGAGCGTCACCATCCTCGACTCAGGCGCCGACGCCTGACTCCCCGGACGATTCATTCCTGCCGACATGCTGCATCGCGCCTCAGGGGACGACCAACATCGGTCGCTGAGATGCACACGGATGTTCTCACATGTCCTTTGCGCAGGATCGTGGAGTGAGCGCGCTCGGTGGTCGTGCGAGCACGAGTCGCGCGACCATCCTGGCCACTCATGTCCGAGTGGCGACGTCGAAGTCCGGCCCACGCCTCCTGCCTCGGCTGATGACCGCGCTCAGACTGACGCCTGCACGTGCTCGGCACTTGCGCTTCGTTGCTAAGCACCCGAGGATGCGCCCGAGACGCAGCCCGACCCCATACCGCACTTGCGGGTGCGCTGAGCATCAGGGTCGGTAGTTGCTGCCTCAGCGGCCCGATGCGACAGAGAAGAATTGCTCGCAGATCGTGCGGCCGATGTCGTTCCACTCGGCGATGTGCTCTCGCGCCGCCGCGATGTAACGGTCGGGCGGGACGGGCGGGTCCTCGTACGCGTTGATCCAGCGGACGAGTTGCTCGAAGCCCACCTCGGGATGGAACTGGACGCCCCAGGCAGCCTCGCCCGTGCGGAATGCCTGCGGGCAGACGCGGTTCCGCGCGAGCTCGACCGCCCCGGGCGGAACGCCTGCCGCGTACTCGTGCCACTGGAACGCGTCGAAGCGGTGAGGTAGTGCCGAGAAGACGGGATCGTCGGAAGCCGCCTCCGTCAGCTCGACCGCGAACCAGCCGATCTCGGGCTCTGGCGCAGGCTCGACCTTGCCGCCGCCCGCAAGGGCGAGGAGCTGCGCGCCGAGACAGACGCCGAGAGTCGGCACGGTCGCCGAAAGCGCTTCCTCGAGGTAGGCGATCTCAGCGGCGAGCCACGGATGCGCCTCGTGCTCGTGCGGATGCATCGTGCCCCCGAAGCTCATGACCGCGTCGTACGCTTCGGGCGGGCGCCTGGGCCGCTCTGCGCGGTGAAGGCGGACGTCGGTGACGCGGGCGCCGAGCCTCTCGAGGATTCCGCGGAAGAGCGAAGGGCCGCCGCCGTCCCCGTGTACGAGTGCCACGATCTCCATCCGGCGAATGTATACAGTCGCCTCCATGAGACGCGCGCGCATCGAGATCGACGGCCGGCCGACCTGGGGGACGGTCGAGGGCGACGAGATCGTGCTCGCGGACGGCCGCTCGGTCTCGAGTGGGGATGCACGATATTTGCCTCCCGCCGAGCCGACGAAGATCGTCGCCACCCATCTCACGTATCGGAGCCGGGCCGAGGAATACCGCATGGCGCGCCTGCCGTCCGAGCCGTCCTACTTCCTCAAGCCGCCGACTTCGCTCTCCGCCCACCGCGCGCCGGTCGCCCGACCGCGTGGCTGCCGGTACCTCAACTACGAGGGCGAGATCGCGGTCGTCATCGCCGAGCGTTGCCTCGGAACCTCTGTCGACGAGGCGCTGCGCTACGTGGCCGGCTACACGATTGCGAACGACTGGGGCGTGCACGACTTCAGGCACGCGGACCGGGGATCGATGCTCCGCGTCAAGGGGCAGGACGGCTTCTGCCCTCTGGGGCCCGTGCTCGTGGACGCCGGCGACGTCGACCCGGACGACCTGACGATCCGGACGTTCGTCAACGGAGAGCCCGCCCAGGTGGGCCACACGGGACGCGACCTCCTCTTCTCGTTCGCCTACCAGATCGCGGACGTCGCCCGACTGATCACCCTCGAGTCGGGCGACGTGCTCCTCACCGGGACACCCGCGAACTCCCGTCCGGTCGAGCTCGGAGACGTGGTGGCGGTCGAGGTGGACGGCATCGGGCGCCTCGAGAACCACGTCGTCGAGCTCGACCGCGACCTCGAGTCCGTCGGCGAGCAGGCGGCCGTGACGGCGAACACCCTCCACGTGGCTCTGGCCATGCCTGAGGACGAGGCCGAGCTCGAAGTCGGAAAAGCGTGAGGCGCCAGCTCGAGATCAGAAGCGTCGTGGACCAGGTGCACGCGGAGTTGCTCGAGCGAATCGTGGCCGGTGAGCTTGCGCCGGGCTCGCGGCTCCGTCAGGAAGCGCTCGCCGACGAGCTCGGTGTCTCGCGCACACCGCTCCGCGAGGCGCTCGCCCGGCTCGTCAGCGAAGGGCTCGTCGAGTTCGTCCCGAACCGAGGCGCCACGGTCACCCGGCGCGACTTCACGGATATGGAGGAGGCTTGGCGCGCACGTTTCGTGATCGAGCCCGGCGCCGCCCGCCTCGCGGCTGAGCGGCGCGCCGGCGACGAGGTCGAGCGCATGCGGGAGTTAGTCCGGCGACAGCGGTCTGTGGCCGACGACGTCACGTCGAGTTTCGCGCTCAACCGGGATTTTCACCTCGCTCTCGTCGCCGCTTCCGCAAACACGCACCTGCTCCAGTTCAGCGAGCTTCTCTGGCTGTCCCGAATCGGGGTGCCGATCTTCGCCCGCCAGGCTCGCGACCGCTCCCAGATGCTCGCCTGGGCGGATGACCACGAGGCGATCGCGGAGGCAGTCGCCGCAGGCGACCCGGACCGCGCGGAGCGGCTGACTCGAGAGCACATCGCCGCCTACCCTCCCGCGCCGTAGCGCTAGGGCTGCTCCCGTCGCACGGGGTTCCGCAGCGTCCCGACGCCCTCGACCTCGATCTCGACCACATCGCCTTCCTGCAGGTAGCGCGGCGGTGTGCGGGAGTCGCCGACTCCACCGGGGGTGCCCGTTGCGATCACGTCGCCCGCCCGGAGCGTGAGGCCTTTCGAGAGATAGACGATCAGCTCGACGAAGCCGAACACGAGGTCGCTCGTCGAAGCGTCCTGCATGAGCTCCCCGGAAACCGTCGTCCTGAGCCGTATGTCGCCGACGTCGACGGTGTCCGGGGACGCGATGCAGGGCCCGAGCGGAGAGAAGGTGTCGAAGCTCTTCCCGAGCGTGAACTGCCGCAGCGGAGTCTCGAGCTGCGCACGCCGTCCAGAGACGTCGTGGATCGCCGTCAGCCCCCCGATCGCCCGGAGCGCTGCCTCGTCGTCCGCCCGGTAAACCGTTTCGCCGAGCACGACGGCCACTTCGCCCTCGAAGTCTGGGCGCGTCTCCTCGAGCGGGACGACGATCGGCTCGTCGGGCCCGATGAGCGAGGAGGTCCACTTGGCGAAGACGACCGGCACCGCGGGGACGTCGAGCTCCGACTCGTCGGCATGCGACCGGTAGTTGACACCGATGGCGAGGATCTTGTCCGGGACGACAGGGTGGAGCAGCCGCACGTCGGAGAGGTCGTGCTCTGGACCGCTCGCCGCGGCGAGCGCGGCCCACGCCTCGGGCGTCGGCACGAAGCCCTTCGGGCCCGCCGCTCCCGCGTCGCGCACCCGGCCGCCTTCGGAAGCGCCGATACGCGTGTCGCCGTCCGGTGCGACGAACCTGACTGCCTTCACGCGCCCGTCTCCTGCTCCGCGCGGAGGACCTTGAGGGCGTTGACGACGCGCGGGAAGCCCGCGTAGGGGGTCGTCTGCAGGATCGCCTCCTCGATTTCCTCGAAAGGAACGTCGATTGCGCGCAGGGCCCGGACATGCGCCTGCACCTGGGGATCGGAGCTTCCTAGGGTCGTCAGCACGGCGAGGATGATCAGCTCGCGCTCGCGGGCGGTCAAGCCGGGACGCGCGTGCACGTCGCCGAAGACGAAGTCGACCAGCCATTCGCCGAGGTCGCCCATGTGCGCGAGGAACTCCTCACCACCCGGCTCGTCTCCGAGTTCGGCGAGCCGCGCCAGCCCGCGCTCTCTCCGCTCCGCCTCACCCACGAGCCCTCCTTGCCGCCGGAAACGAGAACGGGATATTGTATGCAAGCGATGGTCGCGCAGGGTGCGAGAGGACGCGCGGGTCGAGGCCGGTGCTAGGCCTCCGCCGCATCGACCACGTCGGACTGCGCGTCGACGATCTGGACGAGGCGGCTTCCCGGTGGTGTGTCCAGTTCGGGTTCAGCGAGAGCCACCGCGATGAGGGTCGCGTATACCTCCGCTGCGGTTACGAGCCGTACTCCCTCGAGCTAATCGAGGAGCCAGGGCCCGGGTTCGACCACCAGGCGTTCGAGCTCGCGCGGGGTCTCGACCTCGGTGAGGCCGCGGCTCACCTCGAGCGGTCCGGCGTCGCACACGAGTTGCACGACGACGGCCTCCACCTCGCAGATCCCGAGGGCAACGGGATCCAGCTCGTCCCCTACCGGCCGGCCGAGGAGATCTGGCCGGACGTGGCCCGCTCGACGACCGAGCTCCCGGGTTTCCGCCCACGCAAGCTCGGCCACACGAACTTCCTCACCGGCGAGCTCGTGGCACAGACGGCCTTCTACACGGACGTGCTCGGCATGCGCATCACGGATCGGCTTGGCGAGGACGGCATCTGGCTGCACATCAACGCCGACCACCACGTCCTCGCCTTCGTCGGGAAGGGCTACCCCCACCTCCACCACATCGCCCTGGAGATGGTGGACTGGGGCGAGCTCCGGGTGGCGTTCGACCACCTCGCCCAGCACGGCCGTTGGCTTGCCTGGGGGCCCCTTCGCCACGGCCTCGGCCGGAACCTGAGCGGCTATGTCCGGGTTCCCGAGGAGGACTGCTTCGTCGAGGTCTTCGCCGACATGGAGCAGCTCGAGCCTGACCACGAGCCGCGCGAGTGGCCGGACGACGCCCACTCGTCGAACGTGTGGGGCATCCTGCCGCCGCGCTCGTACTTCCGCTTCGACGCCGAGGCGATCGAATCCGAGCGGCAGGGGCTCGAGGCGTTGGGGATCCCGCTCGAGGAGAAAGGAGCCTGATGGCGACACTGCGCACCGAAACCGGCCAGGCGGCGCCGGAGGGAACGGCTGCCCGGACGGGCGAGCAGTACCTCGCCGGCCTTTCCAGCGGCGAGCGCGAGATCTGGCTCAACGGCGAGAGGATCACCCACCCCCTTGAGCATCCAGACCTCGAGGCCGCGGCGCGCTCGATGGCCCGCGTCTTCGACCTCCAGCACGAGCACGCCGACGAGATGCTCGTCCCCTCGCCCGACGACGGCCGGCTCGTGAACGTCACTCACGTCATCCCGCGCTCGCGAGAGGACCTCGAGCGGCGCCGGCGTGCGATCGAGCTCACCGCCTCCCTTTCGGGCGGCATGATGGGCCGGACGCCCGACTACCTGAACGTCACCTTCGCCTGCTTTGCGGGTCGCTCGGACGTCTGGGCGCGCCGTGGGAACGAGCACGGCGCAGAGAACGTCGTCGGCTACCAGCGCCACATGCGCGACGCTGACCTCTCGACGACGCACGCGCTCATGAACCCGCAGGTCGACCGCTCGAAGCCCGAGGCGGAGCAGGCATCCGGCGAGATCTCCCTGCACAAGATCGGCGAGACCGACGACGCGATCGTCGTCCGCGGCGCTCGCATGCTCGCGACGCTCGCGCCGTTCGCGGACGACCTCCTGATCTACCCGGGCTCCGACATCCGCCCCCAGGACGGGCGCTACGCGCTCTCCTTCGCTGTCCCGATCGCGACGCCGGGCCTCAAGTTCATCTGCCGCGACAGCTACTCGAAGCAGCGCCCAGCTTACGACTACCCTCTCTCGTCGCGCTTCGACGAGATGGACTGCGTCGTGATCTTCGACGACGTGGAGGTGCCGAAGGAGCGGGTCTTCCTCGACGGTGACACGGTCGGCTATTCCGAGGTCATCACCGACACCGGCTGGCGCGGGCACATCATGCACCAGGCCTTCACTCGCGCCTATGTGAAGCTGTCGTTCGCCTTCGGGCTCGGCCACGTCATCGCGAACACGATCGGGGTCGTGCGCTTCGACCACATCCAGGAGAAGCTCGGCCAGATCTGGAACATGTGCGAGCTCACCCGCTCGGCGATCGTGGCGGCAGAGGCCGGCTCGGCGCTCGACGAGGGCGGTGTGTGGTACCCGGACGACCGGCCGTTCCTCGCCCTGCGCGGCGAGATGCCGAAGTGGATCCCGCGAGCCATGGAGCTCCTGCAGCTGGTCGGCGGCGGCGGCTACATGGCGACGCCCTCGCGGGCCGACCTCGACGGGCCGCTGCGGCCGTTGATCGACAAGTTCTACCAGGCTGCCGGAGCGGAGGCGGAGCGCCGGATTCGCCTCTTCCGCCTCGCCTGGGACTTCCTCGGCTCCGATCTCGGCGGCCGCGGCGAGCTCTACGAGCGCTTCTACCTCTCCGACTCGTGGCGGATGACCGCGCTCGCTTACTCGATCGCGGACAAGTCGTTCCCCGAGTCGCTCGTGGAGCAGTTCCTCGCCGACTGATGCTGCGCGGATACTCCGTCCCGCGCTCGCCGGAGGGCCGCTCGTCGCTCGTTCCGGCACCGCCGTGGCATTACGTCGGCGACTTCCTCGTCATCGAGTACTGGGCCGACCCGGGTGCCGTGGCGGCGGTGCTGCCGCCTGGGCTGGAGCTTTCTCCCGACCCCGGCCGCTGTGCCGCGCTCTTCGTCGACTGGCAGTCCTGCTCCGGCTCCGGAGCTGAGCTGGACGACCCGATCAGGAGCCAGTACCGCGAGTTCTTCGTCGTCGTGAACGCGCTCCTCGACGAAGAAGAAGCCGTGACGACGTGCCCCTACATCTGGGTCGACCGCGACTTCGCGCTCGCGCGCGGCTGGATGCAGGGATTCCCGAAGAAGCTCGGCTCGATCCAGATGACGCGCCACTTCCCCCTGGCGGGCAAGGCCGCTCCCGCGCTCGCCCCCGGAGGCCGCTTCGCCGGCACGCTCGCCGCCGGCGACCGCCGGCTCGCGTTCGGCGCGGTCACGCTCGAGCGCGAGGCGGACCAGGGGCCGACCCACAACGATCCGCCGCTTGTCAACGTGCGCCACTTCCCGCGGCTGGAAGCCGGCCGTCACGACGAGCCGGCGGTGCACGAGCTCGTACGCGCGCGAAGCCGCGACCGCTCGATCTCGCCGATCTGGGAGGGGAAGGCGGAGCTCGAGCTGTACCCAGCGCCGAATGAGGAGCTCGCAGCGCTCGCGCCGATCCGCCTGGGCAGGGGCTTCCGGTTCACCTTCGGCTACACGGTCGACGACCTCGAAACGGTCCGCGACTACACGAGCGCCGGGGCGGAGGCCGCGGTCCAGCCGTGAGCCCTGGTGCGCTCGTCACCGGCGGGGGCAGCGGAATCGGGGCGGCGATCGCGCGCCGCCTGGCCGAAGACGGCTTCCAGGTCTGCATCAGCGGCCGCCGGCGCGAGCCGCTCGAGGCGCTCGCGCGAGAGACGAGAGCCATGGCCGTGGTCGCTGACACCGGAGATCCGGCGGATGCCTCCCGGGCCGTCGCGGAGGCGCTCGCGGCGTTCGGCAACCTCGAGCTTCTCGTCTGCAACGCGGGCGTCTCCATGGGCGGGACGGTGGAGGAGCAGTCGCTCGAAGGCTGGGAGGCCGTTCTGCGGACGAACCTCACCGGGGCTTTCCTCGCCATTCGGGCGGCGCTCCCGGCGCTCGTCGAGTCCAAGGGGTCGGTCGTCACGATCGCCTCCGACGCCGGTCTGCGCGCCGGCCCGGCTTCGGCGGCCTACTGCTCGGCGAAGGCTGGGCTCGTCATGCTCACGCAGTGTGTCGCGCTCGACTACGGGCCCCGCGGGGTACGCGCGAACTGCGTCTGTCCGGGCTGGGTCCGCACCCCGATGGCGGATTCCTCCATGGACGACCTCGCCGAGGCCAAAGGCGTCGACCGCGACGGCGCGTACGCGCTCGTCGGCTCTCACGTCCCGCTCCGCCGGCCCGGCGAGGCCGGGGAGATCGCGGACGTGGTCGCCTGGCTCGCGTCCCCGGGCTCCTCGTTCATGACCGGCGCGGTGCTCGCGGTCGACGGCGGCAACGTCATCGTGGATGCGAGCGCGACGGAGTTCGCGGCTTGACCGAGGCCGCGCTCGTTGCCGGCGTCGAGGTCTCCCCCGACCACTACATCGGCGGCAAGCGGGTGCCCGGGAACGAGCGCTTCGAGGACCGCTCGCCGATCGACGAGGAGCTGCTCGCCGAGGTCGCCCGCGGTGGCGAACGGGAGGTGCGTGACGCGGTCGAGGCTGCGGTTGACGCCTTTCCCGCCTGGGCGGGCCTCGGCGTCGCCGGGCGCGCCCGGCGCCTGCGCCGCCTGGCCGATCTGATCGACGCGAATGTTGAGCGGATCGCATCCGTCGAATGCCTCGACATGGCGATGCTCGAGCGCTCGCTCCGCGCACGGGTCATCCCGCGCGGGGCCCGGAACTACCGCTCCTACGCCGAGCTCGCCGAGGGCCACGAGGAGCGCGTGTGGACCTCGAATTCCACCCGGAACCGTGTCCTGCGCATGCCGGCCGGCCCGGCTGCCGTCATCACGCCGTGGAACGCCCCGTTCATGCTCTCCACCTGGAAGACCGCACCCGCGCTCGCGGCCGGCTGCACCGTCGTCCTGAAGCCGCCCGAATGGGCGCCGCTCTCCTGCTCGCTGCTCGCCGACCTGACGGAGGAGGCCGGATTCCCCGCCGGAGTGTTCAACGTCGTGCAGGGGATCGGCGAGGAGGCCGGGGCGGCGCTCGTCGCCCATCCGCGCGTCCGCCGGGTCAGCTTCACAGGCTCCTCCGACACCGGGCGGCTCGTGGGCGAGGCCGCCGCCCAGAACCTCGTCCCTTTCACCGCCGAGCTCGGCGGCAAGGGGCCGTTTGTCGTCTTCGCGGACGCCGACCTCGACGCGGCCGCGCAGAAGGCCGCCCTCCAGTACGACGACTCGGGCCAGAACTGCATGGCGGGCACGCGGCTCCTCGTGGAGGAAACCGTGTCCGGCGAGTTCCTGGAGCGCTTCCATGCGGCCGTCGACGCGCACGTGCTCGGCGACCCGCGGGACGAGTCGACGACGATCTCGCCGCTCATCCACCGCGACCACTTGGCCCGCGTGGAGGGCTTCGTCGGGCGGGCGCGCACGAACGGCGACCGGATCGTGCGCGGCGGGCGCCCGGCCGTCATCGGCGGCCTCTGGTACGAGCCGACCCTCGTCGAGCCGCGCATCAACCAGTCGGAGATCGTGCAGCGCGAGGTCTTCGGGCCCGTGCTGACGTTCCAGACGTTCTCCTCCGAGGAGGAGGCGGTCGCCCTCGCCAACTCGACGGAGTACGGGCTCGCCGCCACGGCGTGGACGTCGTCGGCCGAACGCGGCGAGCGGGTGGGCCGGGCGCTCCGGGCCGGGACGGTGTGGGTCAACGCCTTCCTCGTGCGCGACCTGACCGCCCCCTTCGGCGGCGTCGGCATCTCGGGGATCGGCCGGGAAGGCGGCGACTACGCGCTCGACTTCTACTCCGACCTGAAGACCTTGCAGATCCTCGAGGAGTCGACCCGGTGACCGTCGCGACAGGCCGCCGCCTCGAGGACATCAGCCTCGAGAACGACGACTTCGCGGAGCGCGTCCCGCACGAGACGTTCGCGCTCCTCCGCCGGGAGGCCCCCGTCTGGTGGTACGACTGGCCGCACGGGCGCGGTTTCTGGTGCGTGACGAAGCACGCCGACGTCGTCTCGATCTCGCGGGACACGAAGACGTTCACGTCCGAGCAGGGGGCGAACCTCGAGGATCTCGACGAGGAGCAGCGCGCCGCGCGCCAGTCGATGCTCGAGACCGACCCGCCCCGGCACACGCGCCTCCGCGGGCTCGTCGGCCCGCCCTTCACGCCGCGCGCCGTAAAGGCCTACGAGCTGGCGCTCCGCGAGCTGACCGCCGCCGTCCTCGACCGCGCCCTCCCCCTGGGGGAGTTCGACTTCGTCGAGGAGATCGCGAAGCAGCTGCCGATCCGCGTGCTGGCCCGCCTCCTCGGCGCACCGGACGAGGACACCGACCCCCTCATCGCGTGGGGCGACCGGATGATCGGAAACACCGATCCCGAGCTGACCGACGTCCTGCACGACAGCCCCGAAAGCGAGCGCTACCGGCTCCTTCCCTTCCGGAGCCCCGCCGCGCTCGAGCTCTTCGAGTACGGCCACCGGCTGGCCGCCAAGCGCCGGCGGAAGCCGACGGACGACCTCGTCTCGAAGCTCGTCCATGCCGAGATCGACGGGGAGCGCCTGAGCGAGCGGGAGTTCGACACGATGTTCCTCCTCCTCGTCGTGGCGGGCAACGAGACGACGAGGCAGGCGATCGCCCACGGCATGCTCGCGCTCGCCGAGCATCGCGAGCAGTGGCACCAGCTCCGCCAGAACCCAGAGCTCGTATGGTCGGCCGGAGCCGACGAGATCCTGCGCTGGTCCTCGCCCGTCCTCCACTTCCGGCGCACCGCGACGCGCGACGTCGAGCTCCGGGGAGAGACGATCCGTGCGGGGGAGAAGGTCGTCATCTGGTACGTCTCAGCGAACTTCGACGAGGAGGTCTTCGAGGACCCGCACCGCTTCGAAGTCGGCCGGCAGCCCAACCCGCACGTGACATTCGGCGGCGGCGGCCCCCACTACTGCCTCGGCGCCCATCTCGCGAAGCTCGAGGTGCAGGTCATGTTCGACATGCTGCTCCCCCGTCTCGCCGGCCTCGAGCTGCTCGGGCGCCCGGAGCGCATGCGGACGAACTTCACGAACGCGCTCAAGCGCATGCCCGTACGGGTGGAGGCGGCGTAGATGGCCGAGGCGGGGAAGCCCTCGGAGGCCATGGTGAGCGCGTTCCGCGGCTGCGTTGGCGAGTTCGCGACGGGCGTCGCGGTCGTCACGTCCGAGCACGAAGAGGTTCCGGCCGGCATGACGCTCAACTCCTTCACGTCGGTCTCGCTCGAGCCGCTGCTCGTTCTCGTCTCGCTCGGAACCGGCTCCCGAACGCTGCACGCGACCCGGTCGAGCGGCCGCTTCGCGCTCAGCGTGCTCGCCCGCGAGCAGCGGGACGTCGCCCTCGAGTTCTCCCAGCCGTGGGGCGCCTTCCCGCTGGGCCACGTCTCGCTGGACCGGGAGGGATTCCTCCCGGTGACCGACGCCGTCGCCGTTCTCCGCTGCCGGGTCGAGCGGATCGAGGAAGCGGGCGACCACGCCCTCGTCCTCGGCGAGGTGACCTCCATCACGCACGGAGGGGGCGAGCCGCTCGTCTTCCACCGAGGCCGCTTCGGCGGGTTCGACGTCGACGCCACGGTTCCGGCGGGGCACCCGATCGGAATCGACGAGGGCTCCGGATGGTGAGCTTCGAGGCCGACGTCCGTCCGCTCTTCCGCGACGAAGACGCGGATGCGATGTCGTGGGCGTTCGACCTCCGCTCGTACGAGGACGTCCGAGCGAGCGCCGAGGTGATCTACGAGAGGCTCGAGGACGGCTCGATGCCGTGCGACGAGCCGTGGCCCGAGGAGCGGGTGCAGCTCTTCCGCGACTGGATCGACGCGGGGACGCCGCCCTAGGAGGCCGTCCCGCCGGCCGCGGCGAACGCGTCGAGCGCGTCGAGGGTCGCCCGGGCCTGCTCGGGCACGAGCGGGATTCGCCGTACGAGCGGGGGAAAGAGGATCCATACGACGGAGCCTCCGAGGTGCCGGATCACCGGGCGTCCGTCCGGCTCGATGCGGAGGCGCTCGAAGTCGACCCGGCCGAGCGCCTCGGCCAGCCGGGCGTCGCCGGCCAACCGCTTCGCCAGCTCGGTCCCCGCCGCGTCTCCCCGCTTCGGCCGCAGTCGAAAGCCCTGCGCGCGCACGATGCCCTTCGCGCGCATCGAGAGCCCGCCGGTGCGCGCGAAAACGGGCTCGTCGGTCGAGATCTCGAGCCCGT
Source organism: Gaiellaceae bacterium (assembly GCA_036279015.1). Taxonomy (GTDB): domain Bacteria; phylum Actinomycetota; class Thermoleophilia; order Gaiellales; family Gaiellaceae; genus DATEOR01. The sequence continues at coordinate 62,450 of DASUJY010000065.1, read as the reverse complement.
AGTTCCCGCCGAAGATCTTCCCCTCGCGGGCCATCTCGAGCCGCACGGCGCGGGCCGCGGCGGACGGACGCACCCGCGCGCGCAGAGGCTCGAGACGCTCGGCCTCGCCGCCGGCTCGTGCGAGCTCTTCGACGGCGTCGTCGAGAGACAGGACTGCACGCCGGTACGCGGGCCCCTCGTACCCGAGCACTACAGCGCGTCGGCGTACTCGCGCAGCTCCCAGTCCGTCACGGCGAGCTGGAAGCGCCGCCACTCGGTGCGCTTGATCGTCGTGAACGCCTGCATGAACTGCTCGCCGAACGCGCGGCGGAGGAACGAGTCGGACTCGAGGACGTCGAGCGCGTCGCCGAGCGAGAACGGGACCGTGGCGCGTTCGACGGGCGGCTCGTAGATGCGGTCCGTCGGCGGCCCCGGATCGAGCTCGCGCTCGACTCCGTCGACGCCGGCGAAGATGTGCGCGGCCGAGGCGAGGTACGCACTGGCACTCCCGTCCGCAAGCCGGGACTCGAGCCGGGCGCCCCGCCCGCGCTCGGACGGGATGCGGACCAGGACCGAGCGGTTGTCGGTGCCCCAGTCGACGAAGTACGGGCCGAGCTCCTGCGCGACGAAGCGCTTGTAGGCGTTGACCGTCGGCGCGCACACCGCCGTCATGGCGCGGGCGTGCTCCAGCAGGCCGCCCATGAACCACCGCGCCTCCGCGGAGAGGCCCTGCTCGCCCCCCGGATCGTCGAAGACGTTCACGTCCCCGTCCCATGCCGAGATGTGGAAGTGGTAGCCCGACGTGCCGCCGCTCTCGGTCGGCTTCCCGATGAAGGTCGCCACGAGGCCGTTCATCGCCGCGGTCTCCTTGATGGCGAGCTTCAGCAGGTGCGCCTCGTCCGCCGCGGTGAGAGCGTCCGCGTAGTGCGTGTTGATCTCCCACTGCGAAGGGTCGTACTCGTGGTTGACGCAGAGGAACGGGAGCCCGAGCCCGCGGACGTTGTCCTCCATCGTCCGAATCACGCCCTCCGGGTCGGTGCGGACGTCCATCCGGTAGACCAGCCCGGGGATCGGCTGGTAGGGGAGCAGCCGGCCCTCGGGCGTGCGCCGCAGGAGGAAGAACTCCAGCTCGTGCCCCACCGACAGGCGGAGCCCCTTCTCCTCGGCGGCGGCGATCGCCCGCCGCAGGATGTTGCGCGGGTCGGCCTCGAGCGGCTCTCCGTCGAGACGACAGTCGGCGAGGCAGATGGCCGTCTCCCGCTCCCAGGGCACCACGCGGAGGGTCTCGAGGTCGGCGACGACCTGCATGTCGCGGAAGTTGACCTCGTCCCGGATACCGGTTCCGTCCGGCATCACCCCGGTGTGGTCGATCGAGAAGACGGAGACGCAGAAGTTGAGGCCCTCGTCGCAGGCCTGCTCGAGGACCTCGAGCGGAATGACCTTGGCCCGCGTCGTTCCGATCAGGTCGGTGTAGTGGACGCGGACGCGGGTGACGCCGGCTTCCTCGAGCTCGCGCAGCCTGTCGGCGACCATCACTCCTGGTCGTGCTCTTGCTCGTGCAGGTGCGGGTGCGGCACGCCGGGCTCGACCGGGAGCGGCAGCTCTTCCTCGATCGCCGCGGCTTCGCGGTGCACCTCGGCCAGGGGCACGGGCCGCATGATCGCGCCCAGGTTCTTGTACGCGTAGAGGTTGTAGACGAGCGAGAACGCGGCCGCGATCACGAGGAAGATGAACCAGCGCCAGTAGATCGAGCTCGCCTCAATGCCCGGTGGGGCGATCTTGTAGGCGGCGAGCGCGAGCAGGCCGGTGCCGAGGAGCTGCGGGATCGGAACCGCCGGGGAGCGGTACGGACGCGACGCCCGTGGCTCCCGGGCGCGCAGGAGGACGACGGAGAGGTGGATCAGGACGTACGCGGTGACCCAGCCGAGGACGCCGGCGAGGATCAGCTGGATGAACCCGGCGCCTTCGGCCTGCCCGGCCAGGTTCATCCCGACGGGCATCGCGGCGATGACGACGATGCCGACCCAGGGCGCCCGCGTCGCCGGGACCAGCCAGGCGAACGGGGAAGGAAGCTGCCGGGTCAGCGCCATGCCATAGAGGATCCGGGGGATGCCGGCCACGACGGCGTTGAGCGTGCCGATGGAGGCGAGGATCATGACGATGCCGAGCCACCATTTCCCCGCGTCTCCGAAGATCGCGGTTCCGACGTCGACGGGAAGGGTGGGCGCGAGGGTGCCGAGCACGTCCGAGGGCACGTAGCGCGCCGCCCCCAGGCCATACAACACGACGGGGATCGCGATGAGCCCCAGCCCGAAGAAGATGCCGACCGGGATGTCGCGCGCCGGTCTCTTCAGCTCCTCCGCGAGCGGGCACGTGTACTCGACCCCGACGAAGGTGAAGATGGCGATGCCGAGGAGGGCGGAGAGGAGGTTCCATGTGAGGTCGATGTGTGGGAGCGCGCCGCCGATGGGATCGGAGCTACCAGCGCCGGCGAGCCCGACCACCCCGATGACGAGGAGGGAGGCCGCGACCGTGAACGTAAGGAAGACCTCGAGCGCCGCGAAGGGCCTGATGCCCAGCAGGTTGATGACTGCCAGGAAGACCATGTAGACGACGGCCCAGAACTTGTAGTCGCCGGGCGCGCCGAGGATGTCCGCGGTCACGAGGCTCGACGCGAAGTTCTCGGCCGTGCCGGGGAAGAGCTGGACGGCGATGTACCCGATGCCGACGGTGATCGTGGCGAAGAAGGGCCCGAGCCCGGCGCGCACGTACTCGTTCATGGAGCCGGCCTTGGGGATCATGGTGGCGAGCTCCGAGAAGCTCATGGCGGCGAAGATCATCGCGACGAACCCGATCGCAAGGGCGATCAGCCAGACCCAGCTGGCGAAGAACCCCCCTGCGACCGTTGCGAGCACGCTCGACGCGACGATGAGGCTGAACGTCGTCCCGATCGCCGTCGGCAGTCCGACGACCCGCCGCTCGAGCCCCAACTCGGACGAGGTGGCTGCCGGAGTCTGTGCGTGCGTTGCCATGTGCCCTCCTTCTGTCGGTCTCGGCGGGACGGGGCCCCTGGTCTCGTACCCTTCCGGCGACTGCCGCAGTTTGCGTCGAAGGCAGTCTTGTATTCAGAATGCAGTTCGGCAGTATGAGTCCACGGAGCGGGGGATTGCAAGAGGGGAGCCCGTGCGCGCGGCGCGAGGCGCCGGTTCTCGCGTGAGCTCGACCGTCCGGCGATTCTCGGGCCAGACCGCGGTGGTGACCGGAGCGGCGAGAGGGCTCGGCTTCGCGGCCGCCGGCCGTCTGGCGGCCGAGGGAGCGCGGGTCGCCCTCTTCGACCGGGACGCGGAGGCTCTGGACGCTGCCGCGGGCTCGCTCGGCGGCGACGAGACGGCGCTGGCACTCGCGGTCGACGTCACGGACGAGGAGGCCGTCGGCCGGGGCGTCGAGGCGGTGCTCGCCGAGACCGGCCGGATCGACGTCCTCGTCAACAACGCGGGCATCTACCCGCACTTCCCGTTCGAGGAGCTCACCTTCGCCGACTGGCGAAGCGTGCTCGCGACGAACCTCGACAGCGTGTACCTCTGCAGCCATGCCGTCTACCCGGGCATGCGCGAGCGCGGGTACGGGAGAATCGTGAACGTCTCGTCGGCGACCTTCTTCATCGGCTATCCGGGGCTCTCCGCCTACGTGGCGAGCAAGGGCGGGATCGTCGGGTTCACGCGCGCCCTCGCGAGCGAGGCGGGCCCGCACGGGATCACGGTGAACGCGGTCACCCCGGGGCTCATCGCGACGGAGGGCGTCGTCGGCGGGGAGGAGGCCGGGCTCTTCGACGAGATCGTGCCCGACCAGGCCGTCGGCCGCCGCGGCGAGCCCGAGGACATCGCCGAGGCCATCGCCTACCTCGCCAGCCCGGCCGCGAGCTTCATCACCGGCCAGACCGTCAACGTCGACGGCGGCCATCGCTACCACTGACCTACGAGGAGGACCGTGACCGACAACCACCAGCCCATCGCTCCGTACCTCGCCGTCGGGCTCTCGACCGTCGTGCACGGAGTGGGCGAGCGCAAGCACATCAAGCGGAACCTCGCCATCGTCGAGGACGGCATCCACGCAGCGATGTCGGTGATCGGGATCAACATGCCGGTGCGCCTCGTCGCCCTGCCCGAGGGCGCGCTGACCGGCTTCACGGACGAGGCGTTCGACATCCCGCACGTGACGGCCGCGCGCGATCTCTTCATCGACGTCCCGGGCGAGGAGACGGAAGTCCTCGCCGGCCTCGCCCGCCACTACGACGTCTACCTCGTCGTCCAGTGCAAGGCGCGCTGGCCCGAGGTGATCGAGGACCGCTACTTCAACATGCTCTTCGTCATCTCGCCGCAGGGCGAGATCGTCCACCGGGCGGCCAAGAACCACCTCTGGTGCCGCGAGCGCTCGTGCACCCCGCACGACGTCTACGACCGCTGGGTCGAGGTCTTCGGCGACGGGATCGACGCCTTCTACCCCGTGCTGCGCACGGACGACATCGGCAACCTCGGCACGATCTGCTGCTCGGACGGGGAGTACCCGGAGGCGGTGCGCGCGCTCGCGATGAACGGCGCCGAGGTCGTGTACAGGCCGAGCGAGGCGGTGCCGATGACGGGCGTCGGGTACCCGGGCGGCGGCACCTGGATGCTCCAGAACCGCGCGCACGCCCACTTCAACAGCGTCTACATGATCTGCCCGAACGTCGGGCCCGTGTACCTGCACCCGCGCATGGAGCATCCCTACGACATCGGCGGCGGCAACTCGCACATCGTCGACTACCTCGGGAACGTCGTCGCCTACAGCGCGTCCGGCTACAACACGTTCGTCTCGGCGATCGTCGACGTCGAGGCCCTCCGCCAGTTCCGCGTCATGAACTTGAACTCGAACTGGCTCAAGGACCTGCGTACCGAGGTCTTCCGGCGGATGTACGAGGAGCCCGTCCACCCCGCCAACCTCTGGCTGGAGGACGACCCGGCCTCGCACGCCGAGGTGGACGAGATCTACCGGGGCAACATCCGCCGGCTGCTCGAGCGCGGGACGTACACGGCGCCCGCCCACGCGTTTCCGGGCGCCCGCTACATCCCCCCCGACGACGCCTCGCCCGCCGACGCGTGGGAAGAGGCTCGCCACCTCTGGGACGAGGAGGACTGATGGCCGAGCGCTACGACGCGGTCTTCGTGGGCGGAGGGCACAACGCCCTCACGTGCGCCGCCTACCTCGCAAAGGCGGGGAAGCGTGTGCTCGTCCTCGAGGCGCGGCACGTGGCCGGCGGAGGATGTGCAACGGAGGAGGTCGCCGCGCCCGGCTTCCGGCACAACTTCCACTCCAACTTCCACGGGATCATCCACTGGGGCCCGGTCTACCGCGACCTCGAGCTCGAGCGCTACGGCGCGCGCTACGTCTGGCCGGAGAACCAGTTCGCGCATGTCTTCCCTGACGGCCGCGCCATCGTCCTCTCCCGCAGCGTCGAGCGGACGGCCGAGCGGATCGCACGCTTCTCGCGCGCCGACGCGGAGACGTTCCGCGAGCTTGCGCACGCCTACCGCCGGGTGCTCGAGGAGGGAATCATCCCGGCGCTCTTCGCCCCTCCCGCTCGTCCGTCGCAGGAGCTCGCGCCGCTCGAAGGGAGCGCCGAAGGGCTCGGGCTTCTGCGCCACTTCCTCTCGGCCCCGAACCACGTTGCCCGCGACCTCTTCGAGACGCCCGAGGTGCAGACGTGGCTCGGCTTCTGGGTGGCGCAGCTCGCCGGGACGGGCGACGTCTTCGGCCTCGGCGCCAACTACCCGGTGATGCTCGCGGGGTCGCTCGAGCCCTACGGTTGGGCGATCTGCGTCGGCGGCTCCAACATGCTCGCCCAGGCGATGGTCCGCTGCCTCGAGGACCACGGCGGCGAGCTACGCCTCGACGCGCCCGTTCGGCGCATCGAGGTGGGCGACGGCTTGGCGAGGGCGGTCGAGCTCGAGGACGGCGAGCGGATTCCCGTCGACGGGATCCTCGTCTCGAACCTCGATCCCCGGCACACGTTCCTCGAGCTCGTGGGCGAAAGCGAGCTCTCCGGCGAGTTCGTGCACGCGTGCCGTCGGTGGCGCTACGACGAGATGTCGATGTTCTGCGTCTACCTCGCGCTCGAGGCGCCGGTCCGCTGGCAGGCTGCAGGGTGGGACGAGGCGGTCGAGAGCTGCTTCGCCGTTTCTCTCTGCGAGTCGCTGGACGTACTCGACGACAACGCCTCCGACTGCCGCCTCGGCGTCCCGCCGCGCACGCCGGGCCTCTTCACCGTCCACCCCTCGCTCTTCGAGCCGAGCCTGTGCCCGCCGGGCAAGGAGGCCTGCTTCTGCGAGCAGATCGCTCCATGGGACCTCCGCGACGGCGGGTCGGAGGCCTGGGACGAGGCCAAGGACGGCTATGCGGAGAGGGTGCTCGAGCGCTGGCGTGCCTATGCGTCCGGGCTCGACGAGGCGCAGATCGTGGGCCGCTACGTGGCGAGCCCGCTCGACATCGAGCGGCGGATGCCGAGCATGCGCCACGGGGACTGGAACCACGGCGAGATGACGCAGGACCAGCTCGGTGTCTTCCGCCCCTTCCACGAGTACCCGCCGTACCGCACGGCGTTCGAGAACGTGTACCTCTGCGGCTCCTCGACGCATCCAGGCGGCTCGATCGGCGGCGCGTGCGGCTACAACGCGGCGGGCGCGATCGCCGCCGAACTCGGGATCGACGCCTGGTGGGGCGCGGCGGCCGCGAGTGCCTGAAGCGGAGGCAATGGCGACGCTCGTCCCGCAGGTCGTCCTCTCCGACGAGGAGGAAGCGCGCCGTCGCGGGCGGTTTCCCGCTGGCGCCGCGATCGAGTTCGCCGATCTGGAGGACCACGAGCGGATCGCCGCGCTCGACCGCCTGCGCGAGGCGGAGCCCGTTTCGTGGGTGCCTGCGCTAGGGGGCTGGCTCGTCACCGGCTACCCGCTCGCCCGCAGCGTCCTCGCCCGGACCGCGGACTTCACCGTCTGGGCCGAGCCGAACCTCGTCCGCGCCTCGCTCGGCGTGATGATGCTGACGAGCGACTCGCCCGAGCACGAGCGCCAGCGGCTCCCCTTCGACGAGCCGTTCCGCCGCCGCGCCGTGCACGAGCGCTTCGAGGAGCGGGTGGCGGCGCGCGTGGAGGGCATGCTCGCCGGGCTCGCTCCGCGAGGCTCGTGCGAGCTGGTGCGTGACTTCGCGGCCCCGTTCGCGATCGGCGTCGCCGGTGACATCCTCGGCCTCTCCCTCGACGATGTCCCGAAGATCGACGGCTTCTACGAGGCGTTCGCGGGCGCGATGGTCTACGACGGCGATCCGGAGCCGCAGCGGCGCGCCGACGCGGCCCGGGCCGAGCTGAGCGAGATCCTCCACCGGGAGCTCGCCCGCGTCCGCTCAGAAGCGGACGGCTCGATCACAGCCGTGGTCGCGACCGAGGCCGGCGGCCTCGCCGACGAGGAGATCGTCGCGCAGCTCCGCGTCATCCTCTTCGGCGCCATCGAGACCGTCGAGTCGATGGTGACGAACGCCGTCTACCTCTTGCTCCGTCACCCCGACGAGCTCGCGGCCGTCAAAGCCGACCCGGGTCTCGTCGGGAACGCGGTCGAGGAAGGGATGCGCCTCATCCCGCCGGTGGCCTTCATCGAGCGCTGGACCGGAGGGCCGACCGAGCTCGGCGGGATCGAGCTCGGTCGCGGCGAGTTCGTCGGCGTCTCGACCCTCGCGGCCGGCCGCGATTCCGACGTGTTCGAGGAGGCGGCCCGCTTCGACGTTCGCCGCGAGAACGCGCGCCACCACCTCGCCTTCAGCTTCGGCATCCATCACTGTCTCGGGTTCAATATGGCGCGGCTCCAGGGGCCGATCGCCGTACGAGCGATCCTCGAGCGTCTGGGCGGCCTCGAGCTCGTCGATCCGTCCGAGCCGCACGGCTTCGCCTTCCGCCGCCCGCCCGAGCTTCGCCTGCGCTGGCAGGCATGAGGTTCGATCAGCGCGGCCAGACCCGGTCGGCCACCCGCGCGACGAGGTCGAGCTTCCGCCACTGCGCGTCCTCGTCGATCTCGTTGCCCGCGATCACGGAGGCGAAGCCGCACTGGGTCGAGATCCCGAGCTGCTCGTACGGCAGGTGCGCTGAAGCGTCCTGAAGCCGGCGCAGGATCTCCTCCTCGCTCTCGACCTCGGGCCGCTTGGAGCTGAGGAGGCCCATGACTGCGATCCGCCCCGGCGGCACGAAGCGAACGGGCGCGTAGCCGCCGTCGCGGCCGACGTCGTCCCATTCGACCAGGAAGGCGTCGTACGGAAGCTCGCCGAAGAGCCGCTCTGCGATGGGCTCGAGCGAACCCTCACAGATCCAGCGCGACCGGTAGTTCCCTCTGCAGATGTGGAGAGCCTTCGTGACGCCGGCGGGCACTCCCTCCAGAACCGCCCGGTCGGTCGCGAGCGCCCGCGCGAGGAGGTCGGAGACGCGGTGGCCGGCCGCCTCGAAGCGGGTGCTCCAGCTCGGGTCGACGAGGTACGGATAGAGCGGGAAGTCGAGCTGGACGTAGCGGCAGCCCGCTTCCACGGCCTCCGCGATGAGGCGTCGCTCGATTGCAACGGCCTCGGCGACGAACTCCTCGTGGCTCGGATACGCGTCGGTGGAGACGCCGAACGGGTGGACGAAGATCGATGCGGCCGGGAAGGTGACCTTGAAGGGGTGCTCGGTGATCTTTGCGAGGAACGCGGCCTCGCGCGCGGCGGGGCTGTCCACCTGCTCGAGGCGCGCCTCGACCGACGGCACGGTCAGGACGACGGTCTCGCCTCGCTCGTTCCGGAAGTCAACCTCGCTCCGATCGCTGGCGACCCCGCTGACAGCGTCGTAGAACGAGTTCAGGAACATCCAGCGCCTGAACTCGCCGTCAGAGACCACGTCGAGCCCGAGGTCGATCTGGCGCGCGACGACATCCTCGATCGCCTCATCGGCGATCGCGCCAAGGTGCACCGGATCGGAGCGCGTCTCGACAGCCGCCCGCAGCTCTCGGGGCCGCAGGAGGCTGCCGACGACTTCCGCCCGGGCGGGCCGGCGTGGGCTCAGCTGACTCCGGCGGCGGGCTTCGGGAGCGCCTCGATCGCCTCGAGGGCCCGTTCGATCTCCTCGTCGGCCAGGGCGATGTCCTCCAGCTTTCCGGCCAGGTACGCGTCGTAGGCGCCCAGGTCGAAGTGGCCGTGACCGGAGAGGTTGAAGAGGATCGTCCTCTGTTCGCCCGCCTCGTCTGCGGCGGCCGCCGTGCCGATCGCGCCGTGAACGGCGTGTGCCGCCTCGGGGGCCGGGATGATCCCTTCGCTGCGGGCAAAGCGAAGGGCGGAGGCGAAGACCTCGCCCTGGGTGTAGGCCTCTGCTCGCATGAGACCGTCAAGGACGAGCTGGGAGACGAGCGGCGCCATCCCGTGGTAGCGGAGCCCGCCGGCGTGGATCGCCGCCGGGACGAAGTCATGCCCGAGCGTGTGCATGGGCACGAGCGGAGTCAGCCGTCCCGTGTCGCCGAAGTCGTAGGCGAACGGGCCGCGGGTGAGGGTCGGGCACGCGGCAGGCTCGCACGCGAGGACGTCGATCTCCTTCCCGGCGATCTTCTCGCGCAGGAAGGGGAAGGCGAGGCCCGCGAAGTTCGAGCCGCCGCCGACACAGCCGACGACGATGTCGGGAAACTCCCCGGCCTCCTCCATCTGCGCGAGCGCTTCCTGGCCGATCACGGTCTGGTGCGTCAGCACGTGGTTCAGCACGCTGCCGAGCGAGTACGCCGTGTCCTCGCGCCCCGCCGCGTCCTCGACCGCCTCGGAGATGGCGATGCCGAGACTTCCGGGCGAGTCCGGGTGCTCGGCGAGGATCGCGCGGCCCGCCTGTGTGTCTTCCGACGGGCTCGGTACGACCTGCGCCCCCCACGTCTCGATCATCGAGCGCCGGTACGGCTTCTGCTCGTACGAGATACGGACCATGTACACCTTGCACTCGAGCCCGAAGAGCCGCGAGGCGAGCGAGAGTGCGCTGCCCCACTGGCCCGCGCCCGTCTCGGTCGCGACGCGCGTGCGCCCGTCCTCCTTGACGTAGTACGCCTGGGCAACCGCCGTGTTCGGCTTGTGGCTCCCCGCCGGGCTGACCCCTTCGTACTTGTAGTAGATGTGAGACTTCGTGCCGAGGTCGGCCTCGAGCCGGTGCGCGCGGTAGAGGGGGGTTGGTCGCCAGAGGCGATAGACGTCGCGGATCGGCTCGGGGATCGCGATCTCAGCTTCCTGCGAGACCTCCTGGAGGATCAGCTCCATCGGGAAGAGCGGGGCGAGATCGTCGGGACCGACCGGCTGGCCGGTGCCCGGATGGAGCACCGGCTGCGCGGGGTTCGGCATGTCCGCCTGGATGTTGTACCAGCGCTCGGGAATTGCGGATTCGGGCAGGGTGTATTTCGTCTCGGTCATGGGCGTGACAATACGCCCATTCGTTCGACGACGCCCGCCAGCCGCTCGACTGCTTCCTCCAGCTGGGCGTCGGAGAGGTACGGCGCCGGCCCCAGCCGCAGGTAGCGTCCGCGCGCGTCGGTGAGGACGCCCTCGGAGGCGAGCTCGCGGGCGATCGTCTCGGCGTGAGGAGATTCGAGCGCGAGGAAGCCGCCGAACCGCTCCCGCGGCGTGGCCCGGTCGCGCGTCAGCACCGACTCCGCGACCTGCAGCTCGTCGACGCAGCGGGCGAGCAGCTCGGTCTGGTGAAGCGACACCTCACGGAGCAGCTCCGACGTCAGCGATTGCTCGACGAAGAAGTCGAGGACACGGGCCGCGCGATAGTTGCTCGTCGGGTCGTACGTCGAGCCGGCAAAGCGCGACGCACCCCTGCTGTAGCCGATGCGGCCGGCGGCGTGCTCGGCGGCCAGCTCGTCGAACTCGGCGAACCAGCCGGTGAAGACCGGCCGCATCGTCTCCGCGTGGGGTGGAAGACGCAGAAAGCAGTTGCCCTCCCCGAGCTGCAAGTACTTGTAGCCGCCCCCCACGATCCAGGCCGCCTCCAGCCCGTGCTCCCGGACGGTGAAGGGGAGCGCCCCGAGCGCGTGGTAGACGTCGACGAGCAGCTCGGCTCCGCTCTCGGCGCAGGTTTCCGAAAGCGCGTCGAGCCCGGGCACGATCCGGGCCGTCTCGAAGAGGACGGCCGAGACGAGGACGGCGCTGGTCCGCTCGTCGACCTCGGCCCCCATCCGCTCGGCGAGCGTCTCGACGGGCTCGATCTCGAGACGGACGACGTCGAGCCCCTCCTCGTCGAGCCGCGCGAGCTGTCGCCTCAGCGTGTGGAACTCGCCGTCCGAGGTGACGAGCCGCGGGCGCGAGCGCACGTCGAGCGCCGAGAGGAAGCGCGTGACCAGCTCGTGCGTGTTCTGCGCCAGTGCGACGGGAGCTTCGTCGTCCAGCAGGGCGCCGAACCCCGCGCGGACCCGTCCGGCCTTCGCGAACGCGCGCTCCCACTTCTCGTCGACGAGGCGAGAGGCGTCGTCGAATGCCTCCAGCTGACCTTCCCGTGCCACGTCCGGCCACGCCTGGTGCGAATGGCCGGTGAGAAGCAGCCGCTCGCCGACGTGGAACGCCGAATAGTGGCCTGACAGCGCGTTCGGCGACGCGCGCAGATCGTCCAGGCTGATCACAGCTCGCTGCGAACCGACCAGAGGTCCGGGAAGAGCGGTTGGTTCAACGTCGTGTGCAGGTACGCCGCGCCCGGCGAGCCGCCCGTTCCGGACCGGGAGCCGATCGTCCGCTCGACCATCTTCACGTGCCGGTAGCGCCACTCCTGGAAGCCCTCGTCGAGGTCGACCAGCCGCTCGCAGACCTGTGCCGACTCACCGTCGTCGCGGTAGGCGGCGAGAACGGCGGCGCGGACGCCCTCTGACTCCTCGACAGGCTTCGTGACGTCCCGCTCGAGCCGCTCCGCGGGCACCGGGTAACCTCGTAGCGAGAGGTAGCGGAGAAAGGAGTCGTAGAGCGAGGGCCGCCCGAGCGCGGCTTCGATCCTCGAGCGCGCTTCGGGGTCCTCCGCGTAGGCGCGGAGCACTTTCGGCTCGCGCCGGCCGACTACTGCCTCCAGCTCGCGGAACTGGGCCGACTGGAAGCCGCTCGCCGACTCGAGCCGGTCCCTGAAGCTCAGGAACTGCACCGGAGTCAGCGTCTCGATGACGTCGATCTGCGCGACGACGAGCTTGAGGATGGTGAGGATCCGCTTGAGCGTCGAGAGTGCCGGTGACCCCTGTCCCTCCTCCAGGAGCCGCTGCAGGTGGACGAGCTCGTGCAGGAGCTCCTTGAACCACAGCTCGTAGACCTGGTGCACGACGATGAAGAGGATCTCGTCGTGCTCGCCCGAGCGCGGGCGCTGGGCGCCGAGGATCTCGTCCAGTGCCAGGTACGACGTGTAGGTGAGGGCCTTCGACTCGCCGCTCACGCCGTCTCCTTGAAGAGCTCGCGGGCGATGATCTCGCGCTGGACCTCCGAGGCGCCCTCGTAGATCCGGGGCGCGCGCACCTCCCGGTAGAGGTGCTCGAGGAGGTGGCCGTGCTCGAGCGCCCGCGCGCCGTGCACCTGCACGGCGACGTCGACGGCCTGCTGTGCGGTCTCCGTCGCGAAGAGCTTCGCCATCGCGGCCTCCCGGCGCACGGGGCGGACGCCGTCGTCGTAGGCGGTGGCGGCGTGGTGGACGAGGAGCCGCGCGGCCTGGACGCGCGTCGCGACGTCGGCGAGCTGGTGGGAGACGCCCTGGAGCTCGGCCAGCGTGCGCCCGAAGGCACGTCGGCGCGTTACGTAGGCGACCGCCGCGTCGAGGGCGGCCTGCGCCATGCCGACGGCGAAGGCGCCCACGCTGGGGCGGAAGAGGTCGAGCGTCTCCATGGCGACCGCGAAGCCGTGGTCGAGCTCGCCGAGCATCTGCTCCTGTGCGACCGGCACGCCGTCGAACTCGAGCCGCCCCATGGGGTGCGAAGCGAGGAGATGGAGCGCTTCCCCCGAGAGCCCGTCCGTCTCGCCCGGCACGGCGAAGGCGGTGACCCCGCGCGAGCCCGCGCCCTCGGTCGTGCGCGCGAAGACCGTGTACACGTCGGCCTCGGGCGCGTTCGAGATCCATGTCTTCGTGCCCGTCAGCCGGAAGCCGTCTCCGTCGGGCTTCGCCGTGAGCGAGAGCGCGGCGGCGTCCGAGCCGGCGTCTGGCTCGCTGAGCGCGAAGGCGGCGACGGCCTCGCCTGCTGCGAGACGCGGGATCCAGGTGTCGCGAACCGGCGGGCGCGCGCCCCTGAGGATCGGGTATCCGCCGAGGCCCTGGAGGGCGAGCGCGGTCTCCGCCTCCGTGCATCCGTGCGCGAGACCTTCGCGGAGGAGGCAGAGCTCGACCGCCGAGCCCTGGCCCTCGGCCGGGAGGACGTGCGCGAGGAGCCCCTCCTCGCCGAGCGCGCGCACGAGCGCACGGTTCACGCGGCCGGGCTCGCCCTCCCGGGCCAGCGGGGCGAATGCCTCGTGCCCGAGCTCTCGCGCGCGCTCGAAGAGCTCCCGCTGCGCGACCGACAGGTGGCTCCCCTCAGCCATCCGCGACGACCGCGACTCCCATCAGCTCGACGCGGGCCTCCGGGTCGGCGAGCGCCGAGACTCCGACGAGCGCCATGGCCGGATAGCGGCGCCCGAAATGACGGCGCCAGACCTCCCCGAGCTCCTCCAGCGCGGCACGGTATTCCTCAACGTCCGTCGAGTAGACGACCAGCGAGACGAGGTCGTCCGGCTCGCCCCCGGCGGCGCGCACGGCGGCGACGAGGCTCGCCGCGGCCGAGTCGAACTGCGCCGCGACGGTCGCGCCCCCGCCGGTCTGGCCGCCCAGGTAGACGGTTCGGCCCGGCGCGGCGACGACCGCGTGCGCGTAGCCGACCGGCTCGGGGAGCTCCGGCGGGTTCACGATTCGATGCTTCCCGCTCACCGTCCGCTCCAGTCCGGGCGGCGCCCTTCCGCCCAGGCGGCATGGAACTCCCGGTGATCCTCGCTCTGCATCATGAGCGCCTGGCCGAGGGCCTCGAGCTCGAGTGCGCCTGCGAGGTCGAGGTCGAGCTCCCTCGTCAGGAGGAGCTTGGTCGTCGAATAGGCGAGCGCGGGCCCGTCGGCGAGCCGTCGCGCGAGGGCGTCGCACGCGGCCGCGAGCTCCTCGTCGGGCACGACGTCCGTCGCGAGCCCCAGCTCGAGCGCGCGGTCGGCATCGACATCGTCCCCGAGCAGGAGGAGCTCCGTCGCGCGCCCGAGCCCCACGATGCGCGGGAGGAGGTAGGCGGCGCCCATGTCCGCGCCCGCGAGTCCGACTCTCGTGAAGAGGAACGCGAAGGAGGCAGAGCGCGCCAGGAGGCGCAGGTCGCTCGCGAGCGCGAGGACGGCTCCCGCGCCGGCCGCGACGCCGTTCACCGCCGCTATGACGGGAAGCGGGCACTCGCGCATCGCCTTGACGACGGCGCCGGTCATCCGCGTGAACGCGAGGAGATCCGCGACCGGGGCTCCATGCAGCTCGCCGATGATCGCCTCGACGTCGCCGCCGGAGCAGAAGCCGCGCCCCTCCCCGGTGACGACGACGACCCTGGCGTCGCCGCGGTGGGGAAGCTCGGCGAGCAGGTCGCGCAGGTCGGCGTAGACGTCGAACGTGAGCGCGTTCAGTTTCTCCGGGCGCGAGAGCGTCACCGTCGCGATGCCGTCCGCGAGCCGGAAGTCGAAGCTCTCCCAGCGGTCCGTGAACGGGGCCGAGGCGCGGAACGGGCTCATGCCTGGAGCCCTCCCCCGTCGAGCACGAGCGCCTGGCCGTTGACGGCGGCGGCCTCGGGCGCGGCGAGAAACGCGACCGCGAACGCGACCTCCTCGGGCTCGAGCAGCCGCCCGAGCGGCAACGACCCGGCGAGGGCGGCTTCGGCCTCCTCGGCGCTCCGGCCGGTGCGCTCCGAGATCCGCGCGACCGAGCGCTCGGTCATCTCGGTGCGGACGTACGCGGGGCAGACGGCGTTCGCCGTCACGCCCGTGCCCGCCACTTCGGAGGCGACGGCGCGCATGAGCCCGACCGCGGCGTGCTTGGAGGCCGTGTACGCGGCGGTGTAGCGCGAGCCCGCCAGGCCCGCGACCGAGGCGACAGTGACGATGCGTCCATCGGCACGCTCGATCATGCCGGGCAGCGCGGCGCGCGTGCAGAGGAACGCACCCGTGGCGTTGACCTCGAAGAGCAGGCGCCAGTCTTCGAGCGTCGTCCGCGCTAGCGGCGCGCTCGCGGACACGCCGGCGTTGTTGACGAGGACGTCGACGCGCCCCAGCCGCCGGAAAAGAGCCTCCACGCCGGGCTCGTCGGTCACGTCGCAGACCTCGGCCTCCGCCGCCCCGCTCTCCTCGAGGGCGTCGCGGTCGCGCCCGACCGCCACCACCCGTTCTCCGGCGGCGGCGAAGCGTGCCACCACCGCCCTGCCGATGCCTCTTCCACCGCCGGTGACGAGGACGACTCGCGGGGTCATGCGGCCTCCCCGACCTCGACGAGCGCCCGCCGGTCGATCTTCCCCGAGGGCGTCTTCGGGAGCACGGAGACGAAGCGCACGTCGCGCGGGTACTTGTGGGGGGAGAGGACGTGGCGGACGTGCTCCTGGAGGGTGACGGCGAGCTCGTCCGAGGGCGCGACGCCGTCGCGCAGGACGACGTGGGCGCGCGTGCGCATCAGGCCCTCCTGCTCGTAGCCGACGACCGCGCACTCGGCGACGTCCGGGTGGGCGAGGAGGCACTGCTCGACCTCGGCGGGTGCCACCCAGACACCGCCGACCTTGAGGAGCTGGTCGGCCCGCCCGCGGAACCAGAAGTAGCCGTCCGCGTCGCGGGCGAAGAGGTCACCCGTCTTGACGAGGTCGCCGCTGAAGGTCTCCTTCGTCTTCTCGTGCTCGTTCCAGTAGAGGAGGGCAGCCGTGTCGCCCTCGATCCAGAGCGTCCCCGTCTCTCCGTCCGGGACCTCGCGGCCGCCCTCGTCCACGACCCGGGCGCGGTAGCCGGGCACGACCTCCCCCACGCTGCCCGGCCGCACGCGGCCGGGCCTGCTCGAGATGTAGATGTGGTAGGCCTCGGAGGAGCCGATGCCGTCGAGCACCTCGACGCCGAAGGCCGCCCGCCAGCGCTCGTAGACCTCCGCGGGCAACGCCTCGCCGGCCGAGGTGCAGAGGCGCACGCAGGAGAGATCCTGGCGGGCCGCGTCCTGGTGAGCGGTCATCGCCGCCATCATCGTCGGGACCTGCACGAGGATGCTGGGGCGGTGCCGAGCGACCAGCTCGAAGATGCGCTCGGGCGTCGTCCGCTCCGGGAACACGATCCCGGCTCCGCCGACCCCAAACGGATAGAGCGCCGTCAGGTCGCGCGCGTAGCCGAAGAAGAGCTTCGGAACGGGCAGGACGACGTCGTCCTCGCGAATCCCGAGGACGCCGCGCGCGTACCAGTCGAAGCTGAGGAGCGGGGTGTGCTGCGGATGCACGGCGCCCTTGGGCGCTCCCGTGCTCCCCGTCGTGAACTTCCAGAGCGCGATGTCGTCCCGGGTCGTCGGCGCCGGCTCGAGCTCGTCCGGAGCCTCGGCCGCGTGCGTCTCGAAGGAGGCCTCGTCCCCACGCAGTTCCTTGCCGGCTCCGACGACGAGGATCCGGCGGAGCCAGCGGCTCGACTCCGCCGCCTCGCGCACCGGCCCCAGCGTGCTCCCGTCGACGACGACCACCCCGGCGCGCGTGTAGTCGAGGTAGTACGCGTAGTCCTTGGGCTGCAGGAACGTGTAGGCCTCGGCGGTCACGGCGCCGATCTTCTGCGCCCCGTACCAGAGCGCGACGAACTCGACGCCGTCCGAGAGGACGAGGAGGACGCGCTCCTCCGCCCGGACGCCGAGCTCGCGGAGGACGTGCCCGCTGCGGTTGACGAGCGCCGCGAGCTCCGCGTACGTCGTCGCGCCGTCCGGCCCGAAGAGGGCGGTGCGTCCGCCTCGGCCCTCCTCGAGGTTGCGGTCGACGAACCAGCTCGCGAGGTTGAGACGGTGCGGCAGGTCCTCGTAGGTCAGCACTCGGCCTCCTCCCGGACGAGCTCGACGACGAGGCCGGCGAGCGTCTCGAACGTGCGCTCGCCCTCGTCCGCGGTCGCGTCCGCCGGCGCGCCGCAATATGCCCGATCCATGCCCATCGCCAGGAAGTCCGTACGGCCCGCGGCGATCGCCGCGGGCATGTCGATCATCCTCGATTCGAGCCTCACCATGCGCTCGCGTCGGACGAGACCGCGGTCGAGGGCGAGCACGAGCGACGTCTCGTAGCGGCCGGCGTGGGCGGCGCCCGAGCGGAACTCCTCCGTCAGGCGCTCGGCGACGTGCCGCCGGGTAGGGTCGAAGAGCCTAACTCCGGGGCCGAGCTCGGAGACTGCTTCGCGGAGTGTTCGCACATGCTCCGGCTCGAAGTGGCTGTTGACGAGCACGATCCGCCCGAAGCCCTGTCCCGCGAGCGACGCGCAGAGGTCGACCACGAGCGCGCGCAGCGTCTCCTCCCGGATCGAGACCGCTCCGGGGAAGTCGGCGCCGTAGCGCGTGACGCCGTAGGCGACGGCCGGCAGGACGAGCGCGCGCATGCCGGGGTCGCCGTCGAGGCGCCGGGCGGCCCGCTCGGAGATCTCCACCGAGATGAGCGTGTCGGTGGCGAGCGGCGCGTGCGGCCCGTGCGGCTCGAGCGCGCCGAGCGGGAGGAGCAGGACGACGGGGCGCTCGTCAGCGAGGAGCTCTTCGAGGTCCGGGTACGTCGCGCGGCCGAGGTCGCTCACGTGGAGACGGCCAGTCGCTCGACGCTCGGAGGCACCGCCTCGACCTCGACCGCCGACGGGGGGAGGTCGAGGATGCAGAGGTCGGCGCGGCCGGCGCCGACGGCGGTATTCACGTCGTCCAGCGTCGTCAGGTGCCCGCCGACGAGCGTCGGGACGCGGGCTTCGGCGCGGACGCGGTCGCCGAGGCCCGTGAGGAAGCCGCGGCGGTACTCGGGCCGGTCGTCGTGCACCGTCTGGCCGGCGACCGTGTGCACGAGGTCGCAGCCGTGCGCCGCCAGGGCGTGCGCGATCGCGACCCCGTCGTCGACGGCCAGCCCGCCGCGGGCCCAGTCCGTCACCGAAAGGCGGACGGCGAGCGGCCCGTCCCAGGCGGCGCGCACGGCGTCGAGGACCTCGAGCGGGTAGCGGAGGCGTTCGCGCCCGTACTCGTCACCGCGCCGGTTCGTGAGCGGGGAGAGGAAGCTTCCGAGGATGTACCCGTGGGCGAAGTCGAGCTCGAGGATCTCGACGCCCAGCTCGCCCGCCCGCTTCGCGGCGGCGAGGAAGTCCTCCCGCACGGCGGCCAGACCGGGCGCGTCGAGCTCCCTCGGAGCCGCGCTGTACGGGCCGTAGGGGATCGGCGAGGCGGAGACGAGCTCCCAGCCGTCCGCGAGCGGGAGGTCGACCCCCAGCGACCGCGGGAGGCACGCCCCGCGCCGGCCGGCGTGCCCGAGCTGCAGGAGCACGGGGCGCTGCGCGGGCGTCCAGTCGTCGATTGTCGGCGTGTCGGGCGAGATCCGCCCGCCCGCGGAGACGGCGACGAAGCCGCTGAGGACGAGCCCGGCTCCCGAAGCGGCCTCGTTCCCCGCGCGGGCCACGATCCGGTTTCTGAGCTCCAGGTCCCGGAGTCGGAACTGGGCGAACACGGGCGGGGGCGCGACACCCGCGCGGGCGCCGGAGAACCAGGCGTCGAGCGAACGCGTGAAGCCCGGGTCACGCACGGTCAGGCTCGCGTGCGTGATGCGGCCACTGCGCGTCAGCAGGTTGAAGGCGAACTGGATCGGCTCGGCACCGGCGTAGGCGGCCACGCGGGTGAAGAACCCGGCGCTCTCGCTGGCGGCCTCCTGCGTCCGCTCGACGACCGGCCGCCGCGCCAGCTCGTAGTGGACGAGCGCGGCGTCGACGTCCCACGAGCGGGCGACGAGCGCGTCCCGGAGGGCGACGGAGTCCTCCATGGCGAGCTTCGTTCCCGACCCGATCGAGAAATGGGCCGTGTGGGCGGCGTCGCCGAGGAGGACGATGTGGCCGCGATGCCACGTCGCGTTCGTCACCTTGGGGAAGCTCGTCCAGAGGGACCGGTTGGAGAGGAGCTCGCGGCCCTCGAGGTCACGCGCGAAGAGGCGCTCGCAGAAGGCGAGGCTCTCGACCTCGTCGCACTCGTCCAGTCCGGCCCGCCTCCACGTGCCCTCGCGGCACTCGACGATGAAGGTGCTCGTCCGCTCGTCGAAGGGATACGCGTGCGCCTGGAAGAGGCCGTGCTCGGTCTCGCGGAAGACGAAGGTGAACGCGTCGAAGACGAGCGGCGTCCCGAACCAGGCGTACTTGCAGCCCTCGGGCGCGATGCGTGTCCGGAAGTCGGGCTCGTACGTGCGGCGGACGAGGCTGTTCACGCCGTCCGCGCCCACGACGAGGTCGGCGTCCTCCGGCACGGAGGCCACCTCCTGGTGGAAGCGGAGGTCGGCGCCCAGCGCGAGGCAGCGCTCCTGCAGGATCTCGAGCAGGCGCTTCCGCGCGATCGAGGAGAAGGAGTGCCCGCGCGACGTGAGGACGCGCCCGCCGTAGCGGATGTCGACGCGGTCCCAGCGCGCGAACGTGTCCGTGATCGCGAGATGCGTTTCGTCGTCGGCGTCGCGCAGCGCGCCGAGCGTCTCCTCGCTGAACACGACGCCCCAGCCGAAGGTGGCGTCCGGGGCGTTTCGCTCCAGCACGCTCACCTCGATGCTCGGGTCGGCCTTGCGCAGCAGGATGGCGAGGTAGAGGCCGGCCGGCCCGCCGCCGACGATCGTCACCTTCATCGACCGACCGCCTCGGCGAGCCGGTCGAGCTCGGACAGGTCGGAGACGGTGGGGAAGAGGACGAGCTCGTCGCAGCCCGCCTCCTCGTAGCCGCGGACGAAGTCCTTCACGGCCCGCGCGCTCGTCAGGTTGGCGGCGACGACACGCTCGGCGAACGGACCCGTGAACGTGTAGTAGTCGCGCAGGTAGGCGTTCCCGGCCTCGACGTCGCCGAGCGCGAAGTAGCCCTGGCCCCAGAGGCGCGGGCGCCCCGGCCGGCCGAGGTCGCGCCAGGCCGCCTCGGCACGGGCGGCGGCGCCGGCGAAGGCGCGCGGGGGACCGCCGCCATGCGCGTAGCCGTCGGCGTACCGGGCCATGCGCGCGAAGGCGGGACCGCTCGCGCCGCCGACGAGGAGCTCGATGTCTTCCCGGGAGGGGCCGACGCGCTCCTCCTCCACCCGGCCGCGCACGTACGCGAGCTGCTCGGCGAGCCGCCGTCCCCGGTCCCGGTGGTCGACCCCGGCCGCCTCGTAGTCCTCCACGCGCGCTCCGATGGCGAGGCCGAGCGTCAACCGTCCACCGGAGAGCGCCTGCAGAGACGCGGCCTGCTTGGCGAGGAGCGCGGTCGCGCGGAGCGGGCCGACCGCCACCATCGTCGCCAGCCGCACCCGGTCCGTGACCCCCGCCGCGGCGGCGAGCGCCATGAACGGCTCGAAGCTGTCGTAGGCGAGGCGGTCGAGGACGGCCAGGCTCGTGAAGGGGCCCGCGTCCGCACGCTTCGCCCACTCGACGACTAGGGTGCCGTCGGCCCCAGGGGTCGTCGTCGGAAGGCCGACGCCGACGTTCAGGTGAACGTCCGTGTTCGCGTGGAGGGAGCTTTACACTTGAGCGCCGTGACGTGGCAACCGATCGCGGCCCGAGGTCGGCCATGAGCGACGCGGGCGATCCGGTCGACCCGCTGCTCGAGACCTCACCCTTCGATCGCCACTACGGACTGGAGATCCTGGAGGCGAGCGAGGAGGTCGTCCGCGGCCGCGTTCCCGTCCGCGAGCACGTCACGCAGCCGACCGGTCTCGTCCACGGAGGAGTGCACGCGTCGGTCGCGGAGGCCCTCGCGTCACTCGGGACGAACCACGGCGTCGCGCAGGAGGGCAAGGTCGCCCTGGGGATGTCCAACAGCTGCTCCTTCCTCCGGCCGATCGCCTCGGGATCGATCAACGCGACGGCCCGCAGGCGGCACCGGGGCCGAACGACGTGGATCTGGGACGTCGAGCTGACCGACGACAACGGGCGCCTCTGTGCGCTCGGTCGCGTGACGGTCGCGGTTCGCGAACGAGGCCGGGAATGAGAGGATGCGCCGCGTGTCGGCGCCTCTGAGCAGCCTCGATCGGCTCGGGGTCTCGATCTTCGACCTCTGCCACTACCCGTACGACAACGACCCTGCCCGCTACGACCCATCGCTCGCGGCGCGCGTCTATGCCGAGCACATGGAGGAGTGGCTGGCCGCGGAGCGGCTCGGATTCGACTGCGTCTTTCTTTCCGAGCACCACTTCACCGCCTACAACCTGCTTCCGTCGCCGAACGTGATGCTCGGAGCTCTCGCGGCCCGCACCGAGCGGATCCGGCTCGGGGTGATGGTCAACGTCGTCCCCTTCCACGAGCCGCTCCGCCTCGCGGAGGAGGCGGCGATGCTGGACGTGCTCTCCGGTGGCCGCCTCGAGGTCGGCGTCGGGCGCGGCATCGACTTCCAGGAGGTGCAGAAGCTCGGGATGGACTTCGACGAGCTGCGCCCGCGCTTCCAGGAGGGGATGGAGCTCATGGTCGCGGCGTGGACCGAGGTCGAGCTCGAGCACGACGGCGACTTCTACTCGCTGGGCCGCACGGCCGTCTACCCGCGGCCGCTGCAGAAGCCGCATCCGCCGGTCTGGGCGGCGGCCGAGAGCCCGGCCACGATCGAGTGGGTCGCCTCCCAGGGCTTCGGCATGTCGACGATCTTCCTGCCGACGACCGTCGTCGGCGAGAAGCTCGACCACTACCTCGGCCTGGCGGCCGACGCCGACGGCCGCATCGGGCGCGAGACGTTCATGCTCTTCCGCAACGTCTACGTCGCGCCGACGGACGAGGAGGCCGTCGCCGACTGCGACCCCGCGCTCTCGCACATGCTCTTCCTCTTCGCGGACGCGGCGCTGCCGCCGGACCCGGCGCTCCTGCCGGACAGCTACGCCTTCCACCGGGACATCTTCGCGCGCTCGATGCAGGCGCCCGAGAGCTTTGAGGACGTCCAGGAGGCCGGCATCGTCGTCTGCGGCTCGCCCGCGAGGGTCCGCGAGCAGCTCCTGGCCCAGGTGAACGAACTGGGGCTGCGCCAGCTCTGCCTCCTCTTCGCCTTCGGCAACCTCCCCCACGAGAAGGTGATGCGCTCCCTGAAGCTGTTCGCAGCGGAAGTGCTACCCGCCCTCCGCTAGCCCGGCGCGGAGCGCGCCCGCGACCGCTCGCCCGAGCGCCTCGTGCCCGCTTGCGTCGAGATGGAAGCCGTCCGCCTCGCTGAATGACGTGACGATTCCGGCGTCCAGGAAGCCGAGCCCGGCGCCGTCCGCCACGGCCGAGAGCAGCTCGCCGAGCCGGCGAGACGATTCCGCCCCCGGGCCGTACGAGGCCTCCGACATGGCGTCCCTCAGCTTGCCGAGCGGTGGGGGAGCGACGAGGAGAACGTGTGTCACGCCGTTCTCGGGACCGCAGGCGCTCCGCAGGACGATCTCCGCGAGGCCCGCGATGTCGCTCGCGATCCCGGCCGCGCTGCGCCGGTACGGCTCCTGAACGTCGTTCGTCCCGAGCATGATCGCGACCGCGTCGAGCGGCGCATGCGACTCGAGCGCCGGTCGGAGGTAGGGCAGGCCGGTGTAGTGCGGCCAGGCGGGGTCGAGCACGGCGGCCGTCCGGCCGGGGAGCCCCTCCTCGACGACTGTGGCGTGCGGCCCGAGCTCGCGCGCGACGACTCCGGGCCAGCGCACCTCGCGCGGGAAGCGCTCACCTGTCGCCGGGTCGAGCCCCCAGGTGTTCGAGTCG
Source organism: Gaiellaceae bacterium (assembly GCA_036279015.1). Taxonomy (GTDB): domain Bacteria; phylum Actinomycetota; class Thermoleophilia; order Gaiellales; family Gaiellaceae; genus DATEOR01. The sequence continues at coordinate 39,525 of DASUJY010000065.1, read as the reverse complement.
CCGAAGCAGAGGACCGTGCGGATCGTCAGATCCTAGTCCCACGCAGGCGGCCGGAGCCGGCGCTAACGAAGATCATGCGTTCGTCCTGGAGCGACACGCGGCTCGACCTAGACGGCGTCGCCGGCGGGCTCGGCGGGGGCTCCGACGAGCGGCCCGACGCAGAAGTGCTCCATGTGCCGCTCCGCGAGCGGGCTGTGGTAGTCGCCGAACTCGGCCGTGGCGTCCTTCCCGCCGTACATGCGCGCGACGAAGGGCCCACCCGGATGGTGGTCCTTCCACTCGCTGAAGTCGTAGACCTTGCCGCGGATGACGACCCAGCAGTCGTCGAAGGTCGTGTGATGCGCGAGCTCCTCGCGTGTGACGGGCCGGTCGCCGGTCCATGGCTTCGCCGGCTTCCAAAGGTTGGTGAGGACCTCCCTGCGGGCGCTTTTGAGCGCCTCGTTCCGCGAGCGGAAGTGCCACGGCCCGAGCTTCCTGATCGGCAGCTTGTCGCCGATCTCGCGCGCGTCGAACGCGTAGATCCACGAGTCGTCGCTGCCCGCACGCTCCGTGTGATCGAAGACGGGGTAGTCACGCTCGTTAACCGCGGCGAGGATCTTCCGGCGCTCAGGCGAGTCCTCCGGCTCGAGGTGCTTGAACAGGAACTTCGACGCGAACTGGAAGCGCGTCGCCCGGTAGTAACGCACGCGCTCGTAGTGCAACAGCGCGCGGTAGATGTCCGTGCCGTGGAGCTCGAAGCACTTGCCCAGTGCCGCGGCGTCCTCGAAGGCCTGCGCGGCACCCTGGCCGAAGGTGGGCAGCATCGGGTGAGCAGCGTCACCCACCAGGCCCACGCGACCCTCCGTCCAGTTCTCGAGCGCGTCACGGTCGTAGAGCCCCCATTTCGTCGGGTTCTCCATCAGGCTCGTGAGTGCGACGACGTCGTCGTGACGGGGGTCGCCCGCGAACGCCATGCTCATATTGCCGACCATCTCATCGCGGTCGGCGGGGAACCAGTCGCTCTCCCGGCGCTCGAACTCCTCGGCGTTGGGCTCGTAGTAGGCGAGCCACACGTTGAGCAGTTCGCCGCCGCGGACCCAGTACGTGAGATGCTGCGCCGTTGGGGTCTCGCGGGTGTCCATCGACATCGTGTCGATGGGGTTGTAGTCGAGCGGGCTGCCGTCGGGCTGGCGCGCCGCGGCCACCTTGTCCCTCGGGACCAGACCGCGGTAGACGACAACCTCGGTCCAGCGCTTGGTCGACACGCCCGGCCAGATCGCCTCCAGCACCTGGGAGTCGACGCCGTCGGCACCGATCAGCAGATCTCCGGTCTCGGACGTGTCGTCGGAGAACGTCGCGGTCACGGACTCCTCGTCCTGGTCCACGGCCTCCAGGCGCTTGGCCATGTGGACCTCGATCGGGCAGTTGGCGCCCGCCTCTGGCGCGAACTCGAGGACGCGCTTGTAGAGGGCCATGAGCAGGTCGAGGCGGTGCATGTGGTGGAAGCCGGCGTGGTCGCCGGCCGCGGTGTTGTGGTCGAGCGGCTTCCGCGTGATCGAGCCGTCCTCCCAGACCATCCGGGTCTCGTGGAGGATCGCCGCCCTGCCGCCGTCGATTGCGCCGTTGGGGCCCTTGGGGTCACCGCCGTCGAGGTCGACGCCGAGCCACCGGCACAGCCTTGCTCCGTTCGGAGAAATGTTCAGGCCGGCTCCCGCGGTGCTCGGCGTGCGCGTCTGCTCGAAGACGTCGATCGTGGTGAAGACGCCCGATTCCCGCAGCGCCAGAGCGGTCATCAGCCCCGCCATGCCACCACCTGCGATGAGTGCCCGCAAGAAGTTCCTCGAGTTCCTCTCCGTGGGTGGCGTCCGACCATGCGAGCGGCGCACGCCGCCGGCGACTGTAGCTCGGAACCATCGGGAGGACAAGTTGGAGGCACGCCGCCGCAAATTCTCCGCGCGCACGCGCGCGATGTATCGGCGCTCGCGGTGGCGCGAGTGGCTCGTTCGTTGCCACGCTAGGCAATCAGGAGTGACACAAATATGACACAGCCTGAGCGCGAAGGAGCGGGAAAGGGCGTGAAGTCCTAGGCGCTAAGCCGCCCAAAAGCGCCTGCAATTACGAAGATTCGTGAACGAAGACGAGACGGCGGGAAGAGCCCAGAATCGCCCGAACCTGGATCGCACCAGGAGGTCGCCGGTTCGAGTCCGGCTAGCTCCATGACCGACCGATCTCTTTCGGGAGAGACGCCTTCCGGCCCCGTCACGAAGGCCTCGTCTTCGAGCGCGCTCTTCTAGTAGCTGAACACGGTAGCGCCGTCGTCGATCCAGTCCCAGAGTGGCGTCGCTCCCGCCAGGCGGGCGTTTGCGACGAGTGCAGATTCGTCGAGCTTGCGGGCGTTGAAGCAGATCGGACAGACGAGGAGCTCGCCGCCACCTTCCGTGTACTGGCCGAACAGCTTCGAAACCGGTGGGCAGCCGTCACACGCAACTGACTCCGCATAACCGGGAAGCCCAAGGCGGACGGCTTCCTTCGTGAGAAACATGGCGACTCGCTTGCCCTTCTCGAGGGCGGCGCCGGCCACGAGGAAGGCCACGGTCACGCGTTCCGAGTCCTCGAGGCCAGTGGCCAAATTCACGACGACCTTTTCACTCTCCGCCATCACACGCCACCTTTCGTTCGCATGTCCTCGACAGTCGCCTGCCGATGCCGTGTCAGAAGTATCCAAGACTCTCCTTCCTGCGGTCCGGCTTGGAAGGAAACGAGCTCCTCGAGCGTCTTGAAGCCATGAGAGACGGCTGGAGCTGGGTCGCGACCTCTGCGCCTGCAGGCGATCTCCATGAGCGCCCGCTGGCGCTCCTCCGACGTCGCGGGCCGTTCGATGGCGCCGACGGCGTCCGGGCGATCGCCTGAATCCCACAAGGAAGCACATGCAATCCACCGAGCCGGGAAGGGCCGGACCGTCAGTGCGAGAGAGGCCGCTGAGTTCCGTCGCGCCGAGCGGTACGGGCCGGGCCGTCGCGAGTGTAGGATCGTCGGGCCGTTCGGGGCGGCACCAGCCTACGACAGCAAGGAGCGCCATGCCGACCGTCATCGGTCACCACGACGTCAGCGACACGGATCACTGGCTTGCCTCCCCGAAGCGCGAAGAATTCTTCGGCCCGCTCGGAGTGACCAACATCCGAACCTTTGTTGATCCCACGAACCGGACTCGCGTCGCGGTGCTCATGGACGTGGCCGACATGGATGCCGTCATGGCAGCGATGGGAACCCCTGAGGCCGCAGAGGCAATGGCCTACGACGGTGTCCTCCCCGAAACCCTCGTGATCCTCGTCGAGGAGTAACCCTCGCGATTGCGCCAGCGGCTGCGCGATAGATCGCGCCGCCGTCGGCAGGGAAGGAGGAACCGTGGCTCATGCGACCACGATGAGGCGCATGTACGAGCTGCTTAGCGCCGGAGATATCGACGGGTTTGGCGAGCTCGTCGCGGAGGACTTCGTCGAGCACGAGGAGTCGCCAGGGCTCGAACCGACCAAAGAAGGCGTCAAGCAGTTTTTCCACATGTACAGGGCGGCGTTTCCCGACCTTCGGATGGACGCGGAGGACATCCTCGTCAGCGGTGACAAGGTCGTTGCGCGCGTTCGTGGCACAGGAACGCACCAGGGCGAGTTCATGGGCATGCCTTGCGACCGGCAAGAGCATCGATGTCCAGCTGATCGACATCATCCGGTTCGGAGACGATGGACTTGCCCACGAGCACTGGGGCGTCTTCGACGCACTGGGGATGATGCAGCAACTCGGGGCCATCCCGGGATCTCCGCCCGCATAGCGCATACGAGTCAACCGGGCCCGCGCTTCATTCCTCGTCACGGCACGGCTCGAGTTCTATGCTCGGCCGGTGGAGCGGAAGCTGGCGACGGTCCTGTTCGCCGATCTCGTCGGCTCCACGGCGCTCGCCGGCGAGCTCGATCCCGAATACGCCCGGGATCTCCTCGAGCGCTTCTACGACGCGATGGAAGCTGAGATCGCGCTCGGCGGGGGGACGGTCGAAAAATTCATCGGAGACGCGGTCGTCGCCGTGTTCGGCGCTCCGGCCGCGCAGGAGGACCACGCGGAGCGGGCGCTGCAGACCGCGCTGTGGATGCTCGAGCGCCTCCGGGAGCTCTTTGCCGACCGCCTCGCGCTGCGGATTGGCGTGAACACTGGCGAGGTCGTCGTCGGGCGCCCGCGCGAAGGGAGCTCGTTCGCGACTGGCGATGCCGTGAACGTCGCGGCGCGACTCGAGCAGGCGGCAGGCGCCGGCCAGGTACTCGTCGGCGAGCGCACCGCCGCGCTCGTCGGCGAGGCCTTCGAGCTCGGCGAGCCGCGCACGTTCGAGGCGAAGGGCAAGGAGGGTGGCGTTGCCGCGCGCGAACTCCGCTCCATGGTCGCGCCCCGCCGCCCCCGCGGCGGGCGGAGCCTCGCGAGCACGTTCGTGGGCCGCACCCGCGAGCTGGCCTGGCTGCAAGAGAAGGTCTCTCCTGAGGAGCCGCGCTTTGCGTTTCTCGTGGGCGAGCCGGGGCTCGGTAAGACGACTCTCGTACGCGAGCTGCGGAGCCACTTACCGGCCGCCACGACCTTCCGGCTCGGTCGCTGCCTCCCCTACGGCCGCAGCGTCACCTACAGCCCGCTCGCCGACATCCTCAGGCAGGAGCTGGATCTGCGCGAGGAGGACCCGGCGCTCGAGAAACTTCGCGGCCGAGAAGCCCTCGGGTTGACTCTCGGCCTCGACGTCGCCGGCGATCTCGAGCCGCGCGCAGCCGTGCTCGCGCTCCAGGACGAATGGGTGCGGCTCGTCTCGGAGATCGGCGCGCGCGGCCCGGCCGTTCTCGCGCTCGACTACCTGCACTGGGCCACCGAGCCGCTGATCGAGCTGCTCGCCCGGGTGCTCTCGGAGGCAACCGGGCCGGTGCTGATTCTTGGGACGACCCGACCAGGCCGAGCGGGCCTGCCCGACGGCGAGACCTTGATCTTGGAGGCACTCGGTGATGACGAGACCGGCGATTTGATCGACCGAGCGCTCGCCGCACCTCTCGACTCGGTAGCGCGCGAGCTGCTCGTCCGGCATGCCGAGGGCAATCCGTTTTTCGTCGAGGAGCTGCTCGCCGATCTCCTCGACCGCGAGCTGCTGACGCGCCGGGACGGAGGGTGGGCGCTCGAAGGCGGGGCGCTTTCGATCCCGGACTCCATCCAGGGCGTTCTCGCCGCTCGCATAGACCTCCTCTCGGCGCCCGCGAAGGACGCGCTTCAGGCGGCGGCTGTGATCGGTCGGTCGTTCTCGCCTGCCGGGCTCCCGCCCTCGTTGGTTCCGCCGCCGAGGTGCGAACGCTCGTCGAGCGGGGCTTCGTCCGCCCCACCGATCCCGAGCTGGTCTTCAAGCACGCGCTCACCCGCGAGGTCGCTTACGGCAGCCTGCCGAAAGCGGAACGCGCGCGCCGCCACGCTGCCTACGCGATGTGGCTCGAGGGGGTGGACGCGAACGACCGGCGTGCCGGCACGCTCGCCTACCACTACGCGGAGGCCATCGTGCCTGAGATCGCCGAGCTCGCCTGGCGCGACCGCGATCGAGATCTCGCGAGGCTGCGAGCGTCGGCGCTTCGCTGGCTCCGCCGGGCCGCCGAGCTCGCGGTCGGCCGCTTCGACCTCGACGACGCGCTCGCGTTGCTGGGGCAGGCCGCCGAGCTCACCCCGGCCGATCCGGAGCTCTGGCACTCGATCGCTCGAGGCAACGCCCTCAAGTTCGACGGCGAGGCTTTCTGGGAGGCGATGCTGAAGGCGGTCGAACACACCTCGGACTCGGCCAGACTCGGCGAGTTCTACGGCGAGCTCGCCTTTGAGTCGACGATGCGCGGCGCGATGTGGAAGGTTGCTCCCGACGGCGCGCTCTTCGAGGCCTGGATCGCGCAGGCCCTCGACCTCGCCCCTCCGGACGGCCGATCGTACGGGTATGCGTTGACCGCGAAGGCGCTGCACGAGGACGACGTTTCCGCGGCCGACCGGGCCGTCGCGATCGCCGAGCGCCTCGACGACGTGGAGCTGCTTTCCTTCGCCCTCGCGGCGCAGTGGGCCCTCGCTCAGTTCTTCGGGGACGTCACCGCTTCCTCAGAGTGGGCGCAACGGCGGCTTGCCCTCGCGCCGCGGCTCAACGATCCCGATCACCTCGCCCTGATCCAGTGGAGCTCGGCGACTGCGGAGCTCGCGCTCGGCCACATGGAAAGCGCGGAATCGCACGCGCTCCGACACGCTGCGATCGCCGCTCGGCTGACCAGGCATCACGAGGTGCACGCGCTCGGCAACCTCCTCTTGCTCGACGAGTCAGTCGGCCGGTGGGACCGTATGCACGAGCGCACGGAGCGGGCCGAAGAGGTCGTCTCGGCGAACGTGGACACGCCCTGCGCGTACAACCCACGCTGCCTCCTCGCCTGCGCAGTAGCGTGCGCAGCACTCGGGCTGGACGACGAGTCCCGCCGGCTCGAGGCCGAAGCGGCGGCCCTCGGCTTCGAGGGATACGAGGTCTTGCTCGATCCACCGCGGGCCCGGCTCGCAATGATCCGAGGCGATGTCGACCAACTCGAAGCACTGCTCGAGGGGGCCGAGAATTGGCACTGGCACATCTGGAACTACGTCAACGGCGTCTCCACCCGTCTCGACGCGTTCGTCGCGCTCGGCCGCGCCGAGGAGGCCGTGGAGGAAGCCGAGCGCCGCGTCTTTCCCGGTACGTACCTCGAGCCCTTCGCGCTGCGAACGCTCGGCGTCGCCCGGCGCGACCCGGCGCTCGTTGCGCAGGCGCAGGAGCGCTTCGAGGCGATGGCCCTCGACTGGTATGCCGCGCAGACGCGCGAGCTGGGCCTAGATGTGGTGGGCTAGCGCCTTCGAGGCGAAGCCGGTTCGAGTTTTGTAGGGAATCGACAACGGGACTCGTTCCCGCGACCTCCGGCGCGACAGGTCGGTTCCAGCCTGCGGGGCCGCCGTTGTCTCTCTGGAGAACGAGCCGCAAAGTGTTGGGGAAGATGTTGGGGCCAGTGGAGATGTGGTCGGAAACTGCGTAACGATGCGGCTTGGCGTCAGCTGCGGTGGCTGGATCGCATCCAGGAGGTCGCCGGTTCGAGTCCGGCTAGCTCCATGAGAAACGCGAGGCAGCGCGCCCCGTTAACCGGACCTCTCCACCGAATGTCCAACGATCAGCATGCCGGGCGGGTCAGCGACTATGCTCGCGGTCCGCTCGAGACCGGATCGGTTTCGCTCCGAGATTGGCCCCTCCCCGCGATTGAGTCTCAATGTCGACGGTTGATCCGCTAGACGAGCTCCGTGATTCTCTGACGGGCGAGGTGCTGGTCGAAGGCGACCGCGAATACGAGCGGGCTCGCCTCTGCTTCAACCTGCTGATCGATCGCCGCCCGGCGGCGATTGCCCGCTGCGTCGACGCGAACGACGTGGCGGCGACGCTCGGCTTCGGACAGGCCCACGGCCTCGAGATCGCGGTCCGGGGCGGGGGCCACAACCCCGCCGGCCACTGCGCAGTCGACAACGGCTTGGTGATCGACCTCTCGCGCATGCGGGACGTGCGGGTCGATCGCGAGAAGCAGGTTGCAGTCTCCCAGGGCGGCGCCACGTGGCTCGACTTCGACGCAGCGACTCAGGCCCACAGTTTCGTTACACCCGGCGGCGTCGTCGGCTCGACCGGCGTCACGGGTCTCACTCTGGGAGGTGGGATCGGCCACTTGACCGCCCAGTACGGGCTCACCTGCGACAACCTGATTGCCGCCGAGCTGGTCACCCCGGCCGGCGAAATCGTCCGCGCGGGAGAGGACGGGAATCCCGAGCTCCTCTGGGGGCTGCGCGGAGGCGGCGGGAACTTCGGCGTCGTCGCGCAGGCCGAGTTCCGGCTCCACCCTCTCGAGAGCGTCGTCGGTGGGCGCCTCGAGTACGAGGGAGAGGGCGTCTCCGAAGCGCTCCGCCTCTTCCGCGAGCTCGCGGTCGACGGCCCGCGCGAACTCAGCATCCAGGCCCAGCTGACAACGGACGCGTCGCTCGCCCCGCAGCTCGTCGTCGTCCTCTGCCACACGGGCGAGGGCGAGGATCCCGAGGGGCTCCGGCCGTTGCGCGCGCTTTCCGGCCTCGTCAAGGACGGCGTCCGGCGCCAGGCCTTCCTCGAGCAGCAGCGCATCTTCGATCCCGGCTACGGCGTCGACCGCAACTACTGGAAGGGCCATTTTGTCGCCGAGCTGCCGGACAGGCTGATCGCCGATCTGCTCGGTCGCATGGCAGCGCTCGGGCGCCCGCCGGGCGGAATCTTGATCGAATCGCTCCACGGTGGGCCCAAGGACGTCGATCCGGCGAGCGGTGCGCTCGGTTACCGCGACGCCGCCTTCAACGTCAGCGCGATGGCGAGCTGGACCGACCCGGCCCACGACGAGGAGACCATCGCATGGGCGCGTGAGACGGCCGCGGCGATCGAGCCCTGGTCGGTCAGCGGCGGCTACGCCAACTACATGCAGGCGGACGAACCCATCGACCGCGTGCGCGCCGCCTTCGGCCCGGATTCATTTGCGCGCCTCCAGGCGCTGAAGTCCCGCTACGACCCGAACAACGTCCTGCATCGCAACCAGAACATTCCGCCCGCGGGATAGGTCACTCGGTGCTGGTTGTGCGCACACTGACGAGGCTGGCGTGACCGGGGGCCGCGGCCTGGCGGTTAGGACTTCATGCGAGTGCCAGCTTCGGAACCCCTGCCAATCTCGGCGGCTTCCTGCTCTCGATGCTGTTCATTCTCCTGCTCACGTCTTCATGGTCATGCGCTCCGGCCAGACGGACCGTGCGGCGACATCCGGCGGACGGGAGGGCCGCCGCGGTGGCGTTGGCTGGCCCTGTCACCGCTCGTGTTCGCCGGAGTGCTCCTAGCGCGCCCACCGACCCCGTCGGCTTGCTCGAGGACGGTGTGGGTGGCGGCGCGATTGCCGTCCCGCTCTTCGGCATGGCGGGTGGGTTTGCGCTTTCCGGACGCGGAAGCCGCCGGGCCCGGCTGGCCGCAGGCTTGGTCGCGCTTGTCCCGATTCCGGTGTGGGCGCTGACAGCAACTTCCGTGGGCGGGTCCGGCCTGGCGCTCGACGCTGCGCGCGGTGCCTGGGTAGCGCTGTACTTCTGGGCGTTCCTCGCCCTCCTCGCTCTGGCCTGCTCCATCCCGCACCGGCCAGTGGGGCATGCGGAATGCAACCCTGAGACCAGCGCCGACTGGGGATAGTCCCGTTCGGCGTTGTCCTACTGGAGAACTGGCTGCAGATTGTCGGGGAATACCTCGGGGGAACTGACCGTAGGTTTGGGAAGCCGCTAGTCAAGCCGAATTCCGGCCAAGAGAGCGCCGAGATCGCACCCAGGAGGTCGCCGGTTCGCGTCCGGCTAGCTCCATTACGAAAGGTCCTGCAGACAGGCCCCTTCCGTTGCCTGAGTGAGCGGCAGCTCACTAGGCGATGTCTGCGTGTTGTCTGGTGTCGGTTGAACGTCTCCGGAAAGAGCTTCTTGAGCCGGCCGGGATAGACGCCGTAGGTGTGCGGACCCGGCTGCCGGCGGTTCATCAAGCAGGAAGTGAGCAGGACGAGAAGGACGAAGGGAAAGGAGAGGAACAAGAGGAAGAAGAGGAAGACAGGACGCTTGAACGATGGATGGCACGCATCGAGGAAAGCACCGGCTTGCTAAGACAACACAAGTGGTAAGGCGGGCGACGCTCGCGACGCGACCTCATAGATTGCAACCTTAGCGTTTCTTCTTCAACCTCACGAGGTTTAGGAACAAGCGCAAGTTTTGCAACCTTATGCTATGCTCGCTACATGCAAGTGAGAGGGACGCATGCTCGAAAGGCCGTCGACAGCATCATGCGACTACGTCGAGTGCGTCGCGATGTCAATGCAGAAGCACGCAATGACGTTGACTCTGTGCTGTCTTATTTTGAAGAGATGGTCGGCCCGACGCTGAGTCGAGCTGAGACCGCGCGATTGCTTGGCATTAGCCACACAGCGTTAGACAACTGGATCGACAAGGGCGACATCTCGGTAGTCCTGACACCCTCGGGAAGACGCGAAATCCCCTTGGCAGAAGTAGTCGAGCTGCTCGAGGCCCTGGCCGACAGCGAGCGTGTCTCTGTCGCAGATGTGATTCGAGAACGGCGTCGAGACGCTGAGGCGATTCCGGAAGAGCTCTTCCTTCCCCCGAGACGTCGCCGTCCAAGAACTCATCGCGTTTCCGAGCTTCAAGCCCTCGCGTACCACCGTCTCGTTGCACAGCGACTTGACGAAAACCTTGTCTCTGATGCGCGGAGGCGTCTGGAACGGTGGGAGCGAAGCGGTCGGATCGATCCGCGGTGGGCGGCGGAATGGCACAAGATCCTGGAGAAGTCAACTGACGAAGTACGGAGAGTCATCACGGCCGACTCCGAGCGCGGACGCGCTTTGCGGCAGTCGTCCCCATTCCCGGGGTCCCTCAACCAGCACGAGCGTCAGCGCGTCGCCCGTGCGGTTGAGGAGCGTGTCGCGGGTTGAACCGCACCCAACTCGAACACGTCATCCAAGCCGCGGCCGCAATCGTCCGCTGTGACATCGTTGTCGTCGGCAGCCAGGCGGTTCTCGGCCAGTTCCCCAATGCGCCTTCGGCCATGCTGCGCTCGATGGAAGCGGACATGTATCCGCGAGAGGAACCCCAGCGTGCCATCGAGATAGATGGCGCCATCGGAGAGTTCTCCCAGTTCCACGAAACGTACGGCTACTACGCGCACGGCCTCGGTCCCGAAACACCACATGCGCCCGCTGGATGGGAGGGACGCATGTTGTCGATCGAAGTTCCTTCGCTGGTAAAGGGGGACGGCCCGATCACGGCTTGGTTCCTTGAAATCCACGACCTAGCGCTCGCGAAGCTCGCGGCCGGACGTGAGAAGGATCTCGACTTTGTGTTCGAGGCACTTCGTGCAGGCTTGCTAGATGTTGACAACCTGCGACACGGCCTGCCCCTGATGCCGGATGACGACCGCAAGCAGACAGGCGACCGCCTCGAAACCGTACTCCGTCGGACGGCAGCTGTTGGCGGAAGTTAGGCAGCACGAGCGGACTTGTGCTGCCAGTCCGAACATACGGTTGCCGCTACGCTTCGGCGCTGACCGGAGTCATCGCCCGCGACCCTCGCTGAGCATCGAGAGGTGCGCTCCTCGAGGCCGGGATAGCGGGCTTCCTCGATGGTCTCAGGGGTGGGCTCCCAAAATCACGACTGCCGTCTGACGAGACGCAGATCGTCCCACCACGTCGTGCCCCGGCCGCGCTGATGAAGCTTGACGCGGATGAATGCGGTCCGGGGCGGTGCGGTCTTCGCGACGCGCAATCGCCTCCAGGAGCGGGTTCCCTTCAGCCCGCGCGACGCCGCGACACCGAGGCGGTGGCGAGAGACGCTCAGGAACGTGACCGAGAGCTTCGCGGAGCCCACAAGACGACGCATCCGCACCCAGGCTCGGAGCCGGTAGACGTCGCCGGCGGTAGCGGGAATGGCCGTTGCCCTTGTTACGAGGCGATTGTTCTTCGAGCCGCGAGACCTGATCCGGAGACTGTGCGAGGGAGAGCGCGATCTCGCCGCCGTCCACGCGAACGTTCCGCGACCCCGCCTCAGAAACGTACGCCACGGCTTCTTCTCGAGGTTGCCATTCGGGAGGATCTCGTGAAGCGAGGCTCCTGCGATGACGCTTGTTGCCCTCGTGACGGCCGGAGCCGACCCGCCCATGCTCCTCGCAGTCACGCGGACGCGAAGTCTCGAGCCAACGTCGGCACGTCGAACGCGATACGTCGTCCCGCTCGCAGTCCTGATGGTCGTGCAGGCGGTTGCCGTCGCCGAGCAGCGTAGCCAGTGATAGGAGAAAGTATCCGGGTCATTCGACCATGAGCCGGGCTCCACGACGAGCGTCCGCCCCTCGCGGGGCGTGCCGACGAGAGCGGGCCGCGAGGTGTTGATCGGCGGCGCGGCCGGGCTCACCTTCCAGAGGGCCGATGCGATCCGAGCCTGTCCCGAGACGCTCGGGTGGAAGTAGTCGAAGCCGAGATCGTTCGCGGTGAAGTCGACGTCGGCCAATGCGCCGCCGTCGTCCGTGCAGTGTGGGAACTCCGCGCAGACCGACGCCAGGGCGGCGTTGAACTCGTCGAGACGCTGCCGTGCAATGCTCCGGTCGCCGTCGCTCGTGGCGGTGCCGAGAAGCGTGGGACAGACGTCTCGCGCCCGCCAGACGGCCGCCGCGTCTTCGTCGTTCCGGAAGTCGCGCCAAACGCCGTACCAGTCGGGAATCGAGGCGACGAGGACGTGTGTCCCGTCGATGGCGGAGAGCTTCTGCAGGGTGGTGCGAAGCCGGGACTTGAACGTCGACACGCTCGTCATCTGGTCGACCGTCGCCGCGCACACGTCGTTCGTGCCGGAAAGCAGCGTCACGTACCCTGCCTCGGCCGCTATCGCCTTGTCGGCCTGAGTCGAGGTGGCGGCCATCTTGGATCCCGACACGGCCAGGTTCTTCGCCTCGAGCCCCGGATGGGCGCGCAGAAGACGTGAGAAGTGCGACGCAACAGCCTGATCCGCTCCGGTCGCCCAGGACGCGGAGGGATTGTCCCGAGGCGCGCCGGCCGATCCCCATCCTCGCGTCAACGAGTCTCCGAGCGCCGCCATGGTGACGAGCGGAGTCGCGTCGGTCGAGGCCAGCGCCTCGGCGGCCGTAGATCCGATGGCGCCGGCGATCGCCAGGGCCACGATAAGCCCCGTCGCGCAGGTCGCGTGCAACTGGGACCATGCGATTCGGAGCGGCTTCCCGGTGAGACCGGTCAGCACCTCACGAGCCGGCGTCGAATGCAAAACCCGGACGATTGGCTTGCCGCATTTGCTCTTCAGTGTCGCCTGACCTTGCCGATTCCGGGTAACGACGCCATCGGCAGTCGCACCGACGGGTGTGCGGGCGCGGTCAGGACCACGGCGAAGCGCTTCATGGGGTTCCCCACTCCCTCTAGACGAAGCGAGAAAAGTTACAACGGATCACGATGGAGTGTCAAGGGACGAAGGCCCGCAAACCAGGCCTTTCTCCTGTAACACAGGGGAATGTCGGACGGCCGTGGATGCGTCTTCCCCGCCCCGGCCCCGTCGCGCCGCCTGCGGTCTGTTCCTCCACAGTCAGCCCTGACCCCGAGGGGCCGTGGGCCCGCTACTCCGACGCTGGAGCGAGCTCGATCTCGGCCGGGAGCTGGGCGTCGTCCTCGGGCTCGAGCTCGAGCCGGACCCGCGCATCGAGGTAGACGTAGGCGGTCACGAGCGAGACGAACGGCATCGCGAGCGCGTAGACGACGCCGGCGACGACGTTCAGGAGGGGAAGAGGGGCGTCGGTCGCGAGAATCAGGAGCGCGCCGAGGAGTGGGCCCGCCCCGATGGTCAGGAGCGCGCCGAGCCCGACGAGCGTGGCGACTCGAAACCAGCGGTCGCGAACGAGCTCGGCGCTTCGCCGGAGGCTCCCGAGAGCCGAGCGGCCCTCGAACTCGACGACCTGGGCCAGGAGCGACCAGCGGACGGCGAGCCAGACGGCGACCGGGATCAGCAACCAGGTTGCGGCGAGGACGGCGCACACGGCGACGGCGAAGGCGAGGCCGCCGACCAGTGGGCGCAGCTTCCCGAGCACGAGCCGGTACGCCTCGAGCGGTCCGGTCTGCTTTCCCTCGTCGACGTGACGCAGCGCCGTCGTCGTGGCCGCCTGCACGAGCGCGAAGCCGAGCAGCGCCAGCGTTGTCCCGACCGCGACGACGAGAAAGGCGAGCGCTCCCGCCGATTGACCCGTCTTCTCGATCCCGACGAGCCCGAAGCCTCCGAGGACCACCGCCTCGAGCGCCGACAGGACGAAGCCCGCCGGAATGAGAAGAAGTCCGATGCCGACGAAGACCGGAGCGCGAGCGAGGTACATGCGACCGGCTGCGGCGAGGGTCTGCCCCCACGCACGCCGGTGTGCGAGCCGAAGCGGCGCGACCGGCCGCCACCGTGTTCGCGACGCGGCGAACATCGCGAGCGCAATCAGGCCGACGAGGACGAGCAGCGTTGGCGCCGGGCTGCGCAGAAGCTGGACAAGCCCGCGTGAGCCCGTGGCGACACCAGTGCAGAAGAAGTCGGTGGCGCCGGTGCCGAGCACGCCTCCCGTCGGGACGGCGTAGCTGCGCGAGCGCCACCCCTCTGACCACTCGATCGGCTCCGTCCACTGCTGCTTGAGGCTCGGGCCGGTGGGCCCGTTGAAGAAGGCGGGCTGGAGCTCCCCCCACCGGCCCTCGAAGGCGATCCACGGAAACGCCTCGCGAGCGGCGGGCGGGTCGCTCGGGATCGTCTGCACCGCAGGGCGAAGCTCGATGTGCGGGCCGCGCGTGTCGTCGCACCCGACGCCGGCCTCGGCGGAGCTGCCGAGATACAGCGCTTCCGTGTACTTGTTCGCGTGCGAGCCGGCCGCCGGGTAGACGACGGGGTGCGTCTGGTCGACGAGCTCGAGCTTGTCGTCGCCCCAGTCGGCTCGCTCGGCTCCTTCGTGGGAGCTGTACCCGACGGCGACCGGGTCCTCGCCGAGCGCCTCCCGCGCATCGCTCGCGTCGAAGAGGAGCTGGATCATCTCCCAGTCACCCTCGTGCAGATTGTTGAAGTCGTTGAACGCGTAGAAGAACCAGTACTGGAGCGCGAGTTGGCCCGAGTGGCCGGGCTCGGCGGCCACGTGCGCGTAGGTCGTGGGCTCCGAGCCCTCCTCGATCCGCCGCGACCAGCGCTCGTACTCACAGCCGGGATCGAGCGCGTCGCCCGGGAAGTCGAGGTGGTACTGGTAGCGGCCGACCAGATCCTCTGGTCCTGGTCCGATCTCGACCAGGTCGGTGGGCCTCCACGGCCCGCGCAGGGCGACAGTCGGCTCGTCGAAGAGCCGGTCGACGTCCAGCGGCTGGTACGGCTCGCCCGGCCCGCACTCCTCGGGCTGCTCGACGAGCCTGACGATGGGCGCGAAGCGGTCTGCGAGCGCGCGCTCGTCGGCGATGTCCGCGCGGGCGCTTGCGGGCGAGAGGCCCGCGAGCGCGCAGAGCGCCAAAGCTGCGACAAGGCAGCGCCCCCAGGGTAGCGTCACGGGCCGGGTTTCAACGCGCAGCGTCGATTTCCGCCTGCCAGTGCGGCACCGTTGTCGACGTTCTCTACCTCGCCGAGGATGGGCCAACGCCTTGGGCAGAGTGGTCGGTGCGACAATGTCCGTCGTGCAAGCGCGCACACCCGCTCTGGCAACGGGCCCCGATCCGAGGCTCGAACTCGGGCTGTCCGAGGATGAGCTCGGAGATCGCTTCGCCGCGTTGCAGCGGAAGCTCGTCTCTCAATGGGAACTCATCGAGGGCTTTACCACCGAACCGTACGGTTTCGTGGTCGTGCCCTCATTGAGCGGCGTCGTGCCGCCACTCTACTCGACGAAGAGGCAGGCGTATGAGGAGCGCTACCTCTTCCTCTTGTTTCTGCTCCGGCAGCCTCGCGCGGAGATCGTCTACGTCACCTCGGAGCCGATTCAACCGAGCATCGTGGACTACTACCTTGGGCTGCTTCCGGGCGTCGTGCCGAGCCATGCGCGCCGGCGTCTTCACCTTCTGAGCCCGCACGACGGGGGGCCGGCGCCGCTCTCGGCGAAGCTCCTCGAGCGCCCGCGCCTCATCGACGAGATCCGCTCGCGCGCGGGTGATCCGGACCGCGCTCACCTCGTTCCCTTCACGACGACGTCGCTCGAGCGCGACCTGGCGCTCAGACTTGGCATTCCCATGTACGGCGCCGATCCGAAGTTCGCGGCGCTTGGAAGCAAGAGCGGTTCGCGCAGGCTCTTCGCCGAGGTGGGCGTGCCCCATCCTCTGGGCCGGGAGGGCCTGCATTCGATCGCGGATGTCGTCGATGCGCTGGTCGAGCTCCTCTCTGCGAAGCCTGATCTCGCGGCGGTCGTTCTCAAGCACGACGAGGGCGTGTCGGGACTGGGCAACGCCGTTCTCGACGTGCGCGGGCTCGACGGGGCAAGCCGTGGGCGGGTGGAGGAACGCCTCATGGAGCTGCGTCCCGAAGATCCCCACTCGAGCCCCGAGCAGTTCCTCGAGCAGCTCGCCGACGTCGGCGGCATCGTCGAGGAGCGGATCGTCGCGAGCGAGATTCGCAGTCCGAGCGTCCAGATGCGAGCCACGCCACGCGGGCACGTCGAGCAGCTTTCCACGCACGACCAGTTGCTCGGCGGCGCGAGCGGGCAACTCTTCCTGGGATCCGTCTTCCCGGCGAGTGACGAGTACGCGCGCGTGATCGCACGCGAGGCGATGAAAGTCGGCGAGGCACTCGCGGAACGAGGAGTCCTCGGCCGCTTCGCCGTCGATTTTCTCGTCGCGCGAACCGAGCACGGCTGGGAGGCATACGCGATCGAGCTCAACCTGCGCAAAGGCGGAACCACGCATCCCTATCTGACGCTGCAATTCCTCACGGGAGGCGAGTACCACGCCGAGTCCGCGTGCTTCGTGACGCCGCGCGGAACGAGGAAGTTCTTCGTGTCGACGGATCATCTCGAGTCCGATGCCTACCGAGCGCTGCAGCCCGACGACGTCTTCGAGCTCGCGGTTCGCAATCGGATCCACTTCGACCACACGAGCCAGACCGGCACGGTCTTCCACATGATGACGACCCTGGGTCGGCACGGAATGATCGGCGTCACCGCGGTCGGCGACGGCCCGGGCGAGGCGCGGAGCATGTTCGACCGCACCAGGGAGGTTTTCGACCACGAAGCTCGAGAGGCATCGGTAGGTCGGCAGCTGCCCTCGACGGAGCCCGACAGCAAGTCCTGATCCCCGTCTTACGGGCCGTCGCAGCGACGGACCGTAAGCGGCGGCCAGTCCTGTGGATGAAATTTCACACATTTGGCGCAGCCGTCGCTTGACAAGAAACGGTGTCGGACACCGTTCTGGTCGAGCCGGCGCCTGGCGCCCCGAATCTCTAGCGTTGGCCTGCGTTTGCGGCGCGAGAAGGGACGCCGGGAAGCCACTCTCGTACGGCGGCCGCCACCGCCTCGACGTCGGTCTTCAGGCCGTGGTCGCCCGGCACCTTCACTACCCTGCGACGCTCGGTGGCGGGAGGGATGCCGAACGGGTCGCGCGCTCCTTGCACGATCAGCATCGGAACGGTTACTTCGTCGAGCTCGTGCAGCCGGTCTGGTCTCTTCGTCCCGGAACGGCCTGGCGGTCGCAGCGGGAACGCGAGGCATAGCAGCGCGACGGCGCCGGTTGCCTCTGCCGTGCGGCAGGCTACGCGGGCGCCCAAGGAGCGGCCGCCGGCGAGGAGTGGCAACCCATGCAGCTCGTCTGCAAGCAGGTGTTCGATCACCGTCGTCCAGGCCGCGTCGAGCTGCCGTGCCGGAGCGGGGCTGCGGCGACCAGCGACCCGGTAGGGCTGCTCGACGAGCGCGACACTGAGGCCGTGCGAAAGGGCCACGTCCGTCACCGCCACGAGGTCTGGCGACGTCACCCCTCCAGCGGCCCCATGGCCTAGGGCCAGCGCGCCTCGGGGCTGTTCGGCGGTGTGCACATGGGCTCGCGCCAGACCGTGCGGGGTTTCCAACTCGAGCGTCGGCATACGGATGATCGTTGCAGTCCGAGGCGGCTCGTGTACCGGCGTGCCGCACGGCCCGGGTTCCAGGCACTGCCGGCGTGGTGTGCGGAGTAAGGTCGAGCCTATGGACGCGAAGCTGCAGCTCGGCGATGCGGATGTCATCCGGATCGGGCTCGGAACGAACCGCCTCACGAACACTCCCGAGCACGTCGCCTTCGTCAGGGAAGTGGTCGGGGCCGGCGTGAATGTCATCGACACGGCGTATACGTACGCCGGAGGGGACAGCGAAGAGACGATCGGCGCCGCGCTCTCGTCCATCCCGAACGGCTGCGTGGTCGCCACGAAGGGAGGATGGAACGGCGCCCGACCGGAGGTGCTCCGGGCCGAGATCGAGGCGAGCCTTCGCCGCCTCCGAACGGACAGCATCGACCTCTACTACCTTCATCGCCCCGACCCGGAAACGCCGCTGGAGGAGAGCCTCCGCGCAATCAAGGAGTTTCAGGACAGCGGCAAGATCCAGCACATCGGCATTTCCAACGTCAGCCTCGACGAGATCGAGCGGGCGCGCCAGGTCGTACCGATCGCCGCCGTGCAGAACCGTTTCAACCTCTCGGAACGCACGTGCGAGGAAGCCGTCGACTATTGCGCGAGTGAGGGCATCGTGTTCCTCCCCTACTACCCTCTCCGCGGCCACGCGGGCGCCGCACTCGCCGAGATCGCCGGACGACTCGGCGCCACGCCGGCGCAAATCGCGCTTGCCTGGCTGCTGATTCGCTCGCCGACGATGCTGCCGATCCCGGGCACCCTCTCGCTCGAACACCTCGAGGAGAACTTGGCCGCGCTGGACATCCAGCTTGGAGAGGCCGACTTCGAGGCCCTGCAGGCTCTCCCTGGTTAGAGGAGAGGCTCGGCTGGTACAGCCGCCGTCGTGGTCGCGACGTCGCGCGGGTAGGTGCGAAGTGCCCGGAAGAGGAAGTAGGCGCTCGCCGCGAGCGGGAGGAGCATGAGCACGAACGTCCACTGGAGGCCGGAGCGGCCGCCTCCGAAGACGTGGTCCGAGACGATGCCGAAGAAGAGCGGCGCGAAGGCCTGGGCCAGCGTTCGCAGAAACGTGCGGACGCCCTCCGCCCGGCCCCAGAGGAGCCCGGGGACGATGTCCAGCCGGGCCGCGTCGAGCGGTGGGTTCTGCGCTGCGAGAGCCATGACCGCGAACGCGATGTAGGGAAGCGCCGTGAGCGGGCTCCGCGTCAGGACTGCGGGCACGAAGAGGATCACGGCCAGCGTCGCCGAGACCGCGCTCACGAGGATCCGCCCGTTGAGGTAACCGCGGTGAAGGAGCGCATCGCCGATGGACCCGCCGGCGATCACGCCCACGACTCCCGCGGCTCCCACCGCGACCAGGACGAGCGTGCTGAGGACCTGGGCGATGCCGTACTGCTTCGTCACGAACTCCACCCCGAAGGTCTGCACGCCCGCGAGGAAGTAGTAGCCGCAGGCGCTCGCAATGATGAGCGCGACGTTCGTCTTGATCGAAAGCACGTAGCGGGTCGCGGCGATGAGGTTCATCTTGCGCGGGTCGCGCCGGAGGACGAGGTCGGGGTCCGGCTCGATGCCGCGCTCGCGCGCCAGGTGCTGGGCGTCCGTGACCTGAAGATCCTCGTCCAGCTCGGCCCCGTCGGGCGGCGTGTCGCCGTCGGCCAGGAGGGGAGTGCGACCTCCGCGCGCCGGCTCGCGCAGATGGAAGACGAGCCAGGCGAGGACGAAGGCCGGCAACGCGAGGATCACGAAGGCCGCCCGCCAGGACACCGTCGCGACTCCGCCCGTCACGGCGAAGCCGATCGCGGCGCCGATGAGCTCGCCCGAGATGATGTAGCCGTAGATGCGACCTCGCTCGGACGGCTTGAACCAGTCGCCGACGAGCGACGCGACGATCGGGCCCGCGGCGGCCGTCACCCCTCCGAGGAAGAGACGCGCGAGAAGGAGCTTGCCGAAGCTCGGCACCGTGGCCGTCCAGAGCATCGCTCCGCCCCAGAGCACGATCGCCCCCGCGAGCATCGGGATGCGCCTCATCCGGTCGGCAAGGACACCGAACGGAAGGCTCGCGGCCGCGGCGACGAGGGAGGTGACCGTCACGAGCAGACCGATGTCCGTGTTGCTGATCTCGAGATCGGCGCGAAGCTGGATCGCCGCAGCCCCGACCGTCGCGGCGTCCGCGCTCGCAAGGGCGAGGACGGAGGCGAGGAGGACGATGACCCGGGTGCGCTCGGCCCCGCCGAGGGCAGTGGTGAGGGCGCGAGACGTCGAGCGGCCGGCCCGCGCGGCTACGCCTGCTGCGAGCTCATGGGGCCGGCGCGGACGGGGGGCCTCCTGCGACATGCCGTAATAATCGTCGCCCCGCGGCGGCGGGAGGCGTTCTAGCCGTCATGTCCGCCAAAGGGATCCGTGTCGGGGTGATCGAGTTCCTCGGGCGAGACGCGGAGCCGATAGGAATGGCCGTCGCGAACCAGCAGGCCGCTGCGCTCGAGCTCGTCCAGGCTGCGGGTGACGGTCTCTCGTGCTGAGGCAACCATCTCGGCGAGGAGGTCGTGCGTAACGGGAAAGTCGAGCCGGATGCCGTCGAGATCGACCTTGCCGAATTCCTGGGCGAGCTGGAGGAGCTTCTCGCGAACCCGATCGACGTGACGCACGCTCCCGTAGTACCTGGTCGCGTCCTGCCGCAGCCGTAGCGCCGTCCCGAGGCTGCGGAAGAGCCCCGTCGCCACGCTGGGTATCGCGAGGAGGCGTTCGAGCAGGTCGAGCGGAAGGACGGTGACCCAGGAGTCGGTGAGCGCGTGGAGGTGCTCTCCGTCGCGCGGCGGGAGGACGATTGACCCGGGCCCGGCCTCGGCGACCACGACCTGTCGCGCCGAGGGGACGGAAGCGTGGACGACGACGAACCCACTCTCGACGACGAGGGCTCTCGCGTGCGTCAGGTCGGGTGTGCGCCCACGAAACCCGGCGTGGAAAAAGCGCGCTGACGTTCCCAGCAGAAGCTCCGAGGCGAGCCGCTTTTCTTCCTCGCCCAGTCCGTCCAAGAGCCGGCTCTTGCTCGGGGCAGAGAGCGTCCCTTCGCTTCTCATATGGGGGAATACCGTGGAGAGCGCCACATGGGTTGCGCCGTTTCGTCCGTGTGATCCTCTTCGTGTCCGTGGGCAAGCGCCTCTTACGCAGTCCTCGATGGAGTGTGAGAACCATCACTGGACGCTCGTGGGCCCCGGGGTACGATCGCCCACGCCAGGCGAGGTGGTTCGTGGACGACTTGGGGGCTTGATGGCGATTCTCAGAAGGGCGGCCGTTTCTCTAGCAACCCTGGCGACCGTCGGGCTTCTGCTCCTCCTCGGCGGGTTGATCTTCAACGGCACCGTCCGGGCCATTACCGGGTCGGACAGCGACCGCAGCCCCGACGCGGTCAACGCGGCCAAGAGCAGCCGGTTCTTCGAGCGCGGCAAGGACATCTTCCGCTTCGACACGTTCGGCGATCAGGCGTTCTGGGGCGGCGCCCTTCACCTGCACAAGGCGATCGAGGGCGAGGATCTAGGCGGCGTCGGTCCCGGCGTCAGCCCGAAGACCGCGCTCTCGGTGGGCCTCAAGGTCGACGTGAGCGCCCTGCCGCGATCGGTCCGACAGGCGCTCGCCGCAGGCGAGGTCGATCTCGACGACCCTGCCACGACGCTTACGCTTCTGAAGCTCGACTCAGTCGTCGGCGTCAAGGGCTTCTTCAACAAGAGAGGCACGCTCCGGTCGATGGGCATCACGTGCGCCTTCTGCCACTCGACCGTGGACGACTCGTTCGCCGACGGCATCGGCCGCCGCCTCGACGGGTGGCCGAACCGCGATCTCAACGTCGGCGCCATCGTCAGCCTGGCGCCGAACAAGAAGCCCATCACGGATCTGCTCGGAGTCGACGAGGCCACGGTGAACCAGGTGCTCGCGGCCTGGGGGCCCGGCAAGTTCGACGCCGAGCTCTTCCTGGACGGCAAGGGCTTCCGCCCTGACGGCAAGTCAGCCGCGACGCTGCTACCGGCGGCGTTCGGCCTCGCGGGCGTCAACCTGCACACCTACACGGGCTGGGGGTCGGTGACGTACTGGAACGCCTTCGTCGCCAACCTCGAGATGCACGGGCAGGGCACCTTCTTCGATCCTCGCCTCGAAGATCCGAAGAAGTTCCCGATCGCTACGAAGGCGGGCTTCTTCGACGTGCGGAACAAGCCGGACCTCATCACGCCCAAGCTCGCGGCGCTCGAGTTCTACCAGAAGGGACTGCGTGCACCGACGCCGCCTCCCGGGAGCTTCAACGCCACTCGCGCTGCCCGCGGCGAGCGGCTCTTCAACGGCAAGGCGAAGTGCGCGACCTGCCACGTGCCGCCGCTCTACACCGAGCCCGGCTGGAACATGCACAAGCCGTCCGAGATCTGCACGGACGCCTTCCAGGCCAACCGGTCCCCGGACGAGCGCTACCGTACGACCCCGCTCAAGGGCCTCTTCGCGCACTCGGAGGGCGGCTTCTGGCACGACGGCCGCTTCGCGACGCTTCGCTCGGTCGTCAACCACTACGACGGCTGCTTCGGGCTCGGGCTGAGCTCGGGCGAGAAGACCGATCTCGTCGAGTTCCTGAAGAGCCTCTGACCCAGATGTCGCCGCAGGTTTGGGCCGCCGCCATAGGCGGGCGGTTCCTCGACCTGCCGAAGCGTTCTAGCGGCGCCGGCCGACCTGGCGCGTCTTGTCGTAGTAGACGACCATGTCGCGCTTGTAGACGGCGCTGCGATAGAGGTTCTGCGCCATGTAGATCTCGTCCGGTCGGCCGTTCGGATCCATGAAGAGGTTGCCGTAGCCGTCATCCCGAATGCAGGTCTTCGTCCACCCGGGACGGCCGGCGTAACCGAGCCGCACGCGGAGGCGCGCATCCGCTGACACCGACCAGTGCGCGTCGACGCGGATCTTGTACCAGACGCCCCGCCGGTAGGAATCGGCCAGCTTGCACGACCAGGCCGACCGGCCGCGGTTCTCACGCCCGTCCCAGCCGTACGACGTCGCGTGGATCTGGCCGAGCTGCGCATTGATGACGAGCGGGTGCCCCGGGGCGTTGAACCCGGTCGAGTGCCACTCCGTGATGTTCACGAACTGCCACTCCGAGGCCCATGTCGGAAAGCCCTTGCCGAACCGGAACGTCCAGCGCCAGTGGGACCTCGTCCCCTGGCCTTCGTAGGCCTCGCCGTATCCGTCGCGCCCGCTGCTGCGCCAGAGGTGGAAACCGACCGAGTCGGGAAGATGGTTGTGGTCGTCCCGGATCGCGAGCCGCGCGCAGCGCCCCCGCAGACACTTCCCGGAGCGAACCGCGCGCGCCCCACCTCGCGCGCAGCCGGTCAGCTTGCAGTCCCAGGATCCCTGCCAGAGGCCGTCGAGCGGCTGGTTGGGACCGACGCGGAAGCCTCCGAGAGCCTGCGTCGTCCAGACGCCCGTGTAGCGTGCCGAGGCGTTCGCGCTCCCGGCCAAGGCGAGCAGCGCGACGACGGCGGCGGCGAAGAGGATCCCCGTCCGGAGCTTGTGACCGAGCAGACCCACGTCTTCCGTGGTCGGCTCGCTCCCCCACCGCCGCACACCCCCGGAAGGGGGAGGTCACGGACGCGATGAGAATTGCGGCCAAAAGGATGACCATAGGCTTCGGGGAGCCGGCGAACCGGTCGATATAGCATCAGTCGATGGCGAGCGAGATACGCGATCCGCTGGTGCTTTCGGTCGTCGTGCCGGCGACGAACCGTCCGGCGACGCTCGGGGAATGCGTGGCGGCGATCGAAGCGGCGCGCGCGCCCGAGGACGAGCTGATCGTGGTCGACGAGCCGCCTGGCAGCGGTCCGGCCGCCGCCAGGAACCGCGGCAGCACGGAGGCGCGGGGCGACGTCCTCGTCTTCGTCGACGCCGACGTCGTCGTCCACGCCGATGCGCTCGACCGGATCCGCGCGGCATTCGCAGCGGACGAGCACCTCGCCGCGCTCTTCGGCTCCTACGACGACGACCCACGCGCGCCGGGTGTCGTCTCACGCTTCCGGAATCTCCTGCACCACTACGTTCACCAGAGCTCGCCGGGCCGGGCGACGACCTTCTGGGCCGGACTGGGAGCGGTGCGCCGCTCCGCCTTCGATGCCGTCGGCGGCTTCGACGAGGCGCGCTATCCGCGCCCGGCGATCGAGGACATCGAGCTCGGGGTCCGGCTTTCGTCGGGCGGATCCCGGATCGCACTCGATCCGGATGTCCAGGGGACGCACCTCAAGCGCTGGACGCTCGGATCGATGATCCGATCCGACCTCGGCGCGCGCGGAGCCCCCTGGGTCTCGCTCCTCGTGCGGGAACGGCACGGAGGGGCGCAGCTGAACCTCGGCGTCCGCCACCAGCTGAGCGCGCTGGTGGCCGTGACCGCGCTCGCATGCGCGCTCGCGCGCAAGCCGGGCGGCTCGGCCGCTGCGCTCCTCGTGTTCCTAGCGCTGAACCAACGGTTCTACGCGTTGCTCAACGCGCGACTCGGACCTACCGGCGCCGTCGCCGGAATCGGCCTCCACCTCGTGCACCACCTGACCGCTGTCGCGGCCGTTCCGGTGGGAATCGCCGAGGCCGTCCGCGAGGAGGCGGCGAGGCGCCGCCGCTTGCTCAGGCCGACTCGACGAGGGTAGTTGGAGTGCGCTGCTCCGGCCGGGCGAGCGGCAGCTGCGCGACCTTCGGCAGAAACTCCTCCGAGCTGGCGGCGATTCCGAACTCGACCGCTACCCGCTCGCCCGTCTCGTGGTACTCGTCCTCGGTGTTCACCGACCAGACGTCGTGCTCGGTGCCGTCGAGGAGGTTCATCGTGGCGAGCGCTGCCGTCCACATCGAGTGGTCCTGGTTGTTGTAGCGATGGAGGCCGTTACGGCCGCAAAGCTGGAGGTTGGAGAAGCCGGCGAGGTAGGTGCGGATCTCCTCGACGGCCTCGACATAGGCGGAGTCGTACATCGGGTAAGCCTTGCGAATCCTCACCTTGGCGCCGCCGGTCACCCGGCTCGGGTCGATGAGGCCGATCCTCGCCAGCTCGGCCGTCGCGAGCTCGACGCACTCCTCGTCGCTCATCTCCCAGATGTCGTCCCCCTCGAAGCAGAAATACTCGACCCCGAGGCACCCGGTTCCAGGGGGCACCATGTCCTCGCTCCAGGCGCCGAAGTTCTGGACGCGGCCGGCGCGGGTCGACGGATCGTGCAGGTAGATCCAGTTGTCGGGGAAGGGATCCGGCTGGTCGAGCATGAGCGCGACGAGGCAGAGGTCGCGATAGCGCAGCCGCCTGGCGGCTGCGCGGACTGGGGCCGGCGCCTGTGGCTCCAGACCGAGGACGAGGTCGTTCAGCGGCAGGGTCGAGACGACTCCGTCGACGTCGCGCTCGAACTCGTTCCCGTCCACTTCGAAGCGCACGCTCTCGATGCGGCCGTCCCGATGTGTGAGCCCGGTGCAGCGATGCCCGAGCTCGACCGGCACGCCGTGGGCCTGCGCGAGACCGCTGAATGCGTCCCACATCTGCCCGGGGCCGAGCCGCGGATAGGAGAACTCCTCGATGAGCGTCGTGGGCCTGCCGGCTCCGCCGAGACCCACCATCGCGGTGACGGCGCGCCGCAAGGAGAAGTCCTTGATCCGCTGGGCTGCCCACTCGGAGCGGATCTCCGAGCCCGGGACGCCCCAGATCTTCTCGGTGTACGAGCGAAAGAACGCGTTGTAGAGGCGCCGCCCGAAGCGGGAGCACACCCACTCCTCGAATGTCTCCGGGGTCCCGTCGCGACGAAGCGATGCCGCCGCATAGGACGCGACGCAGAGGACCGACTCGAAGAACCCGAGACGACTCGGGACGTCGCGTGCCTGCAAGGGATAGGCGAAATAGCGACCGTCGAAGAAGATCCGCGACAACCGCGGCCGGACGAGGAACTGGTCGCCGAGCACGGCTTCCCAGAGATCGGCGACGGGCTGGAGCTTCGTGAAGAAGCGATGCCCGCCGAGGTCGAACCGGTAGCCGTCCACCTCGACGGTCTTCGCCAGGCCGCCGACGCTGTCCTCGGCTTCGAAGACGGCGCCTTCCGCTCCGCGGAGACCCAGGATCAAACCGGCCGTCAGCCCCGCGGGGCCTCCCCCCAGAACCGCGATCCCGGATTCCCGTTCCTGCTGCCGCACGCCTCAATGAACTCTGGCCAAACAAGGCCTAATCGTCCATCTGCTGATGGTCCAGGTTTCCCTGGTCGTCGGGCGATTCGCCGGGTTGCGGCGCGGCGCGAGAGGTCTCGGCGGCGCGGTCTTGTGCGGCACCGCACGAGCGAACGGCCGCGGCGGCGTCAGGCAGGGTCGTCTGAGGGCTCGCGCAGGCCCGCGATCCACTCGGCGAAGAGCGGGTCGACGACGACGTATGCGTCCCCCTGCTGCTCGACCGTCGCGTTGGCGAGCAGGGAGCCGAGCGCGGCGCGCGCCGTGCTCTTCGGCAGGTGGAGCTGCTCCAGGACCCTTGTCCGGAAGGGCGATCCCGCTCCGGCGACGACCGCGCGGAGGGCCTTCTGGGCACTGGTGCCGAGCCTGCGCCAGTTCGCGTCGAACTCGGGCCGAAGCTCTTCGAGGGCGCCGGCATGCGCCTGCGCCCAGCTCTCGAGCGTCGCGGTCCCGCCGGGCTCGACCTGCTCCCAGAGCCGGTAGGCGAGCAGCATCGCCCTCTGCGGATGCCCCTGGGCGGCCGCGACGAGCGGGTTCAGGGCCTCGCCCACGCTTCGGCCCGTCTCGCGGAAGCGGGCCGCGATGTAGTCGGCGATGTCTGCGTCGGCCAGGCGCTCGAGGCGCATCGGGACGGCCTGCCCGTAGAGCGGCCGCTCACGGTCCTCGAAGAGCTCGCGCATGAGGCCGGGCTCCGAGCCCGCGAAGATGAAGGAGGCGACATCGCCCTGGAGCTGAATGTGGCTGCGGAGAAGGGCGTCCATCTCCTTCACCTTCGTGATGTCCTGGAACTCGTCGAGGACGACGAGGGCGCGAAAGCCGCCGCCCTCCTCGAGCCGGAGCGGCAGGTCGAGCAGGGCGTGCAGCGCAGGGAGGGGATCGGTGCGCGGATCGAGCTGGAGCTTGGCGCTCACTCCGAGCGCGCCGAGGGAAAGCCCGAGCCCGGTGCTCTGGAGGAACTCCTCGATGCGTGCCCTGGTCTTTCCCTTCAGCTGACGCGCATAGGCGCGCTCGAAGCGAATCGCCACGTCGGCGATCGACAGAACGCCGTACAGGTCGACAAGGATCGGGATCATCCCCTCCCGGCGCTCGGCGTCTCGCAGCACTCGGCGCAGGAGGCTCGTCTTCCCGTACTTGCGTGGCGCGTAGAGCCGCACGTAGTGCCCGCCGACGGCGGAGGTGAGCAGCTGCCTCGTCTCCTCGTCCCGGTCGATCACGTCGTCCGGTGCGATTGGCCGGGAGTAGACGAACGGGTTGACGTCCGTGATCACGGTGCCTGGCAAGCGTACCAGTTAGTGCCAGGAAAGCGCACTAGTTCGTGCGCTGATTCGGCACCTATTCGCCTACAGGGTTGGCGAGGACGCCGATGCCCTCGATCTCGATCTCGACCTCGTCTCCGCGGGCGAGGGCGACGGGCGGCTTCCTGTGGACGCCCACCCCGGCCGGCGTGCCCGTGAGGAGCACGTCGCCTGGCCGAAGCGTGAACGCGGCGGAGGCGTGCGCGACGAGCGCGGCGACCCCGAAGATGAGCTCGCTGGTGGACGAGTCCTGGAGCGCCTCGCCGTTCAGGCGCTGCACGATTCGCAGGCCGGCTCCGTCGCCCAGCTCGTCGGCCGGAACGACCACCGGCAGCAGGGGGCAGAAGGTGTCGAAGCCCTTCGCGCGGAGCCACTGTCCGTCACGTGCCTGCAGGTCGCGTGCCGTGACGTCGTTCGCGACCGTGTAGCCGGCGACGACGTCGAGGGCGTCGGCCTCGCCGATCCGCCGCGCTTCCCGGCCGATGACGACGGCGAGCTCTGCCTCGGCGTCCACGTGTCGGCTCTCGGGGGGCAGGACGATCGCATCGCCGGGCCCGCAGAGCGCGTTCGGGAACTTGCCGAAGAGAAGCGGCTCGGCCGGGAGCTCGGCGCCCTGCTCGACGGCGTGGTCGTGGTAGTTGAGCCCGACGCAGACGATCTTCTCGGGCACCGGCCGGTTGAAGCGCTCCTGCCAAAGCAATTCGAGCTTCTCGAGGCCGCCTCCTTCCATGCGGGCGACTCTACTCGCCCGGATCGACCGCCCGCCCGGATGGTCGTAATGTTGGTGCATGCGCATCTGCGGCGCCTGCGGCCAGGAGAACCCGGAGAACGCACGGTTCTGTCTCGCGTGCGGCTCCCCGCTCGAGACCGTGGAGCCGCGCGAGGAGCGGCGCGTGATCAGCGTCCTCTTCGTCGACCTCGTCGGCTTCACGGCGCGTGCCGAACGCCTCGACCCGGAGGACGTCCGCGCGATCCTCACGCCGTACCACGACTGCGTCCGCCGTGAGATCGAGTCGTTCGGAGGCGTGGTCGAGAAGTTCATCGGCGATGCCGTGATGGCCGTCTTCGGAGCGCCGACGGCATTCGGCGACGATGCCGAGCGCGCGGTGCAGGCCGCGTTCGCGGTCCGCGAGAGCGTGAAGGAGATGAACGAGCGTGATCCCAACCTCGAGCTCGGCATCCGGATCGCCGTCAACACGGGCGAGGCGATCGTGACGCTCGACGCGCGTCCGGCGCTGGGGGAGTCGATGGTCGCCGGGGACGTCGTCAACACGGCGTCGAGGCTCCAGTCGGCGGCGCCGCTCGACGGGATCGTGGCCGGGCGCGAGACCTATGCGGCGACTCGCCACGCGATCGTGTTCGAGGCGGGGCCGGCCGTCGAGGCGAAGGGGAAGAAGGAGCCGGTCGAGGTCTGGGTGGCCCTCCGTCCGGCGGAGACGGATGGTGAACCGATCGTGGCCGAAGCGCTCATCGGGCGCGAGCGGGAGCTCGAGATGTTGCAGGGGGTCTGGGAGCGCGTCGCATCTGAGCGGACGCCCCAGCTCCTGACGCTCTTCGGCCCCGCGGGTGTTGGAAAGACGCGGCTGGCCCGTGCGTTCGCCGAGCGCGCAGAAGAGCTCGGCGGACGGATGGTGAGAGGACGGTCGCTCCCTTACCGGGAAAGCAGCGCCTACTGGGCCTTCGCGACTCAGGTGAAGCAGTTCTGCCACATCTTCGACAGCGATCCTGTCGAGGTCGGGCTGGAGAAGCTGCGTGCGACGACGTCGGAGATCCTCGCGCCGGGCGAGGCGCCGGTGGTGGCCGAGCACCTCGCGATCATCCTCGGCTTCGACGACACGGGGGCCGTCGCCGATCGCGAGACCCTCTTCCTGTCCGTCCGCCGGTTCATCGAGGCGACGGCGCGCGAGCAGCCGACGATGCTCGTGTTCGAGGACGTGCACTGGGCCGATCCGGGCCTCCTCGACCTGATCGAGCTCCTCGCCGCCCGCCTGCACGACCTGCCTCTCCTGATCCTGACGCTCGCCCGGCCCGAGCTGCTCGACACGAGGCCGGGATGGGGAGGCGGCCTGCTCACGTACACGGCTCTCCGGCTCGGGCCGCTGGCCGAGTCCGACGCCGTCGAGCTCGCCCTCCGCCGCCAGCCGGCTCTCGCGGACGAGGCACAGCGGGAGCGCGTCGCCCGTCTCGTCGAGATGGCAGGCGGAAACGCGCTCTTCATCGAGCAGCTCGCCGCGACCTTGAGCGAGTCCCCCGACTCCGGCTCCGAGACGTCCTTGCCGACCACGGTGCGGGGGATCCTTGCCGGCCGCCTCGACGCGCTCCCGGCCGCGGAGCGCACCCTGCTCCTCGACGCTGCGGTGGCGGGAAAGGTTTTCTGGCGGGGCGGCCTCGAAGGAATGACGCAGAACGGGGGCGAGATGTCGGAGCTACTCGGCGCGCTCGAGCGCCGCGACCTGATTCGGCGCGAGGCCGTCTCCGCGATCGAGGGGGACGAGCAGTACGCGTTCACGCACGTGCTCATCCGCGACGTGGCCTACGAGCTCCTGCCGAGGGCCCGGCGCCAGCAGCGGCACGAGGAGCTCGCCCGCTTCCTGGAACGCGCGACCGCGGAGGTCGGCGAGGCCGCCGCGTCGACGGCTCGCCACTGGCGCGACGCGGGCGACCGGTCGCGGGCGATCGATTACTTCGTGACGGCGGCCGAGCATGCGGAGCGGGGCTGGGCGAAGGAACAGGCGCTCGCGCTCTACCGCGAGGCGTTGAAGCTCGTTCCCGAAGACGACGAATCGAGGCGGAAGGCCCTGCGACGGCGAGTCGCCCTCGCCGACCAGGCCGTGTACCACCTCGAGGACGCGCGCCTGCTGAGACGCACCGAGGCGGAGAGGGACTAGTCCGGGAAGTCCGCCGGCGTCACGTCGCCGGCGATCTCGTAGAGGCCATGAAGCGTGTGCTCCCCGAGCGCCGCAGAGTGGCGGCGAACCGTAGCGACGTCGGGGGCCGCGTAGACGCAGAAGGTCTTCACCGCTCCGTTGTCGTCCACGACGACATGGCTGTGCTCCCAGGTGATCTGGGGGAATTCGTTCTCAACGAGCTGCCTCGACTTGCGACCGACCCGAGGCATCTCGTCTTCGACGACCTCGAACGCGCGCACGATGAGGTAGCGGGGCATCGGCGCGATGCTAGCGCACGCCGAGGGAGAAATCACCCGCCCATCCGGCTAGAGGGAGGCCATTCCCGGCCGCACGGCCGCGAGCCGGGCGGCGACGACGGCGTCGGCGGCCGCGGCGCTCGCCGGGTGGCCGGTCACCGCGCCGACGAACTCGTCCCGCTCGAGGCTGAAGAGGACGACGTCGCTCGCCGCCGCGACGGTCGCCGTGCGCGGCACGTCGCGGAGGAGGGCGATCTCCCCGAACCAGTCCCCCGGCCCGAGGGAGCGGAGCGACCCGGCCGCCGTCGAGACCTCGAGCCCGCCGCTCGAGACGATGTAGAAGCGGTCTCCAACCTCGCCCTCGCGCACGATCTCCGTCCCCGCCGGGAAGGAGGAGCGCTCGAGCCGCTGGGCGAGGTGCTCGAGCGCCGGCACCGGTAGCGGCGCGAAGAGCGGGAGCCCCCGCAGGAGGGCGAGTTCCTCCTCCGGGATTTGTGCGCGCGCATCGATGCTGCGTAGCCGGGTACGCGCGAGCACGGCGAGAACGGGAAGCAGCGCCCCCGTGGCGACGAGTGCCGGCCGGATCCCGAACGCCGAGATGACGACCGACGAGAGGACGGCCCCAAGGCCGAGCGTGGCGACGACGAGGCTCTCGAGAACTCCGAAGACCCGGGCGAGGACGTCACCGGGGACGGTCCGCTGGAGGAGCGTCAGCGCTGCGACGTCGACGACGGTGTTCCCGATCCCGAGGAGACCGAGGAAGACGAGGGTCGCCGGCGTGACCGGCCAGGCCGCGATCAGCAGGATAGGGAGCCCCCAGAGGACGAGCCCGGCGCCGAAGTCGCCCGCGAGCCTGCGTCGCCCGGCGAGCACGAGCGCGAAGCCGGCGCCCACGAGCCCGCCGACTCCGATGGCCGAGTTGAGGTAGCCCGGGCCCGACTCGCCGAGGTCGAGGAGATCGAAGGCAGTCACGACGATGAGGACGTTCAGCGCTCCCGCGACGAGCGTCTGGGCGGCGTAGAGGCCGACCACGAGCCGAAGGTCGGGAGCGCCGAGAATCGTGCGAAAGCCGGCGAGGGCGTGGCGCCCGACCGAGACGTGCTCCTCGGAGGGCTCCTCGCGGGGCGCCCGGATCCGCGAGAGCAGGAGCGCCGACCAGAGAAATGCCCCGGCCGTGAACGCGAAGACGACGCCTGTGCCGGTGGCCGCGAGGAGGATTCCGCCGAGCGCCGGGCCGACGAAGCTGCCGACGCTCTCGATCGTGCTCGAGGCGACGTTGGCCGTTGTCAGCTCCTCGGGCGTACGGGCCAGTGCGGGCAGCACTGCCGACTGCGCGGGTGGGAAGGCCGTCGACACGACGGCGATCAGCCCGGCGAGGGCATACACGACGCCGACCGGCGCGTCGTCGACGACCGCCAAGGCGACTCCACCCATCGCGAGCGCGCGGACGAGGTCGGTGCCGAGCATGACCCGCTCGCGGGGGAGGCGGTCGGCGAGGACGCCCGAGAAGGGGGCCACGATCGCCGAGGGGAGGAAGCGGATGAGGCCGAGGATGCCGACGGCAGCCGCGCCTCCTTCCTGGAAGGCGAAGACGTTCAGTGCGACGACGAAGGCCCAGTCGCCCGTGATCGACCCTGCCCAGGCGAGCTCCAGCCGGCGGAGGTTCGGGTTGTGGAGGACGCCCGCGAGAGCCGAGACGGACTGGCGGATCTGCTCTCTCGCTTCCGCCGCCATCGGCGGGCAAGCATCGCAGGGTTCCGCTGCAATTGAAAGCGTGGGAAGATACTGGTCGCGGCGAACGTCTTGTTGTACGGCTAGCCGCTCGCAACGCACGAAAGGAGACTGCAGTGGACGAAGAGCGCGAAAGGGTCAAGTCCGCACAGGACGAGGCCGACGTCGAGGCCCACCGCGTCAAGGCTCGCTCCGAGGATTCGGAGCCGGGCGGGGATCCGGGTCGCCGCGAGTCGGACGACGACTCGGACGACGTCGAGGCTCATCGCTTCAAGGCCTAAGGGCCCGCGCGAGCGAGAAGCCGGGCGGCTCAGCCGTCCGGCTTCTCTTCGCCGATCAGCTTCACGAGTGCGTCGAGGAGGGCGATTCCCGCCTCTCGCCGCTCCTCCGGGAGGTCGTCGACGGCACGCGCCAGCTTCGCGGCGAGGCCGTGTAGGTCGTCGCTCCCCGCGAGCGCCTGACGGGCTCCGCGGGCGACGCGCAGGAGGTTGAGCGCGGCCGCAGCCTGGGTCGCGAAGATCCCCAGGAGCTCGAGCTCGTGGAGCGCGGCGTCGTGGCGCGAGGGGCGGTCGAGTATCTCGAGGACCCCGAGCGCGCGGTCGCTGTGGAGCAGGGGGACGGCAGTCAGGCTCTTCGGCACGTAGCCCGTCGCCTCGGCGAAGTCGCGCGCGAAGCGGGGATCGTTCGACACGTCGTCGAGGACGAGCGGCTGCCGGGTCACGAGCACGAAGCCGGCGATGCCCCTGCTCGACGGGAAGCGGGTGCCGACGAGCGTGTCCGAGCCCTCGCCGGAGATCGCCTCGAAGACGAGCTCGTCGGTCTCCTCGTCGAGCAGGAAGACGGAGGCGGCGTGGGCGCCGAAGATCGCCCTCGCGGCATCGACGATCGTGCCGAGTAGCTCGACGTGGTTCGCCTCCTGGGCGAGGATCGCAGCCGCTGCGCTCTGAAGCCCTTCGTCCGTCATGCGCCCTCGCCGACGTTCGTCGCCGTCAGGTAGAGAACGCTCTTGAGCTGGAACGGCGTCAGGCCGGGGTGCTTGCCGAGGACGAGGGCGCAGAGCCCGGCCATGTGCGGCGTGGCAAAGCTGTTCCCCGTCGAGCGGATGGTGGTTCCGCCGAGCCAGGCGACGTCGATGTCCACTCCGCGCGCGAAGAATTCGACGGGCGGGGTCGGGTTGTAGTAGAAGGCGAGCGGATCCTCGCGGTCGTGGCTACCCACCGAGACGACCGCGGCGAACCGCCACGGATAGCTGTCGACGGGCAGGTTGTGAGCGGCGGCGACGATCATCGTCTTCTTGAAGTAGGCATTGTCGGAGATCTCGTGCAACGCCTCGGCGATCTCCCGCTTCGTCGTCGAAAGGCTCATGTTCACCACCTCGTAGCCCTGCTCGACTGCCCAGCGAAGCCCGGCGACGAGTATCTGGCCGCTCCCCTTGAAGCCGGAGCCCAGGACGCGGACGCTGACGAGGTCGCACTCGGGCGCGATCCCCCTGATGATCCCGGCACAGGCCGTCCCGTGCCCGCAGAGGTCGCCGTCGGCGTCGTCGTCGGCGATCGAGATCTCGGCGTCGTCGCCCATCGTGACCGCGACCGAACGCTGGACCGGGCCGATCAGGTGGTGGTTCGGCTCGATGCCGCTGTCGAGCAGGCAGACGCGGACGCCCTTGCCCGTCGATCCGCCCCAGGCCCAGTCCCTCGTCATCGCGGCGGGCCAGTCGTCCGCCAGCTCGATCCCGTCGACGGCCGCCGCCGGGAGGCTCCATGCCGGAAGCTCCTGTGCCATGTCTAGAGCACGTCGATTCTCGGGGGCTCGAGCATTGTCTGGAGAACGACGCAGTAGCGCTCCGTCTTCTCGCGGAGAGAGGCCAGCTCTTCCTCGCTCGCCCTCGGCGCCGAGATCTCGAGCCGCAGGCGGATCGCCTCGAAGCCGACCGGGACGTCGCGGGCGCCCAGCGTCCCGCGTAGGTCCAGGTCTCCTTCGGCGACCGCCTCGATTCGCTCCGCCTCGATCCCCATGTTCGCCGCGACGAGCTGGCACGTGACCTGCGCGCAGGCCGCCAGCGCGCCCAGCAGGAGGTCGCCGGAGCAGGCGGCCGTCCCCGCGCCTCCGACTCCCGTGTGCGCCTGTGCGTCGTAGAGAGCCCGGCCGATGTCGACCGAGCAGGAGAGCGGATCGCCGGCCGCTTCTGATCCTCGCGCGGTGAGGGTGATCCTCGCCGCCTCGGGCTCGGCGCGATAGCGCTCCTTCAAGGGCCGTTGCAGGTCTCGAACGTCCACGCGGGGAGCGTACTCCAGGAGGCCCTCCCGTAAGAACGCAGCCGGGCAGAGCACCAACTCCTTCGAACAACGAAGGAAGGAGAACATGCAATGCGCAACTGGCCGGCACTCTCCCGCGAGACGCTCGAGCGCCATCTGCTCGTGGTCGTCTGCGCGATCAGCGCCGGAATCCACGGCGGCCTCGTCCGCGAGCACTTCGAGGAGGGGGTGGGAGCCGGATCGGGGTTCCTGGCCGCCACCGTCCTCCTGGCCGTCACCGCCCTCTGCCTGGGCAGGTCGGCGGCGCCGCCCGTCACCGGCGCGACGGCGCTGCTCCTCGGCGGGCTGCTGGTGAGCTACGGCCTGGTGTTGACGACCGGCGTTCCGGTCCTCCACCCAGAAGTCGAGGCGGTCGACGGCCTCGCGATCGTCACGAAGGCGATCGAAGCCATCGGGCTCCTGGCGGCGCTCGACCTGCTTCGGACTCGGTTCGCCTCCGTCCTTGTCATCCCTCGACGTGAAGGAAGGCTCACATGATCCGTAAGGACTCGTACAGACCGATCCCCCTCGCGCTGACGGCGCTCGTCGCCATTCTGAGCGCCGCCGTCGCGCTCGCCGTCTCCGGCGGACACGACGCCGCCGCGCACGGGAACGCCCACCATGCGACCGCCGCGGTCGTGAACCAGAAACAGCTCGAGTTCCGGAACGACATGCGCAAGCTCTGGGAGGACCACGTCACCTGGACGCGCCTCGCCATCATCAGCCTCACGACCGAGTCGCCCGACACCGACGCGACCGTCGGGCGGCTGCTGCAAAACCAGGTCGACATCGGAGACGCGATCAAGCCGTTCTACGGCGCCGCCGCTGGTGATGAGCTGACGCGCCTCCTCCGCGACCACATCCTGATCGCGGCCGATCTCGTCGCCGCGGCGAAGAAGGGCGACTCGGACGCCGTCGCCGACGCCCAGACGCGCTGGACGGCGAACGCGGACGAGATCGCCGGCTTCCTCGCGAGCGCAAACCCACGCTTCTGGCCCCTGGACGAGATGAAGCCGATGCTCCATCGCCACCTCGCCCTCACGACGGACGAGGCGCTTGCCCGGCTGAACGCGGATTGGGACGCCGACGTGGCGGCCTACGACCGGATCCACGTCCAGGCGCTCGGCATGGCCGACATGCTCTCGACCGGGATCATCGGCCAGTTCCCGAAGCGGTTCCACTGAGCAATGCCGCCGCGGGCTCTGCGCGAAGCGGATCGGACGCTAGCTGCGCGTCATGTGGATGCGGACTGCGCTTCCGTTCTCGAAGCTCCGCACCTGCACGAGATCGCACAGCTGATTTGCGAGCCAGAGCCCGCGGCCACCCGCCTCGTCGAGCACCGGCCGTTGCCTGCCGACGAGCGGCTCCTCGATCCGGCCACGGTCCTCGACCTGGCAGATCAGTGCCTCGCCGTCTCGCCAGATCCTGAGGATGCCCTGTCCGCCTCCGTGGCGGACGCTGTTCGTCGCGACCTCGTTGACGGCGATGACGAAGCTGTTCGTGCGCGCCAGCGCCAAGCCCAGCGCGCCGGCTTGCTCGGCGACGATGGCCCGCACGTCCGCCAGGGAATTCTCGTCGAAGGTGACCTCCCACGCGTCGACGGGAGGATCCTCGAGAGGCTCGGCGAACGGCTCGGCGATCGCGTCCAGCCCGCGATATCGCTTGCTCTCGCGGCTCGACCCGCCGTCGGAGACGTAGGGATGCGTGCGCTCCGCCTCCGCCACGACGTGCTGCTCGAGCGAGCTGACGTCGTAGGGGCAGAGGAGGCGGAAGGCGGGCCCGTCCGCGAATGCGAGGTTCAGCAATGACTCGTGCCGATGGCATTCGGCGAGCTCGGGATCGCTTCTGCCCGCCCAGATCGGCTCGCCGATGCCTCGGATCGGCTGTCCGCCGGCCCCGTACGTGTCGGCGAAGTCCCGCCAGACCGCGATGATGCGGGCCGGGTTCGCGCCGATCTCCTCCATGTCGGCGAAGAGCACAGCATCGCCCGAGTCTCCGAGCGCGGCTCGTACGCGCTCGTTCTTGTCCGAGCTCAACGCGACGAGAACCGGCTCATCGGCCTCGATGCCTTCGCGGACGAACGCGTCGACCTTACGAACGAGCTCCTCGAGGTCACCGTAGAGAAACGCCTCGTGGAGGAAGGCTTCATCTTGGTGGCTGGCCGCGAGAGTCATCGGTAGCTGAAGGCCGCGACCCCCTGCCCGCAGGCTCTTCGGCCCCCATGGTGCCAGGAACGGCGGCGGTTCGCCCTAATACCTCGTCCAGGTCTCCCGCGAGAGCAGGAACCCGTGGTCCTCGCCGTTCCGGCATTGGACACCGTTCGTCATCGAGGCGCAGGTGAAGCCGTTCCTCGCCCAGCTCTTGCCGTACTCGAGGACAGGGGCGTCCTGATCGTAGACCGTGTCGCCGGCGCACCGAGGTTGGGGACGGCCGCTCGCTTCCAGGATCATCCCCGCCCAGTCGAGCTCGCAGCTGCGCTTCGGCTCCGGCGTCAACCCGCTGAGCACGTCGCAGGCGAGCACGCGCCCATAGAGCATGCAGCCGATGTTCCTGGATGGCATCTGGAACGTCCGCGAGGAAAGGCTGGGCGTGACCGTCGAGATCGTCTCGACAGGCGGGGTCGCAGTCACGGTCTCGACCACGGTGTGCGTCACGACGCTCGTGGCGGGCTCGGAGGACGTGCTGCCGCCGCAGGCGGCCGTCGCAAGCACGATCGCCGTGAGGACCCCGATTCGGAGCACTCGGGCAGACTAGTACTTCACCTTTCTCCTGCTCCGCTCCTGACGACGGCGTTCCTTCCGCGCCTCCGACTGCAGGCGTGCGTCCTTCCGCACCTCGAGCGCCCGCAGCTCGCGCTGCAGCTTCGAGTAGCTCTCGAATCGGTCGGCGGCGAGGGTGCCGTCCGCAAGCGCCGCCCGGACGGCGCAGCCCGGCTCGTGCAGGTGGGCGCAGTCTGCGAAGCGGCAGCGGGCAGCGAGGTCGACGACGTCCGCGAAGGTCGACTCGAGCGCCGTCTCGTCGGCCCAGAGCTGCAGCTCTCGCATTCCGGGCGTGTCGAGGAGGAGCGCCCCGCCGGGAAGCGGGACGAGCTCGCGGTTGGTCGTCGTATGGCGGCCGCGCCCTCCCTTCCCGGTCTCGGCGGTCGGGAGGATGTCGCGGCCGGCAAGGCGGTTGACGAGCGTCGACTTGCCCACTCCGGACGAGCCGAGCAGGGCGACCGTGCGTCCTCGCCCGAGGTAGGCGGTGAGGCCGTCCAGCCCGGCGCCGGTCGCGGCGCTCACCGCGTGCACCGGCACCCCGAAGGCGACGGTCTCGACGGCGGCGAGATCGCCGGCCGGGTCGAACGCCGTGTCGCTCTTGTTGACGACGATGGTCGGGTCCGCGCCGCTGTCCCACGCGCCGGTCAGATACCGCTCGAGGCGGCGAACGTTCAGATCCGCGCCGAACGCCGTCACGAGAAAGACGGTGTCGACGTTGGCGGCGACGACCTGCTCCACCGTGCGCCGCCAGGCTTCCTTGCGGGCGAACGAGGTCCGGCGCGGCAGCACGGCTTCGATCAGCGCCTTGCGCTCGCCGTCGAGCGGGCGTGCCGCGACCCAGTCGCCCGCCACGGGAAGACCGGTTCCTTCCAGGTGCCCGGCGGGGATGCCGCCGAGCCGCCCGCGCTCGCTCAGAAGCTCGCAGGGGCCGTGATGCCGCGCGGCGACCCGCGCGGGGATGAAGCCTTCGTGCTCATAGGCCTGGAACGCGTCTGCAAAGAACGAGTCCCAGCCGAGGTCTTCGAGCTGCAACGTAACTCCTTCGGTCTCGGGCAACGAAAAAGCGCCCGACAGGGCGCGAGTGAGAGCCTCGGGAGCGGGTACGCGCTAGGGCGTCCGACCGGAGGCTCGGCGCGTGCAGGACTTGGACATGGTCGAACCTCCTTTCGTCGTAGACGTTCTCACCCTACCGGATCCCCGGATCGCTTGAGAGCCCAGTCATGCCAATCGGGGGCGAGCTCGGCCACGGCGAGGAGGGCGCCCGAGCGGCCGCGCTCCTGGTGGTAGATCCGGGCGACGTCGCCGATGGTCAGCCCGTGGTCGGGCCGCTGCTCGACGTGGAGCTCGTCGCCGGCGCCGAGCTCGCCCTCCTCGAGGATGCGGAGGTAGGCGCCCGGCCGGCCGGCCGCAGCGAAGTGCACTGGAAACGTCGGGTCCCCCATCCGCGCTCCGAGCTTCCAGCAGGGAATGCGGGGCTGGCACACCTGGAGGAGCGTGCCGCCGATGCGCCAGCGCTCGCCGATCACGGCTCCGGTCACGTCCACGCCCTCGATGCTGAGGTTCTCGCCGAAGGCCCCGTGCTCGAGGCGTCGCCCGAGCTCCCGCTCCCACCACTCGGCGTCCTCCCGCGCGTACGCGTGCACCGCCTTGTAGGGGCCGCCGTGCACCTCACGGTCGGCCTGGTCGTCTCCGTCGATGTTGACTCCGCGCAGCGCAACCCGGCCCTCCACAGGGGTCTTCCAGATCGACGTCGTCTCGAGCCGCCCGAGCCACTCGAGGACGCGCGGTCGACCGACATTCACCGAGAGGACCCGACCGGTCACGGCGAGTGCTGGAGGTCGTACAGTCTCGACACTCCTTGAGCGTCACAGTTCTGATCGACGCGCGCAACGTCCTGCGCTCGCGCTGGCCGAACATCCCTGAGGAGGAGCTCGTGGCGCTGGTCTCGGCGTGGGCCGGGGCGGAGGGAGTCTCTTTCGAGCTCGTCTTCGACGGCCGGGCACCGGCCGGCGGGATCGGCACGGGCGGCGAGAGTGCGGACGACTGGATCGCGCGGCGCGCCGCCGAGCTCGACGAGCCCTACTGGCTCGTGACGTCCGACCGCGAGCTTCGAGAGCGGGCCGGTGGACGGGCAGAGCTCGTGATCGGCGGCGGAGCGTTTGCGCGAGAACTCACCTCTAAGGGCTAAAGCCAAGAATCCTGCCGGCCGAACCAGAGGTGGATGGTTCGGTTTCTCATCGCGGTCGGAGCGGCTGCCTGGCTGGCGGCTCCTGCGGGCGCCGCGCTCGAGTACCCGATCCCGCCCGAGCCGCCGGGCTTCTCGATCGCACACCCTCGTCATGCTCTGGCCTTGCGCGACCGACCGCACGGAAAGACGGTTGCCGTCGTGCCGGAGCGGACCGAGTTCGGATCGCGTCAAG
>DASUJY010000064.1:0-3658 GCA_036279015.1 Gaiellaceae bacterium | reverse complement strand
GCGAGCTCCGGCGGCGGCGGCGCGAGCGTCAGCTTGTAGAGCTCGAGCGGCCAGTAGTCGAAGTCGAAGATGTCCGCCTCGTCGAGCCATTCGGTTCGTCCGAAGGCGTCGAGGACGGTGGCGGCGACGCCGTGGCTGTGGAGGGCGATCTCGGCGTTCATCCGCGCCGAGCGTGCGTCGTCTCCCGCCGCGACACAGCCGAGTCCGGGCACGAGGGCCACGGAGGGAAGCGAAGCGCGCGGCTCGAGACCGTCCTCGCCGCGCGACCGATTTCGCTCGAAGTACGCCGCCGACTCCGCCTCGAAGTCCTCGACGGCAGCGTCGACCTCCTCGGGCTCGACGGCGACCAACGTGCGCGCCCC
The DNA here is from genome assembly GCA_036279015.1 of Gaiellaceae bacterium. Classification (GTDB taxonomy): domain Bacteria; phylum Actinomycetota; class Thermoleophilia; order Gaiellales; family Gaiellaceae; genus DATEOR01. Next base: position 3,296 of record DASUJY010000064.1, on the reverse strand, counting down.
GATCCGCAGGACGTGGTCGGGCGTCGCGCGCCCGGCCTCCGCGACGCTGCGAACGTCGTCCCGGTCGGCGAGCTCGCGCTGGGAGGGATCCGTGTGGAGCACCCGGCGCCCGTCGCGGGAGAGCCTGCCGCGCAGCCGGACGAGCAGCTCCTCGAGCCGCTCGCCGTCCAACGAGGGGACGGCCGGCGGCGAGCTCGGAGACTTCCGCTCCGCCAGGTAGGCCTCGGCGCGCGCCACGAGCTCGAGCGTCAGCCCGTAGGACTCCTCGTGCGTGTCGCCCCAGGTGACGAGCCCGTGGTGGGCGAGGACGACCGCTCTGTGGTCGGCGAGCTGCGCCACCCGGCGCGAGAGCTCGAAGCCCGGGCGGATGTACGAGACGACGGCGACGTCCTCCCCGAGCGCCTCCGGGATCGCGCGCCGGGCTTCCGGCGAGTTCGTCAGGGCGCAGATCGCGTCCGCATGGACGTGGTCGACGTGACGGGCGGGGATGAACGCGTGAAGGAGCGTCTCGATCGACGGCCTCGGCGCCCCGGGCTCGACCATGCAGCGCTCCAGGTAGGCGACCATCTCCTCGTCCGTCATCGCGTCGCGCTCGCGCAGCGGCAGGAGCTCGTCGAGGTAGAGGCCGGGGAAACCGGAGGCGGCGATCGTGGCGAGATTCGTCCCGCTGCCTTTGATGCGAAGGACGGTCCGCTCGCGCCCGAGATGATCGTGCTCCTGGATCTTGCTCGAGGTGTTTCCACCGCCGTGCACAACGAGGCGGGCATCGCCGCCGATCAGGCGCGAGCGCTCGACGAGGCGCTCGAGCTCACTCGTTCCGGGAATGCGCAGCTGATCCAGTTGCACGACCGCCTCTGAATGTAGACGGTCTCTTGCTAGGCGGCGGCGAGCAGCCTGACCGTGAACGCGGCGATCGCCGTGCCGAGCGCTCCGTCCTGGGCGATGTAGGCATCGCAGTCGTGAAAGGCGGCCGTCGGATACCGGCTCTCCCCACGGACCACCGTGCGCGGCCTCGACTCCTTGTGGGTCGCCAGGCGGATGCGGCGTGCCAGCTCGCCGGAGAGGATGTCGGCGGGCTCGGACTCGATCACGACGACGCGCGGCGCCGGCGCCTCCTGCACGCGGGCGAGCGCCTCCGCACCCGTGCGGACGTGCTCGACCCGGCAGGCGTCGCCTAGCGTGCCGGCCGTTCGCGTCGCGCGGTCGGTTTTCGGATCGACGATGAGGACAACCGGGGGCGGCGGCGGTTGCATCGGCCGCCGCAGATAACAACTCCGGGGCGGTGAAAGCAAGCTCCGCCCTGTGGATTGTCCTGCAAAGCAAGGCGCGGTCACTGTGGAAATCGCGCGGAAATTCCCGCTCGTAGCGGCCGGATCCTGAGGAAAACTCGCCGATGTGCCTGTGGACAGGCGGGCGCGCTAGTGCCCCATCCAGCAATACACGCCTGCTTCTGGCCCGCGATCACGCATCGCCAGAGACCTCCCTCGCTCTTACCAAGGCTGCCAGCCTTGCCTGCGAGCGAGTGTGGCCCCTGGCTCGGTGCTCGCGACCCAGAAGCGGGGCAGCACTACTGGAAGGGGCACTAGAAAACGGGCGTCTCGCGCCAGACGCCCCAGGTCTCGCGCAGGGCATCGCACATCTCGCCCATCGTCACGTAGGCACGCGAGGCCACGATGATCGCGGGCATGAGGTTCGCGTCGGGCCGCGCGGCGTCTTCCTGCAGCCGCGCGAGCGCCTGCTCGACCGCCGCCGAGTCCCGCCTCGCTCGCAGCGCCTGGACACGCTCGATCTGCTTGCGCTCGAGGGCGGCGTCGATCTGGAGGAGCTCGACGTCCCGCTCCTCCGGATCCTCGAACCGGTTGACGCCGACGATCACGCGGCGCCCGGACTCGACCTCGCTCTGGAAGCGGAAGGATGCCTCGGCGATCTCGCGCTGGAAGAAGTTCTCCTTGATCGCCTCGACGACGCCGCCGAGGTCGCGGATCCGGCCGAAGTAGTCGTAGGCCTCCTGCTCGAGACGGTTGGTGAGCTCTTCGAGGTAGTAGGAGCCGCCGAGGGGGTCGATCGTGTTCACGACGCCGGTCTCGTGCGCGATCACCTGCTGCGTGCGAAGCGCGAGCTTGACCGCGTGCTCGGTCGGCAGAGCGAGGGCTTCGTCGAACGAGTTCGTGTGGAGCGACTGGCAGCCGCCGAGCACGGCAGCGAGCGCCTCGAGCGCCGTCCTGACGATGTTGACCTCCGGCTGCTGCGCGGTCAGCGAGACGCCGGCCGTCTGCGCGTGGAAGCGCATCAGCCAGGAGCGGGGGTTCTTCGCGCCGTAGCGCTCGCGCAGCTCCTTCGCCCAGATGCGGCGGGCGGCGCGGTACTTCGCCACCTCCTCGAAGAAGTCGATGTGCGCGTTGAAGAAGAACGAGAGCCGCGGGGCGAAGTCGTCGACGTCGAGACCCCGCTCGAGGGCAGCTTCGACGTAGGCGAACCCATCGGCGAGGGTGAATGCGAGCTCCTGCGCAGCGGTCGAGCCCGCCTCGCGGATGTGGTAGCCGGAGATCGAGACCGGATGCCAGAGTGGCACCTCGCGCGCGCAGTACTCGATCATGTCGACGCAGAGCCGCATCGACGGCTCGGGCGGGAAGATCCACTCCTTCTGCGCGATGTACTCCTTGAGGATGTCCGTCTGGATCGTCCCGCGCAGCTCGGCCTGCGAGACGCCCTGCTCCTCGGCGACGCAGATGTAGAACGCCAGCAGCATCGCCGCGGGCGCGTTGATCGTCATCGAGGTGGAGACCTCGCCGAGCGGGATGCCGGCGAAGAGATGCTCCATGTCCTCGAGAGAGTCGATCGCAACGCCCTCGCGCCCGACCTCCCCGAGCGACTTCGGATGGTCGGAGTCGTAGCCCATGAGCGTGGGCATGTCGAAGGCGGTCGACAGGCCGGTCTGCCCGTGCTCCAGCAGGTAGCGGAACCGCGCGTTCGTCTCTTCGGCGGTGCCGAAGCCGGCGAACTGCCGCATCGTCCAGAGCCGCCCTCGGTACATCGACGGGTAGACGCCGCGCGTGTACGGGAAGACGCCGGGATAGCCGAGGTCGCGCTCGTAATCGATCTCGACGTTGTCAGGCGTGTAGAGCGGCTCGTTCTCGAGCCCCGAGAGCGTCGTCGTGAGGGCGTCGCGCTCCGGCTTCTGCTCGTAGAGCTCGCGCCTCCACTCCTCGGTGGCGTGGGCGCGCCTCCGGTCGCGGATCGTGGCCATGCGGACTCATTCTACGCGGGCGCGGGGCCGCCTCTGCGGCGGCCCCGGC
>DASUJY010000063.1:0-2383 GCA_036279015.1 Gaiellaceae bacterium | reverse complement strand
CCCCTAAGGAGGGATTGCGATCCGGCCGATAGACCGGTCGGGTACGTCATTGCCCCTCGAGAGATAGGCGCGGCGCTTGGGTAGCTTCAAACTTCGGCTCGTCACGTACTTCATTCTGCTGGCCCTGGTGCCGCTGCTGGCCGCCTCGTGGGCTTTCAGCGAGGTCTCCACGAGGGGCGAGGTCGGAAACGCCGACTCACGGTTGAACGCGGCGCTCCGCGTCGCGATCAACGATCACGCCGGCCGCGTGGACGATCTCGCGGCAGTGGCGAAGTCGCTCGCGAATGCGACCTCTGTCCAGCGCGCCTTCCAGCTGCACAACCGCTCCGCGCTGGTCGGGCTCGCGCGCGAGGCGGATCAGAGGGTCGCCTTCTACTCGCACGGCAACCGCATCGCCGGTGACGCGCCGCCGGGGTTCAGGGTGACGAGGTCGTCGTTCGTCGAGTCGCCGACGAGCGGGCGCCGGATCGGGCGAATCATCGTCTGGCTCGCGCTCGACCGGACGCTCCTGGCGGAGCTCCGGCACGACGTCGGGCTCTCCGATCCCGACTGGCTCCTGCTCGCCAGAGGCGGCAAGGTGGTCGCCGGCCCGAGCGGCGCCGTCGGCGCTCCCGTCGTCCCGTTGCCTGAGCCGGACTACCTCGACCTCGGGGGAACTCGCTATCGCGGCGTCTCTGCGCCGTTCGTCGAGACCAAGCCACCCCTGCTCCTGGTCGCGCTGACTCCGAAGAGCACGATCGACGACGCCGTCTCCGCCCTGCGCGAGCGCTTCCTCCTCTTTGCGCTCCTCGCACTCGGGGTCGTTGGCCTCCTTGCGTGGTTGCTCGGGCGCACGATCGTCCGCTCCCTGCGGGAGCTCGCCGACGCGGCCGGCGCCGTCTCGCGCGGGCAGTTCGGCCAGCGCGTGCCCGTGCGGGGCCGCGACGAGTTCGCGAACCTCGGGCGGGCCTTCAACGAGATGTCCGGACAGCTCGCCGCCGAGCGCGGGCGCGTGCAGGACGCGGTCGACCGCTTCGGAAAGGCGCTCGCGGCCACCCATGATCCATTCACCCTCCTGAACGTGATCGTCGAGAGCACCGTCGAGGCCACCGGGGCCGCCGGCGGCCGGCTCGTGGTCGACGGAGAGGAGCAGGCGCGCGCCGGAGAGCCGGACGAGGGCGACACGCCGCTCGTCATCCCGCTCGGCCCAGAAGGCGGGGAGGAGGCGATGTTGCTTCTGACGCCGGCCGGGGCAGATTTCGGCGACCAGTCTCGGGAGCTCGCGCTCTGGCTGGGCTCACAGGCTGCGATCGCGCTCGAGAACGTTCGCCTCCATCGGCTGGTGGCCCGGCAGGCGAGCACGGACGGGCTCACCGAGCTCGCCAACAGGCGGGAGTTCGAGGACTCTCTCGCGACCGAGATCAGCCGGGCCGAGCGTTTCGGCGGCAGTCTCGCGCTGATCCTTGCCGACCTCGACGACTTCAAGCAGGTGAATGACCGCTTCGGGCACCAGGCGGGGGACGAGGTCCTGCGACAGTTCGCAGCGATCGTGCGGGAGACGGTGCGCGACATCGACGTGGCCGCGCGCTACGGTGGCGAGGAGTTCGCCATCCTCCTGCCGCAAACCGACATCGAAGGCGCCGAGCGGCTGGCCGAACGACTGCGCCGCGCCGTCGAGACGAGCCCGATGGCGCACGGACAGGGCTTCCCCGTGATCGTGACCTCGAGCTTCGGCGTCGCGTCGTTCCCCGATGCCGACTCGGCGGCCAGGCTCTTCCGCGCCGCCGACGAGGCTCTCTACCGCGCCAAGCGTGCAGGGAAGAACTGCGTCGTCTCGGCCGACGCGAAGGGCCCCGTCCGCGCGCGCCACTAGGCTCTTCTTCAACGCCCATACAACCGACAGGGTCGTCTATGATCTGCCGGCTCGCCCAGCCCCCAGACGACCGACGACGGAGGTGCGATGTCGTTCGAAAAGGACTCGACGTTCGCGCGCGTGATCGAGGAGCATCTCGAGTTGAAGCGCAGGAACACGGATCTCGAACGCGAGATGCCGATTTCGGGTTACCGCGTCGACGACCCCTTTCAGAACCACCCTCTCTTCAAGACCGAAGAGCAAGCCCGTATCGAGGACACGTTGAGCGGCGTCGATCCCGAGATCGACCCCGAGAAGGTGCTGGCGTGGCCGACCGAGAACGGCGATTCCACCCAGCAGGACCCGGAGGACACCCTCTGGGGCCGCTCGCGCGACTTCGACTGGGGCGACTAGCCCGAGCCGGAACCCGGGCCTCGAGCTAGCGGTTCGCGGCCAGGAACTGCAGGGATTCCGCGGTGTCGACGCGGTACGCGAAGCCGTGGCCCGCGCAGCGGTCGTTGCTCACGAACGAGTTGATCCCGACCACGGTGT
>DASUJY010000062.1:0-34025 GCA_036279015.1 Gaiellaceae bacterium | reverse complement strand
CTGGGCTCACCTGACGACCTGGTCACCCAGATCGGCTGGCGGATCGCGCGCGGGATGGTCCTCGCGCGCCAGGGGAAGGCCTCGGAGGCGGAGACCGTCGCGCGCTCCGGCCTGGAGCTCGCACTCTCGACGGAGTACGCGAGCCAAACCGCGGAGGCGCACATGGCGCTCGCCGACGTCCTGCGCCTCGCCGGCCGGACCGACGAGGCGGCCGAGGAGCTCGAGCGGGCGCTCGCGATCTACGAGCGCAAGGAGTTCGCCGCCTCGGCCGACGCCGTCCGGACGGAGCTGGCCGACCTCCGCGCCGAGCTCGGGTCCTCGGTTCCGTAGTCCACACCTGGGTCAGACCCCGGGCCGTGACCCCAAAGGACAGGTGGACGCGTGGCTGCAGGGTTGCGAGCGTTCGCCGCTCGGACCCTCCTGGCCCGATGGGACATGTCAGGGGGTCAGACCCCGGTGTCCTGAGCGGACAGTGGTCTAGGTGCCGCGCAGGACGGGCAGCCGCACGCCGACGCCGCGGAACCTGATCTCGTCCGTGCGGGGCTCGTACACGATGTCGTTCGGCTCGCGCGTTCCGTAGGCGAGGTAGGCGAGCCCGTCGTCGCCCGCGCGGAAGGAGTGCGGCACGCGGCTTCCCGCCGGCCGCGAGACGACGCTCCCGCGGCGCACTTCGGCGCTCTCGTCGCCGAGCATGACCGTCCCCGAGCCGTCGAGGACGACGAAGAGCTCCTCCTCGGCCGAGTGGCAGTGCGGCGTATAGCCCTCCGCGCCCGGGGGGACCGTCATGTGGCTGAGACCGGTCTCCACGGAGCCGACGACGTCGCCGAGGCTGCGATCGACGGCGCCGCTCGGAAGCTCGTAGCGGATCCCCTCGCTCAGGTTGGCGATCCGCGACGGGCGCGGCGCGATCTCGTCCACTTCGGGCTCGCCCGCGGCCGCCTCGCGCTCCCAGGGGTGCGGCCCGCCGACGTCCACCCAGCTCGGGCTCATCCAGGCGACGCCGGCCCGCGGGAGCACGGTGTTGCCCTGCGGCCGGCGCGACCCATAGGCGAGCACGTCGAGCCCGTCCGGCCCCGCGCGGAGCGTGTGCGCCTGCCCCTCGGGCAGGTGGACGAGGCAGTCGCTTTCCCCCACCTCGTAGGCCTCGCCGTCCTGCCAGGAGATTCCCGAGCCCGAGAGGACGTAGAAGATCTCCTCCTCCGCACCCTCTGCGTGCGCCGGGGTCGACCATTTGCCCCCGTCGACGAGGATGCGCTGCACGCCGACTGCGACGCTGCCGGCGGCCGCGCCGAGGTCGTACCAGTCGCCGGCCAGGTGGCCGACCTCGCGGCGGCGCGCCGCAACCTCGTCCCAGTGAGCGAGGTTCTTCAAGGGCCTGATCGTCGGGCGCCTACGAGGCGCCGGCGGTCTTGAGGTCGCCCGAGTGTCTCGTCCGCTCCTCGGCGAGCAAGTCCACGACGTGACGCAGGAGCTTCCAGCCAGTCTCGGGGCTCGACATCACGAGCTCCTCGAGATCCCAGGTCGCCATCACGAGACACGTGAGCGGAGTGACGGCGGTGACCGTCGCCGTGCGCTCGTGGTGGCCGATGAGGCCGAGTTCTCCGAAGTGGTCGCCCGGGCCGAGCCGGCCGACGTCCTCTCCCCCGACGCTCACCTTCACCTCGCCCTCGGAGATGATGAAGAAGCCGACGCCGCTCATCTTCCCCTCACGGACGACAGTCGTCCCGGGCGAGAACTGCTGCTCGCGCAGGTTCTTCGCGAGCCGCTTGAGCTCGCGCTGGTTGAGACAGCTGAGGAGCGGGACGTCCTTGAGCGTGTCGACCGGGGCCACGCGGCGAGTCTAACGCGGCGAAGAGCCCGTCACGAGTCCCAGAACCAGAAGAGCCCGAGCGTGCCCGGCCCGCCGTGCGTCCCGATCACCGGGCCGAGCGTCGTGACGATGTCGAGCGAGGCGTTCGGCCGCGCGGCGCGCACGCGCCCGACGAGGTCCTCGCAGTCCTCCGGCGACTCGGCGTGCCCGACTCCGACGTGGAGGTCGGACGAGTCCTGGCCCTCCGTGGAGGCGCGAAAGATCTGCTCGAGCTCTCCGAGCGCCTTCGCGCGGCCACGCACCCGCTTGAGCGGGGCCACCTCGCCGTCGTCGAAGGCGAGGATCGGCTTCACGGAGAGGAGCTGCCCGGCGAGGCCGGACGCCTTGCCGACCCGCCCGCCCCGGACGAGATATTCGAGCGTGTCGACGGTGAAGAGAAGCCCGCGCTCGCGGTGGAACTGCTCGACGAGCGCGTGGATCTCCTCGTCGTCGGTGCCCCGGTCGAGCCGCCGCTGGATCGCGTCGGCGAGGATGACCGTCCCGCCCGAGGTGACGCGGGAGTCGAGGACGCGCACGCGGCCGTCGAAGTCCTTGGCGGCGAGCTCGGCGCTCGCGTACGTCCCCGAGATCCGGGCGGAGAGGACGAGGCAGATGATCCGCTCGAAGTCCCGAAGCTCCTCGAAGACCGCAGCGAAATCGGCGGGCGAGGGCTGCGAGCTCTGCGGGGGCGTCGGGCTCTCGCGCAGGCGACGGTAGAAGTCGCCGGCGGAGATGTCCACGTACTCGCGAAGCGCCTCCTCGCCGAAGCGTACGTAGAGGGGGACGACTCGCCAGCTCGGGGGGCCGTGCCCTTCGGGGAGGTCGGCGGTCGAGTCGAGGACGACCGCCGTCGAGTCAGCCGATAGCCGCACGGCGTCCCGCAGCCTCGCGGATCGCGCCGACGATCTCATCGAGCCCGCGATCCTTGGTCAGGAAGGCGACGGCGCCGGCGTCGTAGAGAGCCTGCACCTCGCCGAGCTCTGCGGCCGCCGAGAGAACGACGACGGCGGTCTCCGGGCTCGCTGCGCGGAGGGCCGCGGTCGTCTCGACGCCGTCGAGCCCGGGCAGCCGGTAGTCGAGCAGCACGACGTCGGGGCGCAGCTCTGGGCAGATCTTGAGCGCCGACTCGCCGTCGCCCACCGATGCCGCCACGCGGACGTCGGGCGTGACGCCGAGCATGAGCTCGAGCGCCTCGCGGAAGATGTCGTTGTCCTCCACGAGGACGACCTCGATCGGATTGCCCGCCATGTGGCGTCAGTATCGGATCATTCGGCCGCGAGGAGAAGGGGGTAATGCGGCTGGCCGCCCTCGTGGACCTCGATCTCCACTCCTGGATGACGGTCGCGAAGCAACGCGACGACTGCCTCGGCCTCCCCGGCGCCGTCCCCGACGAGGATCGTGAGGACGTCGGCGGCCGCGCCGACAAGCCGCTTGGCAACGGCCTCCGCGACCGGCCCGAGCTCGTCGCCCGCCCCGACCGCCTCTCCGTCCACGAGCCCGAGGAACTGCCCTTCGGCGACCTCGACCGGCCCCATAGCCATCGAGCGCGACGCGAGCGCCACGGCCCCCGCCCGGACGGCCGCCGCAGCGTCCTCCATCGCCTCGACGTTCTCCTCGAGCGGAGCGTGGGCATCGAAGGCGACCAGCGCCCCGAGGCCCGCCTGCAGCGTCCTCGTCGCGACGACGCGCACGTCCTTCACGCTCTCGGCGGCGGCCCGCTCGGCCGCGAGAACGACGTTCTTCGAGTTGGGCAGGAGGACGACGCCCGACTCGCCGACCGACTGGACGGCGGTCAGAAGGTCGGCCGTCGACGGGTTCATCGTGTCGCCGCCCTCGACGCAGACGGCGCCGAGGCTCTGGAAGAGCTCCCGGTTGCCGGCGCCGAGCACGACCGCGACCGCGGCTGTCACTCCCACCTCCCGCTCGAGGCGCTCCGTTCGGTTGGCCGTCTGCACGTGCATGTTCTTGATGTCGACCTCCTCGACTTCACCGCGCGCCGTTGCGAGCGCTAGCGCCGCGCCGGGATCGTCCGTGTGGAGGTGGACCTTGACCGCGCCCGGGGCGCCCACGACGAGCAGGCTGTCCCCGAGCGCCGTCAGCTCCTGCTCGAGGCCGCCTGGGTCGACCGCCTCCCCCTCGACGAAGAACGACGTGCAGTAGCGGTAGCGGGAGAGCTCCTGGTGGACCGCGTCGAGCGGGATCCCGGCGCCGATCGCCTCGAGCTCGGGCAGCTCCTCGCCGCGAACGAGGGCGGCGATCCCGCGCAGAATCTCGAGCACCCCCGCGCCGCCCGCATCGACGACCCCGGCCCGCTTCAGGACCTCGAGCTGCTCTTGCGTGGCAGCGAGTGCCGCCTCGCCGTGCCCGACGAGGTCGGCGAAGGCCTCCGGGAGCCGGGGATCCCCGGGGACGAGCTCTTCCGCCCGCTCGGCGAGCGAGCGCGCCACGGTCAGCATCGTTCCCTCCTCGGGATCGCGGACGGCCGCGTAGGCGGCGTCGCTCGCCCCGCGGAGAGCCCGGGCAACCGCGGCGGCGTCGACCTCTCCCTCCCCGGCGAGCGCTTCCGCGGCGCCGCGGACGAGCTGGGAGAGGATCACGCCCGAGTTGCCGCGCGCCCCCATGAGCGCGGCGCGGACGACGTCCGCCCCCGGGTCGCGCTCGAGCGCGGAGACCGCCGCGCGGACGGTCTCGGTCATGTTCGTGCCCGTGTCCCCGTCCGGGACCGGGTAGACGTTCAGATCGTCGATCCGAGCCCTGCTCGCCTCGAGCGCCGCAAGCGCCGCCCGCGCGAGGGCTAGAGAGCTTTCTGGACCTTGCCCGCCTTGAGACATCGGGCGCAGACGTAGGTCCGGCGCGGAACCCCGTTCACGAGAATGCGGACGCGCTGGAGGTTCGGGTTGAACCGACGCTTCGTCGCCACCATCGAGTGGCTCCTCGAGTGTCCGAACGCGGGAGCTTTCCCGCAAACTGCGCAAACCTTCGACATCTCAGCGGCGGATTATAGCCACGCCTCCTGGAAGCCCCGGGGAAGCGACCGTCCGGAGACGCGAAGGCCTTTGTAATCTCCAGCGACTCCGAGCGAAAGGAGCTCCGATGGCGGCGCAGTCGCAAGAAGCGAAGCCGGAAGAGCGCGTCGGCTTCCTGACCGGGTTCAAAACCTTCCTCATGCAGGGAGATGTGATCGTGATCGCCATCGGATTGGTGATCGCGCTCGCATTCAGCACGCTCATCAAGGCTTTCACGGACAGCGTCATCACGCCGCTCGTCAACGCGGCCGGAGGGGGCGGGACTGCCGGTCTCGGCTTCGAGGTCCGCGGGGAGGTCGTCGACTTCGGAGCGTTCATATCAGCCCTGATCTACTTCATCATCTTCGTGGCGGGTCGTCTACTTCCTGATCGTCGTGCCCTACCGCGCCTATCAGGCTCGGCGCGGAGTGACGGTGTTCGGCGAGCCGCCTCCCATGAAGACCTGCCCCGAATGCCTGTCGGAGGATCTGCCGGTCGCCGCCAGGAAGTGCCGCCACTGCGGCAGCGTCATGGCCTGAGCGCTAGGAGCCCGCGGGCGCGCGGAGATGAGCCAGAAGATCGGCCATCTCGAGCGCCGAGAGCGCGGCCTCGGAGCCCTTGTTCCCCTCGGCTCCGCCGGCGCGCTCCTCGGCCTGCCGGCGGCTGTCGCACGTGAGGACGCCGAAGGAGACGGGGACGCCCGTCTCGAGCCCGGCGAGCTGAAGCCCGCTCGCCGCCTCGCCTGCGACGTACTCGAAGTGCGGCGTGTCGCCGCGGATCACGCAGCCGAGCGCGACGATGCAGGCGTAGCGGCGCGTCCTCGCGAGAGCCATCGCCCCGAGCGGGAGCTCGAAGGCGCCCGGGACCGGCATCACGTCGATGCGCTCCCTCGCGACGCCCGCCTCCGAGAGCGTCGCGAGCGCCCCTTCGAGGAGCCGGGTCGTGATGTCACCGTTGAAGCGGCTGACGACGACACCGATCGCACGCCGCGCTCCGTTCGGAGAGCCCGTCACGATGCCGACGCCCCGCGGGATGCGGAGCTCGCCGGGCGCGTGCTGCTCGACGTCAGCCATCGGAATCCTCGATACCGTCCGGGTCGTCGAAGCGCAGACCCTGGTGGTGGAGCTGGTGGCCGAGCTTCGCGCGCTTCGTCTCCAGATAGCGGCGGTTCTCCGAGTTCGGCGTGACCTCGATCGGGACCTGCTCGACGACGGTGAGCCCGAAGCCCTCGATGCCCGTCATCTTCTTCGGGTTGTTCGTCAGGATCCGGATCGTCGAGAGCCCGAGGTCGGCCAGGATCTGGCTCCCGATCCCGTACTCCCGCAGGTCGGCGGCGAAGCCGAGCTCGAGGTTCGCCTCGACGGTGTCGAGCCCGGCCTCCTGGAGCTCGTACGCCTTGAGCTTGTTCAGGAGCCCGATCCCACGGCCTTCCTGCGCCATGTAGAGGAGGACCCCGCGCGGCTCGGCCGCGATCCGCTCGAGCGCGAGCTCGAGCTGCTCGCCGCAGTCGCAGCGCAGGGAGTGGAAGACGTCGCCGGTCAGGCACTCCGAGTGCACGCGGACGAGGACGTCCTCCCGCCCGTCCACCTCGCCCTTGACGAGCGCGACGTGGTGTTTTCCGGTCAGCGTCTCGCGGAAGGCGACGGCGGTGAAGTCGCCGTAGGCGGTCGGCAGGCGCACAGACGTCATCCGCTCGACGAGCTTCTCGGTCTGCCGGCGGTACTCGATCAGGTCCTCGACCGTGATCATCTTGAGCCCGTGCTCGCGGCAGTAGGGCACGAGGTCCGGCACCCGGGCCATCGTCCCGTCCTCGCGCATGATCTCGCAGACGACGCCGGCCGGGTTAAGCCCGGCGAGGCGGGCGAGGTCGACCGCGGCCTCCGTCTGGCCGGCGCGCTGGAGGACGCCGCCCGGGCGGGCGCGGAGGGGGAAGACGTGTCCCGGCTGGACAAGATCGCCGGCGCCCTTGCTCGAGTCGATCGCGACCTGGATCGTGCGGGCGCGGTCGGGGGCGGAGATGCCGGTCGTGACTCCCTCGCGCGCCTCGATCGTGATCGTGAAGGCGGTCTGGAGCGGCGCCTCGTTGTGATCGGTCATCTGGCGGAGGCCGAGCTCCTCGCAGCGCTCCTCCGTGAGGCAGAGACAGATGAGGCCGCGGCCGTGCGTGGCCATGAAGTTGATCGCCTCAGGGGTCGCGAACTGGGCCGCGATGGTCAGGTCGCCCTCGTTCTCGCGGTCGGCCGCGTCGACGACGACGACGAACTTGCCCTCGCGGATGTCCTCGAGAGCGTCCTCGATCGTTGCGAACGGTGTCGTCTCGACCTTCACGGACGAATCGTAACGCTCAGGCCTCGATAGGCTCCCACACCAGCTCGCACACCTCGAGCCTGATGTCGTTTCGCCGCGCCTCGCCGGCGAAGACGCAGACGACGTCGTTCAGGTGCGCGTAGCGCTCCGAGCCCGTGCTGTGGACGATCGTCCCGGTCACCTCTCGGCCGACGTCGTTCTTCCGGGCGAGTCCGCCCAGGTGGAAGGCGAGAAGCGCGCCGTCGTCCGTCTCGATCACGCCGTCGAAGTCAGGGACGTAGACGTCGTCGTCCCGCAGGCGGGCGTGGTTGAGACCGCGGAAGCGCCCGCTGACCTCGCCGTCCACGCGCCCCTCGGCGAAGAAGAGCCCGAACTTGTCGGGGCCGCGCGTCAGGTAGTGCTCCGGGTACGCGAACCGGACGGTATAGAGCGGCTCGAGCCTCACCGGACGGCGAGCCGTTCCACGTATTTGGCCACCACGTCCACCTCGAGGTTCACCTCGTCGCCCGCGGCGACGCGCCCGAGGGTCGTGGCCTCGAGCGTGTGCGGGACGAGCGCGACGGAAATCGTCGTCTCGCCGAGGTCGGCGATCGTGAGGCTGACGCCCTCGATCGCAATCGAGCCCTTCTCGACGCAGTAGCGCATGACCTCGGGCGGAAGCTCGACTTCGATCCCCTCCTCGCCGACTGCCCGGATCCTGCCGACGCCGTCGACGTGGCCCTGGACGATGTGCCCGCCAAGCTGCTCGCCGGCGCGCAGGGCGGGCTCGACGTTGACGTCCTTCCCCGCCGTGAGCGCGCCGAGCGTCGAGCGGCGGAGCGTCTCCGGGACGGCGTCGAAGGCCATCGTGCCGTCCGCGACCTGCACCGCGGTCAGGCAGACCCCGGCCAGCGCGATCGAGTCACCGACGGCGCTCGCGGCGGCCGTCTCGGGCGCGCGGACGACGAGCCGGATGCTCTGGTCGCGCTCCTCCACCGCCTCGACGCGGCCGAGCTCCCGGACGATCCCCGTGAACACGAGCGCACATGCTACGGATCATGGACGTAGCCGGTCAGGAGCACGTCCGGCCCGACGCGCTCGGCCGCGAATCGCCCGAGCGGCACCGCCTCGCCGAGCTCTCCGACCCAGTGCGCGCCCGACCCGGAAAGCGTCGGCGCGACGAAGAGCAGGAGCTTGTCGACGAGACCCGCCTGGAGGAAGGAGGTCGCGAGCGTGGGGCCGCCCTCGAGGAGGAGGGACTGGACGCCTTCCTCGGCGAGGCGCGCGAGCTCCTCCGGGAGCGGACCGTCGACGAGCTCGAGCCCGGAGCCGGCCGGGAGTGGGCCTCTGCCGAAGCCGAGGCGGCGGGGTTGGCGTACGGCCGCCACGCCCCGCGCGTCGAGCCGGGGCTCGTCCGCCCGCACTGTCCCCATCCCAACCGCGACGGCGTCCGAGGCCGCCCGAAGCTCGTGGACCCGGCGGCGGCTCTCCTCGCCGGTGACCCATCTCGAGCCGGGCACGGCCACGCGGCCGTCCACGGTCACGGCCGCCTTGTACGTCACGAACGGGCGCCGCTCGGAAACCCACGTGCGCCAGGCCTCGTTCTGACGACGCGCGCGGAGAGCGAGCTCGTCCTCGACCCGCTCGACCTCGATCCCCGCCGCGCGGAGCCGGGCAAAGCCTTGGCCGTCGGTCTTCGGGTTCGGATCAGCGGAGCCCACGACCACGCGATCGACTCCCGCAGCGACGATCGCGTCGGCGCAGGGCGGTGTGCGTCCGTGATGGGCGCAGGGCTCGAGCGTCACGTAGAGCGTCGCGCCACGCGCCCGCTCGCCCGCAGCGTCGAGCGCGACGATCTCGGCGTGGGGACCGCCCGCGCGTTCGTGCCAGCCCTCCCCCACGACCTCCTCGCCGGCCACGACGACGGCGCCGACGACCGGGTTCGGGTGGGTGGTGCCGCGTCCGCGCTCGGCGAGCTCGAGCGCCCGCTCAAACGGCTTCCGCAAAGGCCTTCACGAGCCGCCGGTAGGCGCGCGGGTAGTCCTCGAAGGCGAAGATGCCGTTTCCGGCGACCGCGAGCTGGGCGCCCGCCCGCCGCACGTCGGCGACGTTCTCCTCGTTCAGGCCCCCGTCCACCTGCACGAAGAGATTCGGGTGCAGCTGCTCCCGCAGGCTCGCGATGCGCTCGAGGCTCTCGGGCATGAACTCCTGGCCCGAGTAGCCCGGATGGATGCTCATGCAGAGAACGAGGTCGGCGCCGATCGACGCTCCGACGGCGTCCTCGACGCTCGTCTCCGGGTTGAACGCGACGCCGACGCCGAGGCCGATGTCACGCGCCAGCTTGATCGCGTTCCAGGGCTCCTCGCAGGCCTCGGCGTGGAAGGTGACGCTGTCGCCGCCGGCCTTCTTCACGAGCTCGAAGTGATGTTCGGGGTTCGTGACCATGAGGTGACAGTCGATCACCCCGTCGAAGCGGTGGATCATCGGCGCGACCGACTCGAGGACGATCGGTCCGATCGTGACCGGCTCGACGAAGTGGCCGTCGCCGATATCGAAGTGGAAGACACGCGTGCCCGCACCCATGAGGTGGTCGATCTGCTCGCCCAGGCGGAGGAAGTCGGCCGCGTAGAGCGACGGCTCGATCTCGATCTCGCGCACCCATTCCTTCCAGGCCACGACGAGATCCTACGGACGGCGAAGGCGGGCGACGAAGAAGCCGGACGTTCCGTGCACATGCGGCAGCGTGAGCAGGAACTCGGGCCGGCGCGGATGGCGGAACTCCGGGTGCTCGGCCCCGAGGTCCTCGGCCGGGAGCCCGAAAGCATCGACCACGTCCTCGTTCTCTGCCCGGTGGATCGTGCAGACCGAGTATGTGATCGAGCCGCCCGGTCGCACCCGCTCGGCGGCCGCTCGCAGGAGGTCGAACTGGAGCTCGGCGAGCGGCTTGGCTCGCCAGCGGAGGTCCGGCCGGGAGTTGAGGACGCCGAGGCCCGAGCAGGGCGCATCCACGAGCGCGCGGTCGAACCCGGTCAGGTCGGCCGGGAGCGCGAGCGCATCCGCGTTCACGACGGTGAGCTCGGCGCCGAGGCGCTCGGCGTTCTCCTCCAGCTCCCGCGCCCGCCCCGCGTGCTTCTCGACGGCGACGACCTCCGCTCCCGCGGCCGCGAGCTGCGTCGCCTTGCCGCCCGGAGCGGCGCAGAGGTCGAGCACGCGCTCTCCCGCGGCTGCTCCGACTGCGGCGCCGGCGAGCTGCGAGCCGCGGCTCTGGGGCCACGGCGCCCGCAGGCCGCCCGTCGGCTCGCGCAGGACGCGCTCGGGTGGCTCGTTCTGGGCGCGCATGAGCGCGACCGCGTCGTCGGGGCCGAGCTCGCGCCACCATGCCTCCGCGACCCAGTCGGGATAGGAGTGCCGGAGGGCGGCCGCCTCCGGAGTCGAGTCGTCGAGCCCGGCGAGGAGCGCTTCCATTCCCTCGCCGAGCCGGCGCATGACGGCGTTGGTGAATGCGACCGCCCGCTCGAGCCCGGCCGCCCGGACGAGCTCGACGCTCTCGTTCGCCGCGGCGTGAGCCGGAACCGCGCCCATGTAGCCCAGCTGGTAGGCGCCGAGGCGGAGCGCCGCACGCACGGGCGGGTCGAGCTTGCGCACGGGACGGCGACCAAGGCTCTCGATCGCGTGGTCGAGCGTCCGCGCCCGCTGCACAGTTCCGTACGCGAGCTGCATCGCGAAGGCGCGGTCCCGCTCGTCGAGGCCCTCGGCCGCGGAGCGAAAGGCCCGGTCGGCGTAGGCGCCCTCCTCGAAGACCCTGCGGACGACCTCGTAGGCGACCCCGCGCGGGCTCACCGCCTGCCGCGCAGGTACTCCTCCGCGCTCAGGCGCTTGCCCCCTTCCCGCTGCACCTCGAGCAGCTCGACCCCGTCCGCCACGAGCAGCGAGTCCTCGCGTGCGGGGCGCGCCTTCCAGACAAGCAGCCGGCGACCGTCCACGAGCCCGCGCGCGCCGATGTGTGGCGAGAGCGCCCGGATCTGGTTCAGGAGCTCTTCCGCGGGCCTGCTCCAGTCGAGCTCGCGGTCGGCGGCGGTCAGCTTCTCGGCGTAGGTGGCGCCCTCCGGCTGGGGGACGAACGTCGGCTCGGCGAAGACCTCCCCGAGCAGATCGACGGCGAGGGCGGCCGCCCTCTCGATGACGACCGCGGTGTCGTCCTCGGGCCCGATGGGGAAGCGCCGCTGAGCCGCGATCGGGCCCGCGTCGAGCTCGGCGGTCGTCTTGTGGATCGTGACTCCGGTCTCGCGGTCGCCCGCCATGATTGCGCGCTCGACCGGAGCGGCGCCGCGCCAGCGCGGGAGGAGCGAGGGATGGACGTTCAGCCAAAGCCGCTCGGCGAGGAGCTTCTCCGGGACGAGGACGCCGTAGCCGGCCACGACGACGACGCGCGCCTCGCCCGGGAAGGCGGTGAGCTTCTCGGGCTGGTCGACGGGGATCCCGAGCTCCTTGGCGACCTCCTTCGCGGGGGGCGCGGCCTTCTTGCGCCCGCGCCCCTGCGGCTTGTCCGGGCGCGTCAGGAGGAGCTCGATGTCGAAGCCCCGGGCAACCATCCCTGCGAGCACGGCTGCCCCGAACGGGGCGGTCGCCGCGACGGCGATCTTCATGGCTAGGTTGGTGCGCCCAGAACGGGCTGTGGCCGTAGCTTGGCGAGCGCTTCGCGCCGCTGCTCGGGAGTCGTGCGGTCGATGATGAGGACGCCGTCGAGGTGGTCGAGCTCGTGCTGGATGACGCGGGCCTCGAGCCCCTCCGCCTCGATGCGGATGTCCTCGCCCTCCGGCGACTTCGCCTCGACGACGACCGAGACGGCGCGCTCGACCTCGACGATCACGGAGGCAGCTCCGAGCGACAGGCAGCCCTCGTCGTCGGCAACGCGCTCGTCCGAGGCCTCCACGAGGCGCGGGTTCACGAGCGCCCTGAAGGGCTCCTCCTCCCCGGCCTGGTAGACGAGGACGCGCCGGAGGATCCCGAGCTGCGTGGCGGCGAGTCCCACTCCGCGCGCCTCGGACATGAGCGCCTCCATGCGCTCGACGAGGCCGGTGACCGCCTCGTCGAGCTCCGCGACCTCGTTCGCCTGCATCCGCAGCACCGGATCGGGATACTGGCGCACCTGCGCGAGCGCGAGCCGCCGCCGAGCCTCGCGCTCGGCGTCGAGCTCTTCGTTTCGGATCTGACCCTCGACTTCGCCCATTTCCGGGGAATTCTATCCGGGCGGCCCCGTTCGCCTGCGCGCCGTTGCGGTCGTTTCGTGCGTCCACGAGACTTGCGTCATGGACGGAGAGATCCACTACGTCCGAAACAGCGGCGTCGCGATCGCCTATCAAATCGTCGGCGACGGCCCGACGGATCTCGTCTTCGTGCCGGAGTTCACGTCCAACCTGGTCTACGGCTGGGAGCACCCGTACTGGCGGGAGTTCTACGAGCGGCTCGCCGGCTCGTTCCGGCTGATCCTGTACGACAAGCGCGGCACGGGCCTCTCCGATCACGGCGGCCAATTCCCGTCGCTCGAGACGCGGATGGACGACCTGCGAGCGGTGCTCGAAGCTGCCGAGTCGCCGGCCGCCTGCGTGCTCGGCTCCCACGACGGCTGCTCGATGGCCGCCCTCTACGCGGCGACCTACCCGGAGCGGACGCGGGCGCTCGTCCTCTTCCAGCCCTGGGCGTACATGGGGATGACCGACGACGACCTCGCGAGCCTCGCAGACCTGCGTGAACGCTGGGGAACCGCCGAGTACTCGGATCAGCTCCTCGCCACGATCTGCCCCACCCTCTTCGCAAGCGAGGCCGGCCGCGAATGGTTCGCCAACGAGTGCCGGGTGGGCGCGACCCCGGCGGTCGCGTACGCGCTCAATCTCGCCTCCTACCAGACGGATCTGCGCGACGTCCTGCCGGCTATCCGCGTGTCGACGCTCGTGCTCCACCGCGGTGCCGAGGGAGCCGAGGGAGCCCAGGGCGTCGTCGCGCGAATTCCGGAAGCCCGTTCGGCTGCGCTGGCGGGTGAGGACTGGTGGGGGATCTTCCTCTCGCCCGAGCTCGTCGCCGAGGTCGAGCGTTTCGTCGCCGGCCAGGCGCCGCCCGAGGTGCCGGAGACGGTGCTGGCGACGCTCCTCTTTACGGACATCGTCGGGTCGACGACCAAGGCGGCGGAGCTCGGGGACCAGCGCTGGCGAGAGCTCCTCGGTCGCCACCACGCGCTCGTCCGCCGCGAGTTGGCGCGGTTTCGGGGGGTCGAGCGGGACACCGCCGGGGACGGCTTCTTCGCGACCTTCGACGGGCCGGCGCGCGCAATCCGCTGCGCGCAGGTGGTCGCCCGAGACGTCCGCGAGCTCGGGCTCGAGATCCGCGCGGGCGTCCACACGGGAGAGTGCGAGCTCCACGACGACAAGGTGGCCGGCATCGCTGTGTCGATCGGGGCACGCGTCGCCGCCCAGGCGGATCCCGGCGAGGTGCTCGTCACGGGAACCGTCAAGGACCTCGTCGCGGGGTCAGGCCTCGTCTTCGCACCCCGCGGCGACCGCGAGCTGAAGGGCGTTCCCGGCACGTGGCCGATCTACGCCGTCGCAGAAGGCTGAAGCAGCCTAGGAGAGGCTCTGCGGGTCGACGTCGACCGACACGGTCAGGCCGTCGCGGCGCATGGGCGGCGCGGCAGCCGCCAGGAGCTGTGCAGCCCGCGCGGCGATCGGCCGCGGGTTGTCGGTCTTGACGAGGAGCTGCGCCCGGCTGCGACCGCGGAGCCGGAGGAGCGGCGCCGGGCCGAGCAGGTCTCCCTCGTAGCCGTCCAACCCCGCGCGAAGCTCCCCGAGCACCGTCGCGGGCCCGTCGGGCGAAGGCCCCGAGACGACGACGCGCACGAGATGGCGGAAGGGTGGGTAGCCGAGCTCGCGCCGCCGCTCGAGCTCCTCCGAGAGGAACTCGGCCACCGCATGGCGCGCCGCAAGGGCGATGGGCCTCGAATCGGGCTGGTAGGTCTGGACGAGCACGCGTCCGGGGGCGTCGCGGCCGCTCCGGCCGGCGAGCTGGGTGACGAGCTGGAAGGTGCGCTCTTCCGCGCGGAAGTCCGGCAGGGCCATGCCCGTGTCGGCATCCACGACCGCGGCGAGCGCCACCCTCTCGAAGTGGTGGCCCTTAGCGACCATCTGCGTCCCGAGGAGGACCGCACGGTCGGCGTCCGCGAAGGCCGCCAGGCGGTCGGCGAGCAGGACGGGGTCGGCCGTGACGTCCGCGTCGAGGCGGTAGAGGTCGAGCTCCGGGAGCCGCTCCGCGAGCTCCTGTTCGAGGCGCTCCGTGCCGGCGCCCAGCCTCGCGAGCTCGGCGGCCCCGCAGGTCGGGCAGAGCTTTGGGCTCGCCTGGCGGCGTCCGCAATGGTGGCAGTGGAGCGCGCCGTCCCCGTGCAGCGTGAGCGCGACGTCGCAGGCCGGGCAGCGGATCGTGAGGCCGCAGGCTCGACAGTGGAGCGCGGGTGCGATCCCACGTCTGTTCAGGAGGAGGATCGCCTTGCCGCCGCCGTCCGAGATCGCCCCGAGCTCCTGGAGGAGCGGCGTCGACAGCGGATAGCCGGCCTCACGCCGGAGGTCGACGACCTTCACCGGCGGCAGCCGGCGCCCGAGCCGCCCGCCCAGCTCGAGGCGCTCAAGGCGAGCCCAGCTCTCGGGCCTCGGGGTCGCGCTCCCGTAGACCGCGACGGCGCCCTCTAGGGCGGCCCGCTTCGCGGCCACGGACCGGGCGTCGTAGCGGGGATCCGACTCCTGCTTGTAGGAGGAGTCCTGCTCCTCGTCGACGCAGACGAGGCCGAGGTTCGGAACCGGTGCGAAGATCGCCGAGCGGGCGCCCACGACGACGCGGGCCTCGCCGGCCGCGATCCGCTCCCGCTCGTCCCGGCGCTCGGCGTCGGTCAGACCCGAATGGAGGACGGCCACCTGCTCCGGAAAGCGCGCCCGGAAGCGGCCGAGCGCCTGCGGCGTGAGCGCGATCTCCGGCACGAGCACGATCGCGCCGAGCCCGCGGGCCAGCGCCTCGGCGCAGGCGCGCAGGTAGACCTCGGTCTTGCCGCTCCCGGTCGCCCCGTAGAGGAGCAAGGAGCGCCCGGTTCCGAGCGCCGCCGTGATCTCCTCGAGCGCCGCGGACTGCTCGTCCGTGAGCTCCGCGGGGGCGGCCTCGCCGGGGAGCGCCCTCGGCTGCTCACGCCGCCGCGCGCCCTTGCGCCTGGCCGGAGCGTCCGGCGCGACGAGCGCGAGCGCGCGGGCCGGCGTCGAGCCGTAGTAGTCGGCGATCCAGAGCGCCAGGTCGACGAGCGCCGGCGAAACGGAGCCGAGCACGCGCTCGACCGCGACCGGCTCGACCTCGGGCGGCGCCTCGTCCTCGATCCCGACGACGACCCCTCGCCGCCGCGCGCGGCCGAACGGGACCGAGACGACGGAGCCCTTCTCGAGCCCGTCCGCGAGATAGGTGAAGGGCTTTGCGAGCGCCCGCGCGGTCACGAGCGGGTAGACGGAGGCGAAGCGGGTCACTGGGTAGGATTGTCACCGAGATGGCGGCGGGACATTCGGTCGACGACTACCTCGAGACGATCTATTTCCTCGCCTTCCCCATCGGCGAATACCGGCCGGAGACGAAGGGATCCCCGACCCTGGCCGTTCGCGTTGCGGACATGCTCGGCGTCTCACGCGCGTCGGCCGGGGAGATGCTGAAGCGCCTCGAGGCCGAGGGGCTGGTCGAGCGCGGAGAGCACAAGGAGGCGATCCTGACCGCCGAAGGGCGCGTCCAGGCAGAGCACGTCGTGCGCCGCCACAGGATCATCGAGCGTCTCTTGACCGACTTCATGGGCTACACCGCAGCCGAGGCGCACGAGCAGGCCGATCTCCTCGGCAACACCTTCACCGACGAGATGGTCGATCGGATCGAGCAGCAGCTCGGCAAGCCGGACCGCTGCCCGCACGGCTGGCCCGTCGACACCGACTTCGAACAGGCGGAGAACCGGGAGCTGGAGCCGCTCACAGACCTGGAGGCCGGCAGCTCGGCCGAGATCGTCCGCCTCGCCGAGCACGACGGCGACCTGCTGCACTGGTACTACGACGAGGGCCTTGTTCCGGGCACTCGGATCCTTCTGCGCGAGGCCGGGAACGGGGCGCTGACGCTCGAGGTCGACGGCGCCGAGCGCCGACTGGAAGACCGGCAGGCAGCCGGTCTCTTCGTGCGCCCGTCCTAAGTCCTAGGTCTGCTCGTCGGTGAAGACGACGTTCACGCTCGTGAACCCGAGCGCGCCGAGCAGGCTCGTCAGCATCATGCGCGTGTTCTCGCGGGCACGGGCGATCAGGCCCGAGCCCTGCTGGGCGGCGGCCTGGATCTTCCGCGTCGCCAGGATGTCGACCTCCTGCTGGTTCTGGTCGTTCGAGGAGAAGAGGTCGCCGATCCGGTTCAGCGCGCCTTCGTTCCGGTCGTAGACATAGCTCCTCGTCGGATCGACCCTGGCGGACGAGAGCCGCGGCCGCGGAAGCGTGATCGTTGCGCTGCGGCGGTCGTCCGAGACGTCCACGGCTTCCTCGCCGATGTTCGTGAAGTCCACCGTGGCATCCACGGTTCCGTACGCGATGTAGAGCGTGCGCGAGCCGAGCAGCTCGTCCGGAAGCAGCGTGTCCTTCTGGAGGTCGACGATCTGCTGGAAGTTGCCGGTGGCGGCACGGTACTGGTGCAGGTCCTGGATCGACTGGAGGACGGCGGGGCCGCTCCTGTCGACCGTGCGCTCCGTGAACGGGTTGTCGAAGTCCGGGAAGACGCCGCGGATCCAGCTGATCCCGAGAACGAGGAGGACGATGACGATCCCGAGGCCGACGAGACCCCAGTGAACGCCGCGCCGCGGCGGCGGCGGCTCGTGCTGCGGCGGTTGCGGACGCGCCCCGCTCCGCCTGCGCTCCGGTGTGAAAACCCCCATGGCTTCTGAGGATTACCCGCTCAAGAGCCCGCGGGAACCTCGGCCCCGAGGCCCGCAGCGTCGCTCAGTGCGGCCGCGCGGTCGCACCGCTCCCAGGTGAAATCGTGCTCCTCGCGCCCGAAATGGCCATACGCGGCGGTCTTCGAGTAGATCGGGCGCCAGAGGTCGAGATCCCGCAGGATCGCGCCGGGCCGCAGGTCGAAGTGCTCGCGCACGAGCTCGGCGATCCGAGCGAGCGGGATCCGCTCCGTGCCGAAGCACTCGACCTCGATCGAGACCGGATGCGCGACGCCGATCGCATAGGCGATCTGGAGCTCGCAGCGCTCGGCGATCCCGGCGGCCACGATGTTCTTCGCCACGTAGCGCGCCGCGTAGGCGGCCGAGCGGTCGACCTTGGTCGGATCCTTGCCCGAGAAGGCGCCGCCGCCGTGGCGGGCGCCACCGCCGTAGGTGTCGACGATGATCTTTCGCCCGGTCAGGCCGGTGTCGCCCATCGGCCCTCCGAGGACGAACTTGCCGGTCGGGTTGACGAGCACGAAGTCCCGCTCGTCGAAGCGCCGTTCGTCGTAGAGATCGCGCGGCAGGATCGGATGGAGGACGTGCTCGATCAGGTCCGGCTTCACGAGAGCCTCCATGTCCATCCCATCGCGATGCTGCGTCGAGACGAGCACCCGGACGACCTCGACCGGGCGCTGGCGCCCGTGCTCGTCGACCTCGTAGCGGATCGTCACCTGCGTCTTCCCGTCGGGGCGCAGATACGGGAGGATCTGGGCCTTGCGCACCTCCGAGAGCCGCTTCGCGATCTTGTGGGCGAGCATGATCGGCAGCGGCATCAGCTCGTCGGTCTCGGTGCACGCGTAGCCGAACATCATCCCCTGGTCGCCCGCACCGAGCCGGTCGAGCGGGTCGTCGTCGCCGCGCTGCATCTCGTAGGAGGTCTCGACGCCGAGCGCGATGTCCGGCGACTGCTCGTCGAGCGCGACCATGACGCCGCAGGTGTCGGCGTCGAATCCGTACTTGGCCCGGTCGTAGCCGATCGCCTTCACGGTCTCGCGGACGAGCCGCGGGATGTCGACGTAGGTCTCGGTCGTGATCTCGCCGGCCACGACGACGAGGCCGGTGGTGACGAGCGTCTCGCAGGCGACGCGCCCGTTCGGATCCTCGGCGAGCACTGCGTCGAGGATCCTGTCCGAGACCTGGTCGGCGACCTTGTCCGGATGGCCCTCGGTGACCGACTCCGAGGTGAAGAGGAACTCTCTCGCCATGGCCGCAGCCTACTGAACGGCGAGCAGACCGTGAAAGGTAGTGAGGTCGCCGTCCGTGTTGCCGTAGAGGACGAGCGACTGGAGCGGCTCCAGGTTGGAGCGGGTTAGGTCGGGGACATCGGCTCCGCCCGCTCCGGCGAAGCCGAGAACCGCGGGAATCGCTTCGGCGAGGTTCACGTAGACGAAGCCGGTCGTCTCGGCGGGCATGTCCGCGGCCTCGAGAGCCGCCTTGAAGCCCTCGTCGTCGGCGAGGCGGTTGTCGTCCGCGCGCAGGTCGGCGATCCCCTGCGGCGACGTCGTGACGACGAGCTCGCCGTCGAAGACCGCGTAGTAGACGGAGACGAACGGGTTGAGGGAGAGCTGCTTCGCCTGCACGCCACCCGCCTCGGCGGAGCCGAGCCGCGCGTCGGGCACGTACTCCTCGACCTCGGCGGCGAGCTTGTCGAGGGTCGCAACCGCGCCGGCCTCGTCGTCCACCTCGGTCACGAGCGTGAGCTCCGGAATCGGAATGCCCGGCCGGATGTAGAAGGCCGACTCGCGCGTAAAGAGCGGAAGGACGTCCTCGTCGAGGGAGACACCCAGCTCGGCCTCGGCGCGCCCGAGGTCGCGCTCGAAGCCCGGCGCCGACTCGGCGAGCATGTCGCGGAGCGCGCCGAGCGGGCGCTCGAGGTCGTTCGCTCCCGCATAGAGGTAGACGCCGCCGGGGACGCGACCGGGAAGCTGGGCCTCGAACGCATCCGCGAAGAGGTCGCCGGAGACGGGCGTCACCGCGCCCTGGAGATGGATGCCGTCGTCCTCCGGAGTGAGCGAGGCGGCGAGCGCGGCCGAGTCCGCGCCCACGAGCTGCTTGTAGAAGGGGGGCGGCTGCGCAGAGGCGGCCGCGCTGCGGGCGACGAACACTCGCACGAGCCCCTCCTCGTCGATCTCGCCGCGGAGCGTCTCGTAGTCGTCCGAGCCCTCGAGGCTGCCGCTCTCGCGCATTCGCTCGAACTCGTCCAGAGCCGCGTCGTTCTCCGCGAACGCCGTCCAGCCGTCGATCTCCCGTGAGATGAGGTGCTCGTCTCCCTCGGCGAGGAGCCCGTCCAGCTTCGCGCGGTCGTCGGACTGCGTGAGCCCGACGAAGGTGCCTTCGCCGGCAAGGTCGAGCGCGACGACGTCGGTCTCGGGGCCGAGCGCCGGCTTCACGTCGCGCTCGAAGTCGACGCCTTCCGCGTCGAGCTGCTCCTCGAGCCAGTCGAGTGCGCGGTCGCCGTCCGGGAACTTCGCGAGCAGCTCCTGGGCGGCGTCCCAGTTGTCCGAGTCGAAGCTCGTGTCGAGCGCGATATAGAGCGGAGCACCGGCCGGAGCGATCCCGGCGCCCGCGGAGCCCGCGCCCGACCCGCTGCCGCAGCCGGCGGCCGGCAGCGCGAACGCCGCCACCGCGAGCACAAGCGCGGCGAGCCTACTCATCGGTCGGCCTTCGACCCATCAACCCTGAGACTAGTTCGCTCAGGCTCGCGCCGCTCAAGACCTCGCATACCGCTTCTGTTATCGGCAGCTCGACGCGATTCCTTCGTGCGAGTTCGCGCAGGGCCGGCGCCGTCGTCAGGCCCTCGACGACCTGACCGATCTCCGCGGCAGCCTCGGCGGGCGAAGAACCGCGGGCGATCAGCTCACCGGCGCGCCGGTTACGGCCGTAGCGGCTCCAGCAGGTGACCATGAGGTCGCCCATCCCGGCCATGCCTGCGAACGTGTCGGGCCGCGCCCCGCACGCCTCTCCGAGGCGGGCCATCTCGGCGAGGCCGCGTGTGATGAGCGCCGCCTTAGCGTTGTCGCCGGCCTCGAGGCCGTCGACCGCCCCCGCCGCAAGCGCAATCACGTTCTTCGCGGCTGCACAGAGCTCGACGCCGACGAGATCGGAGTTGACGTAGACACGGAAGGCGGTGGAATGGATCTCGTGCTGGAGGGCGACCACGAGCTTCTCGTTCGCGCCGGCGAGGACGGCTGCTGCGGGAAGACCCAGAGCGACTTCCTCCGCGTGGTTCGGCCCGGACAGGACGACGGCCTCGCGCCCGCCGACGACCTCGGAGAGGCGCTTTCCACTACCCGGATCGAGCCCCTTCGTGAGCACGAGGATCGGCGCGCTCCCCGGCAGCGAGGCGACGACCTGTGCGAAGACGCGGCTCGGGACGGCGACGCAGACGAGCTCCGCGGCAGCGACCGTGGGATTCTCGGCGGCCTCGCGGCCGGCGAGCTCGACCTCGTGACCGCGCGCGCGCAGTACCCCGGCGAAAGCCGTTCCCCACGCGCCGGCGCCGACGACCGCGACCCTCACGGCGCCGCCCGCCGGTAGAGGACCTGGGCGCGGCCGTGGTGTTCGAGGTCGCGCTCGTAGCGGAACGAGGCCTTCTCGAGGACGCGTCGCGACGCGGCGTTCGCCGGCTCCGCGTAGGCGACGAGCCCGCGGTGCCCGTGACTCTCTGCGTGCTCGGCGAGCGCGACCGCCATCTCGGTGGCAAGCCCCTTCCCCCACTGCTCAGGGACGAGCGCGTAGCCGACCTCGATCTCCACTCCTCCCCCGATCTCGATGCGCCGCAGCGCTCCGCGGCCAACGAACTCGCCCGTCGCGCGCTCGCGGAAGACGAAGATCCCGAGGCCTGCCTCCTCCCCGTGCGGGAGGTTGCGGGCGATCCAGGCATTGCTGACCTCGGCCGGGCGGGCGCCGCCCATCCTCGCCATCACCCGCTCGTCGGTGTGCAGGCGCCGGAGCTCGCTCTCGTGCTCGAGGGAGAGGGGCTCGGCGACGAGGCGCTCGGTGACGAAGGCCCGCCTCATCCGCGCCTCACGAAGTCGATGATCACCGGCACGCCCTCCAGGGCGAAGTTCTCGCGCATGCGGTTCTCGACCCAGTAGCCGTAGTCGCGCGTCACGAGACCGGGGTCGTTGACGAAGAAGCGGAAGCGCGGCGGGCGCATGGAAACCTGCGTGCCGTAGAGGAGGTTGAGCCGGCGGTTGCCCTTGGCGGGCCCTGGCCGCTGCTCACGGAGCTCGGCCAGGAAGCGGTTCAGCTCCCCGGTCCCGATCCGACTCGCATGCTTCGCAAAGAGGGCCTCGACGCGGTCGAGGAGCCGGCCGACGCCGCGTCCGGTCTTGGCCGAGACGGCCACGATCGGAGGTCGCTGGCGCAGGCGGCCGGAGAGGCGCTCGCGGACGTCCTCGATCCCCACCTCGGCGATGTCCCACTTCGACAAGACGACGAGCGTCGAGCAGCCCGCCGTCCGCGCGACGTCCGCGACCGCGAGATCCTGCTCGACGACGCCCTCGCTCGAGTCGACGAGGACGAGCCCGACGTCGGCCCGCTCGGCGGCGCGGATCGCCCGCAGCTCGGAGTAGTACTCGATCCCCTGTCGCTGCCGCCGCTTGCGGCGCAGGCCGGCCGTGTCGACGAGGACGAAGGTCGTGTCGCCGCGCTCGAGGACGGTGTCGACAGGGTCGCGGGTCGTCCCCGGCTGGCCGGAGACGATCACCCGCTCCTCGCCGACGAAGGCGTTCAGGAGGCTCGACTTGCCGACGTTCGGGCGCCCGAGAATCGCGACGCCGACCGCGTCCTCGCCGGCCTCGGGCCGCCCCTCCCCGGGCAGCGCGGCGACGATCGCGTCGAGGAGGTCCCCCGTCCCGTGGCCGTGCATTGCGGAGATCGCGAGCGGGTCGCCGAGCCCGAGCCGGTGGAACTCGAGCGCCGCCGCGTCACCCTGCGGATCGTCCACCTTGTTCGCAACGACGAGGATCGGCTTCCGCGCCCGCCGCAGAATGGCGGCGATCTCCTCGTCCCCCGGGGTGACTCCCGAGCGGGTGTCCGTGACGAAGAGAACGAGGTCGGCCTCCTCGACCGCGCGCCTGGCCTGCTCGGCCACGTCGCGCGTGAGCGGCGAGGGATCGGCCACGTCGACGCCGCCGGTGTCGACGAGCACGAATCGCTTGCCACTCCATTCGCAGACGACCTCCTTGCGGTCGCGCGTCACGCCCGGAGTCTCGTAGACGACCGCCTCACGGGTCGCCGAGAGACGGTTGACGAGCGTCGACTTGCCGACGTTGGGGAACCCGACGACGGCGACGGTCCCCTGGAGGGGAGACGTCATCCGCTCTTCGAGGGAACCGC
Source organism: Gaiellaceae bacterium (assembly GCA_036279015.1). Classification (GTDB taxonomy): domain Bacteria; phylum Actinomycetota; class Thermoleophilia; order Gaiellales; family Gaiellaceae; genus DATEOR01. The sequence continues at coordinate 11,515 of DASUJY010000062.1, read as the reverse complement.
CGCGCGCCGGGGCGGGGACCCTTCCGGCCGGCCCAGCTCGTGCATCTCGACGAGGAAGCGCCAGAGCCGCAGGATCTCGTCCTGGATCTCCGCCGTGGCCTGCTTGTAGCCGCGCCCGTTGCGCGCGTGCTCGTCGAAGCGCATGGGCTCGCCGAACGCGATCGAGACCGGCGCGCGGTTCCACCTCCAGTACTGTGAGCCGTGGATCGCGGCCGGGACGACAGGCACTCCCTCCCGGATCGCGACCATCGCGGCACCGGACTTGGCCTCCCCGGGAACGCCGGCCTTCTGGCGCGTGCCTTCGACGAAGAGCCCGAGGAGGTCGTTCTGGCGCACGGTCTCGCGCATCAGCCGTAGCGCGTCGCGGTCGGATTCGCCGCGGCGGACGGCCAGCGCACCGTGGGCGCGCATGAGCTGCCCGAAGCCGCCGATGCCGTGGAGCTCGACCTTGGCGACGAACACGATTCGGCGCGGGCAGAGGACGCCGAGGGCCGGCGGATCGGCGTAGGAGAAATGGTTCACGGCGAGGACCGCGCCTCCTTCGCGGGGCACGCGCTCCCTCCCGTAGGCCTTGAGCGGGATCATCGCGCGCGTGAAGCTGCCGATCAGGCCCTTCCCGACTCCCCAGTAGACCGTCGAGTGGACGGGGTGCATGCTCACGTTCCGGCCCTCATGCGCCGGCGCCCGCCTGCACCAGGCGCTCGATCCGGTCGACGACCTCGTCCACGCTCAGGTCGGTGGTGTCGATCCGAAGCGCGTCAGGAGCGGCCTGCATCTGGGCGGCGTCGCGCTCGTCGCGGAGCCGCAGGTCGGTCGCAAGCGCCTCGGCGGCGATCTCGGGCCGGTCGGCGCCGCGCCGGCGCGCCCGCTCGGCCGCATCCGCGACGAGGTAGACCTTCACGTCGGCCTCCGGGAAGACGGCCGTGCCGATGTCGCGGCCCTCGATGACGGCGTTCCCCTGCGCGCCGAGCTCCCGCTGCCGCTCGCGCATCACCTCACGAACCTGCGCGTGGCGGGCGAGCGACGAGACGACCCGGTCGATGCGGGGCAGGCGGATCGCCTCCGTCACGTCCTCGCCCCGGATGACGACGCGCTCGCCGTCGAAGGAGACCGGTTCGCGGCGGGCGAGCTTGCCGAGTGCCTCGCCGTCGTCGAGCGAGATGTCCTCTTCGAGCGCGAGCCAGGTGAGCGCGCGGTACATGGCGCCGGTGTCGAGGTACCGAAAGGCGAGGCGCCGCGCGAGGGTGTGCGCGACCGTGCTCTTGCCGGCGCCGGCCGGTCCGTCGATGGCGACGATCATGGGAGTGGGGCCTCGCTCAGTGGAGCGCTTGCCTGACCGCGAGGGAGTCGAGCATGGGAAAGAAGTCGGGGAAGCTTACAGCGACCGACTCCGCGCCATCGATCCGGACGCCCTCGCGCGAGACGAGCCCGGCAACCGCGGCGAGCATCGCGATGCGGTGGTCGGCGGCGGCCTCCACCACGCCCCCACCCTGAGGGCGGGAGGGGACCCCACGAACCCGGAAGCCATCATGCGCCGTCTGAATCCGGATTCCAAGTGGCCGAAGGACGTTTTTCACGGTCTCGATGCGATCCGACTCCTTGACGCGCAGCTCCTCCGCGCCGCGCACGACGCTCTCCCCCCTTGCCATCCCGGCCACGAGCGCGAACAGCGGCAGCTCGTCGACCATCCTCGGCACCTCCTCCGGCCCGATCTCGGCCGCGACGAGATCCGCATGCCCCACTTCCAGGTCGGCGACCGGCTCGCCGCCCACGACCCGCCTGTTGAAGTGCGCCACTCGCGCCCCCATCCGCTCGAGCACGTCGAGCAGGCCGGTTCGCGTCGGGTTGAGGCCGACGCCGTGGACGCGCACCGCCGAGCCGGAGAGGAGCGTCGCCGCGACGACGAACGGCGCCGCCGACGAGAAGTCCCCGGGGATCTCGAAGGAGAGCGGCTTCAGGCCCTCCGCCGGCCACACTCCGGGCTCGCCCGTCTTCCGCCGGACACGGGCGCCGGCGGCCTCCAGCATCCGCTCCGTGTGATCGCGGCTCGGGTGCCGCTCGACCACCACCGTCCGCCCGCCCTCGGCGTAGAGGCCCGCGAGCAGCACGCACGACTTCACCTGCGCGCTCGCCACCGGAAGCTCGTACCGGAGCGCCCGCAGCGGCCCGCCGCCCTCGACGACGAGCGGCGCATGGCCGTCGTCCGCCTCGACCTCCGCACCCATTTCCGCCAGCGGGTCCACGATCCGCCCGAGCGGCCGGCGCGAGAGCGACTCGTCGCCGACGAGCTCGAAGCGCCCCTGCTGCCCGACGAGCAGCCCGGGAAGGAGGCGCATCAGCGTCCCTGCGTTGCCGCAGTCGATCGGCCCGTCGGGCGCGCGCAGTCCGCGCAGGCCGACTCCCCGGACGAGAACCTCGTCGCCGTCGAGCTCGACGTCCGCGCCGAGCGACCGCATCGCCGCGGCCGTCGAGAGCGTGTCGGCCGAGGCGCCGAAGCCCCTGAAGCGGCTCTCGCCGTCCGCCACAGCGGCGAGCAGGATCGCCCGGTGCGAGATCGACTTGTCGCCCGGCACGGCGATGTCTCCGCGGAGCGAGACGGCCGGCTCGACCTCCAGCGCCACCGCTATTCGTCCTCGAATGCGGGCGAGACGATCACCGAGTAGCCCTGCGCTTCGAGGAGCGCGGCGGCGCGACTGGCCTCGCCCTCGCCGGCGACCAGCACGGAGAGCGTCCCGCCGCGGTCGGGCGAGAGGTGCTGGAGCTCGAAGTCCTCGATGTTGATCTGCTCCGCCCCGAGCGCCTGGGTGATCCCGGAGAGGACGCCCGGCCGGTCGGGCACGTGGACGCGCACGCGCTGCAAGGCGCCTGCGTCGCGGTAGGCCTCCTCGAAGAGCGAGCGCCGGTTGCCCGCCGCCTCGCCGATCCAGCGCGCGAGCCAGCCGGCGTCGCCGGACTCGAGGGCCCGTTCCAGGTCTTCGACGCGACGGCGGTGCTCGGCGAGCGAGGCGCGCAGCTCGGCGGCGTTGTCGAGGAAGATGTCGACCCAGATGCGCGGGTTCGCCCCGGCCACACGCGTCATGTCGCGGAGCGAGCCGCCGGCCGTGGCGAGCGGCTCGTGCCCGTCGACGCGGATCGAGCCGGCGTAGTTCAGCATCAGGTTCGCGAGCGCGTGCGGCAGGTGGCTCGTCACCGCCATCAGGCGGTCGTGCGCGCCGGGGTCGATCGCGACCGGCACCGCGCCGAGCGACGCGACGAACCCGTGGAGGAGCCGGTAGCGCTCGGGTTCGGTCTCGGCGAGCGGCGTCAGGAACCAGGTCGCGCCCTCGAAGAGCTCGGCGCTCGCGTGTCCCGGGCCCCGGGCCTCCGAGCCGCAGACCGGATGGCCGCCGATGAAGCGCTGCCGGTCCGAGACCGACTCGCAGAGCCCGCTCTTGGTCGAACCGACATCGGAGACGGTCGCACCGGAGCCGCCCGCGAGCGCGGCGTCCACCTCTGCCCCGAGCGAAGCGACCGGGGTGGCGACGATCGCAAGATCTGCATCCGCGACCGCTGCTCGGAGCGAGCCGGCGGCATCGTCGAGAGCTCCGCGCGCGGCCGCCAGGGCGAGCGCCTCGGCATCCGCGTCCCAGCCGACGACCCGCCCGATGCCCGCCCGCTTCGCGGCCAGCCCGACCGAGGCTCCGATCAGCCCCGTGCCGACGACCGCGAGCCGATCAGGAGTCACGCTAGGCCTCTGGAGATTCGGGGCGAAGCTCCGGCGCGCGCATCAGCTCGGCGAGCCGGAAGGCGAGATCGAGCGACTGGCGCGCGTTCAGGCGGGGGTCGCAGAGCGTCATGTAGCGGGCGGAGAGCTGGTCCTCCATGATCGCCTCCGAGCCGCCGAGGCACTCGGTCACGTCCTCGCCGGTGAACTCGAGGTGGATCCCGCCCGGCCAGACCCGCTCGCTGCGGCAGGCGGCGAAGAAGCCCTCGATCTCGGCCATGATCGCGTCGAAGCGCCTCGTCTTGACGCCCGAGCTCGTCTTGAAGACGTTCGCGTGCATCGGGTCGCACGCCCAGACGACCGGGTGCTCGGATTCGCGCACCGCCCTGAGGAGCGGGGGCAAGAGCTCGAAGACGCGCTCCGCGCCCATCCGCGAGACGAGCGTCAGCCGGCCGGGCATCCGCGCCGGGTCGAGCCGCTCGCAGATCTCGACGAGCTCGTCGGGAGTCGCCGTCGGGCCGACCTTGACGCCGAGCGGGTTGTGCACGCCCGAGAAGAACTCGACGTGGGCGCCGTCCGCCTTGCGCGTGCGCTCGCCGATCCAGAGCATGTGCGCCGAGCAGTCGTACCAGTCGCCGGTCAGCGAGTCGCGCCGCGTCAGCGACTCCTCGTAGTCGAGCACGAGGCCCTCGTGGCTCGTCCAGACGTCCACCTGGTGGAGCTTCTGCTCGGCAACGACGTCGATCCCGCACGCGGCCATGAAGAGGAGCGCCCGCTCGATCTCGGCCGCGAGCCGCTCGTAGCGGCGCCCCTCGACCGACGAGGCCACGAACTCCTGGTTCCACTCGTGGACGCGGAGGAGGTCGGCGAAGCCGCCCTTCGTGAACGCGCGCACGAGGTTGAGCGTCGAGGTGGCGCGGTAGTAGGCCTCGACCATCCGCTCTGGATCGGGGATGCGCGCCTCCGCAGTCGCCGCGTCGTCGTGGATCATGTGGCCCCGGAAGGAGGGGATCTCGCCGTCGTCTGCGGGCTCGGTCGAGGACGTGCGCGCCTTGGCGTACTGCCCCGCGATGCGGCCAACCTTCACCACCGGCAGGGTGGCGCCGTACGTGAGCACGGCGGCCATCTGGAGGAGGATCTTCAGCTTCTCGCGGATGTGGATCGCCGAGAGGTCGTTGAAGGACTCGGCGCAATCGCCTGCCTGGAGGAGGAACGCCCGCCCGGCGGCGACCTCCGCAAGCGACGAGCGGAGCTGGCGCGCCTCGCCCGCGAAGACGAGCGGCGGCACGCCGGCGAGCTTGGCGCGCACGGCCTCGGCCCTCTCCTCGCTCGGCCACTCGGGCTGGTGGAGTGCAGCGTGCGAGCGCCACGAAGACGGCGACCAGACGGATCCCGTGACAGCCATTGCGTCAGTGTAGTCAGGCCTCTCCAGCCGATCCCAGCCATCATCTCCGGCGGCTGCAAGCCGACCCCGGGCCGCGTACTCCGTCGCCTGGGTATCAGCAATACCCAGGCTCCCCGCGTCCTTGCCCAGAGCCGCCCTTCGCGCGCCGGAGACGGGGCAGAATCGACTGGAGAGACCTTGCGATAATGCCTGCCAGATGCGAGTCCTCTCCGGGATCCAGCCGACGGGCGCAAAGCATCTCGGCAACTACATCGGGGCGATTCGCCGCTGGGTCGGCGAGCAGCACGAGGTGGACGCCTTCCACCCGATCGTCGACCTGCATGCGATCACGCTCCCGAAGGATCCGGCGACGCTGCGCGAGTCGACGCTCGACCTCGCCGCCCTTCTGATCGCCAGCGGCCTCGATCCGGAGGCCTGCACGCTCTTCGTCCAGAGCCACGTGCCCGAGCACCCGCGCCTCACCTGGGTGCTCGAGTGCATGACGCCGTACGGCGAGCTTCGCCGCATGCCTCAGTTCCGGATGAAGTCGGCCGCGAGGGAGAGCTTCGGCGTCGGCCTCCTGACCTACCCGGTCCTCCAGGCCGCGGACATCCTCCTCTACAACGCCGACGTCGTCCCCGTCGGCGAGGACCAGCGCCAGCACCTCGAGCTTGCGCGCGACCTCGCCCAGCGCTTCAACCAGCGTTTCGGGGAGACGTTCGTCGTCCCCGAAGGGACGTACGGGGAGGTGGGCGCGAAGATCATGGATCTCCAGGAGCCGTCGAACCAGATGTCCACGTCGCTGAGCAACGAGCTCGGGCTCGTGCGGGTGCTCGACCCGCCCGACGTCATCCGGCGCAAGCTGCGCTCGGCCGTCACCGACTCGGGGCGCGAGGTCGTCCGGAGCGAGGACAAGCCGGGCGTCTCGAACCTGATCGAGATCATGGCGGTCGCGAGCGGCGAGGAACCGGAGGCGATCGAGGCGCGCTACGACGGCGCAGGGTACGGGCCGTTCAAGGAGGACGTCGGCGAGGCCGTCGTCGCCCTGCTCGATCCGATCCGGCTTCGCTACGGCGATCTCCGCGGCGATCCGGGCGAGCTACAGTCCATTCTGGCGCGCGGCGCCGAGAAGGCGCACGCGATCGCCGCGGAGACGCTGTCTCTGGTGCACGACCGTGTTGGCTTCGTTCATCCGTAACGCGCTTCCGAGGCGCGAGTACCAGCCGGACGACGGCAGCTACCGCGCGACCACGGCGCCGCTCCGCCGCCGCTTCGTCGCCGCTCTCGTCGACTGGTCGATGGTGACGGTCTGCTACCTGATCGCGAACATCCCGCTCGGGGTCATCCAGGCGACCGTGGACGAGGTCGGCGGAGTCGTCCGCTGGGTCGGGCTCGTCCTCACCCAGATGGCCGCTCTCGCGGTCGTCGCCGGCTACTTCGCATTCTTCTTCTCGACCGGGCACACGCTCGGGATGCGCGCGGCCGACATCCACGTCGTCGAGCAGCGCAGCGGCAAGGCGCCGGCGCTAACGCGAGCCGCGGCGAGAGGAGTGCTCTCCGTCGTCTTCTTCCTCGCCTCCTTCACGGCCTATACGTACGTGCTCGGCCACTACGACTCGCCGCTTTCGGGCTTCCACCAGGGAGCCCGCGCAGTCTCGATCACGGTCGCGGCGCTCGCGGCGATCGGGCATCTCCTCCAGGTGCGAGATCGCCAGGGACGCTCGCTCTGGGACCGGCTCACTGGCCTCGCGGTGGTCGAGGACATCGTGCCGAGCTCGATGCCGGACCGACTATGGGCGCCCTGGGGCCCGTAGGCGCTCGACCTCGACCACGCTGAGCTCGCGCCACTCGCCCGGCGCGAGGCCCTGGACGCCGAGCCCGGCGTAGGAGCTTCGGTGCAGGCGCCTGACCGGGTGGCCGACCGCCTCGAGCATCCGCTTCACCTGATGTTTTCTTCCCTCGTGGAGCTGAAGCTCCACGAGGGAGGTGGCCCCCGAGCTTCGAAGGAGGCGAGCCCGGGCCGGAGCGGTGGCCCCGTCGTCCAGTTCGACGCCCGCCTCGAGCCTCGCAAGGGCGGAATCGGAGGGGGTCCCTTCGACCTCGGCCTCGTAGACCTTGTCCACCTCGTAGCGGGGATGCATGAGGCGGTTGGCGAGCTCGCCGTCGTTCGTCAGGAGGAGGACGCCGGTCGTGTCGGCGTCGAGGCGTCCCACCGGGACGATCCTGCGTTCGTGACCGACGAGGCCGACTACCGTCGGCCGCCCTTGCGGGTCGCGAGCCGTCGCCACGACGCCGCTCGGCTTGTGCAGGAGGACGTAGACGAGCGGCTCGGGGACGACCTCTGCTCCGTCCACCTGGACGCGGTCGCCGCGCTCGACCACGGTGGCGAGCCCCGCCGCCTTCCCGTTCACCGTGACACGGCCGGCGCGGATGAGCTCCTCCGAGCCCCGCCGCGAGGCGATCCCGGCCCGCGCGAGATAGGCGTTCAGGCGCACGCGCCGTCATTCTGCCGGGAGGAGGTCGTCCGGCTCGCCTCCTTGACGAACGCCTGCCGGGCTGCGACGCTTGGGAACCCCGCTCGACAAGCGGGCTTGCGGCGAATGACAGCGAGACGCTGGATCGGGCTGATCGCGCTGATTGCAGCGCTCGCTTGCTGTGCGACCGGACTCGCGGCCGGCCCCGCCGAGCAGCAGTACGAGAACCCGGGCTTCGGTGCGGGCCCGAAGGATCCGATCGACGGCGGCCTCCCCTTCACCGGCATGCAGGCCGGGTTCCTCCTGCTCGCCGGTCTCGGAGCCATCTCGGCGGGAGTCACTCTTCGCGGCGGCGTTCCCGGACTCGAGCGGCTTCGCCCCGTCGCAGCGCTCGAGGAGGCCCCAGCTGCTGCGGCGGCGACGCTCGACCTCGAGCCGAGCGGCGTCCGGCTCGAGCGCTGCGTGGTCTGCGGGGAGCCCTTCGATCCGCGCGGCTTCACCGTCGCGCTCGGCGCGGGACGCCCCGGCTACCATCGGCTCGCGTGCGCGGAGCGGGCCCGGAAGCTGGGCTGACCGCCGCCTTGCCGGTCTACATCTCGCTCATGCACTGGACGTCGCCGGGGCTCGGCGGACTGCCCGCGTGGCGCGACCGGCTCGAGGAGAGCGAGTCCGTGATCGCCGAACGCGGCGGCCGGTTCATCGACGTCTACGTGACGCTCGGCCGCTACGACGTCGTCGAGATCTTCGAGGCGCCGAACGACGAGGTCGCCTACGGCATCGTCCTCGAGCTCGCACGCCACGGAAGCGTCCGCACCGAGACGCTCCGCGCCTTCACGCGCGAGGAAGCCCAGAAGCTCGTGCGCGGCTCGTGACGCGCGGGTTTTCGGCCTAGGCGCCGCGGCGGCCGGCGACTTCTTCCAGCCGGGCGCGCAGGCCCTCGTCCGACTCGGCCAGGTCGTCGAGGCGCGGGAGCTCGGAGAGCCCCGTAAGGCCGAAGACGCGCTCGAAGAGCGGCGTCGCCTCGTAGCGGATGGCGCCTCCCTCCTTCTCCCGGCCCGCTTCGGCGATCAGGCCGCGCTCGACGAGCCCCGCGACGGCCGAGTCGGCCGCGACTCCGCGGATGCGCGCGATCTCGGGGCGGGAGACCGGCCCGAGGTAGGCGACGATCGCGAGCGTCTCGAGCGCCGCCTGCGAGAGGCCGCGCTGCACGGGGCGCTCGACGAGGCGAGCGCAGGCTTCGGCGGCCTCGCGCGCCGCACGGAAGGCATAGCCGCCGGCGACCTGCTCGAGGACGATGCCGCTCCGGCCCTCGCGGTAGCGCGAGGCAAGGAGCCCGAGCGCCGTCCCGACGCGCTCCGGCTCGTCCTCGGCAGCCGCGGCCAGCTCCTCGACCGAGAGCGCGGCGGGCGCGATCACGAGCAGCGCCTCGATCGTCCGGGCGAGGCGGTCGACAGGGTTCTCCAGGACTCTCAGGCCGCGCTGTTCCATACGGTGATCTCCTCGAAGGGGGCAGCTTGCCCGATGGCGATCTCGCCTGCCTTGCGGAGCTCGAGCAGAGCGAGGAATGCGACCGCCTGCTCGACCCGCGTGAGCGTGTCGACCTCCTTGTCGAAGACGAAGCGGCCGCGCCGGCGCAGGACGGCACGAAAGCGCTCGAGGAAGAGCGAGACGGGTGGGAACGTGAGCGTGATGTGGCGGAGCGAGGGCGCAGGCGGCTCGGCCGCGAGCGCGCGGAGCGCGACGGCGAGACACTCAGGCTGCTGGGGCGCGAGGGGCCGCTCCGGCACGGGTGCGAGCGGCGCCGGGCCGAGCCGGAAGTAGCGGTCGGACTCGCGCTCGAGCCTCTCCTCGAGCCAGCCCGCCCCCGCGCGGAAGCGGCGGTACTGGGCGAGGCGCTCGGCGAGCTCGCCGGCAGCGTCGTCGGGATCGAGGTCGTCGAACGGCGCCTCTTCCTCCTCCGGGAAGAGCCCGCGCGCCTTCAGCTCGAGGAGCGAGGCGACGAGGACGAGGAACTCCCCGTCCACCTCGAGGTCGTCACGCCGCTCCTCCAGAAATGTCAGGACGATCTCGGCGATCTCGACGTCGGCGAGCTCGAGCTCCTCCTTGAGGACGAGGGTGAGCAGGAGATCGAACGGGCCCTCGAAGGAATCGAGGTCGAGCGGAAGCTCCGCGACGGCGGTCACGACCGTCACTCTATGACTATCGGCGGACGCGGCCTTTCGGGACGCTCATCTTCGGGCCGCCGGGCGGGACGATCGGGCGCGGGCGCGCCGCCCGCTCGGGCCGGCGCTGCGCCCACACGAAGGCGACGATCGCCACGGCGAACAGCACGAGCGATACGTAGAAGTTGAGACGCAGGCCGAGATACTCGTGCGCGGGATCGACGCGCAGCGTCTCCTCGTAGGTGCGAAACGCCGTGTACCAGGCGACGTACAGCGCGAAGAGGGCAGGCGGTCTGATCCGGAAGCGCCGGTCGACCAGGAGCAGGAAGCCAACGCCGAGCAGGTTCCAGATCGACTCGTAGAGGAAGAGCGGATGGAACGTGTTCTCGCTGATGTAGCGCTCGGGCCGGTTGTCGACGTCGATCTTGAGCCCCCATGGCAGATCGGTCGGCTTGCCGAAGAGCTCCTGGTTGAAGTAGTTGCCCCAGCGGCCGATCGCCTGGGCGAGCAGGAGGCCGGGCGCGGCGGCGTCCATGAAGCGGTAGACCGAGTTGCCGGACATCCGGATGACGAGCGCGCCCGCGAGGACACCGCCTGCGATGCCGCCCCAGATGCCGAGCCCGCCCCTCCAGATCTCGAAGACGCCTTGCCACTTGGGGTCCGGCACCTCGCTCCAGCTCGTGACCACGTGGTAGAGCCGCGCGCCGACGATCCCACCCGCGACGCCCCACATCGCGACGCGGAAGACGAGGTCCCAGTCGCCGCCGCGCCTCGTCCAGCGCACGCCGGTGAGCCAGGTGGCGGCCAGGATCCCGAGCAAGAGCATGACGCCGTAGGCATGCAGCTGGACGGGGCCGACGTCGATGCTGCCGCTCGACGGGCTCGGGATGGACGCGAGCGGAAAGCTCACTCAGGAGAGTTTGGCCGATCCGCCGGACCGGCGGCGCACCCAGGTGATCTAGAGGAGGATCTCGACGGCCGTCGGCGCGGGGCAGCCGCGGCGCAGGAGCTCGGTGGCGAGGTGCAGGTCGACGTACGGAGACTCCGCCAGCTGGCGGGCCGCGTCCCGTTCGTAGCCCGCGCGCTCGAGCTCCTCTTCGCGCCACAGGAGCACGCGCTCGGCTTCCGTGTCGAAATCGAGATCTTGGAGTTCAGCCGCAGTCATCGTTTGCATGGATTCGGCCACGATCGGGACTCGGTTCTCCCCCTGGTGAGTGATATTTAGTCCACCGAGGCGGCGATCTGGAGCGCTTCGACCTTCGAGACGTCTGCTTCGAGGCGGAGCGTGCGCGTCCCGCGCTCCCAGAGAAGGACGCTTCCGGAGAGCCTCACGTTCTCGCTCTGCATGGCGTTCCGGCGGTCCAGGTATGCGAAGAAGTGCGCGCCCTGGATCCAGAAGCCGGGTTGGCCGGCGATCGTGACCGGGTCGATCCGCGTCGCCGGCGCCACCTTCTTGAAGACGACGTCGTCGACGGACGCGGCGAACTGCGTGAAGAGCGCCCGCGGGTGCTGCCGGGTGCCGTACAGGAAGGACACCATGCCTCCTGGCGGCGGCGCCGGCTGGAAGTAGACCGCGTCCGGCTCGTCGAGCGACTGAGGCACGACGACCTCGAAGTCGGCGCGGCGGCGTGCCTCGTCCAGCGACACCCTTTCGCCGAGGTATCCGAGGCTGGTCGGCACGCTCGTCGTCGGCAGCTCGGGAACTCGCTCGATGCTGACGCCGCGCAGGTGGAGGAAATCGAGCACCGCGGCGCGCGTCTGCGGCACCGCGAAGACGGCACCGATCGCGACG
>DASUJY010000061.1:0-11652 GCA_036279015.1 Gaiellaceae bacterium | reverse complement strand
CGTGGCGGGTGCGACCCTCGTCCTCGCCGGCGGGATGTGCCTCCGCTGGGCCGTCTACAAGGCCGGCTTCCAGTCGGCGCGCGATCCGCGCTACACCGTTGCCCCCCAGCGTCGGCGCCTGGAGAGCGCGCAGGGTTGAACCACCGACAGCGGTTGGGGGGAAGGGGACTCGCCCTTGTCGCTTTCACACTGCTCGCCGTCTCGGGCTGCGGCTCGACGCGGCAGTCGACCCTCGAGCCGGAGAGCCATCCTGCGCGGCTGATCGAGCGGCTGTGGTGGTGGATGCTCGGGGGCTCCGGCATCGTCTTCTCCGGGGCCGTCTCCTTCCTCGTCCTCGCCTACGTGCGCCGACGCCGGAGCGGTCTCCCGCTCTTCGGCGAGCGCGAGGGCCTAATGACGGCCCTCGTCGTCGCCTTCGGAATCGCGATTCCCGTCGTGACGCTCTCGGGGCTCTTCACAGCCTCGAACATCTTCGTGATCCAGAAGACTTCGGCGCCGAGCGCCTCGTCGACCGACATGACGATCGAGGTGATCGGACATCAGTGGTGGTGGGAGTTCCGCTACCCGGGCTCGGCCGCCGTCACCGCCAACGAGATGCACATCCCGACGCAGACGCGGATCAACCTCGTCGTCCGCACCGCCGACGTGATCCACAGCTTCTGGGTGCCGCAGCTCAACCGGAAGATCGACCTCATCCCGGGTCAGGAGAACCGCATCCTCCTCTACGCGGACCGACCCGGCCGCTACCGCGGCCAGTGCGCGGAGTTTTGCGGCGCCCAGCACGCGCACATGGCTCTCGAGGTCTACGCGGAGCCGCCCGAGCGGTTCCAAACCTGGCTTGCGAATGAAGCCGCCCCCGCGCCGGAGCCCGCCAACGAGCTGGCCCGGCGCGGGCAGGGCGTCTTTCTCTCGAACGCCTGCGCGAGCTGCCACACGATCCGCGGCACCGATGCGGACGGCAAGATCGGCCCCGATCTGACGCACGTCGGCGAGAGGGACATGCTCGCCGCCGAGACGATCCCGAACCGGCTCGGCTACCTCGGCGGCTGGATCCTCGACCCGCAGCACGTGAAGCCCGGGAACAAGATGCCGGGGCTCAACCTGAGCGGCCCCGACTTCCGCGCCCTTCTCCACTACGTCGACGGGCTCAGGTTCGAGGCCGGGTAGCGGGGATGGCGATTGGCGTCTCGACACCCGAGGCACGGCGGCGGATCGGTCGCCTGGAGCGGATCTGGGAGGAGCCTTCCGGCCTCGTCGGCTGGCTGACGACGACGGACCACAAGCGCATCGGGCTCCTCTACTTCTTCACGACGCTCTTCTTCTTCGGAGCGGGCGGCGTCGAGGCGCTCCTCATGCGCACCCAGCTGATCGGGCCCGACGCGGGCGTGCTCTCGCCCGAGGCCTACAACCAGCTCTTCACGATGCACGGCGTGACGATGATCTTCCTCGTCGTCATCCCGATGTCCACGGGCGCGTTCGGGAATTACCTCGTGCCGCTCATGATCGGCGCCCGCGACATGGCGTTCCCACGGATGAACGCGGTCGGCTACTGGATCTACGCCGCCTCCGGAATCTTCATCTACGTCGGCCTTTTCATCGGCCGGGCGCCGAACGCCGGGTGGTTCGACTACGTCCCGCTCGCCTCGAAGGAGTTCAACCCGTCGATGGGGATCGACTTCTACGCGCTCGGGCTGCTCTTCCTGGGCGTCTCGACGACGATGGTCGCGATCAACTTCATCGTCACGATCTTCAAGCTGCGGGCGCCGGGCATGTCGCTGAACCGCCTGCCGCTCTTCTGCTACGCCTTCCTCGCCGTCTCCTTCGCGCTCGTCTTCGCGCTGCCGCCCCTGAACACGGCGCTCGTCTTCCTCGAGCTCGACCGGCTCGCCGGCTTCCACTTCTACGACGTCGCCTTCGGCGGTGACTCCCTCCTCTGGCAGCACCTCTTCTGGATCTTCGGCCACCCCGAGGTCTACATCATCATCCTGCCCGCCTTCGGGATCGCGACCTCGATCATCCCGACCTTCTCGCGCCGGAAGATGGTCGCCTATCCGTTCGTCGCGATCGCCGAGGTCCTCGTCGCCTTCATCGGCTTCGGCGTCTGGGCCCACCACATGTTCGCGGTCGGCCTCGCGACGGTGACCGCCGTCTACTTCGCGGCCGCGAGCCTCATCATCGTCATCCCGAGCGCGATCCAGCTCTTCGCGTGGATCACGACGCTCGTGACCGGACGGCCCCGCTTCGCGACGCCGCTTCTCTTCATCGTCGGCTTCATCGTCTTCTTCATCATCGGCGGCCTGTCCGGGATCATGTTCGCCGCCATTCCCTTCGACCAGCAGACGACGGACACGTACTTCGTCGTCGCGCACTTCCACTTCGTCATCTTCGGGGCGGCCATGTTCCCGCTCCTCGGCGGGATGTACTACTGGTTCCCGAAGGTGACGGGCCGGATGTACTACGAGCGCTTCGGGCAGGCGTCTTTCTGGCTCACGTTCGTCGGCTCCGCGCTCACCTTCTTCCCGATGCACATCGTCGGCCTCCTCGGGATGCCAAGGCGCGTCTACACCTACCCCGACGATCTCGGCTGGGGCGCCTACAACCTGTCCGAGACGATCGGCTCGTACGTGCTCGGCGCGGGGCTCGTCCTAATCCTCGTCAATCTGACCGTGAGCCTCTTCCGCGGCCGGCCGGCCGGGAACGACCCGTGGGCGGGCGACACGCTCGAGTGGTCGACGACGTCGCCGCCCCCCGAGTACAACTACGCCGTCATCCCGGTCGTCTCGAGCCCCTACGCGATGTGGGACACGGAGGACCGGGAGGCGGATGCAAGGAGGCTCGACCGCGGCGAGCTCACGCTCGAGGAGGGACACGAGACGGTGAGCACGACCGCGCAGGACGCCGTCCTCGACGAGGTGCTCGAGATGCCGTCCGAGTCGTGGTCTCCGCTCCTCGTCGCCGTCGCGCTTTCGGGCTTCTTCGCGCTGCTCCTCACCGAGCATTTCGTGGCGGCGGGCGGGTTCTTCGGCCTGACGCTGATCGTGATCGCCGCGTGGCATTGGCAGGAGCCGCAAGAGGCATGAGCGACGTCACGAGAAGCATGGAGGCGACGAGCGGAAGCGCCGCGGCACGGGTCGCCGCCCGGCGTGCGGCCTTCCCGAACGGCCTCTGGGGGATCTACCTCCTGATCGCCACGGAGGGCGCGCTCTTCGGCTGCCTGATCGCCACCTATTTCTACCTCCGGTTCCAGAGCACCGACTGGCCGCTCGGCGGCATCGAGCCGCCCGACGTCACCGTGCCGCTCATCCTCGCGGGGGCGCTGGCGCTGACCAGCATTCCCATGCTCGGCGCCTCGCTCGCCGCGCAGGCCGGCCGCGCTCGTGCGGCCTGGGTCTTCATCTTCGTCGCGCTCGTCGTCCAGTCGGGCTACTTCGCCTACGAGATGCACTCGTTCCGAAGCGATCTCTCCGACTTCAGGCCGGAGGACAACGCCTATGGCTCCATCTACTACACCCTGCTCGGCGCCGACCACGCCCACGTCTTCATCGGCATGCTCCTCAACGTCTGGCTGCTGGCCCGGCTCCTGGGCGGGTTGACGAACTATCGGGTCATCGGGGTACGTGCAATCTCGTGGTA
The DNA here is from genome assembly GCA_036279015.1 of Gaiellaceae bacterium. Taxonomy (GTDB): domain Bacteria; phylum Actinomycetota; class Thermoleophilia; order Gaiellales; family Gaiellaceae; genus DATEOR01. The sequence goes on along the minus strand of DASUJY010000061.1, from coordinate 8,019 downwards.
CTGGCACTTCGCCAACCTGATGACGCTCTTCGTGGTCGGAACGCTTCTCTCCGCCTCCGCATGAAGCTCCGGCCCCCCAGCCTCCTCGCGGAAGCGATCCTCTGGTTCGGAGTCCTCGGCGCTCCGCTCACGTGGGCGGGGATGCACGTCGTCGGCGTCGGCGTCGGGACCGCGGCGTGCGGCCCCTTCGGCGAGACGCATTCCGTCGACCCGAACGTCTGGGGCCTCGCGATGACGATCGCCGGCGGAATCGTCGCCGTCGTGGCCTTGACCGCTGCAATCGTCATGTGGGTGGCGACCCGCACCGACGATTCGGCGCCGCCGCTCGGCCGCATGCACTTGCTCGCGACGATCGGGCTCGTGCTCGGCGTGCTCTTCATCTTCCTCATCCTCATGGCCGGGCTCGGGGCGACCGTGACGCCGGAATGCGTCCAGTCCTGACCCCGAGGCGAAGCGCGCTCGCCGTCGCCTTTCTGCTCATGGGCGGCGTCCTCACCTCCTGCGGGGGGAAGAACGAGACGCCGGTGGCCGGCGCCGACCCCGATCGTGGGCGCGGGGTGATCGTCGGTTATGGCTGCGGCGCCTGCCATGTGATCCAGGCGATCCCGGAAGCGAACGGGACGGTCGGCCCCTCGCTTGCCTCGTACTCGCAGAGGCGCTACGTCGCGGGAGAGCTGCCGAACACGATCGAGAATACTGTCCGCTGGATCATGAATCCGCCCGAGGTCCATCCGGAGACGGTGATGCCGGATCTCGGGCTGACCGAGCGCCAGGCGCGGGACGTGGCCGCTTACCTCTACCGCCACTGATGCGCGCGCTCCTCCGGGTCGCCGTCGCGATCGCGGCGTTCGCGCTTCCGGCGGCGGCGGCATCTCAGCCGCCCACCGGGATCGTCAGGCCTGCGGACGAGGGATCGTTGAGCCTCGAGCAGCTCGGCGCTCAGCTCTACGCCGGCAACTGCGCCTCCTGCCACGGCTCGCAGGGCGAGGGGGTGACCGCCACCGCTCCGCAACGCGGCGCGGGCGGGATCCAGGGGCTGGGGCCGCCGCTCGTCGGCGTGGGGGCCGAGGCTGCCGACTTCTACCTGCGCACGGGCTACATGCCGCTCTCGAATCCGCACGAGCAGCCGCGCAGGAGCCGCGTCCTCTTCTCGGAACGCGAGCTCCAGGCGCTCATTGGCTACGTCGCGTCCTTCGGAGGCGGGCCCCCGGTTCCGGAGCCCCACCCGGAGCAAGGAAACGTCGCCCGCGGTCTCGAGCTCTTCACGAGCCACTGCGCCGGCTGCCACCAGGTGGTGACGGAGGGCGGCTTCGTCACGGGTGCGGTCGCGCCGCCGCTCGAGGACGCAACCGCGGTTCAGATCGCCCAGGCGGTGCGGATCGGGCCCTTCATCATGCCCTCGTTCTCGGAGCGGGTCATCCCGGCCGACGACCTCGACTCCATCATCGCCTACGTGCAGGCGTCGAAGAGCCCGCACGACGCGGGCGGCTGGGGCATCGGCCACCTCGGCCCGGTCCCGGAGGGGATGGTCACCTGGCTGCTCGCCGCCGTTCTGCTCGTGGGGCTCTGCGTCGTGATCGGGACGAGGCTGAAGGCATGAGGCAGTCGCTCAAGAGCTGGCTCGTCGCCGCGGGCGTCCTCCTGCTCGGGCGACGCCGCGACGAGAAGGATGAGAACGCGCGCGTCGTCGCCCCCGGCCCGCGCAACCCGGGCAGGGAGCTCGCCGCCGTTCTCCTCTTCGCCGCCGCCGGTCTCTGCGCGACCGCCTTCCCGGTCATCTACGCGCTCGACCGCCTGCCGCGGCCGACCCAGCTGCTCGGTCTCTCGCTCGGGCTCGCGTTCGCCTTTCTCGCGGCCGCCCTGATCGTCCTCGCGAAGGGCGTCGTCCCGGAGGAGGAGCTCGAGGAGGAGTACCTGCTTCCGCGCGTCCACGACCAGGAAGAGGTGGCCGAGATCCTCGAGCAGAGCACCGATCGGATCACGCGCCGCCGCCTCCTCGGCCTCGCGGCCGGCGCCGCGGGCGCCGCGGTCGGGGTCGCACTCGTCACGCCGGCCGTCTCGCTCGGGCCCGTCTTCGACATGAGCCAGTACTACGACACGCCCTGGGAGCGCGGGCGCCGCCTCGTCGACGAGAAGGGCAAGCCGCTCCTCGCCGACGACATCGAGACGGACGTCTTCTACACCGCCTTCGCGGAAGGAGCGGACAAGGATGCCGTCGGCTCTTCTCTCATCGTCATCCGTCTCGAGCCCGCGCAGCTGGAGCTGCCCGCTGGGCGCGAAGGGTGGGCGCCGGAAGGGATCCTCGCCTACTCGAAGATCTGCACGCACGCGGGCTGCGCGGTCAACCTCTACCGAACGCCGCTCTTCGACCCGGTCGAGCCCGGCCCGGCGCTCGTCTGTCCGTGCCACTACTCGACGTTCAACCCGGCCACGGGCGGAACGGTCGAGTTCGGGCCGGCGGGCCGGCCGCTCCCGCAGCTTCCGCTCCTGATCGCCTCCGGCGGAGAGCTGCAGGCGGGCGGGAACTTCTCGGCGGCGCCCGGGCCCGCGTGGTGGGGAGTGCGGCTGAGGAAGCCGACGTGATCAGGCGCGCCGTCGCCTTCCTGGACGAGCGCACGGGGACTGCTCCGATCCTCAAGAAGGCGCTTCGCTACGTCTTCCCCGACCACTGGTCGTTCCTGCTCGGTGAGGTGGCCCTCTACGCCTTCATCGTGCTCGTGGCGACCGGCGTCTACCTCGCCTTCTTCTTCGTCCCGAGCACCGAGACGGTCGTCTACCACGGGACGTACGCGCCCCTCCAGGGCGTCGAGATGAGCAAGGCCTACGAGTCGGTCGTGAACATCTCACTCCAGGTGAAGGCCGGCCTGCTGCTCCGCCAGACCCACCACTGGGCCGCCAACGTCTTCATCGCCGCGATCGTCATCCACATGCTCCGCATCTTCTTCACCGGCGCCTACCGCAAGCCGCGCGAGCTCACCTACTACATCGGCCTCACGATGCTGATCCTCGCCCTGCTCGAGGGGTACCTCGGCTACTCGCTCGCCGACGATCTCCTCTCGGGAATGGGGCTCGCGATCGGCTACTCGGTCGCGCTCTCGCTGCCCTTCGTCGGCGCGAACGTGGCCATGCTCATCTGGAACGGCGAGTTCCCCGGGGCGCCCGACTTCTGGCCGCGGATGTACATGGCGCACATCCTCCTCCTGCCGGTCGCGATCGGGGTCCTCATCGGCATCCACCTCCTCCTCGTCGCCTCACGCCACCACACCCAGTTCCGGGGCCCGCGCAGGACGGAGCGGAAGGTGGTCGGCACGCCGACCTTTCCGGGCCAGACGCCCAAGTCCCTCGGGCTCATGTTCGGGACGACGTCCCTGCTCTTCCTGCTCGGCGGCCTCGTCCAGATCAACCCAATCTGGCTCTGGGGCCCCTACGAGACGTATCTCTCGACGAACGGCGCCCAGCCCGACTGGTACCTCGGCTGGCTGATCGGCGGCCTGCGCCTGATGCCCCCCTGGGAGCCGTCCGCCTTCGGGTACACGTTCGTCCCCAACCCCTTCTGGGGCGGTGCCGCGTTCCCGCTCCTCGTCTTCGGGACTCTCGCGCTCTGGCCCTCGATCGAGCGGCGTGTGACGGGAGACCGCGGCTTCCACAACCTGCTCGACAGGCCCCGGGACGCTCCCTGGCGGACGGCCTTCGGCTCCGCCCTCGTGACCTGGGTCTTCCTCATCTTCGTGGCCGGCTCCGCGGACCGCGTCGACGTCTTCTTCGGCCTCTCCTACGTCAACCAGATCTACGCGTACTGGGTCGTGATCTGGATCCTTCCGGTCGTCGTCTTCGCCCTCGTCTACCGCGCGTGCCGCCAGTTGCAGACGAAGGAGCTCCTCGAATCGGACCACCGCCGCGCCGAGATCGAGGCACGGGCGGCCCGGACGGCGACGTAACGAGATCAGGTTGCGCCGGCGACGGCCTCCTCCTCCTCGGAGGCGAGCCTGAGGAAGAGGTGCGTGATGAGAGCGAGGAAGACGAGCGCCATCTCGGTCTGCATCACCATCCCGCCGAGGATCTGATCCGTCTGCGCCGAGAGGCCCCAGAGGCGAGGCGCGTCCTCGTAGAAGCCGTAGAGCGTCTGTGGGAAGAAGATGAACGCGAGCGCGAGCCAGGGGGAAGCGACAAAGCCGGCGCCGAGATAGGCGAGCGCGAGCGGCGCCGTCAGCCGCCTCGGCGCGGGCTCGAACGGCGGCCACCAGAAGAGGAGGCCCACGCCGATCAGGATCGCGTGCTCGAGGTTCAGCCCCCAGCCGGTACGGAGCGCCCATTCGTAAAAGGGCGGCAGGTGGACTCCGTACCAGGCGCCGAGCCAGAGGGGAAGCGCGAGGCCGGGCGTCGTGGCGAGCCGAAAGGCCCGGCCTCCCTTCCGCATGAGCCCGGCTCGCATCTCAGGCGTGAGGCCGAGGATGAGCAGGGGAGGCGCCCAGTCCGCGACGATCGCATTCTGGGCGAGGTGGGCCACGAGAAGATAGTGGGCGGCGAGCGTCTCGAGCGGGGAGTTGAGCGGAGCCGCCGCGAGGAACAGGCCGAGCCCGAAGACGAAGGCTCGTCCCTTGCCCGGCCTGTCGCGACGGGCGGCTCGCACGTAGGCCGCGCCGGCCAGCGCGGCGAGCGCGAGGAAGAGAGGCTCGAAGCTGAAAGCGGTCGGCGCCACCTCTAGCTCGGAAGCGCCATGCCCGTCACCTCGATCCGGCGGGAGATCTCCTCCGCGCACTCGCCGAGGGCGAGGAACGCCCGGCTCTCGTCGGCGAGGTTCGCCGCGGCTGCGCGGGAGGCGGCCGGGGCGTCGAGCCGGGCGGCCAGGAGCCCGAGGCTCTCGTACGAGGCGATCTCATAGGCCTCGATCCGGCGGGCCGCCGCGATCAGAGCGAGGTCGCCGAGCTCGATGGCCCCCTCGGGGGCGATCCGCGCGAACGTCGACTCGAGCTCGGCGTCGAGCCCGCCCAGCGCCTGCGGGGGAAGGCTCTCCTCGACGCCGGTCAGCTCGTGGAGGGCGTCGGACAGGTTGGAGACGTGATGGCGCGTCTCGCGGCTGTGCTCCTCGAGGACGTTTCGAAGTCGGGGATCCCTCGCCCGTTCGACGACGCTCGAGAGCGAGCGCAGAATCGCCTCCTCGGCGGAGAGGAGGCGCGCGAGCTCGAGCACGAGGAGCTGGCTGGCCGTCGCGATCTTCTTCACGACACTCGCCCAAGCGGTACCCGGCCGTGCGGGCCGGAAACGAGCGGCGCCTCTGGCGATGCGTGATCGCGGGCCAGAAGCAGGCGTGTATTGCCTGATGGGGCGCTAGGCCCGGAGACGCTCGTGGACGAGCGTCGAGGCGAGCCTGTGGGAGATCGCCTTGCCCTCGTCGAGCATCGCGAGCTCCTCTGCGAGGTTCGCCTGCAGGAGCTCGGCCGCGTCTTCCGCGTCGAGCAGCTCGGCCTGCTGGCGGGCGGCCTCGTACGAGCCGATCTCGAGGTGCTCGATGTGCGCGCCGGTCTCGGCGACCACGAGATCGTGGAGCTCCCAGGACGCCTCTGCCCACAGGCTGGCGACCCGTTCTGCGTGGTCGCGCTCGAGCCCCTGGAGCGCGAGCGGCTCGCGGGCGGACGGCTCCTCGCCGAGGACATGGAACGCAGTCTCGAGGTTGAGACGATGCTGCCGGGTCTCGGCGACGTGGCGCTCGAGGCCGCGGCGAAGCTGCACGTCGGCCACCTCTTCGGCGAGGGCGGGAAGGAGCTGCTCCAGCCGCAGCTCGATCCCGAGCAGGGCCTCGAGCCGGAGCATGAAGAGCGTCCGCTGGTCGGTGACGGGCCGCCTCACCCCGACGCCGAGGCGGGCTTGGGGTGCAGGTACTCCAGGAGGAGCGCCCGCTCGTCGCTCAGCTCGCGGTGGAGGTCGGCGAGCTTCCCCTCTCCGACCGGCGTCAGCGAGAGATGCGCGACCCGGCCGTCGGTTCCCGAGGCCTCGCGCTGCACCAGTCCGACGTCCTCGGCGCGCTGCACGAGCTCGGTGACGGTGCTCTGCGCGAGCTGGAGCCGTTCGCAGAGCTCGCTCACCGTCGAGCGCTCGTCGCCGCCGGGGGCGCCCTTGATCATGAGGAGGAGGAGGTGTCGGCGCGGGGTGAGGCCGTGCCTCCGAGCTGCTTCCTCGCTGACGCGCAGGAAGCGCCGAAGTGCGGCCCTGAACTCCGCCACGCTCGCGTAGTCGGTGGTATCGGCCATCGCCCAAATCCTACCGCTGCCGACAAGCGGTTTCCGCCCGGCGAGGCCGCACCCCCTGGCGGGGCGCAGCCTCGTGGCGGGCGGCGGCGGCTGACCTGCTACTGGCCCTGCTTGACGCCGGGCTCGCCGTACTCGTACTCGACGGCGGTGACCGGAGGCCGGCCCGGGACGTTTGCCGCGCGCGAGTACTTGCCGAGCGGCAGAATCGTGCGGCCCGCGGCGCTTGCGAGCATCATCGCGCTCGCGGTGTACCAGGCGAAGCCGGCCGAGAACACGAAGACCCAGCCGGCGACTGTCTCCCAGCCGCTCGACCCGGTGATCAGGGCGATCGCCGCGAGGATCGACCCAGTAGCCAGGGTCGAGAGGACGGCGAAGAGGCCCAGGCTCTCGGCCAGTGACGCGAGGGCGCCCATGGACGTGATCGCCCCGAGCGCGATGAACCAGAAGCCGAGCCCGACGAACTTGTCCGTCGGGAGGACGAGGGTCCCCGTCGCGACGAGCGCGTAGAGGATCCCGTACGCCATCCAGAAGGAGCCCCACATCCCGTGCATCGCCGTCGCGAGGGCGTCGCGGGCCTTGTAGGACCACATGCCGGCGGCGAACTGGGCGACGCCGCCGAACATGGCGGCGAACGGGAACAGGAACTCGGGCGTCTGCGCGTTGCCGTACCACCCGGCCATGTGGGCGCCGACGATCAGCGTCGCGCCCATGAAGCCGAAGAGCCCGAGCACCGACGGAGCCGCGATCGGCTGGAGGAAGATCCGGGCCGGGATCCCGTCCCAGTCACGCTCGTGGCCGTCGTGGCGCTCCTCTCTCGCAAACGTCCGGGTGCGATCGTGGACGTGTGCGTTCATTGCTTAGCCCCCTTTCGATGAGACCGTTCGTTCAAGGTCCGTGTTGCCGTCGCCTGCGGCGCGCAAACGACGGAAAAGGGGTATGCGCCTAGGTATTTGGGCGCGGGGCTCGAGCCATGGGCGGTGACGGAGGTTTCCGGCCCAGCACGCGGTGGAATTGGGAGGCCAAATCCGCGCCGCGCGACCGCGGCGTGGCGCTCTCGACGAGGAGACGACGATGGAGTTCCTGCGGGAGGCGTTCAAGGGAGGCAACCGCTTCCTCGTCGGCGTGGCGCTGATCGCTGCGCTCGGCGGCTTTCTCTTCGGCTACGACACGGGGATCATCGGGGGAGCCCTCCTCTTCGTGAAGGACGACCTCGACCTCGGCACGCTCGGGCAGCAGGCGGTCGTCGGGTCGATCCTCATCGGTGCGATCTTCGGCGCTCTCGCTTCCGGCTACCTCGCGGACAAGATCAGCCGGCGGCGCACGAAGATCATCTCCGGCTCCATCTACGTAATCGGGGCGATCGCAGCCGCGGTCTCGCAGGAGACGTGGCAGCTGCTCGCGGCGCGCTTCGCCCTCGGCCTCTCCGTGGGCACCGCGTCCTTCGTCTCCCCGATGTACATCGCCGAGCTGGTTCCGAAGCGCCTGCGCGGCGGGCTCGTCTCGTTCAACCAGCTCATGATCACGCTCGGGATCCTCCTCGCCTACATCTCGAGCTGGGCGTTCAAGGACGCCACGTACAACTGGCGCCTCATGTTCGCGGTCGCGGCGATCCCGGGCGCCGCGCTCGCGATCGGGATGTACTTCATGCCGTACAGCCCACGCTGGCTGGTCGAGCAGGGCCGCGACGACGATGCGCGCGACGTCCTCCGGAAGATCCGCGCGGACGAGGACGTCGACGATGAGGTCGACCAGATCAAGGAGGTCACGGAGG
>DASUJY010000060.1:0-85877 GCA_036279015.1 Gaiellaceae bacterium | reverse complement strand
CGCAGCGTCCATCCCCGCGTCGACGAGCTTCTCGAGCATCTCACGCGACGAGCACGCGGGCCCGATCGTGCAGACGATCTTCGTTCGGCGATTCCCCAGGGCCACGCCCTCCACGTTACCGTGGGCGGTGGAGCGCACCGTTTGGATGACCGGATTCCCGGGGCCGGCCGCGAACCTCCCTCCGGCTTCGAGCCTATTGCGAGAGAGCGCGCGGGTGCTGCGCGCAGTGTCGCAGGAGCGGAACGTTCAGCGCGCCGTGCGCGGGAAGGACGCCCAGCCGGGATAGGAGGCTCGCGGGCCGAGCTCCTCCTCGATCCGCAGGAGCTGGTTGTACTTCGCGACCCGGTCGGTGCGCGATGGCGCCCCGGTCTTGATCTGGCCGGCGCCGGTCGCGACCGCGAGGTCGGCGATCGTCGTGTCCTCCGTCTCGCCGGAACGGTGCGAGATTACCGTCGCGTACCCGGCGGAGCGGGCGAGCTCGATCGCCTCGAGCGTCTCCGTCAGCGTGCCGATCTGGTTCACCTTTAGGAGGATGGCGTTCGCAACGCCCTGCTCGATTCCTTGACGAAGGCGCTCGACGTTCGTCACGAAAAGGTCGTCGCCGACGAGCTGGACGCCGTCGCCGATCCGGTCGGTCAAAAGCTTCCAGGCACCCCACTCGTTCTCGGCCATGCCGTCCTCGATCGACACGATCGGATAGCGCTCGCAGAGCGCTCGCCAGTATTCGGCGAGCTCTTCGGGTGAGGCGACTCGGCCCTCGAAGCGGTACGCGCCGTCCCGCCAGATCTCGCTCGCCGCCGGATCGAGCGCGATGGCGACGCGGTCGCGGTGCCCCGCCCGCTCCGCGGCCTCGAGGACGGCGCGGATCGCGTCCTCGCTCGCCTCGAAATCGGGCGCGAAGCCGCCCTCGTCGCCGACGGCCGTCGCGAACCCGCGCTCGTGCAGCAATGCCTTGAGCGAGTGGAAGACCTCGCCGCCGACCCGGAGCGCCTCGGCGAAGCTCGGCGCACCCGCGGGGACGAGCATGAACTCCTGGAGGTCGAGCGAGTTCTGCGCATGCGCGCCGCCGTTGACGACATTCAGCATCGGCACCGGGAGAATGTGCGCTTCCGCCCCTCCGATCCAGGCGTAGAGCGGCTTCCCCGCCTCGTCGGCCGCCGCCTTGGCGACCGCGAGCGAGCAACCGAGGACTGCGTTCGCGCCGAGGCGGCCCTTGTTCTCCGTCCCGTCCGTCTCGACGAGGAGGCGGTCGATCTCGCCCTGGTCGCCGGCGTCGCGGCCCGCGAGCGCGGCGGCGAGCTCTCCGTTCACGTTCCCCACGGCCTCGAGCACACCCTTGCCGAGCCAGGCCTCGCCGCCGTCGCGGAGCTCGACCGCCTCGAACTGCCCGGTCGAGGCGCCTGAGGGGACCGCGGCGCGGCCGAAGCCGCCCGACTCGAGCTCGACGTCGACCTCGACGGTCGGGTTCCCGCGCGAGTCGAGGATCTGGCGTCCGTGAACGCGCTTGACGGCGCTCATCGGCCCGCCTTGGCGAGATCGTAGTAGCGATCCTGCTCGGCGAGCTCGAGCTGTCCGAACTCCTTGCCGTCGGCCGCTGCCAGCTCCTCAGCCCGCTCGACGCGCTCGACGAAGCGGCCGCTCGCCTGCCGAAGCTCGAGCTCGGGGTCGACGCCCAGATGGCGCGCCACGTTGACCGCGGCGAAGAGGACGTCGCCGAGCTCGGCGCCGCTCGGCTCGGCCCGGAGCTCCTCGACCTCGTCGTCGAGGTCTCCGAAGGCTCCGGGAAGGTCTGCATACTCGAACCCGACCGCGGCCGCCCGTCGCTGCACCTTCTGGGCGTAGAGGAGCGACGGCAGGGTCTCGGGCACGTGGTGGAAGATCCCCTCGCGCCCCTCCTGCTCGCTCTTCAGCTCCTCCCAGCGCTTTCGGACTGCGCCCGGTGTGTCAGCCGCCCCCTCCCCGAAGACATGAGGGTGCCGGCGCACGAGCTTCTCCTGGATCGCGAGCGCCACCTGGGCCAGGTCGCCTGCGCCGCGCTCCTCGAGGAGAAGTGCGAGGAAGAAGGTCTGGAAGAGGAGATCGCCGAGCTCGTCGACGAGCTTCACGTCCTCGCCCGCGAGGGCCGCGTCCGCGACCTCGTAGGCCTCCTCGATCGTGTGGGGAACGATCGTCTCGGCGGTTTGCTCCCGGTCCCACGGGCACTCGCGGCGCAGCCGTTCCGTCAGCTCCTGGAGATCGACGAGAGCCCCCGCAAGGGCTTCCCGGCCCTCGGGCACGCGACTAGCCGGAGGTGCTTGGCGTTGCGGCGCCGGTGTCCGTCCCCGCGGGCGGTGCATAGCCCGGAGCGTACGAGATCTGGTCGGCGTACTTCTTCTGAAGGTTCGCGATCCAGGTCTTCATCGCCGCGTTCTGCTTCTGCTGGAGGAGCGTCGTCTTGATCTGCTCCTTCACCTTGGAGAGCGGTGTCGTGGAGGCCGGCTTGACCGCCGACAGCACCTCGATCACGTGCCAGCCGAACTCGGTCTTGATCGGCTTCGAGAGGTCACCGGTCTTGGCCGAGAAGACGAACTCGTCGAAGGGCGCCACCGTGCGGCCCTTGAAGGCTGTGAACTTGCCGCCGTCGGCCTTCGACGCCTGGTCCTGGGTATAGCGCCGCGCGAGCTTTGCGAAGTCCCCGCCGGACCTGATCTGGTCGTAGATGCTCTGTGCCTGCGACTGGCTCTTCACGAGGATGTGTCGCACATCGCGGGAGGCCGGCTGCTGGTACTGGCTGGAGTTCGCCTTGTAGTAGGCATCGATGTCCGCGTCCGTGACGTTCACGTTCTTCGTCACGGCGGTGAAGATCTTGTTCGAGAGGACGCGCGTGCGGAGCTCGTCGCGGACCTGCTGGTCCGTGAGGCCCTGCTTGTCCAGCTCGGCCTGGTACTTCTCCTCGTCCCCCTGGAAGAACTGCTGCTTCAGCTGCTTGAGCTGCTCGTCGATCTCCGCCTCGGTCACCGTGATACCCATCGCCTCGCCCTCGAGCTCCCACTCCCGCTGCTCGACGAGGCCCTTGACGACGCTCGCCTTCACGGCCTCGTACTGGGGCGTGCCGACCGCGGGGAAGTCCTGGTTCTTGCTCTGGGCGCTCTTCTTCTGCTGCTCCATGAGCTGGTCGAAGTCGGCCTTCGGCACGCTCTTCTCGCCGACGACGGCGATGGCGCCGTCCGGCACCTCCACCGAGCTCGAGCTGCCGCCGCAGGCCGCGAGCGCGAGCACCGCGACGAGGGCGAGCAAGAGCACGGTGCCGGTGAGACGAATGCGAGAGGACATGGGAGAAAGCTAGGCGGCCAGGCGCAAATCGAGGATAGCATCGACAAGCTCGAGCGCTGACTTGAACCCGTCGCCACGCAGGGTGACCTCGCTTCTCGCGCTCGAATAGACCGCTGTGTCCGCGAGGCGTCTCAGCTCGCGGAGCTCGGCCGAGCCGAGCACGAGCGGCCCGATCGCCGCACGCGAGGAGCGGAAGACGAGGTAGTCGGCCCCCAGGCGGGCGAGCTTCAGTTTCGCCTCCTGGATCTCGAAGAGGTGCTCGACGGGCTCGGGAAGCGGCCCGAAGCGGTCCTCGGCGGTTGCGCGAAGCTCGCGGAGCTCGTCCTCGGACTCGGCGAGGGCGAGCCGCCGGTGCAGGTCGATCTTCTGCGCCTCTCCGGGGATGTAGTCGGCGGGCACGTAGGCGTCGACCTGCGCCTCGACCCGGACCGGCCGCCCCGCAGCGCGGCGCGTGCCGCTGAGCTCGGCGACCGCCTCGGCGAGGAGCTCGACGTAGAGCTCGAAGCCGACCGCCGCGACGTGCCCCGACTGCTCGGCGCCGAGGAGATCGCCGGCGCCGCGGATCTCGAGGTCGCGCATCGCGATCGCGAAGCCGGCGCCGAGCTCGGTGTGGTCGGCGAGCGTGGCCAGGCGGGCCCGCGCCTCGGCGGTGAGCTCCTGACCGTCCGGGTAGAAGAGGTAGGCGTGCGCGGTGACGTCGCTCCGTCCGACGCGGCCGCGGATCTGGTAGAGCTGCGCGAGCCCGAGCGCGTCGGCCCGCTCGACGACGAGGGTGTTCGCCTGCGGGATGTCGAGCCCCGACTCGATGATCGTGGTCGAGACGAGGACGTCCGCGTCGCCCGCGAGGAACGAGAGCATGTGCTGCTCGAGCTCACGTTCGGGCATCTGGCCGTGCGCGACGAGGAAGCGCATGTCCGGCGCGAGCTGGCGCAGGTGGTCGGCCGCCTCCTCGATCGTCTCCACGCGGTTGTGCAGATAGAAGGACTGGCCGCCTCGCTCGGTCTCGCGCGTGAGGGCGTGCAGGAGCAGCTCCTCGTCGTATTCGCCCACATGCGTACGGATCGGGCGCCTGCCCTGCGGCGGCGTCTCGATCACGCTGATGTCGCGCAGGCCCGCCAGGGACATGTGCAGGGTGCGCGGGATCGGCGTCGCCGAGAGCGAGAGCACGTCAACCTCGAGCCGGAGCTGGCGGAGAAGCTCCTTCTGGGCGACGCCGAAGCGCTGCTCTTCGTCAACGATCACGAGGCCGAGCTCCTTCGCGACGACGTCGCGCGAGAGGACGCGGTGCGTCCCGATCAGCACGTCCACCTTGCCGTCACGAAACTCCTGAAGGACGCGCTTGACGTCGGCCGGCTTGCGGAAGCGCGACACCATCTCGACGGTGACCGGAAAGTCGCGGTAGCGCTCGCGGAAGGTGTTCCAGTGCTGCTGCGCGAGGATCGTCGTCGGCGAGAGCAGGAGCGTCTGCTTCCCGTTGGCCGCGACGACGAACGCCGCGCGCACGCCGACCTCCGTCTTGCCGAAGCCGACGTCGCCACAGACGAGCCGGTCCATCGGCCGCGGTGTCTCGAGGTCCTCCTTCACCGCCTCGATCGCCGTCAGCTGGTCGGGGGTCTCCTCGTAAGGGAAGCTCGCCTCGAGCTGCTCGACGAGCTCGTTGTCGGTCGCGTAGGCGAGCCCCTCGGTGCGCTGCCGGCGGGCGTAGAGCGCGATCAGCTCGCCTGCGAGCTCGTGCGCGCCCGCGCGCGCCCGGTTCTTGATCGACTCCCAGGCCTTGCCGCCGAGCTTCGAGAGCGCAGGGGCGTGCCCGTCGGCCCCGACGTAGCGCGAGACCTTGCCGATCTGCTCGTGCGGCACGTACAGGCGGTCGTCGCCGCGAAAGCCGAGGAAGAGGTAGTCGCGCGTCACCCCGGCGACGGTCTTCGTCTCGAAGCCGAGCAGCCGGCCGACGCCGTGGTCCTCGTGGACGACGTAGTCGCCGGTGCGCAGGTCGGCGAAGCTCTGGAGCGCCCGACCGATGCGGGCATCCGCCCGCGGAGGCCGCTTGCGGAAGATCTGCGTGTCCGGCAGGAGGACGAGTCCGAGCTCGCGCAGCACGAAGCCGCGCCGCGCGGGGGCGACCGCGAAGACGAGCCCCGGTTCCTCCGGAAGGCTCTCGCCGGGCTCGAGCACTTGCGGCTCGATCCGGCGGAGGAGCGCTTTTGTCCGCAGGGCCTCGCCGCGGTGCGCGAAGGTGACGACGACCCGGTTGCCGCCGCGGACGAACGCGGTCAGGTCGCGCTCGGCCTCCGAGAGCCCGCGCGCCGCCACGGCCGGGCGCTGCGCCTCGAACGAGTAGCGCTGGCCGGCGGGAAGCTGGCCGAGCTCGATCGCGCCCCTGAGAGCGAGCGTCTCCCCGAGCTCATCGGCGACCGCCCTGCGCGCGTCGTCGGCGTGCCAGACGAAGTCCGGAGCCGGGAGGGGCGCGACGAGGTCGCCAGGCGGAGGCGGTGGCTCGTCCTCGAGCCAGGGCTCGACAAGATCGGAGCGGCGTTCCGAGGCCGCATGGACGAGCGCCTCGTCGAGGGGATGAAGCGTTCGCTGCGTGAACGCCGAGTAGGCGCGAAGCGACTCGATCTCGTCCCCGAAGAGCTCGAGCCGGACCGGCTCGCGGCCGGTGGACGGATAGACGTCGACGATCCCGCCGCGGACCGCGAACTGGCCGCGCTCCTGCGCCTGCTCGACCCGTTCGTAGCCGGCGAGCGCGAGCTGCTCGGCCAGGGCCTCGCTGCCGGGAGCGTCGCCCGCGCGAAGGCGGATCGTCTCCGGGCGCGCATCCCGCGGCGGCACACCTTCGGCGGCGCCGAGCGCGGACGCGCAGACGAGCCCTCCGGCGGCCAGCACCTCGAGAGCGCGCGCCCGCTCGCCGACGAGGTGCGGCGGCGGCTCGAGGCCGCTCCCCCAGCGGACTCCCCGCGAGGCGAAGAGGCCGACGCGCTCCTCGCCGAGGAACCATCCCGCCGCCTCGGCGGCATCCCGGGCCTCGGAGTCGTCCGGGAAGACGCAGACGAGCGGGCCGCCCCGCTCGAGGAAGACGGCGGCGAGGAAGGGCGGCAGAAGAGGCTCGGACACTCGCGCGGCGGCGGGCGCCGCGACGAACTCGCGCAGGCGCTCGCTCTCTGCGAGCTCGAGGGCGAGTGCGTGGAGTGCCGGCTGGTCCATGGCGAACGGCGGAACCGGGGGTTCCGCGGCGGTCATCGTAGCCGCCGGGTTATCGTGGGCGGATGGCTGGCGAGCTCGTCCCGATCGGATTGCGCCCGAAGCTCGTGGCGGCGTTCGATCCGCCCGCGGCCGAGGCGCGCTTTCGGGAGTGGAGAAGCCAGAACGAGGAGGCGCTCGCGGCCGTGCCGGAGAGCGCCTGGCGGGTCGAGTACGGCCGGACCGGCGTCGGCCCCTACGTGCGCGTCCGGATCGACGAGGACCACCTCCCGGAGAGCCTCAGAAACGCCTGACCTCCCGGGGCCACCCCGAGCCACCACCCGCTTCCGAGCGTAATCCCGAAAGTCGTACGCGTGGTGCGCGGAGCGAGACGGAACTGCGTCAGCGCTCGTTGAAACGCTGCTGCGCTGCCTCGAGGCCTTCGGCGACCAGCAGCTCGGCCGCGTCCGCCGCGCGCGTGACGATCGCGCCCACGTCGACGTCCGGCTCGAACGGCGACAGGACCCAGTCGGCCACCGGCCGCGGGTCGCCGCGCTCGGGTCGTCCGACCCCGATGCGGAGCCGAAGGAAGTCCGGCGTCCCGAGCTGCTGCGCGACCGACCGCAGGCCGTTGTGCCCCGCCAGGCCGCCGCCGAGTCGTACCTGGAGTCGCCCGAGCTCGAGGTCGACCTCGTCGTGGACGACGAGGAGGGCGTCCGGCTCGACCTTGTAGAAGCGCGCCGCCGCCGCGACCGACCGCCCGGATTCGTTCATGAACGTCTGCGGCTTCAGGATCGCGGCGCGCGCGCCGTCGACGCGCACGTCCACGACTTCCCCGGAGAACTTGCCGCGCCACGAGCCTCCGTGCCGCCGGGCCAGCTCGTCGGCGACCATGAAGCCGACGTTGTGCCGCGTGTCGGCGTAGTCGCGTCCGGGGTTGCCGAGCCCGGCCATGAGAAGATCGAGCGTCGAGGCCCGCTCGCCCCGACGAAGAAAGCGCAAGGGCTACCCCTCGGCGTTCTGCTCTTCGCCCGCGGCGTCCGCGCCGGGCTCGGCAGGCTGGTCGGCCGCGCCCTCCGGCTCCTCGCCCTCGGGCACCTCGCCCTCGACGCCTTCCTCGCCCTCCTCGCCCTCGACTTCCTCGGGCTCCGGCTCCTCGATCTTCGTCGGCGGACTGACGGTCGCGAGCACCATCTCTGGGTCGTCGAGGAACGTGACGCCCTCCGACAGGCGCAGGTCGGAGACCCGCAGACTGTCTCCGATCACCATCGCGGAGACGTCGAGCTCGAGGTGGTCGGGCACCTCCATCGGCAGCGCCTCGACGCGCACCTCGCGGTTGATCTGGCTGAGGACGCCGCCCTCCTTCTGGCCGGCGGCCTCGCCGACGAGCTCGACGACGACCTGCGTCTGAATCGTCTGGTCGAGCCGCACCTCGTGCAGGTCGATGTGCAGGAGCCGTGCTCGCGTGGGGTCGAGCTGGTAGTCCTTGACGACCGCGTGGTGAGCCTTCTGCTGGCCCTCGAGAACGACGTCGAGGATCGCGTGCAGCCCGTGGTCGCCGGTCAGCGCGCGCCGGAGCTCGCGCTCCTCGATGCAGAACGGATGCGCCTCGTCGCCGTTGCCGTAGAGGACACCGGGGATGAGCCCGTCCGCGCGCAGGCGGCGCGAGGACGCGCTTCCGCGCGACTCCCTCGCCTGCACCTTCAGCTTGACTCGTTCTCCGGCCATGTCCGGCGAGCAAGTCTAGCGAAGGGGCTTGGAGCAGAACCTGTTTCGCCGAGGCCCACCCGACGCGCCGTCCCGAGCGGCGTTGCGAGGTCGTTACGCGGACGTGGCACGAGCGCGAATCGCAAGGACGAGAATCGACCCGATGCGAGGGCGCGCCCCGCAGCAACGAAAGGGGCCCGCACGCGGGCTCGGAAAGGAAGCTCATGCGACGGTCTCTTGCTCTTGCACTCCTTGGAGGAATGGTGGCGCTTGCAGCCCTCGCGGGCCCAGCCTTCGCCGCCAAGAACGGCTCGATCAGCGTGTCGCCGTCGACGGTTCCGCCCGGCGGCGTCGTGCACATATCCGGGTCGGTTCCCGTCAAGAACTGTCCCTCGTCGGACGCCGCCACGATCACCGCGACTGCGGCGCTCTTTCCACCTGACGGCTTCGGGCCGAACGCGACCCGCGACTCGAACGGCGACTTCGCCGTCGACTACACGGTGCCGGTCTCCACGCCTCCCGGAACGTACGACGTCGGCATCCGCTGCGGCGGCGGAAACGTCGGAATCGCGGCGGCGCTCACGGTCAGTGCCGGACCGCTCGGTGCCCCGGGCACCGGCGCCGGCGGAACGGCCGGGGGCTCGTCTCTGCCATGGGCGGGGATCGGAGCCGGCTTCCTCGTTCTCGCCGGACTGCTCGTGCCCCTAAGGCGGCGCCTCAGGGGCAGGGACTGAGGATCTCGGGTCGGTGGGTTTTCCCACGTATCCAGAACGGCGCGCCCGGCTCGTGCTGCTACTCGACGCGGCTATTGCCGCGCTGGTACTGGCCGGGCTCGCCGTCCTCGCGTTCGCCCGTCTCGGCGGTGCCGCGAGCACGCCGCCGGTTCGTCAGAGCGGCGTCTTGCGGCCCGCGCGAGTCTCTCCGCCCGCCGAGCGACGAGTCCCACACGGCGCGCCCGCGACGTTGGTCGCCCCGGCGATCGGCGTCCGCACTCGGCTGACCGGGCTCGGGCTGAACCAGGACGGGACACTCGAGGTTCCGACCGATTACGCGGTCGCCGGTTGGTACGAGCTCGGCCCGAAGCCGGGACAGCGAGGCGCTGCGGTCATCGTCGGCCACGTGGACTCGAAGGAGGGCCCGGCCGTCTTCTATCGCCTCGGCGAGCTCGAGCCAGGCTCGAAGGTGCGGGTCGCGTGGGCGGACGGGAGCGACGTGCGCTTCCGCGTCTATGCCGTCCGCGAGTATGCGAAGACGGCATTTCCGACGGCGCTCGTCTACGGGAGGACGTCCGCTCCCGAGTTGCGGCTCATCACGTGCGGCGGCCCCTTCGATGCTTCGACGGGCCACTATCTGGACAACGTCGTCGTCTTCGCGCGACTGCAGGCGCGCCACGCGTGATCCCGGCTCTCTAGAAGAGCTGGTTCTCGCCGGCGAAGATCGCCGAGACGGACTCGTCCGAGAAGACGTTCTTGATCGTGTCCGCGAGCAGGATCGAGACGGTGAGCGGCTCGGGGAAGTTGTCGGGCCGCAGGAGCGGGTTGACCGGCACCGTGTCGGTGACGGCGACCTCCTTCAGCTCGCTTCCGCCGAGCTTCTCGAAGGCCGGGTCGGGGATGAGCGCGTGCGTTGCGCACGCATAGACGTCGGTGGCGCCAGCCTCCTTGAGCGCCTGGGCGCCGGCGATCAGCGTGCCCCCCGTGACGATGATGTCGTCGGTCATGATCGCCACCTTGCCCTCGACGCGGCCGATCACCTCCGTCACGGCCGCCGAATCCCGCGCTGGGCGCGTCTTGTTCATGATCGCCAGGTCGGACTCGAGCATCTCGCCGAACTTCCGCGCCATCTTCGCGCGGCCGGGGTCCGGCGACACGGCGACCACGTCGTCGCCGTGGAGACCCTTGTCCCGGTAGTACTGGCCGAAGAGGGTCAGGGCGGTCATGTGGTCGACCGGCCGCGGCGCGAAGAAGCCCTGGATCTGGCCGGCGTGGAGGTCCATCGTGAGGACGCGATCGACGCCCGCAGCGACGAGCATGTCGGCGATCAGCTTGGCCGTGATCGGCTCGCGAGGCGCCGACTTCTTGTCCTGGCGCGAATAGGGATACCAGGGCATGACCGCGGTGATCCGGTTGGCCGAGGCGAGCTTGGCCGACTGGATCATGATCATGAGCTCCAGGATGTGGTCGTTCGTCTTCGGCCCGTGACAGGACTGGACGATGAACACGTCTGCGCCTCGAATCGACTCGCAGTAGCGGCAGTAGGTCTCGCCGTTGGCGAACGTCTCGAGCTCGACCTCGCCGAGTTCGATGTTGAGGAGGTCGGCGATCCGCTCCGAGAGCTGCGGGTTCGAGCGGCCGGAAAAGAGCATGAGCTTCCCGGACGGGCCGCGCTCGATCCAGCGGCCGCGCTCGCCGCTGGGATGCGTGTTCGCCACCTCCGGCACCTCCAGGCCGGGCAGCCTGGCCAGCTCAGTCGTTCCGCTCTCCACCGTGTCCTTCCTCGTCGATCCGCCTCGCGACGGTAGTCCAAGCATCGCCGCCAGCCTCCGCTGTCGCAACAGGAACATTCTCCCTGCGCGGATGGACGGAGCCGCCGTTCACCCTCGAGCCCCCGGGTGGAGGTAGGTGAAGGGCGGGATGCGGGCGCCCGGCCCGACCTCGGAGTCGACGACCACGGCGTGGGGACCGACCTCGGCCTCCGCCCGGACGATCGAGCGGCCGCGCAGGATCGTGAACGGGTGCAGCACCGCCTCGGCCTCGACGACGACCTCGGGATCGATCCACGTCGTGCTCGGGTCGACGACCGACACTCCGGCGGCCATGTGCTCCTCGACGATGCGCCGTCGCAGCTCGGCGGCGGCCTCCGCGAGCTCGCCTCTCGTGTTCACCCCGAGGCCCATCTCGGCCACAGGAGCACAATAGACGGCAGCGCCCCGGCCGGCGTCGACGAGGTTGCGCACGGCGTCGGTCAGATAGAGCTCCCCCTGGGCGTTGCGCGCGTCGAGCCCCTCGAGCGCCTGCCAGAGATCAGTCGCCCGGAAGACGTAGATCGACGTGTTCAGCTCCCGGACGGCGCGCTCTTCGGGCGTGGCGTCCGCCTCCTCGACGATGCCGCGGAGAGCACCCGCGCCGTCCCGCAGGATGCGCCCGTAGGGAAGCGGTTCGTCGGGCGCGATCGAGAGGACCGTTACCGACGAGCCACTCGCGCGGTGCTCGTCCAGGAGCGAGCCCAGGAGCTCCGTCGTCAGGAGGGGCGCCGCGCCGTCGAGCACGAGGACGTCACCCGCGAAGCCCTCGAGCGCCCCGCGCGCCGCGGCGACCGCGTCTCCCGTACCACGAGGCTCCGCCTGGACGGCGAGCGTCGCTCCCGGCGGTAGCGACCCGTCGAGCTCGGCCCGGGTCGACGGCGAGCAGACGACCACGAGCGGATCGGGATGAAGTGGTAGGGCCGGCTCGATCGACCAGTCGAGGAGGCGTCGCCCGAGGAGCGGATGGAGATGCTTCGGGCGCGCAGAGCGCATCCGCGTCCCGAGCCCTGCGGCCATCACGACCGCGGCAAGCGAGGAGGTCATGGACGAGTGGTTATGGCTGGGGCGGGAGGATTCGAACCTCCGGTCACGGGACCAAAACCCGCTGCCTTACCACTTGGCTACGCCCCAGTGATCGGGTCACCGAGTCTACTTCCGGTCGAGGAGCAGGGTGACGAGGAGGAAGCCTCCAAGGATCAGCAGCACGACGATCGCGAGGATCTTCACGACCTCCCAGAGGATCGGGACGAACATCGCCAGGAGCTGGGAGACGGCCGCCGTCCACGTGATCTCGTGAAGGACCCCGCCTTTGCGGCGCCCGACGAACCAGTGCGCCGCGCAGGCGACGACGGCCGCCGCGACGACGTACCACCAGCCGTGCTCGCTGAAGAGGACGACGAGGCTCTCGACGAATGCGATCAGGAGAGCGAGTCGGAGCCGGCGATCGCGCATCCACTGCGCGGCTGCGCTCTCTCGGTGCTCGATGACTCGTTGCTCGCTCATCGAGGCGCGACGCTACCAGACGGGCGCGACCACCCAGGTGCGCGCCGCGAGCCGCGCACGCCGCGCTGCCTGTCTCGCATCAGGCAGGTGGTGGAAGAGGCCGTAGACAGCAGGACCGGCCCCCGAGACGTCCGCCCGGAAGGCCCCTGCCCGCACGAGCTCGTCGACGAGCGCCGGCCTCCCTCCCGCGGCGGCGAGGTCGTTCGGCGGAAAGGAAGCGAAGTCGCGCGGGCGATGGACAGCGGCGAGCGCGTCGGCGAGAGCCTGCCGGCGCTCGTCGAACCCGTCGGCGCCGCGTGAGGCATCGAAGCGGGCGTACACATCGGCGGTCGAGCGCTTGCGAGCGCGCCGCGGCAGCGCGAGCAGGATCCAGAAGTCCTGCGGCAGCTCGAGCGCCGTGAGCTGCTCGCCCGCGCCGGTGGCGAGCTTCGGGCCCGGCTCGAGGAAGAACGGAACGTCTGCCCCGACCTCGGCGGCGAGCTTCACGAGCCGTTCGGCCGGGAGCGGCTTCTCCAGCAGCGGATTGGCGAGCGTGAGCGCGGCCGCCGCATCCGCGCTCCCTCCTCCGACCCCGGCCGCCAGCGGGATCCGCTTGCTGATCCGGACCCGCCAGCGCGGCTCGACACCAGCCGCGGCGCCGAGCTTGGCGAGCGCGCTTCGCACGAGGGTGTCCTTCCGGTAACCCTCGACCACGAGCGCCGGGCCCGGCTCGAGCTCGACTGCGTCACAGAGGTCGATCCGCTGCATGACCGTGGCGACCTCGTGCAAGCCGCCCTCGCGCACGGGCCCTACGACGAGCGCGAGGTTGATCTTCGCCGCCGCCGGAACGCGCTTCACGGCAGGAGCTCGGCGAGCCGGAGGAACTGCTCGGGTGCGAGCGCCTCCGCCCGGGCTCCCGGCGGGAGCCCCAGGCTCTCGAGGGCTCTCTCGACCTCGGCCCGGTTGCCGAGGGCGAGCTCGAGCGAGTTGGCGAGCGTCTTCCGCCGGTGGGCGAACGCGCCCTGGACGACCTCCTTGAGGTGGCCGAACTCGGGGCCCCACGCGCGTGTACGCCTGAAGGCGACGAGCGCCGAGTCGACGTTCGGCCGCGGCCGGAAGACGGTTCGCCCCACGGGGTGGAAGCCCGTACGCTCCGCCGTCAGGGCGATGAGGACGGAAACCGCGCCGTAGCTCTTCGTCCCGGGAACGGCGAAGAAGCGATCGGCCACCTCCCGCTGCACCATCACGCACCAAAGGCCGATCGTGGGCAGCCGGTCCAGGCTCTCGGCGACGAGCGGCGTCGCGATCTGATAAGGCAGGTTGGCGACGAGCTTCTCCGCCGGTGGATCGAGCGCGTCGAGCGGAAGCGTGAGCGCGTCACCGAGCAGGAGGTCGACGTTGTCGTGTGCGGCGAGCGTCTCACGGAGGTGCGGCTCGAGCGCGCGGTCGAGCTCGACGGCATGGACGAGCCGCACCCGCTCGGCGAGGTAGGACGTGAGCACGCCGAGACCGGCCCCGACTTCGAGGACGACGTCGTCCGCCTGGAGATCGGCGAAGCGCCCAGCGACGCCGAGGATGTTCTCGTCGACGAGGAAGTGCTGACCCAGCTCACGTTTGGCGGCCGGGATTCTCACGGGAGGCCGAACGCGGCCCGCGCGTTTGCGTCGATCGCCTGCTCGAGGTCGCGCGAGTTCTCGCCGCGCGCCTCGGCGAGCGCGGCGAGCGTGTGGACGACGTTGGCGGGCTCGTTCGGCTGCCCGCGCACCGGCTGGGGGGCGAGATACGGGCTGTCGGTCTCCGCGAGGATCCGGCTCGCGGGGATCCGTGCGGCGGCCGTCCGGAGCTCGGTCGCCCTCGGATAGCTCACGTTCCCGGCGAAGGACACGAACCAGCCGCGCTCGAGGGCGGGCGCGAGGAGCCCGAGCGAGGAGAAGCAGTGGAGGACGACCCTGGCTCCCTCCGGAAGTCCGGTGAGCACCGCTGCGGTCTCCTCGTCGGCCGAGCGCGTGTGAACGACGAGCGCCTTGTCCGACGCGATCGCGAGCCCTGCCTGCGCCTCGAATAGATCCCGTTGCCGCGCGTGCGGCGCGTAGTCGCGGAAGTGGTCGAGCCCCGTCTCGCCGACCGCGACCGCCTTTGGATGCTCGAGCAGCGGCGCGAGCTCCTCGACGTCGGCGGCGCTCGTCGTACCTGCCTCGTGGGGGTGGATACCGACCGAGACGAACACCCCGTCTTCCTCGTCGGCGAGCGCGAGCGCCGTCCGGCAGGAGGCGAGCGTCGTCCCGATCGTGACCACGCGACTCACTCCCGCCTCGCGAGCGCGGGCGAGCGCCTGCGCCGGATCCTCGAGGGCGTCCAGATGCGCATGCGTGTCGATCACGTCCGATCGACCGCCGCGATCAGCCCGCCGCAGGCGCGTCGACGCGTGGAAAGAGCGGCTGTGCCGGCTCGATCCCCTCGGCCGGAAGGGTCTGCCCCGCGCGGGCCCTATCCCAGTCGAGGCTCGCGTCCTGGCCGAGCGCGGCCAGGATCCTCGGTCCGGTCTCCGGCAGGAAGGGCGAAAGCACGATCGCGAGCACGCGCAGGCCGTCCGCGAGCTCGAAGAGGACGCGGTCGAGGTCGGCCGCGCGCGCGTCGTCCTTGGCGAGCTCCCAGGGCGAGCTCTGCTCGACGTGCCGATTGAGCGTCCGGACGGTCTCCCAGATCTCGTCGAGGGCCCCGGTCAAGTCGTAGGCGTCGAGACGGTCGGCGACCCGGGGCCCCAACCGGTCGAGCTCCTCTCCCAGCTCCCGCGAACCGGGACCAGCCGGAATCGTCCCGTCGCGATAGCGGGCGATCATGGCCGTCGTCCGCGAGAGCAGGTTGCCGAGGTCGTTGCCGAGCTCGCGCTCGTACCGCTCGTGCAGGCCGTCGACGGAGATGTTCCCGTCCTGGCCGAACGACGCCGCCCGGAAGAGGTAGTAGCGCACCGGGTCGACTCCGTAGACGTCGATGAGCTCGAGCGGGTCGATGACGTTCCCGACGGACTTGGACATCTTGCGATCGTCCATGAGCAGGTAGCCGTGCACGAACAGCTGTCGCGGCACGTCGATTCCTGCGCCCATGAGGAGCGCCGGCCAGATGACGCAGTGGAACTTGAGAATGTCCTTGGCCAACAGATGTCGGACCTCGGGCCAGAAGCGTGGCCGGAGGTCCTCGCCCTCGCGCGCGAAGGCGAGCGCGCTCCAGTAGTTGATCAGCGCGTCGACCCAGACGTAGACGACCTGGTCCGGGTCCCAGGGCACGGCCACACCCCAGCGCTGAGTCGCGCGGCTGACGCTGATGTCGTCGAGGCCCTGCGCGATGAAGCTCCGAGCTTCGTTCGCGCGGAAGTGCGGCAGGACGAAGTCCGGATTGGCGTCGTAGAGCGCGAGCAGCCGCTCCTGATAGGCGGAGAGGCGGAAGAAGTAGTTCTTCTCCTCGACGAACTCGGGCACGATGCCATGCTGCGGGCAGCGGTCGTCCACGAGCTCGGCCTCGGTGTAGAAGGACTCGCAGCGGCTGCAGTAGAGCCCCGCATAGACCCCTTCGTAGATCTCGCCCGCGTCGTAGATCCGCTGGAGGAACTCCTGGACGAGCGCCTCGTGCCGCTCGTCCGTCGTTCGGACGAAGAAGTCGTTCGAGACGTTGATTCGCTCGGTCATCCCGAGGAACCTGGCGGCGTTCCGGTCGACGAACGCCTTCGGCTCGAGCCCTTCCTCCTCCGCCACCCGCGCGATGTTCGAGCCGTGCTCGTCGGTGCCCGTCAGAAAGAAGGTTTCTTCCCCGCGCTGGCGGCGGTTGCGGGCGAGGATGTCCGCGGCGATCGTCGTGTACGCATGACCGACGTGCGGCGTGGCGTTGACGTAGTAGATCGGCGTAGTGACGTAGAAGGTCACGCATGGCAATCATACGAAGCGCGCCTCGCGCTCCCGCGGACGGAAACGGTGGTTAGGAATGGAAAACGCGGGGGACGTGTTGCCAGAGATTCCGCCGCACCCGAACTGCGAGGAACGATGGGATCCAGAGCGACAAGGGAGCGGGACACGTCTTCCCGTTCGGCCAGAGGAGCGACGAGCACGGGGATCATCCGCCACATCGACGACCTCGGCCGGATCGTGATCCCGATCGAGATCCGAAAGCGCTTCTCGCTGGGCGAGAAGGACCCGCTCGAGATCTCGGTCAAGGACGACACCATCCTCCTCTCCAAGCCGCAGACCGTCTGCGTGTTCTGCGGCCGGAGAAATTCGCTTCGCGAGCACCGCGGGCGGGCTGTCTGCCGCAGCTGCGTCACGGAGCTCGCGTCGGCGTCGCGCTGAGATCGCGCCGAGGCCGGCGGCGGCGAGTCCGGCAGCCGCGGCTCCGATCGCCCCGGCCAGGAGCGCGACGGCCGGGAGCGAAGCGGCTCGCTCGCCTGCTGACGGAGCTCGGGCGGGCACGCGCGTCGCGGCCGCTCGCCTCAGCGTGAGGCCCGGGCCCGTATCGCTCCGAACATGTCCGAGGCGCACATCGCCGTGCAGCGGTCGCGCCCGTCGCCCTCGCCCGCGAGCCACGTCGGTTCCGCGGTCGAGCCGACCGCGTCCGGGCACGCCCGCCGACCCTTCCGCCGGGACCGAGCTCCGTTCCTCGGCCCCTTCGCCATGCGTCGCCCGGGAGTGCGAGCCCGCCGGTTGCGGGCTCGCGGACGCATCAGGGCTCGCGGATTCGACTCCGACGGGCGCAGCCCCGGCCGCCGGCTCCGCGGGCGGAGGCTCGGCAGGGTCTTCGGGCGCTGCAGCGGGGGCGGGAAGGAGGGAGAGCGGGTCGACGTATCCGTTCGGGTCGTCGGCCCGGCGGATCCCGAGGTAGACGTACGGCGTCGGCTCGGCCGGGGCGCCGCTCGCGCCGGCGGCTCCGACCACGTCGCCTTCCACGACGGCTTCGCCGCGCGCGACCGAGTACGCGCCCAGGTGGAGCAGCGTGACGGCGTAGCCGTCGCCGGTCCGGATCGTCAGCGTCTTGCCGCCCGTCGGCACGATGCCGGCGAAGGTGACGTCCCCCGCTGCCGGGGCCTGCACCGGCTCGCCCGGCGTGGCGCCGATGTCGATGCCGCGATGCTGTCCCCCGGCGTACGGATCGTCGCCGAGGACGAATGGTCGAAGCACGGGCCCGTCGACGGGCCAGGCCCAGGCGAGCGCGGGCTCAACGCCGGCCTGAAGCGCGACGAGGACCGGCAGCAGCACGACGAAGCTCTTCATCGCCGCCCCTCCTCGTTGTCAATTTTGAGAACCGCTCGAGCGTAGCAGAGCGGCTGCCCCGTTGTCAAGCAAGACTACAGAGACGCGCGATAGAGCCGGTTGCGCGCCGAGCCGGTGAGGCGCGAGACGAGATCGGCGGCACGTCTCCGTGGGACGCCGGCGGCCACGAGCTCGCGGACGGCGGCGACCGCTTCGTCTTCCTCCCCGCCCTCGCCTGTCGTCGCCGACGGGCCGAGCACGAGCGTCACCTCGCCTCTGGGCGGCTCCGCGAACCGGTTCGCGAGCTCGCTCGCCGGCCCGCGGACCACCTCCTCGAACCGCTTCGTCAACTCCCGGCACACGGCAACCGGGCGCGACGGATCCGCCGCCGCCAGCGAACGGAGCGAGGCGGGCAGCCTCTGTGGAGACTCGAAGGCGACGACCGGCCAGCCCCAGGCGGCGGTTTCCTCCCAGAGCCGGACGAGCGCCTCGCGCGCGCGCGGCAAGTAGCCAACGAACGAGTACCGCTCGCCGACGAGGCCGCTCGCGACGAGAGCGGTCTCGACCGCCGACGGGCCGGGGAGCACCGTCACCTCCACGCCGCGCTCGATCGCTGCCGCGATGAAACGGGCGCCCGGATCGTTCACACTCGGAAGACCCGCGTCGCTCGCGAGCGCGATCCGGGCTCCGGCCTCGAGACGGGGCAGGAGCTCTGCGATCCGCTTCGCCTCGTTGTGGCGGTGATAGCTGACGAGGCGGGCCTCGATGCCGTGACGGGTGAGGAGCGTGCGCGTCCGCCGCGTGTCCTCGCAGAGGACGAGTTCGGCCTCGCTGAGCTCGCGCAGCACGCGGAGGGTCACGTCTTCGAGATTTCCGATCGGCGTCGCGCAGACGACGAGGGTCACTAGCCCCCCCGGTTGAGCGCCTCGAAGCCGACGAGCCCGGCGCCGATCAGGCCGGCTTCGACGCCGAGGAGCGCCGGCACGATCCTCACCTCGTCGCGGGCCGGGACGAGCGCGCGCTCGGCCACCACCTTGCGGGCGGGCTCGAGCAGAAGGTCGCCGGCACGCGCGAACCCACCCCCCACGACGACGAGCTCCGGGTTGAAGATGTTGGCGAGGCTCGCGATCCCGACGCCGAGATGGAGACCGACGTGGTCGAGGACGTCGCGGGCATCGCCGGGCCCGTGCGCGGCGAGGTCGACCGCGAGCCGGGCGTCGACCGGCTTGCCCTCGGCGGCGGCGCGACCGAGGTCTCCGTCCGGGTTCTCCTCCGCCTTCTCGCGCGCGAGCGCATCGGCAGCGGTCCCGGAGGCGAGCACCTCGAGGTGTCCCCGGCCGGGGCACCGGCCCTGGCACGGGGGGCCGTCCAGGTCGATGGTGATGTGGCCGAGCTCGCCGCCTGCGCCGATCGAGCCGCGATAGAGCTCGCCGTCGAGCACGAGACCGCCGCCGACGCCGGTGCCGAGCGTGAGCATGAGCATGTGGCGCGAGCCCCGCCCCGCGCCGTGGCGGTGCTCGGCGAGCGCCGCCGCGTTGGCGTCGTTCTCGATCGCGGCGGGAAGCCCGAAGCGCTCGTGCAGCCGGTCGCGGAACGCGATTCCCGCGAGCGGGATGTTCACGGAGGCAACCGCCTCGCCGCTGCGCTGGTCGATGAGGGACGGCAAGCCCATCCCGATCGCCGCGACATCGTCGCCGAGGAGCTCCTCGACGGCGCCTTCGACCTGCTGGAGAAGGGCCTTCTCGCTTCCGGTCTCGGTCGGCGTGACGACCCGCCGCTCCACGACTCCCTGCTCGTCGACGATTCCGGAGAGGAGCTTCGTGCC
Organism: Gaiellaceae bacterium; assembly: GCA_036279015.1. GTDB lineage: Bacteria > Actinomycetota > Thermoleophilia > Gaiellales > Gaiellaceae > DATEOR01. Next base: position 66,616 of record DASUJY010000060.1, on the reverse strand, counting down.
CCCGAGGTCGAGCGCGATCACGCGGGGGGACGCCATGGCCTCCGGCTACGATACTCGCTCGCGTGGCGCCCAAGGACAAGCCCTACCGTGTGTACCGCGGAGGACGGGTCAAGGGGCCGATCCGCCCGGAGTCGCTGCGGAGCGAGCGACAGCCGGGAAAGCCGGACGGACCCGCCCGTGACTACCGCGGCCCCGGGCCCGCCAGGAGCCGGCGGCGCTGGATCCGGCCTGTCCTCTGGGCGCTCGTCGGCCTCATCGTGCTCGCGCTCGTCTGGGGGGTCCTCGGCTACCTCGCCTTCAGGAGCGGGGTCAAGGACGCGAACAAGAAGCTCGACCCGCGTGCGGAGCGGGCTCTCTCGCCGCAGGACGGGATCATGCTCTCGAATCCGAGCAACATCCTCGTGCTCGGCGCCGACACGGGATCGAAGAGCAGGCGGGGCTCGGTCGCCCGCTCGGACTCGATCATGATCGTCCACACCGATCCGGACGAGCACAAGATCGCCCTCCTCTCGATCCCGCGCGACCTCCGCGTCGAGATCCCCGGGCACGGAGAGGACAAGATCAACGCGGCCTACGCCTACGGCGGCGCGACGCTCGCGATCAAGACCGTCCAGAGCGTCACCGGCCTGCCGATCAACCACGTCGTCGTCGTCGACTTCGGCACGTTCGACCAGGTGATCGACGCGGTCGGCGGCGTCACGATCGACGTCCCCAAGCCGATCCTCTCGAACAAGTTCGAGTGCCCGCGCGCCTCGCAGGCGGCCTGCGACCGCTGGAAGGGCTGGCGCTTCCGCAAGGGCGAGCAGGAGATGGACGGGCACACGGCGCTCATCTACGCGCGGATCCGCGAGAACCAGCTCGACCCGAAGGAGTCCGACATCACGCGCGGCGAGCGCCAGCAGGCGGTGGTCTCGGCGCTCGCGGACAAGATCGTGAGCTTCACCGGCTACCTCCGCGCCCCGTTCGTCGGCGACGACATCGTGAAGCCGCTCGTGACCGACCTCTCGACGACCGAGATACTCGAGCTCGGCTGGGTCAAGTTCCGCACGCCCGAGAGCGGCCGCCTCCGCTGCCGCCTGGGCGGGACGGCGTCGAACATCGGCGGAATCTCCTACATCATCGGCAGCGAGGAGAACGTCTCCGTGATCGCGATGGTGACCGGGAAGAGCGCCCCGCAGCCGCCGAAGCCGGCTTCAGGTCCCTTCGGCCCCGGCTGCATCGTCGGCAAGTAGCCGGCTCGACCGGGCGCGGCTACTCGCGGGCAGGCGACGCTGCGTGGGGCTGATCGAGAGGATCGGTCCCCGCCAGGCGCACCAGCCCTCCCTCGCCGGCCGCTTCGACGAGCGCGTAGAGCACGAAGACCCGTCCCGCTGACTCCCGTTCCGCCCAGCTGAGCGCTTCCGCGACATCGCCGGCCCCGTCGAGCTCGAACGCGTCGGAGCTCCAGCCGCCCCGTTCGTCCTGTGCGAAGAAGGAGACGCGGTAGACGGGGCTCGAAAGCTCCCATTCGGTGTCGCGTGGGTCGATCGGGCGCGCGTCCATGCCCGCGGAGCCGGCAGGTTAGGCCTCGGCGGCCTTTTTCTTCGGCTTGTCCTTCTTCTCGGGCTTCGAGTCGGTCTTCGCCTTCCCGTCGGAGGAGTCGCCGCCCCCGGCCCCGTCGCCGTCGCCGTCGCGCTTGCGTCCGCGGCCGTAGTCCGTGGTGTAAAAACCCGAGCCTTTGAAATGAACTGCAACGGGATGGAAGACCTTCTCGAGCGGGGCGGCGCCGCAGATCTGGCAGTCTGACGGCTGCGGATCCGTCATCCGCTGGAATAGCTCGAACGTGTGCCCGTTCGGGCACCGGTATTCGTAGATCGGCATTCGAAAGAAAGGCCCCGGTTTGCGGGAGGAAATGGTAGCAGGGCGGACGGCTGTCTCTGGCACTCCCGCCGAGCGAGTGCCGAGCGAATCGTGGCTCGCGCGGGCGATCGGCTGGGCGCGCGCCGATTCCTACCGGCTCGGGGTGGGGGTCATCACGGCTGCGCTCGCGACCTTCCTGCTCTTCCAGATGACTGTCTGGCCGCCGCACGAGGACGAGACCCTCGTCTTCTTCGTGACGCAGCAGCCGATCGGCGACATGTTCTCGACGGTGTTCGCCGAGCGCGGCGGCGCCCCCCTCCACTGGCTGCTCGCATACGCCGCGGATGCGATCTCCCCGAGCCTGATCGCGCTCCGGATGATCTCGGTCATCTTCGCCGTGGCGAGCATGCCGGTGATCGCGGCCCTCGTCGCCCGCCTCTCCGACCGGAGGACAGCGCTCGTCGCGACCGCGCTTGCAGCCGCGAGCTGGATCACGATCTACCACGGCATCTACGCGCGGATGTACGGCGTCTTCCTCTTCCTGAGCGCGCTCTCGTTCCTGCTCCTCCTGCGCGCCATCGGGACGCGCGAGCCGCGGCGCTGGGCCGCCTGGGTCGTAACGATCGCGCTCACGATCGCGACCCAGCCCTACGGCACCTTCCTGCTCGGCGCGGAGGCCCTCTACGTGCTCGCGCGCCGCTGGCGGCAGCCGTTTCCGCTCCGGCCCGCCGTGATCTCCTTCGCAGCCGCGGTCGTCCTCGTCTCGCCCCTCTGGCTCATCTACCGGGTGCTCGCCTCGCGCTTCGGAATCGGCATCGGCGGCCAGAGCGACTCGAAGCTCGGCTCGCCGATCGACGTGCTCGAGTATCTGTGGGAGACGGTCGGCGACTTCAGCGCCGGCTGGACGGCGGCGAAGGCCGTGGCGTGCGCGCTCGCCCTCATCGGAGCCGCGGTCCTCGTCCGTACGAGGCCCGCCGCGGTGCTCTCATCCGCGGCCGTTTTCGTCGTGCCCGCGCTCGCGCTCATGCTCACCCGCTCCCAGACGAGCGTGTTCCTCGAGAGCCGGCACCTGATCTTCGCGCTTCCGTTCTTCACGATGCTCGTCGCGGCCGGCCTCATCAGACTCGCCTCGGCGGCCGGACGGGGCCAGGCGGCCGCCGTCCTGCTCGCGCTCACGGCGCTCCTCGGTGTCGAGATCGCCTGGGGCTGGCACAAGACGCCGTACATGTACGCCGGCGAGCCGGCCGCGCGGGAGCAGGCCCGCGCCGAAGCGGCGGACTGGCTCGCGGCGACCGGCCGCTCGGACGACATCCTCTTCGGCTACGAGCCGACCTATCTCGACGCACGCGAGGCGGGAGCTCCCTTCGGCTCGGTCATCGTCCAGCGAGCCGATCCGAGGCTCGCCATCGACACGCTGAACGAGGCGCCGAAACCGCTCGGGCGCGGCGTCTGGGTGTTCGACGCGTCCGACCAGGGCGATCCGGAGCGAGTCCAGCTCACCATCCGGAACGCGATCCCAGGCCCGATCTTCGAGAGCCGCGCCTGGGGCCCGTTCCTCATCATCAGGACGAAGAAGCCGGTGCGGAACGCCGAGGACTTCTTCCGCGACACGGCGGCGGTGGAGCTTCTCGGCCGCAGCCTGGGTGTCGGCGACGCGAGCATCAACCTGCAGACCGCCATCACGGCGCTCCACAGGATTCAGGGCCTGCGCTAGCGAGCTTCTTCGCGAACCTCGCGCTCGACGGCCTCCGCATAGCAGGGCGCCTGCTCGAAGGCGGCGAGACCGGCGGGCGTCTCGCGTCTCGACGGCCTGCGCGGCACCCGCAGCCGGCCGCCCGCGGCGAGGCCGGCGGCGCTCCCGAGGAGGCCGCCGATCAGGAAGGAACGAAACCGCTTGCCACGCTCACCCACCACGGGGCGATTGTAGGGTCAGAGCCCACTTTGGAGACGTTTCGGTGATCTGCACGCTCGGCGACCTCCTCCTCGACGTCGTCGTCCGCCTCGACGGGCCGATCGCCGAGGACACGGACACCTACGGCAGGAGCAGGGTCGCGCCCGGCGGCCAGGCGGCCAACGTGGCGGCGTGGGTCGCGGCGCTCGGCGGCAACGCGCGCTTCATCGGCAAGCGGGCGGACGACCCCGCCGGCGCCGTCCTCACCGAAGCGCTCGGTCGCCGGGGCGTCGACCTCGCCGGGCCCGTCGAGGAGAGTGGCACGGGGACGGTCGTCTCGGTCGCCACGCCCGACGGGCAGCGGACGATGCTCACCGACCGCGGCATCGCGCCCGAGCTCGCGCCCGAGGAGCTCGACGCCGACTGGCTCGCCGGCTGCGAGTGGCTGCACGTCGCCGGCTACAGCCTCGTGCGTGCGCCGATCCGCGATGCGGCCCTTGCGGCTGCCGCGCTCGCGCCGCGCGTGAGCGTCGACCTCTCCTCCACGGCGGCGATCGATGCGGCCGGGGTCGGCGCCTTCCGCGACCTCCTCGAGCGCATCGGCCCGCAGGTGGTCTTCGCGAACGCGGACGAGTCCGCCCTCGTCGGCGACCTCGAGGTCGAGACGCTGGTCGTGAAGAAAGGGGCCGGCGGAATCGTCGTCGGCGGGCGGGAATACGCGGCCAGGCCGGCCGAGGTGCTCGACACGACCGGGGCGGGCGACGCGCTCGCCGCGGGCTTCCTGCTCGGCGGTCCGGAGCTTGGGCTCGACGCGGCGGCGCGCTGTGTGGCAACCATGGGGGCCTTCCCCCCATGACCGACCTGCTCCGAATCCACCCCGAGGTGCGGGCCGCGCTCGAGTCGCGCCGGCCGGTCGTCGCCCTCGAGACGACGCTCGTCGCGCACGGGTTCCCCGACGGCGTCGGCGCCGAGGTGGCGGCCGAGGCCGAGCGCCGCGTGCGGGTCGCCTGGGCGGTGCCCGCGACGATCGGCGTGATCGACGGGCGCATCTGCGTCGGGCTCGAGGAGGGAGAGCTGGAGCGCTTCGCGAGCTCGCCGGAGGCGCGCAAGGTCGGCCCGCGCGACCTCGCCGCCTGCGCGATGCAAAAGGAGCTCGGGGCGACGACGGTCGGCGCGACGCTCGCGGTCTGCCGCGCAGCGGGGATCGGCTTCATGGGCACGGGTGGCATCGGCGGCGTCCACCGCGGCTGGGCGCAGACGCTCGACGTCTCGGCCGACCTCGGCGAGCTCGGGCGGACGGAGGCGCTCGTGGTCGCCTCGGGCGCCAAGTCGATCCTCGACGTGGACGCCACCGCGGAGGTGCTCGAGACGCTCGGGGTGCCCGTGCTCGGCTGGCGCACCGAGGAGATCCCGCTCTTCTACAAGGCCGGCGGCGGGCCGCCCGTCTCCCAGCGCGTCGAGACGGCCGACGAGGCAGCGCAGATCGCCCAGTTCCACTGGCGCCTCGGCCGCCATTCCGGCATCGTGCTCGGCCGCCCGCCCGACGAGAGCCTCGACGTCGATCCTCTGATCGAGGAGGGAGTGGCCGAGGCCGCGAAACGGGGGATCCGGGGGCAGGCCGTGACGCCGTTCGTGCTCTCGTACCTGCACGAGAAGAGCGACGGGCGCACGATCGAGGTGAACAAGCGCCTGATCGTCGAGAACGCGGCGCTCGCCGCCGAGATCGCGGTCGCGTACTCGAAGCTGGATTAGCGGCCGGCCTGCCGAATCACTCGTCGATCCGCTCGATCGCGACGATGTCGTCCGCGTCGAATTCGACCTCACCCGCCCCGCCCCAGCCGACGATGTCGCCGCTCGGCAGGATCGCGACGGGCGCGATCACCGTGCCGTCCCTGAGAAGGAGGCGCGCCTGGTGGGCGCCGAAAGCATCTTGCGGCCACTCGGCCACCTCGGCCCTCAGCCAGTCCGGCAGCCGGGGCGGCTCGGCCATCTATTCCCCGAGCAGCTTGGCGAGGTCGTCGACCTCGAGCATCTCGTAGGACTCGGTGTGCACGCTCCCGCGCGCGCCGAGGGCGATCGACACCTTGGCGATCGCAGAGGCGTCGGCTGCCTCGACGATGTTCACGAAGTCGTGCGGGCCGAGGAGGAACCACTGCTCGAGCACCTTCACGCCGAGCTCCTCGACGTCCTTGTTCACCTCCCCGACGCGGTCGGGATTGGCGCGGAGCGTCTGTAGTCCCTGCTCGCTGAGCCTCGAGAGCATCAGGTACTTCGGCATGCGTCCTCCTCGTTTCGCCCTGAGGCGGCGAGGATAGCGCCCCGTGCCCGGGCTCAGGGCCTTTCGCGCCTGCGCTCGCTCCGCTCCAGCCGGCCACCGCGCTGCACGTAGATCCGCAGCTCGTCGACCCGAGGCCGCGCTCGCGGATAGAGGCGGACGACCTCGAGCCGTCTCCAGCCGCCGACGGCTTCGCGCGCGCTCTCGAGCCGCTTCGCGAGCTCCCGTGCGCCGGCGAGGTCCATTCAGGCCGCCGGCGGAGCGTGGACGGGATCGGCGAGCCCGAGCGCGACCAGCCTCCGCGCCTCGTCCTCGGTGACGAAACGGCGACCGGGCGGGAGCTCGAGGCCTTCGTAGGCGGCATAGCGCGGGTCGCGGCTCAGCCGGCGGCGTACCTCGTCCCCGTCGAGCCGAAGCGCCCTGATCACGGCCGCCAGCTTGCGCCAGAGGGCGTCGCCGCTCGTCCGCGTGTCCGGGGCATCGGAGATCGGCACCGAGCGATCGGGGCCGAGCTCGAGCTCGGGGAGGACGACGTTCGGGCGGATGCGCACCGCGATCACGTGCTTCACGCCCGCGTCACCCCGCGAGGGGCGGCTGGGCGACGAAGAGCGCGACGATCGCGCCGAAGGCGAGGAAGGTCCCGAGCGGCAGGCTCGCCTTGCGACCCGCGCTCCCCTCCCGGATCAGGACGGCTACCGCCGCGGCGGCCGCCGCGAGCGTCCCGACCAGGAGGCCCAAGACGACGGCGCCTCCGAGCGACGCGCCGAGGAGGAGTCCGAGCTTCACGTCGCCGAGACCGAGGCCCGCGGGGTAGACGAGGTACGCGAGGAGCAGCACGAGTGCAGTCCCGAGCGCGTACGCGCCGAGCTCGAGCGCGTGGCCGGGAGCAAGCGCGACCTGCGCCGCGAAGACGAAGGCCGCCGAGGGCAGGACGATGCGGTTCGGAAGCAGGCGCCGGTCGAAGTCGACCCACGCGAGGACGACGAGCACCCCGATGTCGAGGGCGGCGACGAGCCCCGAGCCGTTCAGCCCGAAGACGGCGAAGGCGAGCACGACACCGCACCCGGCGAGCAGGAAAGCGGCTGCCCTGGGCCAGTCACGTCGCGTAATTCGCGCTGATTCCGTCGACGCGGTCATTTCTAGTTCCGAGCGTATCGCGGCGCGCATATCGAGACCACTACCAGGACGGGCGAAAATCATCCGCTGCCGTTCCCCACCGATCGCCGGATGCAGATCGGACGGGTGGCTATCGAATGGGTAGTGCTCTCAAACCCTAATCGAATTCCACCGCCCGCCCGCAGGCTCAAGTCCGCTCCGACGATGGTTGTGGCGATTTGTCTCCTTCTTATTGTCGAAGAAGTGACAGAACGTAAACCGCGCGTCAATTCAGGGAGCAGGCGTCCTCGCAGTCGCATCGCCCCGTTGGCGCCTTCGGGAGAGGGAGGGAGGTGAATCGCATGCGGAAGTTCCTCCAGCTCATCAAGCGGGACGAAGAGGGCCAGGCGATGGTTGAGTACGCGCTCATCCTCGGACTCGTCTCGGTCGTCGCGATCGCCGTGCTGACGCTGATCGGGACGGACGTTACGGCGATCTTTCAGAAGATCGAGACGGCACTCGCCGGCGCCGTCGGGCCGTAACAGGCGCGCATCACATGCCCAGCCTTCGTCTCGCTACGCCACCGTGTGGCGCTGCGAGACGAGGCTGGGACGCGCGCTGGCGGCATCAAGCAAGAAAGGAAACGAATCATGACCAAGCTGCGTTACGAACATGAATCCGAATCCGGACAGGCGATCGTCGAATATGCGCTCATACTCGCCTTTGTCGCGTCGGTCTCGGTCGCGATGTTGACGCTCGTCGGCACGAATGTCGGCGCGCTTCTCGACAAATTGAGAGTGATGCTGGATGCGATTGTCGCCGGCCTCTGAATCGCGGCCGCTTTTCGGCAGCCGATTCCGATCGGAATCCGGCGCCGCTCTCGTCGAGTTCGCGCTCGTACTTCCCCTGCTTCTGACGCTGCTGCTCGGCATGCTCGATTTCGGCAAGGCTTTCAACTACTGGATCGACTCGACCCATCTCGCCAATGAAGGGGCGAGGTGGGCGGTCGTGAACCACAACCCGGGCGGCGGAACGCTCCAGGACTACGTTCGCAGCCAGGCGACGACGGGCGAGCTCCGAGACGGCGGGACCGACTCCGTTCCGGCGGGCGACCAGGCCCAGGTCTGCATCTCCTTTCCCAGCGGGACCTCGAACGTCGGCGATCCCGTCCGGGTCACGGTCACGTCCCACTACTTTCTGCTCCCGTTCATCGGCAACAAGCTCTCGGCCGGCGACCTCTCGATCACCGGCTCGGCCACGATGAGGCTCGAGGCTCGCCCGACCAATTACTCAGCCGGATGCGCATGAGCATCTTCCGCGACGAGCGGGGCGGCGTCCTCGTGCTGGTGGCGGTCTGCCTCCCCGTCATCATCCTCTTCGCGAGCTTCGTGCTCGACGTCGGACACTGGTTCGAGCACAAGCGCCATCTGCAGCTGCAGGCCGACGCAGGCGCGCTCGCAGCGGGAGGCGTCTTCCGGATCCCGTGCGCCGATGCGCCGGTCGAGGCCGAGGCGCGCCGCTACGCCGGCGATCCGACCCAGGCCACGCGGTTCAACGCGCAGGTGCCGCCGACGGACGACGCGAACGTCCACGTCCTCATCAACTCGGGCCAGTACTGGAACGACGGGGGCAGCGACTACAGCGACGGCGGCGGACCGTGCGCCGCCAAGCACGTCGACGTCAAGATCACCGAGGGCGACCTGCCCTTCTTCTTCGGGCTGGCAGGAAGCCTTGTCCCCGCGATCAACGCGCACGCCCGCGTCGAGATCCAGCAGCAGACGACTTCGGCGGGCGCGCTGCCCGTCGGCGTTCCCGACAACAACCCGACCGCCGCCGCGGCGATCTTCGTAAACGCCGGCACCGGGACCGTGCTCGCGACAGAGAGTCTCAGCAAGGGCGTGTCGACGACGCTGAACGGCAAGACCGTGACGACCTGGAGCGGCGCGGCAACGCCCGTAGACATCTCGGCGGCGAACAACACCGTGATCATCGCGCTGAGCGGCAGGCAGGGCTGGGCGCCGACCGGGGGGACGCTCAGCGCGATCTGCAACGAGGTCCTGGTCGAGTGCTACAGCGTCACGATCGACGCGACCGGAACGGTGACGGGCTTCACCGGCCTCAGCTTCATCCACGGCTACTCGACGGCCGGAACCGGAACGCCCCTCGCCCCGATTGTCCGCGACACGATCCTGTATCGCGTCGGGTGCGGCGACGACTCGGCCCCGTACTTCCTTCTCAACGCCGGGTGCACCGTCGGGGTCAAGACGATGATCGACTTCGGCCCGACCGGCCCCGACCCGTCGCTGCCGCCCGCCCAGGGCGGGATCGGCGCGGAGGTGAAGGTGGCCGGCTGGGGCTGCCCGAACGGCGGAGCGAACCCCAAGGGCTGCGCGCTCACGTACAACGTCTCGGGCGCCAACGCCGGCTACTGGACGACGACCGCGGCGGCCGGCTACCCCGGCATGCCCGCGGACGGGCTCGCCCACTCGATCGACCTCAACTGGAAGACGGCGACGTCGTCCGCCCAGACGCTCACGAGCGTCCATCGCTCGTTCTCCGCCTCCTCGGCGACGAGCGGCCCGGTGGACTACGTCAGCGTCTCCGAGATCGGCCCCGGCGCGAACTCGCTCGCCTTCGGCACGCACAACCTGAGCGTCACGATCGGCGTCGAGGAGAGCCTCCAGGCGAACTCGACCGACCCGAACGCGGCTCCCGTCTACCTCAAGGTCGTCGGCGGGAGCCAGAACCAGGCGCTCGATTGCCAGGAGGGCGCAAACCTCCGCGACGAGCTCGGGAGCGGCTGCACGCCGACCTACGCCATCAACCCCGGCATTCCCTGCGAGTCGTACCAGTACTACGTGCTTCCGCAGACCGCCGACTGGTACTGCGTGCGGACGCAGACGGGCGGCCAGAACGGCCAGGTCACCCAGGGGATGCTCGACCGCACGCAGGGCGGCTCCAACTCGTGCGTCAACCCGAACCACTGGACGGACGCAAACGGCGACGGGGTCATCACGATCCCCGAGGACATCCCCGACGGAGACCCGCGACTCATCCCGGTCTTCGTCACCCCGTTCGGATCGTTCGGCGGAAGCGGCAACGCCGTCGTCCCGATCGTCAACTTCGCAACCTTCTACGTCACCGGCTTCAGCGCCCCCGGCAACGGCGGCGGGCAGGGCGATCCGTGCCCCGGAGCCGATCCAGTCCCGGGCGGCGGCTACATCGTCGGCCACTTCATCAAGTACATCGACGCGCTCAACCAGGGCGGCGGAGGCGGCGCTCCATGCGACTTCTCCAGCTTCGGAACGTGCGTCGCGGTCCTGACCGAATAGGAGGAATCACCGTGCAGAAATTGCTGACGACGCGAGGAGGCACCGTCGCCGTGGCGGCGGGAGCCGCGCTCCTGGCCGGGCTCATCCTCGTGCTCTACCTCAACAACTATCGCAGCAGCGTCGACGACTCGAGCGAGCCGATCGCCGTGCTGGTCGCGAAGAGCCTGATCCCGAAGGGGATGTCGGGCGACCTGGCCGGGAGTCAGGAGCTCTTCCAGGCCACGACTGCCCCGAAGGGCGAGGTCAAGGACGGTGCGATCACCGATCCCGCCACGCTCCACGGCCGTGTCGCGGTCGACGACATCTTCCCCGGCCAGCAGCTGACGGCGGCCGACTTCAGCGCCGCTAGGACGAACGCCATCGCGACCCGGATCACCGGCGACCAGCGTGCCGTCGCGGTTCCGCTGGACGAGGCGCACGGCCTGATCGGCCACGTCCGTGCCGGCGACCACGTCGACGTCCTGGCCGGGTTCAACGTGCAGCGGGTCGATCGCAACGGCGTGCCGATCTCGAACGGTGGAGCCGCCCGCCCGGTCCTCAAGCGGATCATCGAAGACGTCCTCGTCCTCGATGTCCCCGAAGAGACCAGCAGCGGCTTCGGCGGCAATCGTACGGACGCAAACGTCGTCCTACGCCTCGACGAGAGTCAGGCCGCCGACCTGGCCTTCGCCTCCGACAACGGCAAGGTCTGGTTCTCCCTGCGGCCCCAGAGCGGCGCCGAGGCGGCGGCCAACCCGCCCTTCGTGACGCTCGAGACGCTCCTGCTCGGCGTGAAGTCCGTCACCATCGTGAGGTCGTTCGGAGGCCGGCCATGAGCGGCCATTCGATCAAGACCCTCGTCGCGCTCGACCACGACGTCGACCGCGACCGCGTGCAGTCGGCCCTGCCGGTCGACGGCGGCATCGAGATCGTCGGCCTCGTCGACGGGCTCGAGGAGAGCTGGAGCACGCTCCAGGAGACCCAAACCGACCTGCTCGTGGTCGCCTGCTCAGACCACTCGGACCGGGCGCTCTTCCTGATCGACGGGGCCGCGCGACAACGCCCCGAGCGCCCGATCGTCGTCCTCTTCGACGGCATGCCCGACGGCTTCGTGCGGCGCGCCTTCGAAGCGGGAGCCGACGACCTCGTCACCCTGCCCGGGGCACCCGGCGACCTTCGCTTCAGCTTCGAGAAGGCCGTCGCCCGCAAGCAGGGGTCGTCGACAGCCACCGGCACCGCCGTCTCACCGCTCATCTGCGTCCTCGGGCCGAAGGGGGGAGCCGGGAAGACGCTCGTCTCCTCGAACCTGGCCACCGCCCTCGCAGGGGCCGGGCGCAGCGTCGCCGTCGTCGACCTGGATCTCCAGTTCGGCGACGTCGGCCTCTCTCTCGGCCTCGCGCCGGAGAAGACGATCCACGACCTCGCGAAGTCGGGCGGCACGCTCGACGCGGAGAAGCTCGACGGCTATCTCGCCCGTCATGCCTCCGGCGCACGCGTCCTGATGGCTCCGACGCGGCCCGACCATGCAGGCGTCGTCTCGGGCGAGCTGCTGCGAGAGGTCTACGCGCTGCTGCGGTCGACCCACGACTTCGTGATCGTGGATACGCCGCCCGGCTTCACGCCGGAGGTGATCGCGGCCACGGATGTCTCGTCCGACATCTGCATGGTCGGGGTGCTCGACTCGCTCTCGCTGAAGAACACGAAGCTGGGCCTCGAGACTCTCGACATGATGGGCTACGGGCCCGAACGGATCCGTCTCGTGCTCAACCGAGCGGACAGCCGCGTGGGCATCACCCAGAGCGACGTCGAGGCGATCGTAGGCCGGTCGCCCGACGTCCTGATCCCGAGCGACCGCGACATCCCGCGGGCGGTCAACGAGGGGACGCCGATCCTGCTCTCCAAGCCCCGCTCGGAGGCGGCAAAGGCGTTCCGCGCCCTCGCCGGACTCTACGCGCCGGCGGCGGAGGCACCTCGGCGGAGGCGCTTCGGGAGGCGGTCGTGATGGAGCTCCACGAGCGCCTCACCGCAGTCCGCCCGCTCGTTCCGGCGAGCGGCAAGGACCCGTTCGCCGAGGTCAAGAACCGGATCCACATGCAGGTGATCGGCGACCTCGGCCCGCAGCTCTTCAGCGTCAACCTCGATCCCGCCGAGCTGCGCGAGCGGGTGCTGTCCGACCTCCAGGAGCTTCTCGGCCAGGAGACCGGCATCTCACGGGACGATCGCGAGCGGCTCACCTTCGAGATCGCGGACGACATCCTCGGGCACGGCCCTCTCGAGCGGCTGCTCGCCGACGAGAGCGTGACCGAGATCATGGTCAACGGGGCATTCGACATCTGGGTAGAGCGGCAGGGCCGGCTCTTCGAGACGACCGTGCGCTTCAACGACGAGTCGCACCTGCGGCGGATCATCAACAAGATGGTCGCGCAGGTCGGCCGGCGGATCGATGAGTCCTCGCCGATGGTCGACGCGCGCCTCCCGGACGGAAGCCGTGTCAACGCCATCATCCCGCCGCTCTCGCTCAGTGGGCCGCTCGTGACGATCCGCAAGTTCAGCAAGAAGCGGCTGGAGCTCACCGACATGATCCGCCTGGGCACGCTCACGACCGAGACGGTCGAGTTCCTCGACCGCTGCGTGCTCGCCGAGCTGAACGTGCTCATCTCGGGCGGGACGGGATCCGGCAAGACGACGCTCCTGAACGCACTCTCGACCGCGATCCCGGATTCCGACCGGATCGTGACCATCGAGGATGCGGCCGAGCTCAGGCTCAACCAGCGACACGTCCTGCGGCTCGAGGCGAGGCCGAAGAACATCGAGGGCGAGGGCGAGATCCCGATCCGGGAGCTCGTCCGCAACTCCCTGCGCATGCGGCCCGACCGGATCATCGTCGGCGAGGTTCGCGGCGCCGAGGCGCTCGACATGCTCCAGGCGATGAACACGGGCCACGACGGCTCGCTCTCGACCGTGCACGCCAACTCGCCTCGCGATGCGCTCGCGCGCATCGAGACGATGGTGCTGATGGCCGGGTTCGAGCTGCCGGTGCGGGCGATCCGCCAGCAGGTCGCGTCGGCTCTCGACCTCATCGTCCACCTCGAACGACTCGAGGACGGCACGCGGCGCGTGACGGCCATCACGGAGGTCCAGCGGATGGAGTCGGAGGTCATCACCCTCCAGGACATCTACGACTTCCGCGTCGAGCGCGTGACCGCGGATCGAACCGTCGTCGGCGCGCTCTGCGGCACGGGCCTCCGACCGAGCTTCCTGCACAAGTTCGAGAAGCGCGGCGTCACGCTCCCGCTCAGCCTCTTCGCCGACGGATCGGCGCCGAACGGGGAGTGGGCATGAGACGCCTACTCACACTCGCGATCCTGGCCGGCGCGCTGGCCGCCGGCCTGCCCGGGCCGGCGGCCGGCTCGGGGGTCACGCTCACGCCCCTCGGCGACCAGACGTTCCCGTCCCGGGCCTGGGTGCTGACCCTGCCGCGGCAGGTCGACCTCGACCCGTCCCAGATCACCATCACCGAGAACGGCCGGCCCGTCGTCGGCGCATCGATCGTGCCCTCGAGCCAGGCGGGTGAAGGTGAGTTCGGCGTCGTCATCGTCCTCGACACGAGCCGCAGCATGCACGGAGCGGCGATCCAGGGGGCGATCGAGGCCGCCCGGCAGTTCGCCGCCCACCGCAACCCGTCGGAGGAGCTCGCAGTCGTGACCTTCGACGGAGCGACGCGCGTCGCACTTCCCTTCACCACCGATCCAGGAGCCATCGCCCAGGCCCTCGCCGAGCCGCCCGAGCTCGCTTCGGGGACGCACATCTTCGACGGCGTCCAGACGGCACTCGAGCTGATCGACGGTGAGGACATCGCCTCCGGCTCGATCGTCGTCCTCTCCGACGGCGCCGACACGGGCAGCATCGCCGCGCTGGCCGCGGTTCGCCGGCAGGCCGAGGAGCAGAACGTGCGCATCTTCTCGGTCGGTCTGCGCTCGCGCGCCTTCGACTCCTCCACGCTGCGCTCCGTCGCGGGCGACAACGGCTCGTACGCGGAGGCGACCTCTCTCGACGCACTCACGAACATCTACGACCAGCTCGGAGCTCAGCTCGCGAACCAGTACCTCGTCCGCTACCGGTCGCTGGCGGGCCCGTCGGAGTCGGTGGACGTCAAGGTCGAGGTCACGGGGTTCCCGGCGGCCGGCACCGGTCGCTACGACACCCCCGCCCTGCCGGTCAACGCGGCGCCTCCCTACCATCCCTCCGCCACGGCGACCTTCTGGCGCTCCGGGACGGCCGTCGTCCTGGCGAGCCTCCTCTGCGCGCTCCTCGTCGGAGCCGGGTTCGCCGCGCTCCTGCGACCGCGCGCTCCCGACATCCGCACGCGACTGGCGGAGTTCGTCTCCATGCCGGATTCCGCCCAGCAGGAGCGGCGCGCGAGCGCCCTCACCGACAAGGTCCTGGCCGGCACCGAGCGGTCGTTGGAGCGAACCCAGTGGTGGGAGCGCTTCAAGGAAGAGCTCGAGATCGCCGAGATCCGGCTGTCTGCGCCCCAGATCCTCGTGCTGACGGCCTGCGGGACGTTCGTGCTCATGTGGCTCGCGTACGCGCTCGGCGGGCTCCTATTCGCTCCGCTCGCCCTTGCGCTTCCGCTCGTCGTCCGCGCCTTCCTGAAGCGGAAGCTCCACCGGCGCCGCGCCCTCTTCGCGGAGCAGCTGCCGGACAACATGCAGGTGCTCGCCTCCGCGCTCCGAGCAGGCCACAGCTTCATCGGGGCCCTCTCCGTCGTCGTCGACGACTCGGCCGAGCCCTCGAAGAAGGAGCTGCAACGCGCGATCGGGGACGAGCAGCTCGGCACGTCGCTCAGGGAGGCGCTCGAGCGCGTCGCGTACCGCATGGACAACCGCGACCTGGAGCAGGTTGCAATCGTCGCGTCGCTCCAGCGCGAGACGGGCGGAAACATCGCCGAGGTGCTCGACCGCGTCACCGAGACGGTGCGGGAGCGCTTCGAGCTCCGCCGGCTCGTGCAAACGCTCACGGCCCAGGGCCGGATGTCACGCTGGGTCGTCTCGCTCCTCCCGGTTGTCCTGCTCCTGGCGATCACCGCCATCAACCCGGGGTACGTCGATCCCCTCTTCCACAAGTCCGCCGGCAGAGCCCTGCTCCTCCTGGCAGCACTGCTCGTCGTCAGCGGCTCCCTCGTCATCAAACGCATCGTCAACATCAAGGTGTGAGGTCAAATGACTCTTGCGTTCCTCCTCGGACTCTTCCTCGTCGGCCTCGCGGTCGCTCTGCTCGGGCGCGCGGCCTCGCTCTCACGAACGCGGACCGCCGCGCTGCTCGAGCAGATTCCGACCTACGGCTTCAACCGGGCGGCGGCGCAGACCGAACGCTCGAACGTCGTGCGAATGGCCGCCGACGCCATCGCGACGCGGCTCGGCGGCCTCGCTACCGGACGCCTCGCCGACGAGGCGGCGCTCCGCCAGAAGCTCCTGGCGGCCGGCCTCTACCGGATGACGCCGAGGAGGCTGACCGGCTACCGCTTCCTCGCAGGGGCGGGCCTTCCCGTCCTCTGGCTCTGGAGCGCCTCGCAGCTCGGTGTTGCGCCCGTGCTGCTGGTCGGCGGACTCGTCCTGGCGGTCGTGCTGGGCTGGTTCGCGCCGCTCAGCATCGTCAGCCGCCGGGGCCGCTACCGGTTCGCTGAGATCGAGCAGGAGCTGCCCGAGCTGATCGACCTCCTCGTCGTGACGGTGGAGGCAGGCCTCGGCTTCAACGGGTCGATGCAGGTCGCCGCGGAACGGTTCCGGGGGCCGCTCGGCGAGGAGCTTCGCCTCACCGTGCAGGAGCAGCGGATGGGCCTCTCCTCCGGAGAGGCGCTCCGGAACCTCGGCGCCCGCTGCGACACGCCTGGGGTTCGCTCCTTCGTGCGCGCCGTCGTCCAGGGCGAGTCGCTCGGCGTCTCGATTGGCCAGATCATGCGGAACCTCGCCGTCGAGATGCGGAAGCGCCGCCGCCAGAGCGCGGAGGAACGCGCTCAGCGCGCGCCGATCAAGATCCTGTTCCCACTCATCTTCATGATCTTCCCGGCCATGTTCGTGATCCTGCTCGCGCCGGCCGTGTTCACGCTTCTCGACGCGTTCCGCGGCTGAGAGACCGTCTCAAAATGAAGACCTGAGCCCCATTCCGAAACGATCTCTGAGCTCGGGGCCGCGCGGAGGCCGCGGCCCCGTCAGCGAGCGGCTGAAGCTTCCTCGGCGAGACCGCCGGCGAGGCCGTTCTCGTAGGCGTAGCGAGCGGCCTCGGTGCGGTTTCGAAGCGCGAGCTTGCGATAGACGTTGTGCAGGTGGAACTTGACGGTCTGCTCGCTGAGCCAGAGCTCGCGGGCGATCGCCTGGTTCGAGAGCCCGCGTGCCACCGCGCGGAGAATCGCGTGCTCGCGTTCCGTGAGACCGCGTTCGTCCCTCGACCTCACGACGGGCGCCGTGAGCGCGTAGTGGACGTTGCCGGCGACCGCTTCGCGGAGGACGGCGGGAAGGTTGGCGGGATCGACGCTCTTGGCGACGTACCCCGCGGCGCCGCGGCTCAGGGCACCGTGCACCTGCTCCGGGTCGTTGAGGGCCGAGAGGACGACCACCGTCGTCTTCGGGTGGCGCGTCCGGATCTTGTCGAGCGTGGCGAAGCCGTCCAGGCCCGGCATGCGGATGTCGAGCAGCAGCATGTCGGGCCTCGTCTGCTCGAGGAGCGGAAGGACGTCGGCGCCCGAATACGTCTCGGCGACGACCTCAATTCCCTCTGCTCCGTCGAGCGCGCGACGGATGCCCTCGATCGTCAGTCGATCGTCGGCGATCAGCAGTCGCATGGCAGTTGGGGAGGTTGTCGCAGCAAAACGATTCGTAGAGGCAAACGATCCGTCCGAAGCCCCCCCTTCGTCAATGAGCCGGGCCGCCCATTTGCCGTTGACGTCTCTCAACACCGCATCGGAAGCGGGATCGCGTCGCCCCACCGATCCGGACCAAGGGCCAGGGGACAGAAGGCGCCGGCCGTTCCACGATGTAAAGAGAGATGCCGCGGCCTCATCTCCTCCCCCTCCCTGCCCTTGCGTTCGGTGCGCTCGCCATCGTCGTCGCGACGCTTCCGTGGATCGGAATCGGCGGCAGCGCCCCACCCGCGCACGCCGCTCTCGAGAGCATCGCCACGCTTGTTCCGCTCCTGGCCGGCTACGTGCTGCTCAGCCGTCTACGACAAGCCGCCGGCCGCGACGACCTCGGAGCCCAGTCGAGAGTGCGGATGCTCGAGCCGGCCGCCGCGGTCGTCCTCGCCGCCCTTCTGATCGGCGTGGGCGTCGCGCTGGCGAGCCTCTTCGACCCTTCCGCGGAGCGGGTCTCGGCTATGGACCTGCTTCGTTGCGGCGCCTACGCGGCGCTTGCCCTCGGCGTCGCGGTGGAGATTCGCGGCTACCGATCGAGGCTCACCGAGGCCGCGGTACGGGCCGAGCGCCGGCGGATCGCCCGCGACCTGCACGACGGCGTTGCCCAGGAGCTCGCCTACATCGTCGGCCGGGCCAAGTCGGGTCGCCGCCCCGCGAGCACGATCGCCGAGATCGAGCGAGTCGCCGAGCGGGCGCTCGACGACTCCCGCAGAGCGATCGCGGCGCTCGTCGCCGAGAGCGACGAGCCGCTCGAGGATGCGCTCAGGTCGATGCTCGACGAGACCGCCGCGCGCATGGGCGTCTCGGTCGAGCTCGACCTCCAGGAGGGCGTGAACGTCACCCCGGCGGTGCGCGAGGCGCTGATCCGTGTCAGCCGCGAGGCGCTCCTGAACGCCGCCCGTCATGGGGCCGCCCAGTCGGTCCGCGTCCGGCTCACGAGCAGCGGCGAAACGGAGCTCGAGATCGTCGACGACGGCACCGGCTTCGACCCCGACGCGCCCAGCCGCGACCGAACGAGGTTCGGCCTCGTCTCGATGCGCGAGCGAACACGCCTTGTCGGCGGCGAGCTGCTCGTCAGGTCGCAGCCCGGCCGCGGCACGAAGGTCAAGGTCGTCCTCCCGAGATGAGCACCGGCGTCCGCGTCCTCGTCGCCGACGACCATCCCGCAGCCCGCGCGGGCGTCGCCTATGCCCTCGAGGCCGCCGGCTTCGAGGTCTGCGCCATGGCAGAGGACGCCGAGGCGGCGGTGAGCGAGGCGGCTCGCTGCTCGCCGGACGTCTGCCTCCTCGACGTCCACATGCCGGGAAACGGAATCTCGGCGGCCGGTCGGATCACGGCCAGGCTCCCGCAGACGGTGGTCGTGATGTTGACCGTCTCGCGAAACGACGCCGACCTCTTCGACTCGCTGCGCGCCGGAGCCGCCGGGTATCTGCTCAAGGACATCGATCCACGTCGCCTCCCGGCGGCGCTCGAAGGCGTCCTCAAGGGCGAGGCTGCGCTTCCACGGACGCTCGTCGCCCAGGTGATCGAGGAGTTTCGCGAGCGCGGGCGGAGGCGGCGGCTGCCGCTCTTTGCGACGCGCGGCGTCGAGCTGACCAGCCGGGAATGGGAGGTGCTCGAGCTGATGCGCGACGGCCTGACGACCGGTGAGATCGCGGCGCGGCTCTTCGTGACGCAGGCGACGGTCCGGAGCCACGTCGCTGCGATCCTGAAGAAGCTCCGCGTCCCCGACCGCAAGTCCGCCCTCGCGCTCCTCGAGCGTTGAGACATCTCCACGGCGGATGAGCCCGCGCGCCCATTGCGGGCGCGAGCGGCGGGCGTCTTGATCAGAGAAGAATGACGGCGGTTCGCAGGCTCATCGCGGAAGGCTCGCGCCAACGGCGCAGGCTGCTCGGCCTTGCGATTTTCTCCTGCGTCCTCCTGACCGCCCTCGCCATCGCCGGGGGCGCGCGGGCAGGGATCGAAACGCCCCCTCCACCGCAGGTTTGGAGCGACGCTCCGGACTACTCGCCCAACGACACCGTCACCCTGTCCGGCGCCGGCTGGGCGCCCGGGGAGTCGGTGCACGTTCGCGTCAACGACGACGCGAGCCGGACATGGAGCCGCGAGGTCGACCTGATCGCGGCGGATGAGGGAACGATCTCGGACCAGTTCGACCTTCCCGGCTGGTTCGTCGCCGTCTACTCAGTGACGGCGACCGGCTCCACGTCCGGTGAGGCGACCTGGACGTTCACGGACGCGACCGTGCGGGTGAAGGCTGTGGGCACGGGAGGAGCTTCGGCCCCGGTCGGCTGGGAGCTCTACAGCAACACGACCTGCACCCCGGGGCCCGCGAACGTCAACGTCCTCGATTCCGGCTCGATCGCCGCCTCGCCCGGAGGGAACGGGACGAACATTCCGGTCAACGTCACGGACACTCAGTCGCTCGGCCTGACAGCAGGCTCCCTCGGCGGGTTCCTCTTCTCGACCTGGGCAAATGGCAACTTCACGACGGGCAGCTTCACGCCGACGTCGAACCCCGGCTGCCTCGCAGGAGCAAACGGCACCCAGAACACGCAGGTCGTCTACACCGCCGACACGACGCCTCCGGACGTCTCCTCGATCACTCGGGCCGACTCGACCCCGACCAGCGCCGCGAGCGTCCAGTGGACGGTCGACTTCACGGAAGCGGTCACGGGTGTCGACGCGGGCGACCTCGCGCTCGCGCCCGCCGGTGGTCTCGCGGGCGCCTCGATCGCAGCGGTCAGCGGGTCCGGCTCGAGCTACGTCGTCACGGCCTCGACCGGAACCGGAAGCGGCACACTCGGCCTCGACCTCGTCGACAACGACACGATCGCCGATCCCGCGGGCAACAAGCTGGGCGGCACCGGCGCCGGGAACGGCAGCCTCGCCGGCCCCGCGTACACGATCGACAAGACCGCTCCGGCGGGCACCATCCAGTGCGACGGGTCGGCGTGCTCCACGAACTTCTACAACGCCGACGTCTCGGTCACCCTGACCGCCACGGATGCGGGCGGCTCCGCCGTTCACGAGATCCGCTACACGACCGACGGCTCCGAGCCAACCGCCTCGAGTGCGCTCTATACCGCTTCGTTCACCGTCTCCTCGACGACCACGGTCAAGTTTCGCGCCGAGGACGAGGTCGGCAACGTCGAGGCGGTCTCGAGCCAGGAGATCAGGATCGACAAGCTCGCGCCGAGCCTGAGCGCAACCGCCGTCCAGGGAAATGCCCCGTCCTTCGCCGACGCTTCGCCCTACGAAGCGGGCCACTGGACGAACCAGGACGTGCTCGTCACCTTCGAGTGCACAGACGAGCCCGGCGGCTCGGGCGTCCTCGCGGGCGACCCGTCTCCAGCCGACCAGACCTTCTCCGCGGAAGGCTCCGACACGGCGTCCTCCTCCTGCTCGGACAACGCCGGCAACACGGCCTCCGCGTCGTTCGACGTCGCGATCGACAGGACAGCGCCGGTGATCACCGACCTCGGCCCGACCACGGAGCCGAACGCGAGCGGCTGGTACCGGACCGATGTCGCCAACCGCTTCGAAGCCTCCGACGCGCTCTCCGGTCTCGACGACGACTGCCTCGACGCCTATCCGGATACCTCCGGCGACCGAATCCAGTCGCAGACGACCTCGGGCGAGGGCACCGATCTCACCGTGAGCTCGGACGCCTGCGCCGACCTGGCCGGAAACAGCGCGCCCGCCCTGGAGAGCGCCGGCTTCGACGTGGACAAGACCGCGCCGGCCTCCGAGGCGAGCTCGCCGGCGACGAACAACGACGGCACGATCGAGGTCGCCTATTCGGCCTCGGACGTCGGCTCCGGCGTCGAGCAGGTCGACCTCTTCGTGAAGGCGCCGGGCGAGCCGAGCTATGCCCTCGTGATGAGCGACGTCGCAGGCCTCGACTCCGGGGTCGACGAGGCCTTCAGCTACGGCGTGCCGGTCGCAGGCGGGCCGACCGACTACCTCCAGGGCAGCTACCGCTTTTACACGCGGGCCACCGACGTCGCCGGCAACGTCGAGTCGGAGCCCGGCAACTCTGACACGGAGACGCTCGAGGACTCCATCGCCCCCGACACGTCGATCGGCTCTCATCCCGCCGACCCGGCCAACTCGGCCGCGGCCAGCTTCGGATTCGATGCCACGGACGCCTCGCCCTCGTCCGGCATCGCGGGCTTCGAGTGCAAGCTCGACGACAACGCCTACGCGTCCTGCACGAGCCCTCAGAGCTACGGCTCCCTCGCCGACGGCCCGCACAGCTTCTCGGTCAGGGCGACGGACGAGGCGGGCAACGTCGACGGCACGCCGGCGACCTTCACGTGGCTCGTCGACACGGTCGCGCCGACCACGGGCGACGACGCTCCCTCGGGCTGGAAGAATGCGGACGTCACCGTCGCGCTGACCGCCGCCGACTCGGGCTCGGGCGTCGCCGACACGTACTACGCGCTCGACGACGGCGGCCTCGTCGTCGGAACGAGCGTCGTGGTGAGCGCTCCCGCAGACCACTCGAACGACGGCGTGCACACCATCCACTACTACTCGGGCGACCACGCGGGCAACCTCGAGGCCGAGCGGACGACGAGCGTGAGGATCGACACGACCGACCCCACCATCACGCTCTCCTCACGTCTCCCGGCGGCGAACGCGAACGGCTGGAACAACGCCGACGTGACCGTCACCTGGGACTGCTCGGACAGCCTCTCCGGCGCGACATCCGCGCAGGTGGGCGAGACGAAGACTGTGAACGGAGCGGATCAGACGGTGAACGGGACCTGCGAGGACAACGCCGGCAACACGGCGTCCGCCTCCCTGGGAGACATCTCGATCGACAAGGCGCCGCCGGCGCTGAACCCCTCTGTCGCCCCGGATCCGGCGCTCCTCGGCGCCGTCGCGGCGGCGAGCCCGAACGCGACCGATGCGCTCTCCGGAGTCGACGCCGCGAGCTGCGGGCCTGTGGACACGAGCTCCGTCGGGACGAAGTCGGTCTCGTGCTCGGCGACGGACAAGGCGGGGAACTCGGCGGTCGCCTCGGTCTCCTACGCGGTTCACTACCGGTGGCGCGGGTTCTTCTCACCGGTCGACAACAACCCGGACCAGTCCGGCAACGCCGCACTCGCGACCGTCTGGAACAGCGCGAAGTCCGGCCAGGCGATCCCGGTCAAGTTCAGCTTGGCCGGCGATCAGGGGCTCTCGATCTTCGCCGCCGGGTTCCCGAAGGCGACGAAGGTCTCGTGTCCTGCCGCCCTGGCCGTTCTCGATCCGATCGAGACGTTCGCGACGAGCAACTCGGGCCTGCAGTACGACGCGTCAGCCGACCAGTACAACTACGTCTGGAAGACGGCAACGGCGCTCGCGAGCACGTGCCAGAAGCTCGAGGTCAGGCTGGTCGACGGAACGTCGCACTACGCCTACTTCAAGTTCACGAAGTAACGACGTAGCAGCGCTTAGCCATGGGCGCCCGCGGGCGCCTGGAGTATCCTCCCTTCCGCGAGCGACGCGGGGGCTGCAGGGTATGGCGACATCTGGCGGCGGATGCTTGTCGGCCTCTCCGGGGATTCAGTGTTCATGCTGAGCCCGGTCGTCTTCGCGACTGCCTTCGTTCTCGGGGCGGGCGTGATCGCCGGCTGGACGACGGTGCGGTTCCCGCGGCTGGCGGCGAAGCGCCTGCGTGTCATCCTGCTGCACATGTTCGCGGCGATGGTCGTGACGCAGCTCGTCGGCCCCCTGCTCCAGCTGGCCGAGGCCCTGCCGGTGAACGTGTTCGTGGCGCTCTTCCTCGTCGCCTTCCCCGCGCTCGTCTACACGTTCCTCGTCGCGCTCTGGCTCATCCGCGTTGCGCAGGACCTTCTGGGCCGGATGATTCGCTGACCTGCGGCCCGTCGGAGAGCGCCTGCCGCGCTTTCTGCTCGAAGTAGAGGAGGCTGAGGCCGAGAAAGAAGAACGGGCCGACGACGCCGTTCGCGATCACGGTTGCGGCCAGCCGGCCGTTGTCGGCGAAGCCGGTGAGCAGAACGGCGATCACCGGGCCGAGCAGCAGGTAGACGGCCACGAAGGCCGACATGACGCCGAGCACGTGCAGGTACTCCGCGCGGGCGAGCTCGGTCGCGCGCGTCAGGGCGAGCGCGATCCGGTCGTACCAGGCGTCGCGCCCCGGCGGCCGCTCGAGCATCGCCACCGGGATCGAGAGGCCGACGAAGGCGAGCCAGGCGACTCCGAAGATGAGGAGCACCGGATCGACACGCCCGAGCACGAACGGCACCGAGACCACGACCGTGAGCACGAGCAGGACCGGGACGCGCAGCCCCAGTTGCGCCCAGGCCTCGCGCGCTGCGTCCCCCTGCACGATCCGTGCCGAGACCGCGTAGGCCGCCGTGAAGGCGAGCGCGACGATGACGACGAGCGGGATCACGTGGTCGGTGACACTGGCGGCGAGCAGGGATCCGGCCAGGAAGGCGCCGACCCCGGCCACGGCCCAGAGGCGCTCGCCGTAGAGACGGACGGCCTCGGCGAAGAGCTCGCCGAGCTTGAGCGGGCGGTCGACGGTCATGGGCAGGCGAGACGCTATGGCCGGGCTCTCAGGCAGCCGCCGGCTCGGCGGCCGCTGACTTCTCGAAGACAAGCTCGCCGTTCTCGGCATCGACCGTGACCCGGTCGCCGTCGGCGAAGTCGCCCTCGAGGAGGCGAAGCGCGAGCGGATTCTCGACGAGCCGCTGGAGCGCCCGCTTGAGCGGTCGGGCGCCGTAGGTCGGATCCCAGCCGGCCTCGGCCAGCGTCTCCTTGGCCGCGTCGGTCAGCTCCAGAGTGATGCCTCGCTCCGCGAGCCGTGCGCGCAGCCGCTCGAGCTGGAGCTCGACGATCTCGGCGAGCTCCTCCCGCGTGAGCGCCGAGAACTCGACGATCTCGTCCACGCGGTTCAGGAACTCGGGCCGGAAGTACTCCTGGAGCGCCGCGGCCGAACGGATGTTGGAGGTCATGATCACGACCGTGTTGCGGAAGTCGACAGTGCGGCCCTGGCCGTCGGTCAGCCGGCCGTCGTCGAGGATCTGGAGGAGCACGTCGAAGACCTCCGCGTGCGCCTTCTCGATCTCGTCGAGGAGGACGACGGAGTACGGGCGCCGACGCACCGCCTCGGTGAGCTGGCCGCCCTCGTCGTAGCCGACGTAGCCGGGCGGGGCGCCCACGAGCCGCGAGACGGTGTGGCGCTCCTGGTACTCGGACATGTCGAGGCGGACGAGCGCCCGCTCGTCGTCGAACATGAACTCCGCGAGAGCTCGGGCGAGCTCGGTCTTCCCCACGCCGGTCGGCCCGAGGAAGATGAAGGAGCCGATCGGCCGGTCGGGGTCCTGGAGCCCGGTCCGGGCCCGGCGGAGCGCGTTGGCGACCGCCTCGACCGCCTCGGCCTGCCCGACGACGCGCTGGTGCAGCCGCTCCTCCATGTGGATCAGCTTCTCGGTCTCGCCCTCGAGGAGCCGTGAGACCGGGATCCCTGTCCAGCGCCCCACGACCTCGGCGACATCGTCCTCGTCGACCTCCTCCTTGACCATGGGCTCGGACTCGGCTTCCTCGCGCTCGGCGAACTCGGTCTCGAGCGCGGGCAGCTCGCCGTAGCGAATCTCGGCGACGCGCTGGAGGTCGCCCTGCCGCTCGGCGCGCTCGGCCTCCATCCGCAGGTCGTCGATCCGCTGCGTGATCTCCTTGACGCGGTCGAGCGCCTCCTTCTCCTTCGCCCACCGAGCCGCGAGCTCGTCGCGCTGCGACTTGGCGTCGGCCAGGTCGCGCTCGAGCGGCTCGCGCACCTCCTTCGACTCCTTGCCCATGGCGGCGAGCTCGATCTCGAGCTGGCGCACGCGCCGGTCGGCCTCGTCCAGCTCGAGCGGCGAGGAGTCGATCTCCATGCGCAGGCGCGAGGCCGATTCGTCCACGAGGTCGATCGCCTTGTCGGGAAGCTGGCGGTCGGAGATGTAGCGGTCGGAGAGCACGGCCGCCGCGACGAGCGCGGCATCCCGGATCCGCACGCCGTGGTGGGCCTCGTAGCGCTCCTTGAGCCCGCGGAGGATGGCGATCGTGTCCGCCACGGACGGCTCGCCGACGAAGACCGGCTGGAAGCGGCGCTCGAGCGCGGCGTCCTTCTCGATGTGCTTGCGGTACTCATCGAGAGTCGTCGCGCCGATGCAGCGGAGCTCGCCGCGGGCGAGCATCGGCTTCAGCATGTTGGCCGCGTCGACCGCGCCCTCGGCCGCGCCGGCCCCGACGATCGTGTGCAGCTCGTCGATGAAGAGGATGATCTGACCCTCGGCCTCCTTGATGTTCTCCAGGACGGCCTTGAGCCGCTCCTCGAACTCGCCGCGGTACTTCGAGCCCGCGAGGAGCGAGCCAATGTCGAGCGCCCAGACGCGCCGGCCCTTGAGCCCCTCGGGCACGTCTCCGGCGACGATCCGCTGCGCGAGCCCCTCGGCGATCGCCGTCTTGCCGACGCCGGGGTCGCCGATCAGCACCGGGTTGTTCTTCGTGCGGCGCGAGAGCACCTGGATCACGCGCCGGATCTCCTCGTCGCGCCCGATCACCGGGTCGAGCTTCCCGGCCTCGGCCAGCTCGGTCAGGTCGCGACCGTACTTCTCGAGCGCCTGGTAGGAGCCCTCCGGATCCTGCGACGTCACTCGCTGGGAGCCGCGCACATCCTTGAGTGCCGCGAGGAGCGCGTCGCGCGGGACGATGTCGAGCGCGAGCAGCAGGTGCTCGGTGGCGACGTACTCGTCCTCGAGCTTGCGCATCTCCTCCTCGGCGCGGTCGAGCACGCGCGCGAAGTCGGTGGACGCGTGCGGCTGCTGGCTCGTTCCCTGCACGGCCGGCTTCTGGGCCAGCGTCGCCTCGCACTCCCGGCGCTGCGCGTCGACCGACTGCCCAGACCGCTCGAGAAGCGTGCGCGGCAACTCCTGGTCGAGGAGCGCGAGGCAGAGGTGCTCGGGGTAGACCTCGGGGTTGCCGCGGCGGCGCGCCAGCTCCTGGGCCGCGGCGACTGCTTCGCCCGACTTAATGGTCAGCCTGTTGAAGTCCATCGGTTCCTTTCCGGGAGCGTCTCGCCGTCGGCGTAGAGGACGATCTCCCGCCTGTACTGCCTGTGCACGCTGCGAATCTCTTCCCGCATCTCGCGCTCGAGACGCGCGAGCCGCCGGCGCACCTTGCCGAGCTCGTCCTCGAGGCGCATGACCGTCTCGACGCCTGCCAGGTTGAGCCCGAGCTCCGTCGTCAGGCGCTGGATCAGCCGCAGCCGGTCGAGGTCGGCCTCCGAGTAGAGCCGCGTGTTGCCGGGCGTGCGCTTCGGTCGGACGAGCCCCTTGGTCTCGTAGATGCGAAGGGTCTGCGGATGCATGCCGACGAGCTCGGCGGCGACCGAGATCATGTAGCGGGGACGATCCTGCTCGGTCACGGCACGTTCCTCCGTTCCTGCGTGAAGAGCGTCCACGTGAGGACGACGATGCTCGCGAGCACGAGGACGACCGCGATCCACTGCAGCACCTGCACGGTGCTCACGAAGAGGAGCAGCGCGACCGCGAGCGCCACGATCGCCCCGGTGCGAAGCCGGCGGCGGGTCACGAGAACACCTCTTCGCGCGGGTCGTCGTGGGAGATCTTCTGGAGGTTCTCGATCGCCTCGCGCTCGGCCTTCGAAAGCTTCGTCGGGATGACGACGCGCAGGCGGGCGAGCAGGTCGCCCTTGCCGCCGCCCTTCAGCTTCGGCGCGCCGCGGCCCTTCACCTTGAGGAGCTTGCCGTCCTGCGAGCCGGCGGGGACCTTGAGGGCGACGCGGCCCTCGGGCGTCGGGATCTCGACGGATGCGCCGAGCGCCGCCTCGGCGTAGGTGACCGGCACGTCGAGGACAAGGTCGGCGCCGCGGCGCTCGTAGAGCGGCGAGGCGGAGACGCGGGTCGTGACGATGAGATCGCCGGCGGGGCCGCCGTTCGTGCCGGCCTCGCCCTTCCCCTTGAGGCGGATCTGCGTCCCGTTCTTGACGCCGGCGGGCACCTTGACGGTGTAGCGCTTCGTGCGCCGCTCGCGGCCGGAGCCGTGGCAGCGATGGCACGGCTTCTCGATCACCGTGCCGTTCCCGTGGCAGCGCGGGCAGGGGCGGGAGAAGGCGAAGAAGCCCTCGTCCTCCGAGACGACCCCGCGGCCGCGGCAGACGGGGCAGATCGTCGGTGTCGTGCCCGGCTCGGCGCCGGTTCCGTGACAGACCGAGCACGCGACGTCGAGCTCGACCGGGATCTTCGTCGTCAGACCGTGGAGCGAGTCCTCGAAGGACACGTTGAGCGAGACCTCGACGTCGCGCCCTCTCTCGCCGCGCGGCTGCCGGCCGCGCTGGGACGAGCGGCCGCCCCCTCCGAAGATCCCGCCGAAGAGATCTCCGAGATCGCCGAGGTCGCCGAGGTTGCCCGACCACTGGAAGCCGCCCTGGCCGGGGCCGCCGGCGCCCGTGAAGGCGCGCGGGCCGACCTGGTCGTACTGCTTGCGCTTGTCGGGGTCGGAGAGGACGTCGTAGGCGGCCTGGATCTCCTTGAAACGCTCCTCCGCGGCTGCATCGCCCGGGTTCTTGTCCGGGTGGTACTGGCGGGCGAGCTTGCGGTAGGCCTTCTTGATCTCGTCGGCCGAGGCGCCCTTCTTGACCCCCAGGACTTCGTACAGGTCCCTCATTCGTCCTGCGACACCACCACGCGGGCGGGGCGCAGCACGCGGTCGCCCAGGCGGTAGCCCTTCTGCAGCACCTCGAGCACGGCGCCCTCGTCCCGGTCGGAGGGCTGCGAGAGCAGCGCCTCGTGGACGTGAGGATCGAACTGGCCGTCGGTCTCGACCTCGACGAGGCCCTCACGGGCAAGCGCCTCGACGAGCTCGCGGTGGACGAGCCTGACGCCTTCCTCCAGCTTCGCCTCCTGGTGTTCAGCGGCCGCCTCGAGCGCGCGCTCGAGATCGTCGAGCACCGGGAGGAGCTCCTTCACGAGCCGCTCGTGGGCGCGCGCGACCATCCCTTCCTGGTCGCGCGCCACCCGCTTGCGATAGTTCTCGAAGTCGGCCGCGACGCGCTTGAGATCGTTCAGATACTCGTCACGCTCGCGTTCGACCTCTTCGAGCCTCTCCTCCAGCTCGGCCTTCGTCGGCGACTTCTCGGTCATTACGACTGCTTGGCCTCTTCGTCGATGACCTCGTAGTCGGCCTCCTCGACGACCTCGTCGTCGCTCTCGGCGGCACCGTCGCCGGCGGTTGCAGACGAGGCGGTCTGCGCCGACTGCGCCTGCTGGTAGACGGCCTGCGCGAGCTGGTGCGAGGCCTCCATGAGCTGCTCCGACTTCGTGCGGATCTCGGCGGCGTCAGAGCCATCGAGAGCCGTGCGAAGCTCCTCGGCGCGCGACTCGATCTGCGAGATCGTCTCCTCGTCGAGGGCCTCGCGGTGGTCCTTCAGGCTCTTCTCGGTCGAGTAGAGCAGTTGCTCGGCCTGGTTTCGGGCCTCGGCGGTCTCGCGCAGCTTGTGCGCCTCGCCCGCGTGGGACTCGGCCTCGCGGATCATCCGCTCGACCTCGTCCTCGGAGAGGCCGGAGCCGCTCTCGATCCGGATCTGCTGCTCGTTGCCGGTGCCGAGGTCCTTCGCCGACACGTTGATGATGCGGTTCGCGTCGATGTCGAAGGTGACCTCGATCTGCGGCATGCCGCGCGGCGCCGGCGGGATGCCGACGAGCTGGAACTTGCCGAGCGTCTTGTTGAACGCGGCCATCTCCGACTCGCCCTGGAGGACGTGGATCTCCACCGACGGCTGGTTGTCCTCCGCGGTCGAGAAGGTCTCCGACTTCTTCGTCGGGATGGTCGTGTTGCGGTCGATCAGCTTCGTGAAGACGCCGCCCTTCGTCTCGATCCCGAGCGAGAGGGGCGTCACGTCGAGCAGGAGGACGTCCTTGACCTCGCCCTTGAGGACGCCGGCCTGGATGGCCGCGCCGACGGCGACGACCTCGTCCGGGTTGACACCCTTGTGCGGCTCCTTGCCGATGATCTCCTTGACCTTCTCCTGCACGGCCGGCATGCGGGTCATGCCGCCGACGAGGATGACGTGGTCGATCTGGTCGGGCGTGAGCCCGGCGTCGAAGAGCGCCTGCTTGGTCGGCGCCACGATGCGCTCGAGTAGGTCGCTCGTCAGCTCCGCGAGCTTCGAGCGGGTGAGCTGGAGGTCGAGGTGCTTGGGGCCCTCGGGCGTCGCCGTCACGTAGGGCAGGTTGATCTGCGTCGACATCGTCGAGGAGAGCTCGATCTTCGCCTTCTCGGCGGCCTCGTAGAGACGCTGGAGCGCCATGCGGTCGCCGACCAGGTCGATGCCCTGCTCGCGCTTGAACTCGGCCACCATCCAGTCGACGATCGCCTTGTCGAAGTTGTCCCCGCCGAGGTGGTTGTCGCCGTTCACGGCCTTCACCTCGAAGACGCCCTCGCCGAGATCGAGGATGGAGACGTCGAACGTCCCGCCGCCGAGGTCGAAGACGAGGATGGTCTGGTCGGACTCCTTCTCGAGCCCGTAGGCGAGCGAGGCCGCCGTCGGCTCGCTGATGATCCGCAGGACGTTGAGGCCGGCGATCTTGCCGGCGTCCCGCGTCGCCTCGATTTGGGCGTCCGCGAAGTACGCGGGCACGGTGATGACGGCGTCCGTGACCGGCTCGCCGAGGAACGCCTCGGCGTCCGTCTTCAGCTTTTGGAGGATCATCGCGCTGATCTCCGGCGGGGCATATTCCTTGTCGCCCGCCTTCACGCGCACGTCGCCGTTCGGGCCGGGGTCGACCTCGTACGGGACGATCTTCATCTCCTCGGAGACCTCGTCGAACTTGCGGCCCATGAAGCGCTTGATCGAGAAGACGGTGTTCTGCGGGTTCGTGACCTGCTGGCGCTTTGCGGGCGCCCCGACGAGGCGCTGGCCGTCACGCGTGAACGCGACGACGGACGGGGTCGTGCGCCCGCCCTCGGCGTTCGGGATGACGGTCGGCTCGCCGCCCTCGAGCACCGCCATCGCGGAGTTGGTCGTGCCGAGGTCGATTCCGATTGTCTTTGCCATGGATGCATTGCCTCCGTTACTTGACTGCTGAGAAAATCTAAGCCTCTTTGTAGCACATCCTGCGGGTCAGCCGAGCCTTGATGCGAGCCAGTCGCGCCAGCGGCGGAGCAGATCGAGCAGGTGGTTGCGCTCGTCCAGCGTGTGCGGCTCGCGCGGATATACAACCAGCTCGAACTCGACGCCGTGCGCGCGCAGCGCGCGCGCGAAGAACCGCGCCTGGCCGAGGGGAACCCGCTCGTCTTCCTCCCCGTGGAGGATCAACGTCGGCGTCGTCACCCGGCGCGCGTACGAGATGGGCGACAGCTCGTCGTGGCGGTGCGGGCCCGGCCCTTCCCAGCCGGTACTGCCGCCGAGCGTGGCCTCGAACGTGGGCGAGTCGCTCTCGGCGACCATCATGCCCCAGTCGCTGGGCCCCGCACCCACGACCGCCGCCCGGAAGCGGGTCGTCTGGGTGATCCCCCATGCAGTCATGAAGCCGCCCTGGCTCCACCCTCCGAGGGCGAGCCGCTCCGGATCGGCGACGCCCTCGTCGACGAGTCGCTCGAGGCCGGCTTCGACGTCGGGCCAGTCGGCCACCCCCACGGCAGCGTGAACGGCGCGCGCGAATCCGGTGCCGTGGCCAAGGCCTCCGCGCGGGTTCGCACAGAAGACGGCGTAGCCCTCGGCCGCGAGCCATTCGCCCGGAGCCGACCACCAGAGCTGGAGGTCGTCCCCAAAGCGCCAGTACGGGCCCCCGTGGAGCAAGAGCACGAGCGGGAACGGGCCGTCTGCCCGGGTTCGGCCGGCCGGCAGGAGCAACAAGCCGTCGAGCTCCAGCCCGTCGGGAGCGCGCCAGACGAGCCGTTCCCGGCGGGCCCAGCGGACCTCGGCGAGCTCCGGCGCCAGGTTGCTCACGCGGACGAGCTCGCCGTCCGGCGGCCCCGCCCAGACATCGGGGACGCCACTGTAGAGGACGCAGGCAACCACCCCTGCGTCGCGGGACGCTGCGAGGTGGAAGAGCGTCCCGGTGTGGCCCCTCAGCGTCACGAGCGAATGGTCCTCCCCGAGCCGCGCCAGCTCGGTGTCGAGGCCGCGGGCGACGGACACCACGCAACCGGACACAAGGGCGATCGGGTCGGCCTCGAGGCCCTCGGTGACGAGGCGTGGCTCGTCGTCGTCGAAGCCGGCGACGAAGACGCCGCGCCCCGCCTGGCCGCCCCCTTCCACCGGGCCGAGCACGCAAAGCTCGCGAGCACCTCGCCAGGCGACGGTCGCGTCCCCGGCGAGCAACAGCCATCCGGCGACGATCGCGTCGGAGTCGACGTCCACCACCACGAGCTCGGCCGGGCGTGCCTGGTTGTCGATCTCGGGTGTCTCCCAGAGCGCCACCGCGACCAGAGGCCCTTCCGGAGCCGGCTGGACGCTCGAGACATGCCGGTCGCCCGAGAAGTCCAGGGTCTTCGTCTCGCCCGTCGGGAGGTCGAGCACCCGGAGGCGCTGCGGCTTCCACGCCCCGAAGACGTCCGGGTCGTCTCGCTCGGCCTCGCGGCGCTCGTCCTCCTCCGAGGGAGTGTCGGCCGACACGAGCGCCACGCGCGTCCCGTCTGCGAGCGGTGCGTAGGCGGCGATGCCCTGCCTTCCCTCCGTGAGCGGCTCGGGCTCGCCGCCGCCCAGTGGGACGCGGTAGAGGTGCGCGACTTTCCGCTCCTCGCGATCCGACAGGAAGTAGAGCGTCTCTCCGTCGGGCGCGAACCGGGGCGCTTTGTCCTCAGCCGTGCCGCTCGTGAACCGCCGCGCGGAGCCCGGCACCTTCGAGTCCGCGAGCCACACCGCGCTTTGCGGATGCTCCTCGGCCCGCCCGACCGGCGCGGCGACGAACGCGACGAGCCGCCCGTCGGGCGAGACTGCGATCTCCCGCGGATCGAGCCGGTCGACGAGCAGCTCGGCGGTCAGCTCGGTCACCGCGGGAGCATAGGCGCGAGGGCGCCGGTTCGATCAGGCCGCCGAGCGCACCTCTTGGCGGCGGCGCCGCAGGGAGCGCCCCGGCTCGAGGACGGCGCCGCTCTTACGGACGATCAGCGCAACCGATGCGACGATGACGGCGCCTGCGACGAGCATCTGCGGCGTCAGATCCTCGCCGAGGAGCGTCGTACCGAGGAGAACGGCGACCACCGGGTTCACATAGGCGTACGTGGCCACGAAGGAAAGCGGCGCCTTGCGGAGCAGCCAGACGTAGGCGCTGAAGCCGATGATCGTGCCGACGACGACGAGGTAGGCGATCGCGCCGAGCGCGTCCGCCGTCGGGTGGATGTCGCCGAGCTCGCCGCTTGCCGCGGCGGCGACGAGGAGGAGTGCACCGCCGCAGAGGGCGGCGAGCCCGGCTGAGACGAGCGGCCGCTCGGGCAGCGGCGCGCCCCGTGAATACAGAGAGCCGGCGGCCCAGGCGAAGGCGGAGAGCACGGCGACCAGCGCGCCGACCCGGTCGATCGACCCAGCTCCGAAGGGATCGACGAGGAAGGCGAGGCCGACGAAGCCGGCGAAGAGGCCGAGGTTGGCGGTCCGGTGCAGCCGCCTGCCGAAGACGACGCGGTCGAGGAGCGCCATCCAGAGCGGGATGCTGCCGACGAGGAGCGCGGCGGCTCCGGACGGGATCCGCTGCTGCGCCCAGGCGAGACCGCCGTGGCCCATGAGGAAGAGCGCGCCGCCGAAGAAGAGAGCGGCGCGCAGCTGTCTCCACCCGATGCGGTCGCCGGCGCGGTCGCCACGCGGCAGCGCCCAGACGAGCAGGATCGTCCCGGCGGTCACGTGGCGAAGGCCCATCGCGAGGAGCGGCGGCAGGTCGCGAACGGCGAACGTGATCGCCGTGAACGTGGAGCCCCAGACGACGTAGATGGTCGCGAGCGCGAGCCAGACCCTCGGGCTGTGATGGGTCGTCACCGCGCGAGCATGCCGGTGTCGGCGCCCGACCTCCATTCGGATTGGCGGCCGAATCGATTACGTCTGCTGATCGGTCCCGGTGGGGAGGCTAGGCTTATCCCCATGGGTCTCGAAGACACCCTGCGCAGGCCGCTCCGGGATCTCCGGATCTCGATCACCGACCGCTGCAACTTCCGCTGCGTCTACTGCATGCCGAAGGAGGTCTACGGCCGCGAGTACGAGTTCCTGCCACGCCGCGACCTCTTGACCTTCGAGGAGATCGCCCGCCTCGCGCGCGTCTTCAGCGGTCTGGGCGTCGAGAAGATCCGCCTCACGGGTGGGGAGCCGCTCATCCGCCGCGACGTCGAGCGGCTCGTCGCCATGCTCGCAGCAATCCCCGGCCTCGATTTGACGCTGACGACGAACGGTGCGGTCCTCCCACGCAAGGCCCAGGCCCTCAAGGACGCCGGCCTGCGGCGGATCACGGTCAGCCTCGACTCGCTCGACGACGAGGTCTTCCGCGCCATGAACGACGTCGACTTCCCGGTCGAGCGCGTGCTGGAGGGGATCGACGCCGCCGCCACAGCAGGCCTCCCCGTCAAGGTGAACGTCGTCGTCAAGCGCGGCGTCAACGAGGACAGCGTCCTCCCGATGGCGCGCCATTTCCGCGCGCGCGGCCACGTGGTGCGCTTCATCGAGTACATGGACGTCGGCTCGACGAACGGCTGGCGCCTCGACGACGTCGTCCCCGCGGCGGACATCGTCGCGGCGATCGACGCGGAGTCGCCACTCGAGCCGCTGCCGCCCCGTTATCCGGGCGAGGTCGCCGAGCGCTACCGCTACCGGGACGGAAGCGGCGAGATCGGCGTCATCGCCTCGGTGACGCGCCCCTTCTGCGGGGCCTGCACGCGGGCGCGGCTCTCGGCGGACGGGTCGCTCTACACCTGCCTCTTCGCGACGACCGGCCACGACCTGCGGGCGCTCGTCCGGGGCCCGGCGAGCGACGACGAGATCGCGGCTTCGGTCTCCGACATCTGGCGCGTGCGCGCCGATCGCTACTCGGAGCTCCGCTCGGCCGAGACGCGCGACCTGCCGAAGGTCGAGATGTCGTACATCGGCGGGTAGGAGTAGCCTCTCCGCGTCTTGAGAAGCCCGAAACTGGAACGGGCCAAGCAGGCCTACACCGACGAGGCGCGCCGCCTCGCCGCCCAGTCGATGGCCCAGCTCGAGGAGGCGCGCGTGACTCCGGACGCGCTGACCGTTTCCGGCGTCGGCCTCTGCATCGCGGGCTCGGTCGCCGTCTGGTTCGAGTACGCGGGTTGGGGCCTCTTCTGGGTCGGCGCGGTGCTCTTCGTCGTCGGCTCCCTGCTCGACATCCTCGACGGCGCCCTCGCGCGGAGCCGCGGGATCGGAAGCCCGTTCGGGGCCTTCCTCGACTCGACCGTCGACCGCGTCGGCGAAGGGTTCATGATCGGGGCGATCGGGCTCGTGCTCATGCGGCACGACCAGATGTGGGGAGTCGGGCTGGCCTTCGCGGCCATCGCCGGCTCGTTCCTCGTCAGCTACGCGAGAGCACGGGCCGAGGCGCTGGGGCTACGCGGCGACGTGGGCCTCGGTAGCCGCGCCGAGCGCGTCGTCGTGATCACGACCGGGCTCGTGCTCGCGCCCGTCAACGACCTCGTGCTACCGGCGACCATGGCTCTCCTCGCGCTGACCGCGTGGGTCACGGTCGGGCAGCGGATCCTGTTCGTCCGGAAGCAGCTCCGCAGCAACTGATAGCACATTTGTGCTATCACTCCGTGCGATGGCACGAGAGCGAAAAGATGTCCTCGTCCGCATGACCGCGGACCTGAAGCGCCGCCTCGCCTCCGAGGTCGAGTCGCAGGCGAGCAACCTGAACGACGTCGCCGTCGGCATCCTCGCCTCCCGCTTCGCAGTCCCCTTCGAGAGCTCCGGCCGAAAGAGCGGTCGTCCGAGCGAGAAGGGCGATGTTCTCCTGCGCATGCCCGCTGAGCTGAAGGAGAAGCTCGGGCGCCGCGCGCGCGAGCGCAAGCGGACCGTCAACCAGCTCATCGTCGAGACGCTCGCCGAGCGGCTCGGCAATCACGGAAAGGACACGATGCCTTCGAGCAACGGCTCCAAGAACGGCCGCTCGCGCTCAAACGACAAGGTGCGCGTGGCGATCGTCGGCGTGGGCAACTGCGCCAACTCCCTGCTCCAGGGAGTCGAGTACTACAAGGACGCGGATCCCGAGCAGTTCGTCCCGGGTCTCATGCACGTCGACCTCGGCGGCTACCACGTGCGCGACGTCGAGTTCACGGCCGCCTTCGACGTCACGAAGGACAAGGTCGGCAAGGACCTGGCCGACGCGATCTGGGCGCATCCGAACGACACGTACAAGTTCGCCGACGTCCCGAAGAGCGGCATCACCGTCTCGCGCGGGATGACCCACGACGGCATCGGCAAGTACATCTCCGAGGTCGTCGAAAAGGCGCCCGGCGAGACCGACGACGTCGTCGGGATCCTCAAGGAAACCGGCACGGACGTGGTCGTCAACTACCTCCCGGTCGGCTCCGAGGAGGCGACCAAGTGGTACACGGAGCAGATCCTCGCGGCCGGCTGCGCGATGGTGAACTGCATGCCGGTCTTCATCGCCCGCGAGGCGTACTGGCAGCGCCGTTTCGAGCAGGCCGGCGTGCCGATCATCGGCGACGACATCAAGTCGCAGGTTGGCGCCACGATCACCCACCGCGTGCTCACGAGCCTCTTCCGCGAGCGCGGCGTGCACCTCGACAAGACGATGCAGCTCAACGTGGGCGGGAACTCCGACTTCCTCAACATGCTCGAGCGCGACCGACTCGAGTCGAAGAAGATCTCGAAGACGAACGCGGTCACGTCGATGCTCGACTACGACCTCGGTGCGAAGAACGTCCACGTCGGCCCGTCCGACTACGTGCCCTGGCTGACCGACCGGAAGTGGGCCTACATCCGCATGGAGGGCTCCGCCTTCGGGGATGTGCCGCTCAATCTCGAGCTCAAGCTCGAGGTCTGGGACTCGCCCAACTCGGCGGGCATCGTCATCGACGCCGTCCGGCTCGCGAAGCTGGCCATGCTGAACGGCGTCTCGGGCGCACTCGAGGGCCCGAGCTCCTACCTGATGAAGTCGCCGCCGAAGCAGATCGCCGACGACGAGGCCTACGACCTCGTGGAGCAGTTCATCAAGAAAAACAGCCGAGCCGCAGAACGCAAACGCGTAACCCAGGCCCGCTAGACGCGATTTCAGCCCACCGTGTTACCTTCCGCACGAGGGAGGAACCGGTGGAACACAGGAGCGGCGGGCCGCTCGGGCTCCGCGACACAGGCAGTTCTCCGTCATTCGGCAGTACCGGCTCCTTAACGGGGGAAGAACGGAAGCTCGCCACAGTGGTCTTCGCCGACCTCGTCGGCTCGACCGAGCTTGCGGGCTCCCAGGATCCAGAGCGGATTCGGGCGCTGCTGAACCGCTTCTACGACGCGATGGCTGCCGAGATCGAACGGGCCGGCGGGACTGTCGAGAAGTTCGCCGGCGACGCCGTGATGGCTGCTTTCGGAGCCCCGCGCGCACATGAGGATCACGCCGAGCGCGCGCTCCACGCGGCGCTTTCGATGCAGCACCGTCTGAAGGAACTGTTCGGCGAGGCCCTCGTGCTGCGCATCGGCGTGAACACAGGCGAAGTGGTCGCCGGGCGCGCCCGGGAAGGTGGCTCCTTCGTCACCGGCGATGCGGTCAACGTCGCGGCCCGGCTCGAGCAGGCCGCAGCGTCCGGGGAGATCCTCGCGGGGGAGCGGACCGTCACGGCCGTCCGTGGCGCCTTCGAGTTCGCAGAGCCCATGGTCGTCGAGGCCAAGGGCAAGCCGGCGGGGATTGCCTGCCGACGCTTACTGCGCGCCCTCTCGCTGATGCGCCCGCGGGGCGTCAGCGGACTTCGTCGTGCGTTCGTCGGCCGGGATGCCGAGCTGGCCTGCATGGAGAGCGCTTACCGGGGGGTCGTCGAGCGCGTCAGCCCGCACGTCGTGACGATCAGCGGCGAGGCCGGTGTGGGCAAGACCAGGCTTGTCCGGGAGTTCTGGGAGCACCTCGGAAGCGAGATTCCCGAGCCCCTCCGCCGAACGGGCCGCTGCCTCGCGTACGGGCAAGGAATCACCTACTGGCCACTCGGCGAGATTCTCAAGGAGGAATTCGGGATCCTCGAGAGCGACCCACCAGAGACGGTGGCCGAGCGCCTTGGGGAGCGCGCAATACTCGGTCTCACGCTCGGGCTGGACATCGCCGGAGACGTGCACCCGCTGGCCGCCCGCGACCGGCTTCACACCGGTTGGGTGCGCTTCGTGGAGGAGCTGGTGGCCGAGCGCCCTGCCGTCATGCTCATCGAGGACATCCATTGGGCGGAAGCGCCCTTGCTGGACCTCCTCGAACGCCTGGTGGAAGACGTTCGCGGACCTCTGCTACTCGTTGCAACCGCTCGTCCCGAGCTCTACGACGTTCGCCCCGGATGGGGCGGTGCCCGCCGCGACGCTTCGACAGTCGAGCTCGAGGCGCTTCCCGCCGAGGCCGCGGTCCTCATGTTGGACGAGCTTCTCGCCGGCGAGTTGCCCGCACACATGACCGAGACGATCGTCCGTAAGGCCGAGGGAAATCCGTTCTTCCTGGAGGAGCTCATCGAATCGCTGATCGACCAAGGCGCCCTCTGCCGATCGAACGGAGGCTGGACGGTCTCCGAGCAGCAGGCGGGCATTGCCGTGCCAGACTCCGTGCAAGCCGTCCTCGCTTCGAGAATCGATCTGCTTCCGGCCGCCGAGAAGGCAGCGCTCCAGGCCGCCTCGGTCATCGGCCGCGTCTTCTGGACCCTTCCTGTATACGAGCTCGTCGCGGGACTTGATCCCGACCTCCGCGTTCTCGAAGCCCGTGATTTCGTACGCCGGCGCGCCGGGTCATCCATTGCCGGAGAGACGGAGTACGCGTTCAAGCACCAGCTGACCCGGGAGGTGGCCTACGAGGGTCTTCCGAAGGGCAAGCGCGCGCGGCTGCACGCGTCTTTCGCAACCTGGCTCGAGGGCTTCGGTGGCGGCCGCGCGGAGCACGCCCCCCTGCTTGCGCATCACTACGCCGAGGCGGTGAAAGCCGAAGACGCGGATCTCGCGTGGGCCGGCGCGGAGGTCGAGCTGGCAGGCCTACGGGCGGCCGCCGTCATCTGGCTGCGCCGAGCGGCCGAGCTCGCTGTCGGTCGCTACGACATGGACGACGCACTCGAGCTGCTCCACCAGGCCGTCGAGCTCGGCCCGCCTGAGATCCACGTCGACCTCTGGAGAAGAATCGCCGAGGCAAGCGCGCTCAAGTACGACGGCGAGGGCTTCTGGAAGGCGATGCAGAACGCGATCGCTTTCGCCGGTGATCGAACGACCCGGTCCGAGCTGTACAGCGTGCTTGCCTACGAGACCACTGTCCGCCTGGGGATGTGGCGCACTAGGCCCGACCAGACGATGGTGAAGCGTTGGGTCGACGAGGCGCTCGAGCTCAGCGAAGACGGGAGCCCGGAGCGTGTGCGGGCGCTCGCCGCGCTTGCGGCCTGGGATTCCACCGGCGGGCTCGAGATCGCGCGCGAGGCGGTGACGTTGGCCGAACGCCTGGGAAGCAACGATCTCATTGCCGCGGCGCGCCTGCAGCTCGTCGAATCTGCGCTGGCTAGCGGCAGCACGGATGAAGCTTTGGAAGAAGCGCAGACCAACCTCGCGCTCCTCGGATCGACCCCGAACCCGGACGACCGCGAGGGGATCTACTGGGCGGCCACGCTCGCGAACCTCGGCTGCGGCCGGTTCGAGGAGGCCCGCTTTCAGACCGGCTTCCTCTCCGAGGCCGCGAGAGAGCTTTCATCTCACCACCGGATCCACGCGATCGGATTGCGACTCATGGTCGAGGAGCTCGCCGGCCGCTGGGAAACCGTACGCGCCCTCACTCGCGACGCCGAAGCGGCGGTCACAGACAACCTCGCAACTCCGTGCAATCTGAACGCCCGGTCGCTCCTCGTCTGCGCGCTCGCAAACGCGCACGCCGGCGACGACGAGGAGGCCCGGCGCCTGGAGACTTCGGCCGACGACCTCCAGATGGAGGGATACGGCCTCACGATCGAGGCTCCACGGCTGCGGCTGTCCCTGCTTCGCAACGACCTCGAAGAGGCCGAGCGGCTGCTGCGCTCCGGTGAGGCGATGTACTTCGCGTGGACAGCCGCCACGGCGGCGCGCTTGGACGCGCTCATTGCTCTCGGTTGGCGCGAGCCCGTCGAGGAGGAGGCAGAACCCCTCCTCCGCCCCAACACGTACCTCGAGCCGTTCGCTCTCCGCGCACTGGGGTGCCTGCGCGAAGACGCCGTTCTCATCGTCCAGGCCCTCGAGCGGTTCGAGAGCATGGGTCTCGATTGGCACGCAGCCGAAACCCGCGCCCTTATGTGATTCGGGACTAGACTCGAGGCGTGGGCCTTCGGATCTGCATGGTCACGCCGTTCGCGTGGTCACAGCCCCATCCGGTCAACGAGCACGTGCACGCCGCCTCGGAAGAGCTCCGGCGCCGCGGCCACGAAGTCGTCGTGCTCGCGCCGTCCAACCGCGCGGTCGACCTCGGCGCCGGCCGGCGCGCGCTGCGGCGCCTCGGGTCGGACGGGGAGCCGCTCGAGGGAGTCGTCGCGCTCGGGCCGGCTGTTCCGGTCTCGAGGAAGAGCCGGCTCGGAGTCCCGCTCGGCGTCCACGCCAACCTCGAGCTCGCGCTCCGCGCGGACTCCTTCGACATCCTCCACGCCCACGAGCCGGGCCTGCCGAGCCTCTCCTACCTCGCGCTCAGGGACTCGCGCGCGCTCTCCGTCGCAACGTTTCACTCGCCCGAGCGGCTCGCCTACCCGCCCGGCAGGAAGCAGCGCGAGCGGCTCCTCTCCAGGATCGACGCGCTCACCGCCGTCGGCGAGGAGACGCTGTCCGCGGCCAGGGCCCGATTCCCCGGCGAGTACCGTGCCCTCCCGTTCGGGGTCGACCCGGGCCTCTTCGAGGAGGCCACGCCTGCGAAACGCTTCCTCTTCGAATGGCGCGGCGACGAGCTTCCCCGGGCTCGCGCAGCGTTGCGCGCGCTTCGCGACCTGCCGGGCTGGGAGCTCGTCTTCGTGCGCACGAGCCGGCTCTCCGGACGGCCCTACGTCCCGCGCGCGCTCCGGGATCGGGTCACCGTTCGCACGGCGCTCGACGAAGCGGGCCGGGCGCGCCTCCTCGCCGGGGCAGCGGGGCTCGTGCCGGCCCAGCGCGGCCTTCGCCGCCTGCCGGCCCAGGCGGCAGCCGCCGGATCTCCGCTCGTCGACCCACCCGGCGCGAGCAGCCAGCCCGAGCTGATCGCGGCAGCGCTCGGACGCCTGGCGGACGACGCTGACTGGCGCAGGAAGCTGAGCGAGCAGGCGCTTGAGCGCTCGGCAGGCGACAGCGCCGAGGCGCTCGGCGCCGCGCTCGAGCGGCTCTACAGGTCGGTGCTCGGCCGCCGGCGGACGGTCCTCCATCACCCGGCCGACCCGCTTGCCGACCGCCCCTTCATCCTCGCCGACCTCCACATGCACACCGACCACTCCCACGACTGCGCGGTCCCGGTCGCGGAGCTCGTCGAGTACGCAGCGGAGCAAGGGCTCGGCGCGATCGCGATCACCGATCACAACGTCTTCGCCGGGGCGAAGGAGGGCCTCGAGCTGGCCCGGGAGCGAGGGCTGACCGTGATCCCAGGCGAGGAGATCAAGACCGATGCCGGCGAGGTGATCGGCCTCTTCCTCGAGCAGGAGATCGAGCGTGGGCTCCCGATGGCCGACACCATCGCCGCGATCCGCGAGCAGGGCGGCGTCGTCTACCTCCCCCACCCCTTCGATCGGCTGCACACGATTCCGGACGCGCCGACGCTCCACCGGCACCTGCCCGAGATCGACGTCTTCGAGGTCTACAACGCTCGATTGCTCTTCGAGGGCTTCAACGAGGAGGCGCTCCGCTTCGCCCGCAAGTACAACCTGACGATGGGCGCCGGCTCCGATGCCCATGTGCTCCAGGGCGTCGGCACAGGGCTCGTTCGCATGCGCGCGTTCGCGACCCCGGCCGAGTTCCTCATCAGCCTGCGTTCGGCCGAGATCCTCAGGCGTCCCAAGTCACTCGTGTACCTGCAGGGCCTCAAGTGGATGGCGCAATCGCGCCGCCGCTCGAAGGCAGCCGTGTAGGAAGAGGGACGTCGGACCCCGAATAGCGCTCGCAGCCCCTTTGCCCGTGCCTACGGACGACATCTCCCAGCGGTATCTCGAGAAGGCGATCGCCGAGATCAACGAGCTCGGGCGCGAGATCGCCCGCGTCGCCGGCACCGACCGCGCGCCGGTGCTCGGCTCAGGACATCCGCAGGCGGAGATCTTCCTGCTCAAGTACGGCCCGCAGACGGCGGAGCAGCACGAGGGCGTCGCCTTCTTCGGCCGCGCGGGCCAGGCCGTCCTCAAATCCCTCCAGCGGCTCCAGGTCGACCCGACCGCGATCTACGGGACGAACTGCCTCAAGTTCGCAGGAGCAGAGGAGGTCGAGGCCCGGGAGTGGCTCGTGCGTGAGGTCCACATCGTTCAGCCCAAGCTCATCGTGGTCATGGGGCAAGATGCTCTCACGTGTCTGAACGCCGTCCGCTTTCCGCTCGCGACCGAGCTCGCGAGCGAGCCGGGGTCGATCCAACGGTTCACGCCGACGATCGACGCCCTGGTGACGCCCGACCTCGACGCCTCCCTCGACGAGGCGCCGGCCAAGAAGGAGTTCTGGGAGGCCTTCAAGGCAATCGGCCCCTGGTGGTCCGAGCTGCCGCCGTACTAGTCGTCCTCGGGGTCCTGGCGTGGTTCTACGCGGTCTCCGAGGACCTGCCCAGGCTCAGCGTCTGGGCCGACGTCGCGTTCCTCACCTTCGGGCTGATCCCTGTCACATTCGTGCTCGTCCTGCTCGCGTTGCCGCTCCGGCGCGCGGGCTCGCGCTTCGTCGGGCAAGCCGCCGTCGCGCTCGTCGTCCTCAGCGTCGCCCTCGAGGCGGGCGGCCTCGACATCGCCGCGAACTTCGTCAAGATCGCGGCCGTCGCCGCGGTCGCCTGGTGGTTCCTCTCCTGGTTCGAGGCGCTCTCGTGGGTGCTCCTGATCGCCGTCCTGATCGTCCCGGTCGACATCTTCTCCGTCGCCCGCGGGCCGACGAAGGAGATCGTCGAGAACCAGCCCGAGGTCTTCAACGCGCTCTCGATCTCCTTCCCGCTTCCCGGCGAGCACAACTCGGCGCAGCTCGGGCTTCCTGACGTCCTCTTCTTCTCGCTCTTCCTCGCCGCCGCCGACCGCTTCGGCCTCCGCGTGCGCCTCACGTGGCTCCTGATGGCGCTCTCCTTCGGCGCGACGCTCGCGCTCGCGGTCGGCTTCGACATCTCGGGCCTCCCCGCCCTGCCGCTCCTCTCCGTGGCCTTCGTGCTGGCGAACGCCGACCGCTTCTGGCGGGACTACAGGGGCTGGCGCTCGGCGAGAGCCGGTAGGTGACGACCGCCGAGATCCGATTCGCGGTCGAAAGCGATCTCCCGTTCCTCGAGCGGATGCTGTCGTGGGCGGCGGGCTGGCGAAGCAATGTCCTCGACGAGACCCTCGCCGTCGACCCGGCCGTCGCGCGCTACCTCGCAGGCTGGGGCCGTCCCGGAGACGTGGCGCTCGTCGCCGAGACGGCCGCCGGCGAGCCGGCGGGCGCCGCCTGGTACCGGCTCTTCGCCGCCGATGACCCCGGCTTCGGCTTCGTGGCGCCCGACATCCCAGAGCTCACCGTCGCCGTCGAGCCGGCGGCGCGCGGCACAGGACTCGGCACCGCGCTCCTCACGGCCCTCGTCGACCGCGCCCGGGCCGACGGGTTCGAAGCGGTCAGCCTGAGCGTGGAGGTCGAGAACCCGGCGAAGCGCCTCTACGAGCGGCTCAACTTCGAAATCGTCGCCGAGGGCGCCGGCAATGCGTGCACCCTGCTCCTACGACTCTGAGCCGGACGCGAGAGCTTCGAAGTGAGTCGTCGCCTCCTCCGCCGTCGCCGGGTGGAGAACGTACTCCTGCGCGAACTCGTCGGCGCCGGGCATCCCCGATCCACGGACACCTGCAGCAGCGTGCTCGGCGTCGTAGCGTGTCCGGCGGAGCTCCACGTCCGGCCCGAGTAGCGCCCAGCACGCGATTCCGGCCTCGCCCTCGTAGGGCATGCCGACGCTGCCCGCGTTCACGAGCCGCCGGTCGCCGACGAGCCGGTCGAACTGGACGTGCGTGTGTCCGCAGACGACGACGCGCTCCTGCACCCCGTCGAGAATCGGATCGAGGCGCTTGGGCGGCGTCGCGGCGGTGAGGATCTCCTCGTCGCTCCGAGGCGAGCCGTGGCAAAAGAGAACCTGGCCGAGGCTGTCGACGGCGAGCGAGAGTGGATGCGGGAGCGTGCGGAGGAAGTCGAGATCGTCCTCGTCGAGCTGATCCCGCACCCAGTGGACGCGCTCGAGCCACGGGTCGTCCTCGGGGACGCCGCCGCCGACGGCGCGATCGGTGTTCCCGCGGATGAAGGTGGCGCCGCGCTCGCGCAGGAGAGCGAGCGTCTCGCGAGGCATCGGGCCGAGCACGACGTCGCCGCCGGCGAGGATCGTGTCGGCGTCCACCTCGGCGAGCACCGCCTCGAGCGCGGGCAGGTTGCCGTGGACGTCGTAGAGCGCGGCGACCGTCATCGCGTGAAGAGCGCCACCGACTCGACGTGCGGCGTGTGCGGGAACATGTCGACCGGTCGGACCCGCTCGAGCGAGTAGCCGAGCTCGGAGACGAGCTCCTTCGCGTTGCCGGCCAGCGTGGTCGGATTGCAGGAGACGTAAACGAGACGCGGCGCCTCGAGCGCCGCGACGCGGGCGAGTGCCTTCGCGGTCAGCCCTGCCCGTGGCGGGTCGACGACGACGACGTCGGGCGCGCCGGCGCGCTCGTGAAGCTCCTCGACGTCGGCGCCCACCTCGCCGGCGAAGAAGGCGGCGTTGGCGAGCCCGTTCAGCTCGGCGTTCTCGACGGCGCAGGCGACCGACTCCTCCGAGGATTCGATCCCCCACACCGTGAGCGCGTCGCGGGCCATCGCGAGGCCGATCGTGCCGGTGCCGCAGTAGAGGTCGTAGACGGTCTCGTCCCCCGTCAGGCCGGCGTACTCGATCGCGAGCGCGTAGA
Organism: Gaiellaceae bacterium; assembly: GCA_036279015.1. Lineage (GTDB taxonomy): Bacteria > Actinomycetota > Thermoleophilia > Gaiellales > Gaiellaceae > DATEOR01. The sequence continues at coordinate 22,062 of DASUJY010000060.1, read as the reverse complement.
GCTTCTCGGACATCTCGGTGTTCGTCTGGAAGAAGGCGTTCGGGCGCAGGCGGAAGCGCAGGCCGAGAATCTCCTCCTCGATCGCCTCGTCGCCCCACAGGAGGCGGGACGGGACGTTCGTGACCTCCGCGGGCGTGTCGTTCACCGCCCAGTGCACCGAGCGCACCTCGGGGAAGCGGCGCAGCGTCTCCACGAAGCCCTCCTCGGGCAGCTCGCCGGGCGCGGTGACGAGGACGACGAGGGCCTGGCCGGTGTTCCGGCCCTCACGCACGACGAGGTGGCGGAGGTAGCCCTCCTGCGCGTCCTGGTCGTAGGCGGCGAGCCCCGAGGCGTTCGCCCACTCCTTGACCGCGTTCCGGATCGCATTGCCGAGGTCGGTCGTGAGCCAGCAGCGCTCGACGTCGATCACCTCGTCCCAGCGACCCGCCTTATGGAAGCCGAGGCCGATGCCGAGCTCGTCCTGGGTGAACGAGTACTCGAGCTTGTTGCGGTAGTGGAAGATCGACGCCGCCGGGACGATCGGCTCGAGCTCGAAGCCCTCGAGGCGCCCGATCCGGGCGAGCGCGTCCGCGACCTGCGCCTGCTTCGCCTCGGCCTGCGCCTCGTAGGCGAGGTCCTGGAAGCGGCAGCCTCCGCAGGCCGGATAGTGCGCGCAGGGCGCGTCCACCCGGGGCGCGCCGGCGTCGACCACCTCGAGCGCCGTCGCCTCCGCGTGGTTTCGCTTCACCTTCGTGACACGGGCGCGCACGGTGTCGCCCGGAAGGCCGCGGCGCACGAAGACGACGAAGCCGTTCAGGCGCGCGACTCCGTTGCCGCCGTAGGCGAGCGAGTCGATCCGGAGGTCGAGCTCCTGGTCCTTTCTGAGCGGCGCGGCCATTCGGCCAGCCTAGCGAGGCTGTTTCAAGCCAGCGTCGAGACGTACACCTTGCGCCGGCGCGGGCCGTCGAACTCGCAGAAGAAGATCCCCTGGTAGGTGCCGAGGGCGAGATCGCCCTCGCGCAGGGGAACGAGGAGCTGGGGGCCGACCAGCGTCGAGCGCACGTGCGAGGGCGCGTTCGGGCCGTCGGCGTCGTCGTGGCGCCACTCCCAGTCGTCCCCGACGACGCGCGCGAAGGCCTGCTCCAGGTCCTCGACGAGATCGGGGTCGATGTTCTCGTTGATCGTCACCCCGGCGGTCGTGTGCGGCACGTAGACGAGCGCAGCGGAGCCGCCGTTTGCGTCCCCCACTGCCTCGCGCACCTGCGCGGTGATGTTGACGAGCTCGGTCTTCCGCTCGGTCTGCACGTCGAACTCGCGCACGGCCGCTATCCTACGGCACCCATGGCGACCGCCCCGGTGGCAGAGCTCGAGTCGTACCGGGACGAGGCCGACCGGTTCATCGCGGCACTCGACGAGGAGTACTACCTCCACTTCGCTGGGCTCAAGGACGACTTCGAGCTCTCGCCGATCTACGAGCGCTTCAGCGACCTGACCACGCTCGACGCCTGCCGGCGGCTCGCGGCGACGGCCGAGGTGGAGGGGCGAAGCGCGCGCGAGCTCTGGCGCTTCGCCTGCGAGGGCTACGTCGGCGACCTGACACGCGCCGATGCCGAGGAGATCGCGGGGCTCGAGGCCTCGCTCACGGCCACGGTCGACGGCGAGGAGATCGGCTTCCGGCTGCTGCGTCCCTCGATCGCAAACGAGCCCGACCGCGGACGCCGCCAGCGCCTCGACGAGGCGCGCGTCGATCTCACCGAAGAGCACCTCAACGAGCGCCACGTCCGCATGGCAGAGGCGCGCCGCTCGGCCACCGTCGAGCTAGGCGCGCCGACCTACCTCGAGCTCTACAGGCGCTTCGGCTTCCCGCTCGACGAGCTCGGCGCCCAGTGCGAAAGCTTCCTGGCCGAGACCGAGGACCTTTACGTCCGCGTCCTCGACCCGCTCTTCCGCGCGCGCGTCGGGATCTCGCTCGAGGAGGCGAGGCGCTGGGACGTGCCCCGGCTCTTCCGAGCGAACGAGTGGGACACGGGCTTCACCGCCGCGGCGATGCTCCCGGCGCTCGAGGGCACGCTCGGAGGGCTCGGAATCGAGCTCCAGGGCCAGGAGAACGTCCACCTCGACATCGAGTCCCGCCCGACGAAATCGCCACGGGCCTTCTGCGCCCCGATCGAGGTGCCGGGACGGGTGATGCTCGTGATCCAGCCCATCGGAGGGCCCGACGACTGGCACGCGCTCTTCCACGAGGCCGGGCACACCGAGCACTACGCGCACACGTCGGCGGACCTTCCCGTCGAGGACCGCCGGCTCGGCGACAACGCCGTCACCGAGGGCTGGGCGATGCTGCTCGAGCTCCTCGTCAACGAGCCCGCCTGGCTCGAGCGGCGCCTCGACTTCGCGCGCCCGGCGGACTTCGCCGCCGAGGCCTCAGCCGGACAGCTCTACTTCGTGCGCCGCTACGCGGCCAAGTTCCTCTACGAGCTCGAGCTGCACGGCGTGGGCGACCTCGAGTCGATGCGTCCCCGCTACGTCGAGCGAATGCACGACGCGCTGAAGATCGAGGTCTCGGACGTCGACTTCCTCGCCGACATCGACGCGGGCTTCTACTCGTCGAGCTATCTGCGGGCGTGGGCGTTCGAGGCGCTCCTGCGCTCGTTCCTGCGCGAGGAGTTCGGGCGCGCGTGGTTCACTCGGCGCGAGGCGGGATCGCTCCTCCGCGAGCTCTGGGCCGAGGGCCAGCGTCCCACCGCGGACGAGCTCCTCGCAGAGGTCGCGGGCGCCGGGCTCGACCTTGCGGCGGTCGCGGAGCGGATCCGGGAGACCGCCGCCTGATGCGGAAGGTCCTGATCGCGGGCGCGGCCGGTCGCGACTTCCACAACTTCAACGTCGCCTTCCGAGGTCGAGACGACGTCCGCGTCGTGGCCTTCACGGCGACGCAGATCCCGGACATCGAGGGCCGCGTCTATCCGCCCGAGCTCGCCGGCGACGGCTATCCGGACGGGATCCCGATCCTCGCCGAGGAGGAGCTCGCCGACACCGTGCGGCGAGAGGAGATCGACGACGTCGTCTTCGCCTATTCGGATGTGACGCACGAGCACGTCATGCACATCGGCTCGATCGCGCTCGCGGCCGGCGCCGACTTCCGCCTCATGGGCCCGCGCTCGACCGAGCTTCGCGCCTCGAAGCCGGTGGTCGCGATCTGCGCCGTCCGCACCGGCTCCGGCAAGAGCCAGACGACCCGTCACGTCGCCTCCGTGCTCCGGGGCGCGGGAAAGCGCGTCGCCGTCCTCCGCCATCCCATGCCCTACGGCGACCTGACCAAGCAGGCCGTGCAGCGCTTCGAGCGCTACGAGGACCTGGACGCGGCCGACTGCACGATCGAGGAGCGGGAGGAGTACGAGCCGCACCTGGCCGAGGGCAACCTCGTCTTCGCCGGCGTCGACTACGGCGCCATCCTCGAGCGCGCCGAGGAGGAGGCCGACGTCGTCGTCTGGGACGGCGGCAACAACGACACGCCCTTCATCGACCCGGACCTCCACCTCGTCGTGGTCGATCCCCACCGGGCAGGGCACGAGCTGCGCTACCACCCGGGCGAGACGAACCTGCGCATGGCCGACGCCTGCGTCGTGAACAAGATCGACACCGCGCCCGAGGAAGGCGTCGAGGCCGTGCTCGCGTCGATCAGGGCGGTCAACCCGGGCGCAGCCGTCGTCCGCGCCGCCTCGCCCTTCGAGGTCGAGGAGGACACGCACCAGATCGAGGGCAAGCGGGTGCTCGCGATCGAGGACGGGCCGACGCTCACGCACGGCGAGATGAGCTACGGCGCGGCCGTCCTCGCCGCGAAGGCGGGCGGCGCCTCGGAGCTCGTCGACCCGCGCCCGTTCGCCGTCGGCTCGATCAAGGAGACCTTCGCCAAGTACCCGCACGTCACCCAGCTCCTCCCGGCGATGGGCTACGGGCGGCAGCAGATGGAGGAGCTCCGCGAGACGATCGCTCGCTCCGACGCCGACCTCGTCCTGATCGGGACGCCGATCGACCTCCGCCGCGTCATCGAGCTCGACAAGCCGGCGCTCCGCGTCACGTACCGCCTCCAGGAGCTCGGCGAGCCGACGATCGCTCAGCTCCTCGCGGAGCGCGGCATCATCGACGCCTCCTAGCCGCGTGCTGACCGTCGTCGCGCTGGGGGGCAACGCGCTGCTCGGTCCCGGCGAGCGCGGGACGGCAGTCGAGCAGCGGGCGAACCTGGCGAAGACCTTCCAGGCGGCGGCGTCCATCCTCACCGGCGGGCCGGTCGTGATCACGCACGGGAACGGGCCCCAGGTCGGGAACGAGCTCCTGCGGCAGGAGCTCGCGAGCGCCGAGGCGCCGGCGTTGCCGCTGTACGTCGCGGTCGCCCAGACGCAGGCGGAGATCGGGGCGCTCGTCGCCTCCGAGCTCGAGCCGGTCACGGGCCGCTCGGTCGCGGTCGTCCTCACGCGCGTGGTGGTCGACGAGGACGACCCCGCCTTCGCGAGCCCGACCAAGCCGGTCGGCCCCTTCTACGAGGCCGGGCGCGCCCAGGCCCTCGAGGCCGAGCGCGGCTGGACGGTCGTGGAGGACGCCAACCGCGGCTGGCGCCGTGTCGTCCCCTCGCCGCGCCCGCTCGAGGTGCTCGAGCTCGGTGCGATCGGGACGCTCCTCGAGACCGGCGCGCTCGTCGTCGCGGTGGGCGGGGGCGGCATTCCGGTGGTCGCACGCGACGGGCGGCACGACGGCATCGACGCTGTCATCGACAAGGATCACGCCTCCGCGCTCCTCGCTGTCGGCCTCGGCGCCGACCGGCTGGTGATCCTGACGCAGGTTCCGGCGGTCTACGCCGACTTCGGGACGGCAGAGCAGCGCGCGCTCGCGGAGCTCTCGCCCGGCCGCGACGACGGCCTCATCGACTCGCTGGCCGCGGGCAGCATGCGCCCCAAGGTCGAGGCGGCCTTCCGCTTCGTCTCCGAGACGGGCGGCGAGGCCCTCATCACGAGCGCCGACGGGCTCGCCCACGGAAAGGCCGGGACAAGGATCGTCCCGGCCTTTCGTCCGTGAGCCCGCGCTACTGGCGGGTCGACTTGCCCTCGATCGCGCCCTTTTCCTTCGCGCCGATCTCGATGCGGCGCGGCTTGGGCTCCTCCGGCTTCGGAACCCGGACCTCGAGGACGCCGTCCTTGTAGTTCGCCTCGATCTGGTCCTCCTGCACGCCCGCCGGCAGCGTCACGCTGCGCGAGAAGTGCCCGTAGCGCCGCTCGAAGCGGTAGAAGCGCTCAGACGAGTGCTCGTTCGTGCGGTCGCGCTCTCCGCTGACCGTGAGAACGTTGTCGTCGAGCTCGACCGCGATCCCCTCCTCGGGGATCCCGGGGAGGTCGAACGAGAGCACGAGCTCGTGCTCGGTCTCCCAGACGTCGACGGCGGGGAGCCAGGTGGACGACTGCCCGTTGGACGGGGTCGCCCCAGGGAGCGTGTTCATCCAACGGCTCATCTCGCTCTGGAGGGCGGCGAGCTCACGGAAGGGCTCCCAACGTACGAGTGCCATATCGCAACCCCCTTTCTCAATGTGATTGCTGGCCGAGTATAAAATCTAAGCTCTAGAGTGTCAAGTCTGAGCGCGACTAGGATAGGCCGATGCTGACGGCGCAGCTCAAGGGGCGAGATTTCCTGCGCGTCAACGAGTGGGAGACCGATGAGCTCGTCGCCGTCCTCGACCTGGCGGACCGCCTCAAGGCCCGCCAGCGCGAGCGGGTCGAGCACCGCCACCTCGAGGGTCGCTCGCTCGGGATGATCTTCCAAAAGCCGTCGACGCGCACGAGGGTCAGCTTCGAGGTCGGGATGAGCCAACTGGGCGGGACGGCGCTCTACCTGGCCGCGGGGGATCTCCAGCTCGGGCGGGGCGAGACGATCAGAGACACCGGCGTCGTGCTCTCGCGCTACCTCGACGCGATCATGATCAGGACGTTCGCGCAGGCAGACGTGGACGAGCTCGCCGCGGCGGCCGAGATCCCCGTCGTGAACGGCCTCACCGACGACTTCCATCCCTGCCAGGCGCTCGCCGACGTGATGACGATTCGGGAGCGGCTGGGCGGCTTCGACGGCGTCCGCGTCGCCTACCTCGGCGACGGCAACAACGTCTGCCACTCGCTCATGGTCGCCTGCGCGAAGCTCGGGATGGGCTTTGCGGCAGCGACGCCGGCCGGCTACGAGCCGAGCCACGAGGTCGTCGGCTGGGCCCGGACCGCCGCGAACGTATCGGGCGGCTCGGTGGAGCTGACCGACGATCCGCGCGCAGCCGCGGAAGGAGCGGACGTCCTCTACACCGACGTCTGGACGAGCATGGGCCAGGACGAGGAGCGCGAGCGCCGGCTGGCCGACCTGGCCGGCTTCGGGATCGACGACACGATGCTCGGGCTCGGCAGCGAGCGCGCGATCGTCCTCCACTGCCTGCCGGCGCACTACGGGGAGGAGATCACCGAGGAGATCCTGTACGGGCCGCGCTCGGCCGTGTGGGACCAGGCCGAGAACCGGCTGCACGCGCAGAAGGCGCTGCTCGCGCTCGTGATCCGGTAGTGCCCCGTCCAGTAATGCTGCCCAGCGTCCGAGTCGCGAGCACCGAGCCAGAGGCGCCACTCGCTTGCAGCCCAGGCTGGTGGCCTTGGCAAGAGCGAGGGACGAGTCTGGCGATGCGTGATCGCGAGTCGGACGCAGGCGTGTATTGCTGGATGGGGCACTAGGCCGAGGCGCATGCTTCCGCTCAGGGACAACGTCCCGACGCGCCGCTTCCCGGTCGTGACGGTCGCGCTCATCGCGGCGAACTTCGCGGTCTGGATCCTCTACCAGCTCCCGCACCTCAACCGCTCGGTCCTCGACTCGGGGTTTTTCCCCTGCGAGCCTGCCAACGAATGCGTCGCGCCCGGAAATCCGTGGTGGGTCGACGCCTTCACGTCGATGTTCATGCACGGAGGGTGGGAGCACATCCTCGGCAACATGCTCTTCCTCTGGATCTTCGGGAACAACGTCGAGGACACGATGGGCCGAGCCCGATTCGTCGTCTTCTACGTGCTGGGCGGGCTCGCGGCGACCGCGAGCCAGAGCTTCGTCACGCTCCAGTTCGGCGCCGGCGCGGATGCGCGAATCCCGAACGTCGGCGCGAGCGGGGCGATCGCGGCCGTGCTCGCCGCCTACCTCGTCCTGTTCCCGCGCGGCCGCGTGCTCACCTGGGTGATCCCGTTCTTCTTCTTCGAGCTTCCGGCGCTCGTCTTCCTCGGGCTCTGGTTCGTCCTCCAGCTCTTCCTCGGCTCGCAGTCGTTCGTCCAGCCGGAGAGCGGCGGCGGCGTCGCCTTCTTCGCCCACATCGGCGGCTTCATCTTCGGGCTCGTGCTGGTGCGGGTCTTCACGGCCGGGCGCCCCAAACCGGTGCGGCCCGCGTATTGACCTTCGAGGAGCACGTCGAGCGCGCCCTCGCCTCGCTGCCGGAGGAGCTTCGGCGGGCGATGTCCAACGTCGAGATCGTCGTCGAGGACGAGAATCCCGAGGACCCGGACCTCTACGGCCTCTACCTCGGGATCCCCCTCACCGAGCGCGGCGAGTACTCGGGCGTCCTCCCGGACAAAATCGCGATCTACCGCCTGCCGCTCGAGGAGGAGTTCGGCGACGACCCGCGCGTCCTCGAGGACGAGATCCGCATCACCGTCCTCCACGAGGTCGCGCACCACTTCGGGATCGACGAAGCCCGCCTCGACGAGCTCGGCTGGTCCTGAACGGCCACCGCCGGGGTCTGACCCCGGACACGGCCCTTTTAGCCGCGCAGGCGGACGAAGGCGGCGTTCAAGAAGTCGGCGACGGCCTGGGCGCCGAAGATGGTCGTCACGAGGCGGGTCTGGCGGGGGAAGAGGACGAGGGAGTACGAGAGACCGGAGGCGATCCAGAGCCCGAGGCAGTACGGGCACGTGACGAGCTCGCCGAGGGCGCGCGCGGCGCCGGCCGGCTTCGGCTCAGTGGCATCCGGATCCTCGGTGACCGGGGCGCGCACGAAGGCGGTGACCGGATCCTTGGCGATCAGCCGGCCCAGCTTGTAGCTCGCCAGGCCGATCCTGACCGTGTCGCCGAGCGAGACACGCTCCGGAAGCCGCCTCCCGCCGACCCAGAGGAAGCCGGCGAGGCCCGTGCCGAACGAGGCCGCGAGCGCGGCGTACTGGGGGAGTGGCCGTTCCTCGTCCATCGATTGGCTAGGCCGCCCGCTCGAGCGCCTTGACGAGCTCCCGCTTGGACATGTCCGAGCGGCCCTCGATGTCGGCCTCCCGCGCGAGCTCGTAGAGCTCGTCCTTGGAGAGAGCCTCGAGCCGCCCGTCGCCGCCTCCCGAGCGCGAACGCGACCGCGACCGGCGCCCCCCGCCCTTCGTCGCCTCGAGGCTCGCGCGCAGCGCGGCCATCAGGTCGGTCGGGGCCTCGGGCTCGGCCACGGCCTCCGCGTGCACCTCCTCGCCCTTGCGCTTCGCCTTGATGATCTCGCAGAGCGCATCGCGGTAGGTGTCCTGGAACTCGTCCGGATCGAAGGCCCCCTGAAACTGCTCGATCAGCTGCGCGGCCATCTCGAGCTCCCGCTTGTCGACCTTCGCCGCCTTCGGCGCGATGTCCTCGAGCGAACGCACCTCGGCGGCGAAATGCATCCGCTCGAGCGTGATCGCCCCCTCGCGCACCCGCAGGCAGCCGAGATTCTGCCGGTCGCGCATCACCCACTTCGCGATCCCGGCGAGGCCCGAGCCGTCCATCGCCTGGAGTAGGAGGGCGTAGACGCGCTCGCCGTTCTCCGCCGGGCCCAGGTAGTAGGTGCGCTCGAAGTAGATCGGGTCGATCTCCTCGAAGGGAACGAACTGCCGGATGTCGATCGTGCGGTGGTTCTCGGCGGCTGCGGCCTCGAAGTCCTCGTCGCTCATGTAGACCCACTCGCCCTTCTCGTACTCGAAGGCCTTCACGATCTCGCTGTCCGGAACGGGCTTGTCCTCCTGCTTGCAGACCTTCTCGTAGCCGATCCGCGAGCCGTCCGGCTCGTGGACGTAGTTGAAGTGGAGCGCGCGGTCCTCGACGGCGCTGTACATGCGCACGGGCACGTTGACGAGCCCGAAGGTGATGGAGCCGGTCCAGATGGCGCGAGGCATCAAACCCGGTTGTTCCCCGTTTGCCATAAGCCATGCGGCGGGTAGCGGAGATCCGTGATCCGCGAACGGGCGATCCGCCTCTTCACGGGGGTCGTCGTCGGGCTCCGCTACCTCATCGTGCCCGCATGGATCGCTGCCGCCCTCGCTGTCTCGTGGCAGCTGCCGGGCCTGGGATCGGGCGAGCCGCTCCCGCTCGGCGGGCTCATCCCCGAGCACGCGGAGTCGATCGGAGTCGCCGAGCAGGAGAGCCGCCACTTCGGCCTGCCGCTGACGACCGACACACTCGTCGTCCAGCGAGACCCCGACGGCCTCTCGGCAGAGGTACAGACCCGCGCCGTCGAGCGCGCGGTTCGCACGAGCAGGGAGCCGCACCGCGCGGACGGCATCCAGCTCGCGCTCCCGATCACGAACACGCTCGGCCTCTTCCCGGGCTCGCAGGAGTCGAACACGACCGCCGTCACCTACCTCTTCTTCGGCCCCGACGCCTCCCTCCCGGACCGCGTCTCGGCCGCGAACGTCTACGTCGGCCAGATCCCCCAGGCGGACAGCCCGGTCGGCGTCACCGGCCCCGCACCGGCACGCCTGCGCCAGTTCAACGAGATCTCGGCATCGATGACCATCATCGAGCTCGGGACGGTCGGGGTCATTCTCCTCGTTGTCGGCTTCACCTTCAGGGCGCTCGGCGCCCCGCTGCTCACGCTCTTCGCCGCCGGGCTCGCGTTTCTCGTCGCGCGCGGCGTCATCCCGTGGATCGGCACCAGGCTCGGCGTCTCCGTGCCGCAGGAGGTGGAGCCGCTCGTCGTCGCGCTGACGCTCGGCGTCGTGACGGACTACTCCGTCTTCTACCTGTCGGGGACGCGGCGCTCGCTCCGCGACGGGCTCGGCAGAGTCGACGCCGCGCGAGCCGCCGCGCTTCGGGTCGGGCCGATCGTCGCGACCGCCGGCCTCATCGTCGTCGCGGGAACGGCCTCGCTCCTCGTCGGCGAGCTCGAGTTCTTCCGCGCGTTCGGCCCGGCGCTCGCGCTCACCGCGGCCGTCTCGCTCGTCGTCGCGCTGACGTTCATTCCCGCCGCCCTCGCGATCTTCGGCTCCCGCATCTTCTGGCCGGGGCTTCAGCGGGCAGATCTGGGCACCGGAGACGAGGAGACGGTCTCGCCCGCCCGCGAGGCGCTGGCCCGCTTTCTCACCGCGCGCCCGATCGCGCTCGCCACCGTCCTTCTCTGCACCGCCGCGCTCATCGCCGCCGTCGCGGGCCTCCCGGGCACCAAGCTTGCGTTCCGCCTCATCACAGGTCTCCCGTCCGGTACCCAGCAGGCGCGTGCCGCCAAAGCTGCGGCAGAAGGCTTCGCCCCGGGCATCGTCGCCCCGACGGTGGTGCTCGTCCAGGGCTCCGGCCTCGGAGGCGAGCGGCCCGACCTCTTGCAGCTCGAAGAGAAGCTCGCCGACCAGCCCGGCGTCGTCGGCGTCCTCGGGCCCCGCGAGCAGTTGGGCCAGACGCCGAGCAACCTGTTCCTGAGCCGAGACGGAACCGCCGCCCGTTACGTCCTCGTGTACGACCAGGGCGCGCTGAGCGGCCCGGCGATCGACAACGTGCGCTCCCTCAAGGACGCGCTGCCCGGGCTCCTCGACGACGCGGGGCTCGCGAAGGCGACGGCCGGGGTGACCGGTCAGACCGCGATCGCCTCGGACACCGTCGAGGCGGTCGTCGGAAGCTCCGTGCGAGTGGGCGCGGTCGTCCTCGCCGTCAACTTCGTCCTCCTCGCGCTCTTCCTGCGCGCGCTCGTCGCGCCGCTCTACCTGCTCGCCGCGAGCGTGGCCTCGGTGGCGGCGACGCTCGGGCTCACGAAGTACGTCTTCCAGGACCTCCTCGGCCACTCGGATCTCACCTACTACGTCCCGTTCGCGGCCGGCGTCCTGCTCGTCTCGCTCGGCTCCGACTACAACGTCTACGTGGTCGGCCGCATCTGGCAAGAGGCGGGCAGGATGCCCCTGCGGCAGGCGGTCGCGTTCGCGGCTCCGCGTGCCTCGAAGGCGATCGCCGTCGCGGGCATCGCGCTCGCAGCGTCCTTCGGCATGCTCGCGGTCGTCCCGATCGACGGCTTTCGCGAGTTCGCGTTCATGATCGGGGTCGGCGTCCTCCTGGAGACGTTCCTCGTCCGCTCCCTCCTCATCCCCGCGCTGATCTCGCTCTTCGGCAAGTGGAGCTTCTGGCCGGGCCATCCGGCTGCGCCGCCAGCCCCCCCGGCGCTCGTTCCGGTGCCGGCGGACCGGGGAAGCGAAAGGGCGTCGTGAAGGCTCCACAGCGGCCACGTCGGGGACAGGTCGCGTGGCTGACGCGCGATCTTCGGCGCCGCCTTCGCGTTCACATTCGGGTAGGGAGGATACGCGCGTGAGATCGGACGGCTATGCGCCCATACGCGACTACGCGGCGGTCGGAGACGGGCGCTCGGTCGCCCTCGTGGCGCTCGACGGGTCGATCGACTGGCTCTGCTTTCCCGACCGCGACTCCGGAACCGTCTTCGGCGCGCTCCTCGATCCCGATGGCGGCGGACGCTTCACGCTCGCGCCGACCATCCCATACGAGGTCGAGCGCCGCTACCTCCCCGAGACGAACATCCTCGAGACGACCTACAGGACGCCGGCGGGAGCCGTCCTCGTCACTGACCTGATGACCCTCGAAGGCGGCGCCTTGACGCCGTGGGTCGAGCTCGCGCGCAAGGTGGAGGGACTGAGTGGAACGGTGCCGCTGCGCTGGTCGGTGGAGCCGCGCTTCGGCTGGGGGAAGGCCGAGACGTCGATCGAGCTGCGAAAGGGCGTGCCGGTGGCGAGCTCGGGCAGCGACGCGATCGCCGTCTCGTGCTGGGACGCGGGCGAGCTCGACGTCTCGGGCGGGGCGATCGGGGCAGAGCTCGAGCTTCGGGGCGGGGAGACGGCGCTGCTCGCCCTGAGCGGCTCCCACGGCAGCCCGGTGCACCTGCAGCCGCGCGAGGGGGTCGAGCTGAGGATCGACGGGACTGCGCAGGCCTGGCGCCGCTGGCTCCGGGCGGGCGCCTACGAGGGCCCGTGGCCGGAGCCGGTGCTGCGGAGCGTCCTCGCCCTCAAGCTCCTGATCCACACGCCCACGGGCGCCATCACCGCCGCGCCGACGAGCTCCCTTCCCGAGCGCATCGGCGGCCCGAAGAACTACGACTATCGCTACGCCTGGGCCCGCGACTCGTCCTTCACCCTCGACGCCTTCATGCGGCTCGGCTACCACGAACAGGCGCACGCGTCGTTCACGTGGCTGCTCGACGCCCTCAGGGAGACGCACCCGAGCGTGTCGCCCATCTACAAGATCCGCGGCGCCGTCCTCTCGGACCAGCGGGAGCTCGACCTGCCCGGCTACCGGGCCTCGCGGCCGGTGCGGGAGGGGAACGACGCGGCCGAGCAGCTCCAGCTTTCCGGCTACGGAGACCTGCTGACGACGACTTGGCTCTACGTCCGCGACGGCAACCTCCTGGACTCCGAGACCGGCACGCGGCTCGCGGAGTCCGTCGATCTCCTCGCCGAGCTCTGGCGAAACGAGGACTCGGGCATCTGGGAGCTCGACGACAGGGAGCACTACACCCAGTCGAAGATGGGCGCGTGGGTCGCCTTCGACCGGGCCCTCCGGCTCGTGGAGGACGGTCAGCTGCCCGACGACCGCGCGGCTGCCTGGCGCGCGGAGGCGGAGGCCGTGCGGGCCTGGGTCGAGGAGAACTGCTGGTCGGAGGAGCGCGGCTCCTACACCATGTACCCGGGCAGCGCCGAGCTGGACGCGAGCTGCCTGCTCGCGGCCCGCATGGAGTACGGCGAGGTAAAGGGGGAGCGGAGCCTACGCACGATCGAGGCGGTCCGCCGAGAGCTCGGACGCGGCCCGCTCCTCTACCGCTACGGGGGCATGCCCGAGGAGGAGGGCGCCTTCGTCGCGTGCTCCTTCTGGCTCGTCGAGTCGCTCGCCCGCGCGGAGCGCTTCGACGAGGCGGCCGAGCTCATGGAGGAGCTCCTACCGCTCGCGAACGACGTCGGCCTCTACTCGGAGCAGATGGATCCCGAGACGCACGAGTTCCTCGGGAATTTCCCGCAGGGGCTCTCCCACCTCGCGCTCGTGAACGCCGCCGCGCTCTTCAAACAGTCGCTCGAGCAGGCACGCAAGGCCGTGTGACCGAGGATCCCAAGATGCCCAAGCAGCGCCTCGGATGTCACCTACTCGGCTGCGACTGGGAGTTCGCATCGGAGGGCGAGACGCTCGTCTGGTCGTGCCGTCGCTGCGGCCGGGAGGGTGGGAGGCGCGCCTACCCGACGCCGGGCGAGGCGCGCCAATACGCCGCCACGCTCAACCGTGGGCGGGCGAAACCGTCGACGGGCCTGCTCACCGCGCGCTCCGGCACCGTTCTGGCCAGGCGACCGCGCGATCGTCGCTAGCGGCGCAGCGTCAGGAGCCCGGTGACGAGTGCGCCCGCGCCCGCCACGGCGGCTGCGCCGACCGACGACTTGTGCTCGGCCAGCCAGGCCTGGACGCTGTGCTCGTGGGCCTTGGCGTCGAAGCTGCCGTGCGCGCCGGGGTCGCCGTCGACCGGCTCGAAGAGGTTCGAGGGCCGGTCGGGGTCGAGCGGCTTCCCCGGTTGCTGCTGCGAGTCGAACCCCGTCTTCGCCAGGTACCACTCGGCGAACCAGGGGGCGAGCTTGTTGCCCCAGATCGTGTAGACCGTCGGGATGCCGACGTAGAGCTCGCGCCGCCGCGCATGTGCGGCCCAGTGGATTGCGCGCGCGGCGACCTCGGGCTGGTAGACCGGCGGCACCGGCATCGGCTTGTTCGGTGTCTTGGCGAGGCAGTGGTCGAACTGCGGCGTGTTGAGGCCGGGGAGCTGAACCATCGTCATGTGCACGTTCGACTTCGTGTGCCTGAGCTCGCAGCGCACCGATTCGAAGAAGCCCTTCATCGCGTGCTTCGAGCCGCAGTAGGCCGACTGGAGCGGGATGCCGCGGTAGGCGAGCGCCGAGCCGACCTGCACGATCGTCCCGCGGTCGCGCGGCAGCATGCGCCGGAGCGCGGAGCGCGTCCCCCAGACGGCGCCGAGATACGTGACCTCCGTCGCGCGCCGGAACTCCTCGGGCTCGACCTCGGCGAACGGCGCGAACACCGTCGTCATGGCGTCGTTGACCCAGATGTCGAGCGGGCCGAGCGCCTCTTCGGCGGCCTGTGCGGCCGCCTCGACCTGGTCGTGATTCGAGACGTCGGTCGGAAGCGCGAGCGCCCTGCCTCCGGCCTCCTCGACGTCGCGGACGGCGCCCTCGAGGCCCTCGCGTCCGCGTGCGAGGAGCGCGACCGCGGCGCCGTGGCGTCCGAATTCCTGCGCGACGGCCCGGCCAACGCCCGAAGTGGCACCCGTGACAACGACGACTTCGCTCATGTAGGCGGCGTGCCCCGAGCGATGAGAGCCAAACCAGACTTCGGATCGAGCTCCTTGCGGAGCTCGGCAGGCGTCTCGGTGAGGACGACCTCGAGCGTCGGGCGCACGCGGGCACGCAGGAGATGGCCGCCGTGGGCGCTGCCGTCCTGCTTCGCCACGACGACGTGCGCGTGGACGGCGGGCTCGCCTTTCGAGAGCGCGACGTCGCCGATGAGGCTCACGACCTCGACCTGCTCGGTGACCGGGATCTCGGCGTACTCCTTCGCCTCCCAGTCGAAGTAGCCGAGCACGACCTCGCTGAACGCGCCGATGCCCGTGAAGCTCGCGGCCGAGAGCCCGTGCTCGCGGGCGAAGGACTCGAGCCCGCCCATCGCCTCGTCGCCCTGGTCGAAGACGAGCACGTGGGTCGTGGCGCCGTTCTCGCTGACGAGGGTCGAGTGCATCAGGAGCGGGCCCTCGCGGCCAGGAAGGCGGCCCCCGCCGCGGCGAGCGCCGCTGTCCCCACGAGCGCTGCGGCGCGCCGGGCCTTGCGGCCGGCCGAAGCGTGCGGGCGCCGCTCGTAGTACTCGCGCTCGGGATAGGAGCCGGCGCCCTTCTCGCCGTGCTCGCGGGCGAGCTTCATGACCTGCGCGACGTGGAGCGCGCGCCGCTCCGTCTTCCCCTGCTCGATCTGCGTCTTGCACGAGAAGCCGTCGGCGACAACGAGCGTGTGCGGATCGGCCTCGCGAACCGCCGGCAGCAGCGCGTGCTCCCCCGCCTGGAGCGAGTAGTCGTAGTGATCCGCCTCGAAGCCCCACGAGCCCGCGAGCCCGCAACAGCCGCCGGTCACGTTCTCGACCTCGAGGCCCATCGCCTCGAGCAGCTCCCGCTCCCCGTCGATACCCCCGGTCGCCTTGTGGTGACAGTGGCCCCAGAGGAGCGCCTTGCCGCCCACGCGCGGCGGCTCGATCTCCTGCTTGCGGAAGAACTCGGCGAAGTGGAAGACCTGCTTCGAGAGACGTGCCGCGTCGTCGTCGTGCGGGAGGAGCTTGACGAGCTCGTCCTTGAAGACCGCGAGGCAGCTCGGCTCGATCCCGACGACGGGCGTGCCGGCGCGGATCTCGTCGCGAAGCTGGTCGAGCGTGCGCAGGAGGTAGCGCCGCGCCATCGTCAGGAAGCCGTAGTCGTACAGGGGTCGCCCGCAGCAGACGTGGCCCTGCGGGACGACGACGTGCCAGCCCGCGGCCTCCAGGGCCTCGACGGCGGCCACACCGACGTCCGTGTGGAAGTGGTTGTTGAACGTGTCGGGCCAGAGGACGACCCGCGGCCCGTCCTCGTTTCGCTCGCCGCGCTCGCGGATCCAGTCCTGGAGCGTGAGCGGCGCGAAGGTCGGCACCGCACGCTCCTGCGCCATGTCGGCGGCGAGCTTGAACGCCTGCGCGAACGGGGGCGTCGAGGTGAGGAAGTTGACGAGGCCGGGCATGCGGCTTGCGACCCGCGCGGCCTGGTCGACGAGCCCGAACGCGAAGGCGTGCCGGGGGCGAAGTCGGCCGGCGTAGTGGTGGTGGAGGAACTCCGCCTTGTAGGTCGGCATGTCGACGTGCACGGGGCAGTCGTTCGTGCACCCCTTGCAGGCGAGGCAGAGGTCGAGCGACTCCATGACCTCCTCGCTCCGCCAGCCGTCGGTGACGATCTCGCCTTCGAGCATCTCGAAGAGGAGGCGCGCCCGTCCGCGGGTCGTGTGCTTCTCCTCCTTCGTGACGATGAAGCTCGGGCACATGACGTCGTACCCGTCGGGAATGCGGCAGCGGCCGACGCCGACGCAGCGAAGCGCCGCGTGGGCGAAGTCGCCGCCGTCCTCCTCGTAGGCGAACTCGGTCTCGGGCCGCCACGGGTTGTAGTCCGTGCCGAGCTTGAGGTTCTCGTCGAGCCGGTAGGGGTCGACGACCTTGCCGGGATTCATCTTCCACTCGGGGTCCCAGATGCGCTTGAACTCGCGGAAGGCGTCCAGGATCTCGGGCCCGAACTGCTTCTCGAGCAGCTCCGCCCGCTGCTGGCCGTCGCCGTGCTCGCCCGAGAGCGAGCCGCCGTAGGAGGTGACGAGGTCGGCAGCCTCCTCCAGGAAGGTGCGGTAGTTCCGCACGCCCTCGGAGGTACGGAGGTCGAAGGAGATGCGCGAGTGGATGCAGCCCTGGCCGAGGTGCCCGTACATCGCGCCCCGAAGGCCGTGCTTCTCGTAGAGCTTCTTCAGGTCGCGGATGTAGTCGCCCACGTGCACCGGCGGGACGGCGGAGTCCTCCCATCCCGGCCAGTGATCCTGCCCGTCGGGCGGGAAGGCCGTGGCGCCGAGGCCGGCCTCGCGCACCTTCCAGAGCTTCTGTTCCTGCTCCGGGTCGTCGAAGATCGAGTACCCGGTCGGAGCGCTCTTCGTGTCCTCGAGCTCTGCGATGAGCCGCTTGGCCTTCTCGTCCGCCTCCTCGCGCGAGCCGCCCCCGAACTCGACCATGAGCCACGCGTAGCCCTCGGGCATCTGCGAGAGCTCGGAGGGGTGCATCTTGAGCTGGATCTCGTCCTCGAAGAGGATGTGATCGATCCCTTCGAGGCCGATCGGGCGGTGCTCGAGGATCTGGGGGACGTGGTCGGCCGCGACGCAGATGTCGTCGAAGCCGACGACGAGGAGGGAGCGCGCCTTCGTGTTCTCGGTCAGGTGCATCTTCGCGGTCAGGACCGTGGCGCAGGTCGACTCCGTGCCGACGAGGGCGCGCGCGAGGTTGAAGCCCTTCTCGGGCAGGAGCTCGTCGAGGTTGTAGCCGGAGACACGCCGCGGGAGCGTGTCGACCGAGGGGAAGCGCGCGCGGATCGCGTCGCCGTAGCGGTCGCGCAGGTCGCGGAGCGCACCGTAGATCTCCGCCCTGCGCCCGCCCTCCTCGATGATCGCGTCGTACTCCTCGTCGCTCGTCTCCCCCACCCACATGCGCACCCCGTCGTAGGTGAGGATCTCGAGCGAATGTGTGTTGTCCGACGTCCTCGGCCCGGGGCCGTAGAACTGGGCCTGCACCGAATGGACGCCGCAGGAGTTGTTGCCGAGGTTGCCGCCGATCGTGCAGTACTGGTGGGTGGAGGGATCCGGCGGGAAGATGAGCCCCTGCTTGCCGGTCGCCTCGTTCAGCTGCTCGTTGATGACGCCGGTCTGACAGTGCGCCCAGCGCTCCTCCGCGTTGATCTCGAGAATCTCGCGCAGGTACTTCGAGTGGTCGATGACGACCGCGAAGTTGACCGTCTCGCCGGAGAGGCTCGTGCCGCCGCCGCGGTTCAGGAGCGGCGCGCCGTACTCGCGGCAGGCGGCATGCGCCGCGACGATGTCCTCGATCGTCTTCGGGATCACGACGCCGATCGGCGGTGCGCGGAAGTTGGACGCGTCGGTCGCGTAGAGGGCCCGGCTCGCAGTGTCGAAGCGGACCTCGCCCTCGACCGTGGAGCGCAGGGCCGCGATCAGGCCGGCGCGGTCGATCTCGACCGAGGCCGACATGCCGCCGCGGAAGCGCGTGTCGATGCGGGCGGGCACCGTCTGCGTCTTGGGGTTCAGGAGCTTCATGCCGCGTACCTCTCCGCCTCGGCCCGCTTGAGCTCGAGGCCGTGGCCAGGGCGGCCGCCGTCGGGGGTGAGGACGCCGCCCTCCGGCGAGAGCGTCCCGTCGAAGAGGAGCTCCTCGACGCGCACGTGGTCGTGGAAGTACTCGAGGTGGCGCAGGTTGGAAACGGCGCAGAGCGCGTGGGCGGAGAGCGCGGGCGCGCAGTGGCCCGAGACGTCGAGCTGGTGCGCAGCCGCCGCGCCCGCCGCCTGGAGGAAGCCGGTGATGCCGCCGCAGCGGGTGACGTCGAGCTGGAGGCAATCGACCGCACCGGCCTCGAGGAGCGCGACGGCGTCGCGCAGGATGTATACGTACTCGCCGGCGGCAATGTCGAGCCCGCCGGGGCCCCGGTCGCGGAGCAGGCGCAACCCATCCAGGTCGTCAGACGAGACGGGCTCTTCGAGCCACGTCACGCCCCATTCGCGGCGGTACCGTTCCGCCCAGGCGAGCCCCTCCTTGCGGCCGTAGGCGCCGTTCGCGTCGACGAAGAGCTCCTGGTCGTCCCCGATCGCCCGCCTGGCCGCATCGAGCCGGGCCGGGTCGGCGTCCGGGTCCCGTCCGACCTTCATCTTCACGCGGGGGATGCCGGCTTCGACCCAACCGCCGAGCTGCTCGCCCAACCGCTCGTTCGAGTACGAGGTGAAGCCACCGCTGCCGTAGACGGGCACGCCCTCGTGGGCCGCGTCGAGGAGCCGCACGAGCGGCAGGCCGAGCAGGCGCGCCTTCAGATCCCAGAGAGCGACGTCCACGGCGGCGAAGGCCATCGAGCCGATGCCGGGCCGACCGGCGTTCCTGAGCGCCTGCTGGAGGGCGCGCCAGGTTCCCCTCACGTCGAAGGCATCGCGGTCGCGGACGACGTCGGCGAGCAGGTCGGAGACGAGCGCGCCGACCGCGTGCGGGCCGTAGGTGTAGCCGAGGCCGCGCTCGCCGGCGGCTTCGATCTCGACGACGACGATCGTCGTCGAATCCCACTCGAGGGTGCCGTCCGACTCCGGCTCGTCGGTCGGAATCGTGTAGGCGGACACGGCCAGCTGCTCCACCGAGGGGCCGTGGGTCGAAGGCGCGCTCGTCGTCACGCGTCCTCCTAGCGACCGGGCAGGAACTCGAGCAGCTTGCCGCGCAGCGATTTCTCCATCACGCCGACGCGCTCCGGGTCGCCCTCCACCATCGCCTCGGCCATCTTCTTCGCCTGCTCGACCGTGATGTGCGGCGGCAGCGGAGGCACCTCCGGGTCGACGACGACCTCGAGTACAGCCGGACGGTCGGCAGAGAGAACCTCGGACCAGGCGTCGGCCAGGTCGTCCGGGCTGTCGATCCTGATCCCGAGCAGGCCGAGGAGCTCCGCGTAGCGGGCGGCGGGGAAGTCCGGAATCTGCTGGGAGCCCGGATATCTCGGATCGCCGGCGAGGACGCGCTGCTCCCAGGTCACCTGATTCAGGTCCTGGTTGTTGAAGACGCAGAAGACGAGCCGCTGGTCGGGCCAGCGGTCGCGGTACTTCGCGACGGTGATCAGCTCGTTCATCCCGTTCATCTGGAAGGCGCCGTCCCCGATGAAGGCGATCACGGGGCGCTCGGGGTGGGCGAACTTGGCGGCGATCGCGTAGGGCGCACCCGGCCCCATCGTGGCGAGCGTGCCGGAGAGGGAGGCCATCATCCCCTCGCGGACGCGCAGCTGTCGTGCCCACCAGTTCGTCGACGAGCCCGAGTCGGCCGTGAGGATGCAGCCGTCCGGAAGCTGCTTGGAGAGCTCGTGCACCACGCGCTGCGGGTTGATCGGGTCTGCGTCCATGTGCGCGCGCTCCTCGACGAGGCGCCACCACTCCTCGACGTTCTTCTCGATGCCCTCCCGCCAGGAACGATCCTCCTTGCGCTCGAGCATGGGGATGAGGGCGGCCAGCGTCTCCTTCGCGTCGCCGACGAGCTGGGCCTCCATCGGGTAGCGGAGCCCGATCATGGTCGGGTCGATGTCGATCTGGACGCCGCGCGCCTTGCCTTCCATCGGCAGGAACTCCGAGTACGGGAAGCTCGAGCCGACCATGAGGAGCGTGTCGCAGCCCGTCATGAGCTCGTAGCTCGGACGCGAGCCGAGGAGGCCGATGGGACCGGTGACGAACGGGAGATCGTCGGGGAGCGCGGCGCGCCCGAGCAGCGCCTTCGCGACGCCGGCGCCGAGGAGCTCGGCCGTCTGGACGACCTCGTCCGCCGCCCCCGCGGCACCCTGGCCGATCAGCATCGCGACCTTCTCGCCCGCGTTCAGGATCCCGGCGGCCCGCTCCAGATCCTCCTCCCGAGGAACGATTCGCGGCTGCGAGTAGCCGATGCTCGAGAAGACGGCCCCGTGCTTGTGCGGCGGCGAGGCGACGGCCTTCTCCTCCTGCACGTCGCCCGGAAAGATGATCGTCGCGACGGTTCGCCGTGCAAGCGCGACGCGGATCGCCCGGTCGATCAGGTGCCGCGCCTGGACGGGCTCCATGCAGACCTGCACGTACTCGGACACGTCCTTGAAGAGCGTGTTCAGGTCGACCTCCTGCTGGTAGGAGGAGCCGAGCGACATGCGCTTCTGCTGGCCGACGATCGCGAGCACGGGCTGGTGGTCGAGCTTCGCGTCGTAGAGCCCGTTCAGGAGATGGATCGCCCCCGGCCCCGAGGTCGCGATGCAGACGCCGATCTCGTCCGTGAACTTCGCGTGCCCGCAGGCCATGAACGCCGACATCTCCTCGTGCCGGGCCTGGATGAACTCGGGGTCCCCGCCAGCACGGTCGAAGGCGCCGAGGAAGCCGTTGATCCCGTCGCCCGGATACCCGAACACCCGGTGGATGCCCCATTCCTTCAGACGGGAGAGAACGTAGTCGGCAACGAGCTGGGCCATGGAGGCGCTCCTTCTCAGTCGGTTCCGTAGGCGATGGTCGTCATGAGGGCGTTCTCCGACTGCCGCGAGTCGAGGCGCGTGTGCTGGACGACGACGGGCAGGTCGGACTCGAGCACCGTGGCGAACTCGGTCGCCTTCGGGACGGGCTCGGGATCCTCGAGGTCGTTGAAGCGCAGATGCTTCGTCCGCCTGGCCGGGACGACGACCCGGTAGGGGCCGACGGGCTCCCGGTCGGCGAAATAGAGCACGAGCTCGACCGAAGCATCGGCGTCGTTCGGGTTCAAAATGCAGGCGGTCTCGTGGCTCGCCATTTCTGGCTCCGGGCCGTGGCTTCGGTCGGGGATATACCCCTCCGCAATCGCCCAGCGCCGCTTGCCGATCCCGTCATGCATCGTGATCCGAAGGTTGCCGCCGACCAACGGAGCTAAACGTGCAGGGCCTGCTCAGGCCCGCTGCCTCTTCTTCTCCGCCGAGCCCCGGCCCGGAGGCTCCGCCTCGTCGACGTCCGTGTCGAGCTCCTGCTCGATCTCCTCGAGCGTCTGGTCCTTCGTCTCGGGGACGAGCCACCAGAAGAAGGCGAGCGCGAGGACGGCCAGGCCCGCGTAGAGCCAGAAGGCGCCCGGCTTGCCGAGCGCGCCCACAACTGTGAGAAACGTGAACGAGACGGCGAAGTTGAAGGACCAGTTGGCGATCGTCGCGACGCTCATGGCCGGCCCCCGGATCCGCAACGGGTAGATCTCCGAGATCATGAGCCAGAAAATGGGGCCGAGGCCGACCGCGAAGCCCGCGATGTAGAGCAGCAGCGCAGCGAGCCCCATGTGCGGAGCGTGATCCTGGAGGTACGGGAAGTAGAAGAAGACGCCTCCGTGACCTCCTTGATCTGGTCGACCTCATCGTCGACGTCCTCGTCCGCGCGGATCTTCCGGAGGACGTCGCGCGCATCGTCGTCGCGGCCCTGCTCGACCAGCCAGCGTGGGCTGTACGGCATGAAGTACATCCCGA
>DASUJY010000059.1:0-39444 GCA_036279015.1 Gaiellaceae bacterium | reverse complement strand
CGGTTGATCTTCTTCTGCAGGTTGGCGCGCCCGCAGTCGACGTGGATCGTCGCCGCCCCCGCGGGCGCAGCCGCAAGCAGCGCGAGCGTTGCGATCCCGGTGACGATGGCCGTCCGCAAGGCCGGCGGATTCTCTCTCGTTGTCGTCCGGGTTGCAAACCCTCATGCGGAAAGAGACAATCCCCGGCCATGCGAACACGCCTGCTCGTCCTCATCGCGGCCTGCGCCGCCTTCGCCGCCAGCGCGGCGAGCGCCGATGCCAAGTACCTCTTCGGCTCGAAGCTCGACTCGACCATCCAACCTTCCAACGCAAACAGCCCTCACCCGTGCCTGCACCCGGCGCGCACCTGCACGTGGGTGATGAACGAGGCCTACGGCCGCCCGAACGGCGGGCACAAGGCGAAGAAGCGCGGAACGATCAAGAAGATCCGCCTGATCGCGGGAGCGCCCGGCAGCTTCCGTCTCCAGATCGTGCGGGCGCGGCAGACCGCGACCGGGTTCGAGGGGAAGGCGGTTCGCAACGGGCCGAAGATCCGCTACCAGGGCCAGCCGGACGACTTCGATCCCTATGTCGTCGAGTCGTTCCGCGTCAGCGTCCCGATCCACAAGGGCGAGCGCCTGGCGATCAGGACGAAGAAGACGTCGACGCTCCGCTGTAGCTCCGGCGGCCCGAACACGCTTCTCTTCGACCCGCCGCTCGTCGTCGGAGGCGGATACCACAAGATGAAGGACGAAGAGGGCTGCTGGCTCCTCCTCGAGGCGGTCGTCAAGACCGGCTAGGCATCGGCTTTGCCGTGCTCCTCCTCCGGGAGGAGGCGGACGACGAAGTAGAGGATCGCGGCGAGGAAGACGAACGCCTGCTCGACGTTCATGAGGATGCCGCCGTAGTTCTGGTCCCGCTCTGCCGAGAGCCCCCAGAGGCGCGGCGCCTCTTCGTAGAAGTCGTAGAACGGCGTCGTGGCGAAGGTGAGGCCGAGCCCGAGGAAGACCGAGCCGACGAACGCCGCGCCGAGATAGCCGATCTTGAGCGGTGGGCCGATGTCCGCCGGCTCGTCGGCGAGCACAGGCCACCAGAAGAGGAAGCCGATCGCGATCAGAAGCAGGTGCTCGAGGTTGAGGGTCCACGTGTGGCGGAGGGCGAAGTCGTAGAAGAGCGCGAGGTGGATCCCGTACCAGCCGACGAGCCAGACGGGCAGGGCGACCTTCGGGCGCGTCAGGGCGGCGAAGCGGCGTCCGCCGCGCCTCGCGATCGCCGCGCGCATCCTGGGCGTGAGCCCGAGGATGAGAAGCGGCGGGGCCCAGTCCGCGATCATCACGTTCTGAAGCAGGTGGAAGAGGAGGAGGTAGTTGACCGCGATCGTCTCGAGCGGCGAGTTGAGCGCCCCGGCGACCAGGAGGAGACCGAGGCAGAAGAGCACGATTCGCAGCCGCGAGGGCGGTTCCGCTCGCGCCGCACGGAAGTAGAGCACCCCCGCCGCGGCCGGGAGCGCGAGGAAGAGCGGCTCGAAGGTGAAGGAGGATGGAGCGGGATTCACGCCGGCGCGCGCCGCTCCTCGCCCGTGCGCGGGAAAAGCCTGCGGTGCTGGGCGAGGAGGAGCAGGCCGACGAAGGTTCCGAGCGTGAGCAGTTGCTCGCCCATCATGACGAGGCCCGCGACGCGCTGGTCCTCGAGCGGCGAGAGCCCGAGCAGCCGCTCCGGCTGTGCGGCGTAGGCGCCGTAGAGGGGCCGGAGCGAGAAGATGAGAACGTCGGCGAGGATCTGGCCGGCCGCGAAGAGGACGACCGCCAGGCCGATCCGACCCGCCCGCGTCAGCTCGCCCCGCCTGGCCGGGTCGACGAGCTGCGTCCAGACGAGCGCGCCGACGACCACGAACGACACGTGCTCGAGGTCGTGCACGACCTGGTGCTTGAGCGTGTAGTCGTACGCAGCCGGGACGTGCCAGGCGGCGATCGTCACGGCCCAGAGCCCCAGCGCGACCCACGGCACGAGCAGGAGCCGTAGGAAGGCGCGCAGCCACCCGAGGCGCGCGAGCCGGGCGAGAGCGGCCTGCGGGATCAGGAAGAACGTGAGCGGGCCGCGGATCGCGACGATGACGAGCGCGACCGCGAGATCGCCGATCACGACGTGCTGGAGCATGTGCGCCGAGAGGAGGTACTCCTCGCCGACGTGGTCGAGTGGGGAAACGAGCGCGAGCGTCCCCACGACCACTCCGGCGACGAAGAGCACGGCCCGGCCCCAACCGGCGTGATCCCTCCGCCCCCGTTGGCGCAGCCGAACGAACGCCTGCGCGAAGAGCACGAGGGCGAGCACGGCGCCCGCGAGGACCGCCGGCGGTGCCTCCCAGGCGGAGGCGATGCTCCCCGCGTGCTCGCCGGCGTGCGCGAGGATCAAGGGGCCGCGAGCACCTGGCCGAGGACCCAGAGCCCCGTGAACGTGTAGCCCACCATCAGGAGGACGAGGGGCATCTGGGCCATGACGGCCCGCCGCGCTTGCAGGTGGACGCCGAGCGAGACGCGGTGGGCCTCGAAGACCGCCACGACGTGCCCCCAGATGATCAGCGCGACCTGGATGTACCAGATGACGGAGCCGGGAACCCCCGTCCAGGCGGTCGCGTCCGGAACCCATTCGCGCCCGAGCGGATCCGCCACCGCCGCCCACGTGAACTGGGAGGCGTAGACGAAGTAGAGGAAGTAGTGCGAGACGAAGTAGACCGCCGCGATCGGGATGAGCGTCGGCGCGTAGCGCCGTGCCGCGTCGGCGAGAGAGCGGGCTTCGAGACGCGAGACGAACGCGACGACGAGCAGGAACGCGAGCGCGAAGGCGCCAACGACGGCGACCATGAGGAGCGTGTCGAGCACGGTCTCGTGCACGGCGAGCCACGTCGAGCGGTCGACGAACCAGCTCTCGAGATCGACGTAGCGCTGGGTCTGAGAGAGGCCGTCGTAGACGACGGTCGCGAGCAGCGCGAGCACGAACGTCCCGCCTCCGACCTCGAGGGGCGGCTCCCGACGGACCCCGGACCCGTAGGTGCGCAGGCGCAGGCCGCGGTCGCCGGAATCAGCGTCCAGCCAGCAGGACGGGCATCCGATGCGCTCGTCCTCGATGCAACGCCCGGCCCGGCACTCCCCGGCGGGATGACGGACGTACAGCTCGACGGGCGCGAAGCGGGCGAAGGTGCGCGCGACGACCGTGAAGAGCTCGCCGTGCGCGAGCCAGACCTCGGTCCCGAACGCCGCCATCGCGAGGAGCTGAAGGGCGATGTACGCGAGGGCGATGACGGCGAGGGTGAACGGCTCCTTGGCGGGATCCCAGGCGAGCTCCATCCAGCTCCAGACGAGGATGAGTCCCGTCGACGGCCAGAGGCCGAGCCGCTTCGGGTACGGGACGAGGCTGGCACCGCGCGCAGCGAGGAAGCGCTCGAGCGCCCGGCCGGCAGCCGAGAGCGGGCTGACGAAGTCCCAGACGTTGGCGACGAGGGCAGAAACGATCCCGAGCCCCACCCAGAAGTCGATCCAGATGACGACCGTGACCGGATTCTCGAAGAAGTCATCCGGCCCGAAGAGACCGCCGAAGAGGGCATCGGCGAGCGCCGCGAGGACGATGACGAGACCGATCGTCCCGAGCCTGAAGGGGCGGATCGCCGCGTAGAGGTCCCGGCTTGTCCACGTGTGGTCGGAGCGCACAGCGAACATCGCTGCCGGCGCCGAGGCCAGCACCGCTACGCCTGCCGCGAGGGCGAAGAGCCAGACCGGGAGCGGGAAGCGGTAGTCGATTCCCGAGACGGCGTGGGCCGAGGCCGCGCTCGGCGCAGCAAGCGAAACTGCGACGAGCGAGGCGACGGCGAGAACTGTCCTGCGAAACCTCGTCATCGTGCGACCGTGCTCTCAGACTATCGGGGTGCCCGGATTTGAACCGGGGACCTCGCCGACCCGAACGGCGCGCGCTACCAGGCTGCGCTACACCCCGAGGCTCGCATAGCGTAGCTGAGACACGGAATGGCCTCGCATGACGACATCCTCTCCTTCGCGGCCGAATTCCTCGACCTGGACGCGTACCGCGACTACGGGCCGATGGGCCTCCAGGTGGTCGGCTCCGAGGAGGTCGGGAAGATCGCGTGCGGGGTCTCCGCCTCGCGCGAGCTCTTCGAGCGGGCGGCCGCGAGCGGCGCCCAGCTCGTCCTCGTCCACCACGGGCTCTTCTGGGAGAACGAGTCCCGGGTCGTCGACCGCGTCATGCGCGGGCGCCTGAAGGCGCTCTTCGACGCCGACCTCACGCTCGCCGCCTACCACCTGGCGCTCGATGCGCATCCGGAGGTCGGCAACAACGCGCTCCTCGCGGCCGAGCTCGGAGTCGCGACCGAGCGGCGCTTCACCGACTGGGGCTACGGAGGCTCGCTCTCCGAACCCGCGGCGATGAGCGACTTCTCGACCCTCGTGCAGGAGAAGCTCGGCCAGATGCCGCTCCTCTTCCCCTACGGCCCGGAGACGGTCGAGCGCGTGGCCGTCCTCACCGGCGGGGCGGCGCGCTACGTCAGGCAGGCAGCGGCGGAGGGCTACGACTGCTTCGTGACCGGGGAGGCGGACGAGCCGACGAAGCACGCCGCCAAGGAGGCCGGCATCCACTTCGTGGCCGGCGGCCACTACGCGACCGAGACGCTAGGCGTCCGCGCGCTCGCGCCGAGGCTGGCGGAGGAGTTCGGCCTCGAGTGGGAGTTCGTCGACCTCCCCAACCCGGTCTAGGAACCCCTCCAGGATCGCGGCGCACGGCTCGGCGAGCTCGCCGACGACGAGATGGCCGCAGGCCGGCAGGATCCTGATCGGCGCGCGCAGGCGGCGGGCGTACTCGAAGCCGTCCGAGAGCGGCACGAGGCGGTCACGTGCACCCCAGACGAGCAGCGCCGGACAGTGGACGCGGTCGAGATCGGGCCTCGGGTCGTCGCCGAGGAGCGCGCGCCCGGCACTGCCGACGTCGGTGTGCTGCGACGGGCCCTCGAGGAAGCCGAGCACCGCATCCGGCTCGAGCGTGTCCGGGTGAGCCGCACCCCAGAGGCCGAACGGCAGCCAGCGGAGCCTGGGCCGGCGGGCGAACGTGCCACGAAAGCGCGTCATGACCTGCGCAGGGTGCAGAGCTCCGGTGACGGCGAGCCAGATCTGGGCACGCCTGGTCGTCGAGACGATCCCGGCAGGTGCGACGAGGGCGAGCGCTGTCACGTCCTCGCCCGCCTCGACAGCGAGGCGCAGCGCGATCACGCCCCCCATCGAGTAGCCGAGCACCGCGCCCGGCAGCATCCCCTCGCGTTCGGCCAGGGCCTGCACGTGGCGCGAGTAGGTCGTGAGGCCGTCGACGCTCTCGAACGGCGCCGAGAGCCCGTGGCCCGGAAGGTCAGGGATAAGCACGCGCCGCCGGCGCGCGAGGAGCGGGCCGAGCTTCGTGAAGTTGACAGCGGCGCCGCCGAGCCCGTGGACGACGGTGAGCGGCGGGCCCTCCCCGGCGAGGAAGTAGCGCGTCCTGACTCCGCCGATTTCCGCAAAGTGCGGGGTGAAGCCGGGAAGGAGCGTTGCCTCGGTCACGCCGGAAACGTATCCTTGGTCCATGGACTCGGAGGAGGCACGGAGCCTTTGAGCCGCTCCGCCCACAAGGAAGGACGAGCTTAGCCCGCCCGGCGCGCGCCGTGAGCGGGCTTTTTTGTGCCCAAGCGAAAGGAGAGGTCGTGGCGAATCACCTGACGCCGGAAGAGCTGTCGAAGGAGCTGGGGCTGGATCGAGACGACGTCATCCGCCTGTGCATCGAGGAGGCGATCCCGATCTACCAGGGCAAGATCGACAAGAGCCTGTTCCAGGCTCAGCTCGAGGCGTCCGGCCTGAGCCGCGCCTCCGCCGCGTAGCTCGCACCCGGCTCAGCAGCAGTGCTGAGCTTGCGTGTAGTACGGCGTGGGGCCCGTGTCGCGCGCTGCTCCCACCGCCCAGATTTCGCCCTTCGAGCTTGCGTCGATGCCCCTGAAGATGTTCTCGAGCGTGCCCGGGTTTCCGACGGCGACCTTCTTCCAGTTGCGGCCGTTCCAGTGGAGCACGAGGTTGTTGGGGGAGTCTTCGCCAACGATCCACACGTTCCGGTCGGAGAGAGCGAGGACGTCCTCGAGGACGCTCGCCGCGGCGCCGAGGCCCAGTGGCTTGACCCGCTTCCACTTGGCGCCGTTCCAGCGGAGCACGAGCGCCTTCAGCTGCGTTCCGTCGTAGTACGAACCGGCCGCCCATGCGCGGTCCGCAGAGGAAGCGCCGACGCCTGAGAGGGTCGCACCGAACGGCGCTTGTCCGGCGGCCGGCGACGTGACGACTTTCCAGCGCTTTCCGTTCCAGTGCAGGACGAGCGGAAGGTCGCCCGAAACGGTCCCGTAGTAGCCCACGGCCCAGATGTCCCGCGCGGAGGCGGCGGCGATGCCGGTGAGCGCGTTCCCGGTCGAGTCCCCACCCACATTCGGGCTCGCGATGCGCTTCCAGTGCGAGCCGTTCCAGTGCAGGACGAGCGTCCGAACTGCGCTCGGGCCCTGGTACGAGCCGACCGCCCAGGCGTTCTTCGACGACAGCTGCACGACCCCCTGCAGGTTGTTCGACGTGGCGCTCGGATTCGGCGTCGCGACCTGCCCCCAGGAGGTGCCGACGCGCCGAAGGGCGAGCGTCTGCGCGCCGGTGAAGCCGACCGCCCACGACGGGGAGACGTCGAAGAGCACGTCGTTCGAGCCTGGAGTCGGGGTCGGCGCGGTGCGCCAGCGGGACCCGTTCCAGTGCTGCACCAGCACGTTGTTCTGGCCGCCGTCTTCCGAGGAGCCGACCGCCCAGACGCTGCACGGGCCGAGCACAGCGACGCCCTCGAGCCCGTCGTCGCTGCTGCCGGGATTCGGAGGGGGAGCACCGGTCCACTGAGGGCAACGCGCCCCAGAGACTTCGGCCGGCCCGATCGCGGCGAGGGAGAGCGCGCCGACAAGCGCGGCAGTGAGTGCAAGCAATCTCGAGCGGGCCACGGACGGCTGAGTATGGGCCGTCGCTACGAGCCGGTCAACCGGGCCGCGGCGGAGCTCAGCCGCGGGCGGCGGCGCGCCTCTTCGCAGGCGCCTTCTTGGCCTTCGGCTTGCCGGCCGCGGGCTTGTCCTTGCGGGCCTGCGCAACGCTCTGCTTGAGCGCCTCCATGAGATCGACCACCGGTGCCCCCGGGGCGGGCTCGGGCACGGCGATCTCCTGGCCCTCGAGCTTGGCCTGGAGCATCGCGCGCAGGTCGTTTCGATACTCGTTCTCGAACTCGGTCGGGTCGAACTCGCCGACGAGGCTCTCCACGAGCTGCCGCGCCATCTCGAGCTCCGGGCCTTTGACCTCGATCTCGCCGACGGCGTCGTCGATCTCCCTACGCGCTCGCACGTCCTCGGCGTAGTAGAGCGTCTCCAGCGCGAGCGAGTCGCCGAGCGGGCGGATGAGGCAGAGGTTCTCCTTGCCCCAGAGCACGAACTTGCCCACAGCTGCCATGTCGGCGTCCTGCATCGCTCTCAGCAGGAGGACGTACGGGCGGCGCTGGGCCTCGGCGTCGGCGGGCGCCAGGTAGTAGGCGCGGTCGAAGAAGATCGGGTCGACCTGGTCGAGGGGGACGAACCGCAGGATGTCGATCGACTGGGAGCGCTGGAGGGCGACCGACTCGAGGTCGGACTCCTCCACCATCACGAACTGGCCCTTCGAGAACTCCCAGCCCTTGACGAGCTCGTCGGCCTCGACGTCGCGCTCGTGGAAGGGGCAGTAGCGCTTCTGCTTGATCGGCGTCCCGCACTCACGGTGGAGCGTGCGGAACGAAGTGTCCTTGCGCTGCTGCGCGACCGCCAGCCCGATCGGGATGTTGACGAGGCCGAAGTTGATGGATCCGTTCCAGATCGTGCGCATGGGTCACCAAAGCCTAACGGAGGGTTCCCTACATTCCACACCGGGAGCCGCAACCCTTCCGCCGCCCAAGCCGTTGACCCTAGGGGCGTACAACAGCCAAGAGGAATGGTTTCAAACCGTAAATCAAGGGCAGATCCGGCCGCAGTCCGGTTGCGGCTCTGCAACGAGCCGGCGGCGACCGCGAGATTGCGAAACGCGCTCGACGAGGTCGCGCGGCGGTCTCACCTGAGCGACGAGGCGCGCTTCGAGCTCAAGCTCGCCGCCACGGAGGCACTCACGAACGCCGTCAAGGGCCGACCCGGCGGCCACGCGGTCGACGTCTCGATCCAGGGCGGCGACGGCGCGGTCGAGGTCGTCGTGATGGATCGGGGCCGCTTCGTGGCGCGCACGCACCGATCCGACCGGATCGACGAGTCCGAAGGAGGCAGGGGCATCCCGCTCATGCTGGCGCTCGTCGACCAGGTCGAGTTCGCTTCCCTGGCAGATGGAACCCGCGTGCGGATGCGGAAGGAAAGCGCCTGAGGCTCGATCGCTAGAGGCGCCGGGCGCCGACGTACGTCGACGCGTACCAGCCGGTCAGCGTGGAGATCTTGACGACGTCGCCGGTGTGCGGTGCGTGGATCATCTGATTGCCGCCGATGTAGATGCCCACGTGGCCGAGCCCGTTGAAGAAGACGAGGTCGCCGGGCTGGAGGTTCTCGCGAGCGACCGGGCTGCCGTAGCTGTATTGCATCGCCGCGTTGTGCGGCAGCGAGACCCCGACCTGCGCGAAGGCGTACATGGTGAACCCGGAGCAGTCGAAGCCGCTCGGCGACGCCCCGCCCCAGACGTAGGGGACGCCGAGGTACTGCATCGCGACGCCGACGACTCCGCCGTAGTGGCCGGTCGGGTTGCCGCCCGAGTCGGCGTCCGACAACCGCGTCTCGGCCTGCGACTGGAGGCGAGCCTGCCGTTCCTCCTCGGCGGCCTGGAGCTTCGCGATCTGATCCTTGATCGACCCGAGGAGGCGCTGCCTCTCGGCCAGCTGGCTGCGGATCGCATCCCGCTTGGCGGCCCGCTCGGCGACCACGGTGGCCTGCTCCGAGCGCGCCCGCGCGAGCTGGGCCTCACGCTCGTTGATCTCGGCGCGGAACGTGCGGACCTCGCCGATCACGCGCGTGTCCTGCTCCGACAGTCGATTGACGGTGTCGAAACGGTCGAGCAGGTCGTCGAGGCTCGTCGAGCCGAACAGGACCTCGAGCGCGCTCTCCTCGCCGGACGTGTAGAGCGAGACGATCCGAGCCGAGAGGATTTTCTGGGCCTGCCGGTAGTTGGCCCTCGCGACGTCGAGCCGGTTCTCGTTCACCTGCAGCTGCTTCTCGATCGAGTCGAGCTTGATCTGGGCCGCGTTGTACGACTCGATCACGTGCTCGAGGTTGGCGTCGATCGAGTGGATCTGGGCGAGGACCTGTCTCGCCTCGGCCTGCTTCGTCTCGACGGAGGGAGAGGCTGCGGCCCCGGCGGCGAAGAAGGAGGCCGCGACGAGGACGCTCAGAATGGCAAGAGAGAACGAGTGTCTTGGAGTCGCTCGGATAGGAACCGCCTAGACGGGTTCGACGCAAGCGCAGGCTGGGGGACGCGCCGCGGGCAAGGGCGGGATGCTAACAGCGCCCCCTGACGGGGCGCAAACGGCTCCCGATCGGGCCGCGACGGGCACCGGACGGCCCATGTTAGGGTGCCTGGCTCGTGCGGGCGAGTTGCCACCAGCGTCCGGCTCGGCTCGCAGTGTTCAGCCTGGCCGCAATCGCGCTCCTCGTAACTGCAGTGAGGGCCCAGGCGAGCGACCCGGGCGGCACCGGCTCGCGCGCCTCCGATCTGCGCACGGCGAATGCGAGCCTCGACTCGCGCTCGCAGCAGGCTCTCCTGGCTCTGTACTCGCTGGAGAGCCGCCTCGGGCAGGCCGAGCGACGAATCGAGGCACTCGAGACGCGAAGCGCCCAGGTCCGTGCCGAGCGCGCAGCCGCCCAGAGAACCCTCGAGCTCGCCCGCTCGAACTACGGAGCCGCCCAGGCACAGCTCGGCGCCCGCCTGCGCCAGCTCTACCTGGAGGGCGACGTCGACCCACTCGCCGTTCTGCTCGGCGCCGAGTCGCTCGACGAGGTCCTGTCGGCGCTCGACGGGCTCAATCGCCTGGCAGTTCAGGACAAGGATCTCGTCGCCGAGCTGGCGCGCGCGAAGCTGACCCTCCGGACGGCGTCGGCACGGCTCTCCGCCCGCGAGAGCGACCTCCTCCGTCTTCTGGCGGATGCACGCGCGACGCGCGACTCGCTCGCCTCGGCGCGGGATGCGCGCGCCGCGTATCTCGCGGGGCTGCGCCGCCAGCAGACGCTCAACCGCGCGCAGATCGAACGGCTGACCGACCAGGCGGCGGCCGCGGAGTCGAAGTCCGAGGAGCTGACCGCGCCGGCGAGCAGCGGGACGACTACCCCTGTGCCGCCGGCCCCGCCGGCCGACGGCACGAAGCTGACCGTCTCCTCGACCGGCTACTGCCTGACCGGCAACACGACCACCGGGGTTCCGACGAGCAAGGGAGTCGTCGCGGTCGATCCCGCTGTCATCCCGCTCGGAACGAGGATGTACGTCCCCGGCTACGGCCCGGGCTTCGCCGCCGACACGGGCTCAGCCGTCCAGGGCCGGATGATCGACGTCTGGTTCCCGAGCTGCGCCGAGGCCCTGGCCTGGGGCAGGAAGACAGTCACCATCACTCTCCACTAGGGTCTAGCAACTAGACTGGCCTCTCGAACGCGCGAGGGGAGGCTTGTGGGCGCGCCGGAGATTCCCGAAGGGACGAGCGGGGTGCGAGGGCTCGACGAGCTTCGCGTGCTCGTCGTCGACGACCACGACCTCTTTCGCATCGGGCTCAGGAACCTGCTCGAGGAGCAGGGCGTCAACGTCGTGGGCGAGGCCGACAGCGGTGAGGCGGCGATCAGAGTCGCGCCCGACCTCGCGCCCGACGTCGTCATCATGGACCTCAACATGCCCGGCGCAGGCGGCGTCGAGACGACCCGGCGCCTCGCGACGCTCGCTCCGCTCAGCCGCGTGGTCGTCCTGACGATCTCGGCGGACGACGACGACGTGATGAGCGCCGTGATGGCCGGGGCCTGCGGCTATCTCCTCAAGGACGCCTCGATCCAGGAGCTGATCGCGGGAATCCGGGCGGCGGGCATGGGGGAGTCGCTCATCTCGCCCCAGATCGCCGCCAAGGTGCTCCAGCGCCTGCGCGCTCAGTCCCGACACGACGATGCAGCCGAGACGATTCGGGCGGAGCTCTCCGACCGCGAGCTCCAGGTCCTGAAGCTGATCGCCAACGGCCACGACAACGCCCAGATCGCGCGGGAGCTCTTCATCAGCCCGAAGACGGTCAAGAACCACATCTCGAACATCCTCATGAAGCTCCAGATCGAGAACCGCATCCAGGCCGCGGTGTACGCGGTCAGAAGCGGGATCGTCTAGGTACGGCTCGGCGCCAGGCGCGAACGGCCGCAGCGAGGTTAGGCGGCGGCGCGGGTGACTTCGAGGTGCTTCTGAAGCGCGCCGAGCCGGTCGCGGAGGCCCTCGAGCTCGAGGTCGAGGTCTCGCAGGCGACCGGCCAGCCTCCGCAGCTCTTCCGCCTCTTCACGGCCGTCGACGTTGTGGGCGAGCTGGCCGATGCGGCGCTCGAGACGGAGCCGCTCGCTCTCGAGCTCGAGCGCGCGCGCATATCCGTCCGTCAACGTATCCTCCATCTCCGTGACGAGGGGCTTCCCGGGGTCGGCGGGACGGTTCTTGAGCAGGCTCGTGATGCGCTCGAGGAGAGGGGCGGCGTCTGCCATCGGGTCCGCCAATTATCGAGGCCGGACCCGCAGGGTTCATGGGCCGGAAGGCCTATCCTCGGCAAACTCTCGACCCATCTCCGTAAATCGTACGGCGATCATTGTCGCCGCCGCCTTCGTCGCGCTGGTCTCCGCAGGGCCCGCGGCCGGGTCGCTGAGAGGGAAGCTCGACCGGGCGCTCTCCACGCCCGGCGTCTCGAGCAGCCGGACCGGCGCAGTCGTGTACGACCTCGAGCGGAGCAGGTTCGCGTACAGGCACAACGCGGGTCTCGCGCTCGAGCCGGCCTCGAACGCGAAGCTGCCGGTCGCCGTCACCGCTCTCTCCGTCCTCGGACCGGGGTTCAGGTTCACGACGAAGCTCCACGCCGAAGGAAGCCTGAAGGCCGGCGGCGTGTGGAAGGGCCGCCTCGTTCTCGAAGGGCTCGGCGACCCCTCCCTCTCGGGCGCGAAGCTCGGCAAGCTGGCCCACGACGTGGCACGCGCGGGCATCACCAAGGTGACGGGCGCGCTCGTCGCGGATGAGACCTATTTCGACAAGGTCCGTGTCGGGCCGGGCTGGAAGTCGTCCTTCTACAAGCTCGAGTGCCCACCGCTCTCGGCGCTCATCGCCAACCGCGGCTACTACCGCGGCCACGTCACGAGCAAGCCCGCCCTCGCCGCGGCGAAGCTGCTGCGGGCGAAGCTCGAAGGACGCGGGGTGGACGTCCGTGGGCGGATCAAGCGCGGCCGGGCGGACCCGGATCCGGATCTCGTGTGGAGCGTTCGTTCGGGCGCGCTCAAGTGGCTCGTTCGGAGGATGAACCGCCAGAGCGACAACTTCTACGCCGAGATGCTCGTGAAGGAGCTGGGCGCGCGGGCGGGCCGAGGCGGAACGACCGCCGACGGGGTTCGGATCGTTCGCAAGGAGCTACGGCACCGTGGCGTGTCGCTCGACGGGGTCGTGCTGGCGGACGGCTCGGGGCTCTCGGCCTACGACCGCCTGACCGCAAGAGCCGCCACGTTGCTCCTCATCTCGGCGATGAGCGACGCGAGGATCGGCTCCCCCTTCGTCGGCTCGCTCCCGCTGGCGGGGGTGAACGGGACGCTCGTCGACCGGATGGAGAGTCCCCCCGCCTACAGGCACGTCCGCGCGAAGACGGGGACGACCGATTCCGCCTCGGCCCTGTCGGGATACGCGGGCAGCCGCTTCGTCTTCTCGATCCTCATGAACGGAAGCCCGATCGCCTGGTTGTCCGCGCGCAGGGCGCAGGACCGCTTCGCGCAGGTGCTAGCCGGCCGTTAGAAGGCGCTCGAAAGCGGCCTCGCCGATCAGCTCGACACCGGCCTTCTGGGCCTTCGAGAGCTTCGAAGCACCCGGCTCCTCGCCGACGACGAGCGCGGTCGTCTTCGCCGAGACCGAGTTGGTCACCTTGGCGCCGAGGGCCTCGAGGGCCGCCGCGGCCTGCTCGCGCGACCGGCGCTCGAGGGTCCCCGTGATCACGTAGGTCTTCCCCGTCAAGGGGCCTTCCTTCGGGCGGTCCTCCTCGCCGAGCTCGAAGCGAAGCCCGAGGGAGCGCAACTCCTCGACGAGGGCCCGGTTTCGCTCCTCCGCGAACCAGCCGGCGATCGATCCTGCGCGGTCGGGGCCCACGCCGTCCACCTCCTCGATCGCGGCCGCGTCTGCGGCAAGCAGCCGGTCGACCGACTCGAAGTGGCGCGCGAGGTTCTGCGCCGTCACCCACCCCACATCGGGGATGTTGAGGCCGAAGAGGACGCGGGAGAACGGAATCGCCTTCG
This sequence comes from Gaiellaceae bacterium, assembly GCA_036279015.1. Lineage (GTDB taxonomy): Bacteria > Actinomycetota > Thermoleophilia > Gaiellales > Gaiellaceae > DATEOR01. The sequence continues at coordinate 25,898 of DASUJY010000059.1, read as the reverse complement.
ACGCCTGGATCGACTCGATCGCGCTGGTGGCCGAGATCTCCGCGTAGCCGTCGAGCTCGACGAGCTGCTCCTTCGTCAGCCGGTAGAGGTCGGGGAGCGAGCGCACGAGCCCGAGCTCCCAGAGCCGGCGGACGGACTGCTCGCCGACGCCCTCGATGTCGGCAGCCGCCTGCACCCAGTTGATGAGCGACTCGAGCCCGCGCGAGGGACAATCGTCGTTCGGGCAGCGGTGCATCACCTCGCCCTCGGGCTTGACGATCTCCGTCCCGCAGAGCGGGCAGCTCTTCGGCATGTGGAACCGCCGCGTTCCCTTGCGGTGGGGTCCGGCCGGCCCGACGATCTGCGGGATGACGTCGCCGGCGCGCTGGACGATGACGTCGTCGCCGACGCGAATCTCCTTGCGGTTGATGTCCTCCTCGTTGTGGAGCGTCGCGCGCGAGACCGTCACGCCTCCGACCTCGACTGGCTCGAGGAGCGCCCAGGGGTTGAGAGCGCCGGTGCGCCCCACCCTGATCAGGATCTTGTTCAGCCGCGTGACGGCGGTCATCGGCGCCCACTTGTAGGCGCGCGCCCACCGCGGACGCTGGTGGAGCGCGCCGAGCCGCTCTTGCTGGGCGAAGGAATCGACCTTGATCACGATCCCGTCGATCTCGTAGTCGAGCTCGATGCGGCGCTTCTCCCACTCCCGGCACGCCTTCGCCACAGACGCGATCGACTCGTGCCGCTCCGCGAACGGATTCGTGCGGAAGCCGTGCTCCTTCAACCACTGGAGGGAATCCCAGTGCCCGTCGGTGGGAAGGCCGTCGCGCCGCCCCAGGCCGTGGATCCAGATCGAGAGCGGCCTCGCCGCGGTGATCGCCGAGTCCTTCTGGCGCAGCGACCCGGCGGCCGCGTTGCGCGGGTTCGGCGTGGGCTTCTTCCCTTCCTCGACGAGCCGCCGGTTGAGCTCGTTGAAGCCCGAGAGCGGCAGGTAGACCTCCCCGCGGGCTTCGACGAAGGGAGGCGGCTGCTCGCCGTTAGCGAGCTGCATCCGCATCGAGATCGCCTTGATCGTGCGGAGGTTGGGCGTCACGTCCTCGCCTCGCAGGCCGTCGCCGCGCGTCGCACCCCTGACGAAGACCCCGTCCTCGTAGAGGAGGTTGATCGAGAGCCCGTCGATCTTGGGCTCGGTCACGTAGCGGACGTCGTCCGTGCCCAGCCGCTTGACGACGTCCGCATGCCATTTCTCGAGCGCCTCGTCCGTCGTCACCTTCTCGAGCGAGCCCATGGGCGTCGGGTGCTCGACCTTGGCGAACTTCTCCGACGGAGGTGCGCCGACACGCTGCGTCGGGCTGTCGGGGGTCTGAAGCTCGGGATGCGCGCGCTCGAGGGCGAGGAGCTCGTCCCACAGGCGGTCGAACTCGGCATCCGAGATCTCCGGGTCGTCGAGGACGTGGTAGCGGTACAGGTGATAGTCGACGAGGTCGCGCAGCGCGGCGATGCGGGCCTTGTCGGTCTTCGTCTTAGAGGACATCGAAGAGCTCCTCGGGCGCGTGCACGACCGCGTCGGCCCCGGACTCCCGCAGCAGCTCGGCCGAGTGGATCTTGCCCCAGGACACGCCCACGGTGAAGACGCCCGCGGCCTTCCCGGCACCCATGTCGAAGGGTGAGTCGCCGACGAACGCCGCCTCGGCCGGCGCCGATTCGAGCAGCTCCAGCGCGAGCAGGACCGGCTCCGGATGCGGCTTGTGATGCTCCGTTTGCTCGGACGTGACGACGGCGTCGAACCAGCGCTCGAGCGGGAGGATGGCGAAGGCGAGATCGACGGTCCGCCGCCGCTTCGCCGTCACGATGCCGAGCTTACGACCCCCGGCGGCAAGCCGCTCCAGCACCAGCTCAATACCCTCGAAGGCAACGAGCTCGTCGTGCAGCGGCTCGTTGTGCTCGCGGTAGACGCGTACGAGCTCCTCGGCGCGCCCCTCGTCGAAGGCCCGCATCTGCTCGTGGATGTTGGAGCCGCCGATCGCCCCGGCGAGGACGTCGTCCGGGATCTCGCGGGCAAGCACGGTCCTCGTCGCGTAGCGAAACGACGAGAGGATGATCTCGCCGGAGTCGATCAGCGTGCCGTCGAGGTCGAAGAGGACGGTCGGATAGCGCACGAAGTGATCGTATCCACGCCTTCCGACCGTCCAGGTCGCGAAAGCGACCCAAAGCCGTCGCTATGCGGAGCGCCGTGTCCAGTAGAGGTGCGTCTCGAGCGTCGCGGAGTACGACGGCTCTGTCAGGTGCGCGGCGATCTCCTCGAGGAGGCCCCGACGCTCGTCCTCGGGGAGGGCGGCAACATGGCTCCAGGAGGCGATCCGGGCCAGAAGCCGCTCGCGGTCGACGACCCCGCCGTTCGGGACGATCGCGAAGCGCAGCTCCTCGAACGGCGAGCCGGCGAACGCGTCGCGCCACGCGAAGGCGAGATAGCGATGCTCGGGCGGGACCGGGTCGACGAGTCGATCGAGCGCCTCGCCGACCGCGGGCGGCCACTCGGCCGAGCTCAGTCCTCCTGAGGGCCGGTTCCACATGAGGACGAGACCGCCGCCCGGCCGGAGGACGCGCGCAATCTCCGGGATCGCACGCGGCCAGTCGAACCAGTGGAACGACTCACCGCAGAAGACGGCCGCGACGGACTCGTCGGGCAGGGGGATCTGCTCGGCCGTGCCCGCGAGCACGTCAGCCTCGCTCGAGATCAGCGCTCGCATCTCGGCATCCGGCTCGACCGCGGCCACGCTCGCGAAGCGCTCGACCAGGGCCCGGGTGAGCTTGCCCGTTCCCGCGCCGATCTCGAGCACTGCCGCCTCGGCTCCGAGCCCGAGCTCGCGCTCGGCGAGGTCGAGCGCCGCAGGCGGCCACGAGGGGCGGCCGAGCTCGTACTCGGCCGCGACACGGCCGAACATGCGACCGGCGTCGTTCACGTGCGCCGGAGCCTAGTAGTGAACACGTTCGAGGTAGAGGCCCCAGGGCGGGGCGGTGGTGCCGGCTTCGTTCCGCGGCCGCCCTTCGAGCAGACGCTCGAAAACGGCCGGATCCACCTCGAGCATCGTCCCGACGAGCGTTCGCACCATGTGTCGCAGGAAGCTGTCCGCCGTGATGCGAAGCTCGAGCACGTCGCCGTCGCGGCGCCACTCCGCCTGCTGGACGACCCGCACGAAGACGTCGTGCTGCGTCTCCGTCGGCGTGAAGGCGCGGAAGTCGTGCTCGCCCACGAGGAGAGCAGCGCTCTCGGCGAGCGCGTCCTCGTCGAGCGCGCGAGGAAGCCACAGAGAGCGGCGCCGCTCGAAGGGCGACGACGTCGAACGGCGGAAGATCCGGTAGACGTAGGAGCGCGCCCGCGCCGAGAAGCGCGCGTGGAACCCCTCGGGCGCCTCCTCCGCCGAGACGGCCGCGACGTCGCCGGGGAGGACGCCGTTCAGGGCGACGGCGGCGCGTTCGGCCGGCGGCCCCGTCGAGCCGTTGAAGCTCGCGACCTGAGCGAGCGCGTGGACACCTGCGTCGGTGCGACCGGCGACGGCCAGGCCGTCCCATCCCGGATAGACGCGGTCCAGGGCCTTCCGCACCTCGTCCTCCACCGTCCGCAGGCCCGGCTGGGCGGCCCAGCCCGCGAATCCCGTCCCGTCGTACTCGAGCGTCAGCTTGAGCGTCGCCACGGCTCAATCTTTGCGGACGCTCCGTCGTCCTAGAGAGCGTGCGTCTCTTCCTCGTGGTGGCGTCGGCCGCGTGCATCCTCGCCACCGCCTGCTTCTCCGGTGACGACGACCAGCCTGGGACCCGTGCGGATCAGGCGGCCGGCGCGGCCGGGCGACTGGCGCAGGGAGTGACCGTCGAGGGCCTGAAGGCCCGCCTCGCAGCACTGCAGCGGATCGCCGAGGAGAACGGCGGGACGCGCGCATCGGGCACTCCCGGGTACGTCGCCTCGGTTGCGTACGTCGCCGGGCAGCTACGCCGGGCGGGCTACACGCCGCACCTGCAGCGCGTTCGCTACATGGACTCGCACGAGCTCGCCCCTCCCGAGCTCGCCCGTGTCTCCCCGGACCCGATCACCTACTCCTACCCCGACGACGTGGTCTCCCTCCGCTACTCCGGCAGCCGCGAGGTCGAGGCTTCCCTCGAGGCGGTCGACGCCGACTCCGAGACGAGCGGCTGCGAGCCCTCGGACTTCGACGGCTTCGACACCGGGTCGATCGCGCTCATCCGGCGCGGGGGCTGCTTCTTCTTCGACAAGGTGCGAAATGCTGTCTCGGCCGGAGCCGCTGCGGTCATCGTCTTCAACGACGGATCGCCCGGGCACGAAGGCCCGATCGAGGCGACGCTCCTCCGGCCCGTCGCGGTGCCGGCGCTCTCGCTCGCGAACGAGCTCGGTGAGCAGCTTGCCCGGCAGGCGGAGGCCGGGCCCGTCCGGATGCGCGTGCACACGAGCATCGAGGTGGGCCAGACCGAAGCTGCAAATGTGCTCGCAGACCTGCCCGGCGAAACGAAGGAAGCGCCGCTTCTCCTGGGCGCGCACCTCGACTCGATCGAGAGCGGGCCGGGAATCAACGACAACGGCTCAGGCGTCGCGACGCTGCTCGAGCTCGCCGTGCAGGCGCGGAAGCTCGGCTTGCGGCCAAAGGAGCCGGTGCGCTTCGCCTTCTGGGCGGGCGAAGAGGCCGGGGAGTTCGGCTCCAGGGAGTACGTGTCGAGCCTCGACAACCCGATCGACGACGTCGCCTCCGTCGTCAACATCGACATGGTCGGCTCCCCGAATCCGGAGCCCTACGTCTACGAAGGCGACGGCACGATCCAGGGCGCGCTCAGCGAAGCCCTGCGCGGCGAGGGGCTCGAGCCGGTGCCGGTCGACCTCGAAGGACGATCCGACCACGCGCCGTTCCAGGAAGCGGGCATCCCGATCGGAGGCCTCTACACGGGAGCCGACGAGCCTGCGCCCGACGGGCAGCCGCACGACAACTGCTACCACCGCGCCTGCGACACGATCGGCAACGTCGACCTCGAGATGCTCGAGCAGATGGCGGACGCCCTCGCCGTCGCAGTCTTCGGCACGCTGACGGCCTCTTCTTGAGCCGTGCGGAGCGCCTGAGCTAGCTCGCCGTCGCGGCCGCCGCGGCGGCGGGCACGCCCGCGGCTCGCGGCACGTAGTCGACGAGCTCGAAATAGACTATCAGGGCCGCGTCTCCCTGGCGCGGCCCGATCTTCACGATGCGGGTGTAGCCGCCGGGCCGCTCCGCGAAGCGCGGCGCCACCTCGGCGAAGAGGATGTGCGCGATCTCCTTCGAGCGCAGGAACGCGACGGCCTGCCGGCGGGCAGCGACGTCGCCGCGCTTGCCGAGCGTGATCATCTCCTCGACGATCGGGCGCACTTCCTTCGCCTTGGCCTCGGTCGTCTTGATGCGCCCGTGCTCGATGAGCGCCGAGGCGAGGTTGGCGTAGAGCGCCTTCCTGTGCGCCGCGTCGCGGCCGAGCTTCCTTCCCGACTTGTGGTGCCGCACGGTCGCCCCTATTCGTCTCGCAGGGTGAGCCCGTGAGCCTGGAGCGTCTCGCGGACTTCCTCGATCGACTTCTTGCCGAAGTTGGGGATCGCGGCGAGCTCGCTCTCGCTCTTCGTGACGAGATCGCCGATCGTCTCGATCCCGACGCGCTTCAGGCAGTTGTAGCTCCGCACGCCGAGCTCGAGCTCCTCGATGGGGAAGTTCTCCATCCCGTGCGCCTGCGGGGCCTCGATCCCGACCTCCTCCGCGCCGGCCTCGCCGAAGCCCTCGATGCGCTCGAGGTCGGTGAAGATGGCGAGCTGGCGGATGAGGATCTCGGCGCCTTGGCCGATCGCGTCGCGAGGGGCGAGCGAGCCGTCGGTCGTCACGTCGAGGGTGAGCTTGTCGTAGTCGGTGCGCTGCCCGACGCGGGCCGCCTCGACCTCGTACGAGACGCGCCGCACCGGCGAGAAGATGGAGTCGACCGGGATGACGCCGATCGTGTGCTCCGGCCCGCGGTTCAGCTCGGCTGGCACGTACCCGCGGCCGCGGCCGATCGTGAGCGTGATCTCGAGCCGCCCCTTGTCGGAGAGGTTCGCAACCTCGAGGTCGGGGTTCAGGATCTCGAGGTCGGCAGGCGCCTCGATGTCGGCGGCGGTGACGGAGCCGGGGCCCTTCTTGTCGAGGCGCACCTCGATCTCGGGCGAGTCGCCGTGGAGCCGGCAGATGAGGTTCTTGAGGTTGAGGATGATGTCGGTCACGTCCTCGCGGACGCCCTTGAGCGTCGTGAACTCGTGCGCGACGCCCTCGATCTTCACCGAGGTGACCGCGGCGCCCTCGAGCGACGAGAGGAGCACGCGGCGCAGCGAGTTGCCGAACGTGTAGCCGAAGCCGCGATCGAGGGGCTCGATGACGAAGACGCCGCGGTCTTCGTTCACCTCCTCGTGCGTGATCTTCGGCACCTGGAATTCCATGAGAGAAGTTCGTGTAGCCATGCTGTCCTTTGCTTCGCGGGTTACTTCGAGTAGAGCTCGACGATGAGCTGCTCCTGGACGGGCGTGTCGATGTCCGCCCGCTCCGGCAGCTTGAGGACCTTGCCGGTGAGGTTGTCGTGGTCGGCCTGGAGCCACGAGGCGACGGACGCGGTCAGGTCGGTCGCGTCGCGGACGACCTGCTCGACCGGGCTGCCCGGCTTCAGGGAGATGACGTCGTTCGGCTTCACCTGGAAGCTCGGGATGTTGACGCGGCGGCCGTTCACCTGGAAGTGGCCGTGCCGGATGATCTGGCGCGCCTGGGCGCGCGAGGCGGCGAAGCCGAGCCGGTAGACGACGTTGTCGAGGCGCGTCTCCAGCATGCGCAGGAGCGCCTCCCCCGTGATGCCCTGAGCCTTGGCCGCCTTCTCGTAGTAGTTGCGGAACTGCTTCTCGAGGATGCCGTAGTAGCGGCGCGCCTTCTGCTTCTCGCGCAGCTGGAGGAGGTACTCCGACTGCTTGATGCGGCCGCGGCCGTGCTCGCCCGGCGGATAGCTCCGGCGCTCGACGGCGCACTTCTCGGTCAGGCAGCGCTCGCCCTTCAGAAAGAGCTTCATGCCCTCGCGGCGGCACTGCTTGCACTTGGGATCGAGGCTTCGCGCCATCAGACCCTGCGCCTCTTCTTCGGGCGAACGCCGTTATGTGCCTGCGGCGAGACGTCGCGGACGCCGAGGATCTCGAGGCCCGCAGCCTGGAGGGAGCGGATCGCCGTCTCCCGGCCCGAGCCGGGTCCCTTGACGAAGACCTCCACCTTCTGGAGGCCGTGCTCCATGCCCTTCTTGGCACAGGAGTCGGCCGTCACCTGGGCGGCGAACGGCGTCGACTTGCGCGAGCCCTTGAAGCCCGCCGAGCCGGCGCTCTCCCACGCGATCACGTTGCCGTCCTTGTCGGTCAGCGTGACGATCGTGTTGTTGAAGGAGGTCTTGATGTGCGCCTGGCCGATGGCGATGTTCTTCTTGACGCGACGGCGCGCGCGGCCCTTCGTGGCCTGTCTACGAGGAGGCGCCATGAACTAGGTCTTGCTCGGAGCCTTCTTGCCCCGCCCCACTGTCTTCTTCGGCCCCTTGCGGGTGCGCGCGTTCGTCTTCGTGCGCTGCCCGTTCACGGGCAGGCCGCGCCGATGGCGCACGCCGCGGTAGGCACCGATCTCCTGGAGCCGCTTGATCGCCTGGGAGCGCTCGCGGCGAAGGTCGCCCTCGACCTGGAGATTGCCGTCGATGTAGTTGCGAAGCTTCGTGATCTCCGGATCGGTCAGATCGCGGACCTTCTCGTCCGCCGAGAGCCCGAGCTCGGCGCAGACCTTGCGCGCGGTCGCGGGACCGATCCCGTAGATGTACGTGAGGCCGACCTCGAGCCGCTTCTCGCGCGGCAGATTAACTCCTGCAATTCGTGCCAACTACCCCTGCCTTTGCTTGTGTCGCGGGTTGGTACAGATGACCAGCACCTTGCCGTGCCGCTTGATCACGCGGCAGCGGTCACACATGGGTTTCACGGATGCTCTGACTTTCATGAGAAGGTGCGGCAAGCCACGGCAAGACACGGCCCGGCCGCGACGTTCCATGGTAGCAGAAGGGTTTTCAGAGGTCGTAACAGAATGGGCCTTCGTCGCCGAGGTGCGCTGGGCAATGTGCTCATTTTGTTTCGGACTCTTAAACCCTGACGTGCGCCGCCGTCAGGATGCGCGGCCCGTTGTCCGTGACCGCGACGGTGTGTTCGAAGTGGCACGCGAGCGAGTCGTCCCGCGTGTAGATCGACCAGCGGTCCTCCGCGGTGTAGACGCCGGCCCCGCCGGCGGTGATCATCGGCTCGATCGCGAGCGTCATCCCCGGTTGGAGCAGCGGCCCGCGACCCGGCTCGCCGAAGTTGGGAATCTGCGGCTCCTCGTGCATGTCGCGGCCGACCCCGTGGCCGACGAGCTCGCGGACGACGGAGAAGCCGGCCTCCTCGGTCGTGCGTTGCACGGCCGCCGAGATGTCGCCGATCCGGTGGCCCGCGCGCGCCTCCGCGATCCCGGCCTCGAGCGCGGCCTGGCCCGCCTCCAGCAGCCGCTGGGCGCCCTCGGGCACTTCGCCGACGGCGAACGTGTAGGCGGAGTCCGCGACGAACCCGTCGAGGGTCACGCCCACGTCCACCGAGAGGAGATCGCCGTCCTCGATCCGGTAGGAACCCGGGATGCCGTGCACCACCATCGAGTTCGGCGACGTGCAGATCGACGCCGGAAAGCCGCGGTAGCCCTTGAACGTCGGCTCGCCGCCCTGGGAGCGGATGTGCTCCTCGGCGAGCTCGTCGAGGTCGCGCGTCGTCAGCCCCGCCCGGATCCCCTCGCCGAGCAGCGCGAGCGTCTCGGCGACGACCCGGCCGGCGCGCGCCATCGTCTCGATCTCGGCGTTCGACTTGCGCTCGATCATCGGCGGGTGGACGCCGTCTCGAGAACTTCCTGCACCTCGGCGAAGACGGCGTCGATCGGCCGCTCCGCATGGATCCCGACCAGGACCCCCTTCGAGCGGTAGTACTCGACGACGGGCTCGGTCTGAGCGTGGAACACCTCGAGCCGGTGCCTGATGATGTCGGGCGTGTCGTCCGTGCGCCCTTCCTGGAGGACGCGCACGTGCAGGCGCTCGACTGCGAGCTCGTCCGGAACCTGGAAGTAGAGAACGGCGAGGAGCTCGCGGTCGATCTCCTCCAGCATGCGGTCGAGCGCGTCGGCCTGGGCGACCGTGCGCGGAAAGCCGTCGAGGATGAAGCCGTCGGAGGTGTCCGACGCGCCCAGGCGCTCCCGGATCAGCTCGATCATGAGATCGTCGGGGACGAGGTCGCCCGCGTCGTAGATCGACTTGATCCGGACGCCCATCTCGGTCTCGCCGGCGATCGCCTCCCGGAGCATGTCGCCGGTCGCGATGTGTGGGATACCCGCGTCGATCGAGATGCGCTTCGCCTGGGTGCCCTTGCCGGCCCCGGGAGGGCCGAGGATGACGATGTCGAGAGCCATCGGCCGCGGGTTACTTCAAGAACCCTTCGTAGTGGCGCATCATCATCTGCGACTCCATCTGGCGCATGGTGTCGAGCGCGACGCCCACCACGATCAGGATCGACGTGCCGCCGAGTGCTCGTGAGGTCGACTGGGAGAATCCCCCGTAGCGGATGAAGAGCGTCGGCAGCGTCGCCACGAGCGCGAGGTAGAGCGAGCCGGGCAGGGTCAGCCGAGTCAGCACGCGGTCGAGGTACTGCGCCGTCGGCGGGCCGGGACGGATGCCTGGGATGTAGCCGCCGTATTTGCGCAGGTTGTCGGCCTGGTCGACGGGATTGAACTGCACCGCCGTGTAGAAGTACGTGAAGATCACGATCAGGAATGCCTGCAGGATGAGATACGTCCAGTCCGTGGGCAGGAAGTGGTCGTTGATGAAGCTCTGGGTCTCGGGGAAGAACTGCGCGACCGTGGGCGGGAACGCCATGATCGCCGCGGCGAAGATGATCGGGATGACGCCCGCCATGTTGACGCGGAGGGGCATGTAGGTCGAGCCGCCGGAGGTCATCCGGCGCCCGACCATGCGCTTCGCGTACTGGATCGGGATTCTCCGCTGGCCCTCCTGGACGAAGACGACTGCCACGATGATGGCGAGCGCGATAACCGGGAACATGACCCGCTCGTAGGGACCGCCCTCGTACCACGCACGGATTCCGGCGGGCAGGCTGGAGAGGATCGAGGCGAAGATCAGAAGCGAGATGCCGTTCCCGATGCCGCGCTTCGTGATTAGCTCGCCCATCCACATGAGGAGCGTCGTCGCAGCGGTGAGCGAGACGACGATGAGGACGAAGCGGCCCGAGTTCAACTCGAAGTCGGGGACCTGGCGGTTGAAGAGGTACGAGTACCCCGCCGCCTGGAGCGCGGCGAGCACCACCGTCAGGTAGCGCGTGTACTGGTTGATCTTCGCGTAGCCGGCCTCGCCCTCCTTCTGGAGCTGCTCGAGGCGCGGGATCACGACCGTCATCAGCTGGAGGATGATCGAGGCGGTCACGTAGGGCATGATCCCGAGCGCGAAGAGCGCGAACTGCCCGAGCGCGCCGCCCGAGAAGATGTTCAGGAGGCCGAGGATCGTCCCGCCCTGGCCCGAGAAGTACTGGTCGATCGCGTCCGAGTTGACGCCCGGCACGGGGATCCAGCTCCCCAGCCGGTACAGGGCGAGGATCATGGCCGTGAAGAGCACCCGGTGGCGGAGCTCCGGGACGCGCCAGGCATTTGTCAACCAGGAAAGCATTATTCGGCCGAATCCTGTTCGGATTCGGCCGAAGGCTCAGCCTCCTCCTTCTGCTCGGCGGCGTCGGTCTCCTCCGCCGGCTCGGCTGCCTCGGCCGCCGGCTTGGCCCTGCGCGTCTTGCGCTTCTTCTCGACCGGCTCCCGGAGCGCGTTCGCAGTCCCGCCGGCTGCCTCGATCTTCTCCCGGGCAGAGGCCGAGAACGCGTGGGCAGTCACCGTCAGCTTCTTCTTCACGTCGCCCTGGCCGAGGATCTTCACGTCGGTGCGCGTGTTCTTGAGGATCCCCTTCTCGACGAGCGCTTCGAGCGAGACTTCGGCGCCGTCGTCGAAGACCCGGTCGAGGTCGCGCAGGTTGACGGCCGCCGTGTGCGTGCGGTGCGGGCCGACCGGCATCGCGTCCTTCGAATATGGGCCGCGCTGCTTGCCGAGCCGCATGTAGATCGGCATCTGGCCGCCCTCGAAGCCCGGGCGCATGTTGTGGGAGCCGGAGCGCGCCTTCTGGCCCTTGATGCCGCGGCCGGAGTAGCGACCCTTGCCCGAGCCGAGCCCTCGGCCCACGCGCTTGCGGGCCTTGCGCTCCTGTGCAGGCTTCAAGGTGGAGAGGTTGAGCTCTTCTCGAGGCATCAGGCTTCCTCGACCCGGACGAGGTGGCGGACCTTTCTCAGCATACCGAGCGTCTCAGGGGTCTCTTCCCGCTCGACGGAGCGTCCGATTCGGCCGAGACCGAGCGCGCGAAGCGTGCCACGATGCCTCTGCGTTTGGCCGATCTGACTACGTGTTTGAGTGATCTTCAGCTTGGCCATCGGTTGCCTCGGTCGGTTCCGGAGCCACCTCGGGCTCCTCGGTCTTCTTTCTCGGGAACAGGACTTCGTGCACCGCCTTGCCGCGGATCCGCGCAACCTCTTCGGGGCGGCGCAGGCTCTGGAGGCCGTTCACGGTCGCCTTGAGCAGGTTGATCGGATTCGGGTTGCCCAGGCTCTTCGCCAGGATGTCCCGGATGCCGGCCAGTTCAAGCACGGCACGCACACCGCCGCCGGCGATGACGCCGGTGCCCTCGCTCGCGGGGCGGAGGAGGACGCGAGCGGCGTCGGCGCGCCCGAGGATCTCGTGCGTGATCGTCGTGCCGCTCTTCGGCACCTGGAAGAGATTCTTCTTGGCGTCGTCGACGGCCTTCGAGATGGCGAGCGGAACCTCACGCGCCTTCCCGTAACCGACCCCGACGCGGTCGACCTCGTCGCCGATCACGACGAGCGCCGTGAACGAGAAGCGGCGGCCGCCCTTGACGACCTTCGCGACCCGGTTGATCTCGACCACGCGCTCCTTGAGCTCGCGCGATTCGTACTCGAGGTTGCGCTCTGCCTGGCGTTCGACACTGCTCAAAACTTCAGTCCTCCTTCGCGCGCGCTGTCTGCGAGCGCCTTGACGCGACCGTGGTACAGGTAGCCACCGCGATCGAAGACGACCGACTCGATGCCGGCCTTCTTCGCCGCGGCCGCGAGAAGCTTGCCGACCTCGGCGGCCTGTTCGGTCTTCGAGCCCTTGAAGGTCTTCTTGAGGTCGCCGTGACCGGCGGCGGCGAGGGTCTTCGCCTCGACATCGTCGACGAGCTGCGCGGCGATGCCGCGATTCGAGCGGAAGACGACGAGCCGGGGCCGCTCGGCGGTGCCGAAGATCTTCCGGCGAACGCGCTTGTGGCGCCGCAGGCGCGCTTCGCGGGTGGTCAACGTGGCCGCCATCTAGGCTCGCTTCCCGACCTTGCGGCGCACGTACTCGCCTTCGTAGCGGATGCCCTTGCCCTTGTAGGGCTCGGGCGGGCGCACGGCCCTGATCTCCGCGGCCACCTGGCCGACCTTCTGCTTGTCGATTCCCTTGACGACCACCTGCGTGACGGCGGGAACCTCGAACGTGATCCCCTGCGGCGGCTTCTTGACGACGGGGTGCGAGTAGCCGACGTTCAGCTCGAGGTCGGTCCCCCGCATCGAAGCGCGGTAGCCGACGCCCTGGATCTCGAGAGTCTTCGTGAAGCCCTTGGTGACGCCCTCGACCATGTTGGCGACGAGCGAGCGCGTCAGCCCGTGGAGCGCCCTGTCCTCACCGCGTTCGGTGGGGCGCTTCACCACGAGCTCGCCGTCCCCCTGCTCGACCGTCATCCGCTGCGGGACCTGCTGCGAGAGCTCCCCGAGTGGTCCGTTCACCATCACGCGCCCAGGAGAGATTGACACGCTTACGCCTGCCGGAAGAGGAATTGGACTTTTACCGATACGACTCATTGCTTCTCCTGTGGTGAAAAGTCGCCAGACTTTTCACCAGATAAAACAGACGACTTCGCCGCCGACGCCGAGCTCCTGCGCCGTCCGGCTCGTGACGAGGCCCTTCGAGGTGGACATGATCGCCGTGCCCATCCCGCCGAGGACGCGCGGCAGGCGGTCCTTCGTGGCGTAGACGCGGCGACCCGGCTTCGAGACCCGCTTGAGATCGGTGATGATCCGCTCCCGCTTGGGCCCGAACTTGAGCTCGACCACCAAGGTATCGAACGACTCACCCTTCTCGATGCGGTAGTCCTTGATGTACCCCTCGTCGCGAAGCAGGCGCGCGATCTCCGCCTTCATGCCCGAAGCAGGCATCTCGACGGTGTCGTGCAGCGCCTTGTTCGCGTTCTTTACGCGGGCGAGCATGTCTGCGACTGGATCGGTGAGCACTCGTCCTCCTACCAGCTCGATTTCGTCATGCCGGGAATGACGCCCTCGTGGGCGAGCTCGCGCAGGCAGATCCGGCAGAGGCCGAACTTGCGGTAGACGGCGCGGGGCCGCCCGCAACGGTTGCAGCGCGTGTATTCCCGCGACTTGTACTTCTGCGGCCGTCCTGCCTTTGCGATCAAACTCTTCTTCGCCAAGCTCTTCCTCCCACTTTCCTTAGGCCTCGGCGCGGAACGGCATGCCGAGCTCGCGCAGGAGCGCGAAGGCCTCCTCGTCCGTGTCCGCCGAGGTCGTGATGGTGACGTCGAGGCCGCGGACGGTCTCGACGTCGTCGTAGTCGATCTCCGGGAAGATGATCTGCTCCCGGACGCCGAGCGAGTAGTTGCCGCGGCCGTCGAAGCTCGCCGGCGAGAGCCCGCGGAAGTCCCGGATGCGCGGCAGCGCGATCGAGACGAGCCGGTCGAGGAACTCCCACATGCGGGCGCCACGCAGCGTCACCTTGGTGCCGATCGGCATGCCCTCGCGGATCTTGAAGCCGGCGATCGACTTCCTCGCGCGCGTGATCTGCGCCCGCTGCCCGGCGATGATCGTGAGCTCGTCGATCGCCTTGTCGAGCGCGCGCGCGTTCACCTTCGCGTCGCCGACGCCCATGTTGACCGTGATCTTCTCGATCTGGGGCACCTTCATCACCGAGCCGTAGCCGAACTGCTCCTTGAGGCGGTCGCGAATCTCCGCGTCGAAGCGGTCCTTGAGGCGCGGGGAATATCCGTTGCCGTCGGCGGGCTTCTTCCTTGCCTTGGGCATTACCGGTCGAGCACCTCCCCGCAGCCCTCGCGTTTGCAGACGCGCACCTTCGTGCGGCGCCCTTTCTCGTCCTCGCGGAACTCGTAGCCGACGCGCGAGGCGCGGTTGCAGGTCGGACAGACGATCATCACCTTTGAGACCGCGAGCGGAGCGGCCAGGTCGATGACGCCGCCCGGCTGGATCTGCGTCTGCCCCATGCGGCTCGAGTCCTTCATCGGGCGCGGCTTGCGGTGGCGCTTGACGAGGTTCAGGTTCTCGACGATCACGCGCCGCTTGGCGGGATCGGCCTCGATCACGCGGCCCTGCTTGCCACGGTCCTTGCCGGAGAGCACCTGCACGAGGTCGCCCTTGCGGATCTTCATTGCGCTTGCCACTTCAAAGCACCTCTGGAGCTAGGGAAACGATCTTCATGAAGTTCTTCTCGCGCAGCTCGCGGGCCACCGGCCCGAAGATGCGGGTGCCGCGCGGGTTGTTCGCCGTGTCGATGATGACCGCCGCGTTCTCGTCGAAGGCAATCGACGTGCCGTCGTCGCGCCCGAAGGGCTTCTTCGTGCGCACGACGACCGCGCGGACGACCTCGCCCTTCTTGATCGTGCCCTGTGGCGTGGCCGTCTTGACGGTGCCGACGATGACGTCGCCCACGCGGGCATAGCGGCGCTTGGAGCCACCCATGACGCGAATGCAGAGGAGCTCACGGGCGCCAGTGTTGTCGGCGACGCGGAGGCGTGTTTCCTGCTGGACCACTGCTCCTACTTCGCCTCCTCGAGCACCTCGGCGAGGCGCCAGGACTTCGTCTTGGAGAGCGGCCGCGTCTCGACGATCCGGACGACGTCGCCGGCCTTTGCGACGTTCGTCTCGTCGTGCGCGTGGAACTTGCGCGACCGGCGCACGACCTTCTTGTAGACCGGGTGCGGCTTGAGCGTGTCGACGCGGACGACGATCGTCTTGTCCATCTCGCTCGAGACGACGACGCCGCGGCGCTCCTTCCGCCCCCCGCGCGCGTGCTCGGGCTTCGGCAGCCGGACGATCGGCGCCCGGGTCTTCGGCCGCTCCCGCTTCGGCTTCGTGCGCTGCCGGCGCTGCGAGCGCGGAAGACGCTTCTTCTTCGGGCGGGCGACCGGCTCCGCCGGCGCCTCTGCGGGAGGCTCGTCCCCGGCGGAAGCCTCGGCCTCAGCCACGGGCTCCTCCTCGGCAGGTGCTTCTGCCTCGGCGGCAGGCTCCTCGGCGGGCGCCTCCTCCACGACGGCAGGGGCGTCCTCGGCGGGAGCTTCGGCCTCGGCGGCGGGCTCCTCAACGCTACGCGTCGAATCTTCGATCTCGGCCACCGGCTCCTCGGCCAGAGGCTCTTCGGCCAGAGGCTCTTCGGCCACCGGCTCTTCGGCCACCGGCTCCTCGGCCACCGGCTCCTCGGCCACCGGCTCCTCGGCCACCGGCTCCTCGGCCACCGGCTCTTCGGCCACCGGCTCTTCGGCCACCGGCTCTTCGGCCACCGGCTCCTCGGCGACGGGCTCCTCCTTCTTCTTACGAGGAGCGCGCTTCTTCGGCTTCTCCTCGGCCGGTGCCTCCGCCTCCGCCTGAGGGGTCTCCTCGACGGCCTCGGGCTCCTGCGGCTGCTCTTCTGTCTTCTTCCTCGGTCTTGCCATCTACCTTCTCTCCAAAGTCGAGTGGCGCTCGGACTGAACGGTCAGGATCCGGGCGATCTCGCGCTTCGCGATGCCAATGCGCGCGGTGTTCTCGAGCGCGCCGGTCGCCATCTGGAAGCGCAGGTTGAACAGGTTCTCGCGGCTGTCCGCGAGCCGCCGGTCGAGCTCATCGTCCGACAGCTCCCGTAGCTCTCTAGCCCTCAAAGAGATCAGCCTCCCGTTTTACGAACTTCGTCTTGACAGGCAGCTTCATCCCGGCGAGACGCATGGCCTCGCGGGCGAGGGGCTCGGAGACTCCGGCGAGCTCGAACATGACGCGGCCCGGCTTGATCACTGCCACCCAGTGCTCGGGCGAGCCCTTGCCGGAGCCCATCCTCGTCTCGGCGGGCTTCTGCGTCACCGGCTTGTCGGGGAAGACGTTGATCCAGACCTTGCCGCCGCGCTTGATGTGGCGCGTCATCGCGATACGAGCCGCCTCGATCTGGCGGTTGGTGACCCAGCCGGCGTCGAGCGACTTCAGGCCGAAGTCGCCGAAGTGCACCTGCTGCTGACCCTTCGCGAAGCCGCGACGGCGCCCACGCTGCTGCTTGCGGAACTTGGTCTTGCGCGGCATCAGCATCAGGCGTCACCTCCCTCGTCGCCCGACTTCTCGAGCTTCGTGGGATCCTCTGTCTGCTGCTTCTGCGTCGTCGTGTCCGGCGCATCCTCGACGGGAGCCGGCACCGTCTCGACCTCGGGCTCGACGGCGGGTTGCTCGCGGCCCTCGGCCGAGACGCCCTGCTCGTCGGTGCGCGGCTGCTCCACGCGCTGACCGCGCCTGCCGCCGGAGCGCTCCCCGGAGCGGCGGCGCTGGCGCACCGGGCCGAGGCCCTCGCGGTCGGGGCTCCGCCGGCGACCGGCCTGCTGACCCTCGCCGAGGCCCTCGGGCCGGCGCCCGCCGCGGCGGCGGGCCTGGTCCTGCTCGCCGAGGCGACCGGACGGGCCGCCGTCGCGTCCCGTTTCGAAACCCTCCGGCATGATCTCGCCCTTGTTGATCCAGACCTTGACGCCGATGCGGCCGAAGGTCGTCTTCGCCTCGGCGAAGCCGTAGTCGATGTCGGCGCGCAGCGTGTGCAGCGGAACACGTCCCTCGGAGTACGTCTCCGAGCGTGACATCTCGGCGCCCCCGAGCCGGCCGCCGCAGGTGATCTTGACGCCCTGGGCGCCGGAGCGGATCGCGGAGGCGAGCGAGCGCTTCATCGCCCGCCGGAAGCTGACCCGGTTCTCGAGCTGCTCGGCGATCGACTGCGCGACGAGCTTCGCATCGAGCTCGGGCCGCTTGATCTCGTTGATGTTGATGTGGACGTTCTTGTGCGTCATCGCGTGCACCTCGCGGCGCAGTGCGTCGACCTCGGCCCCGGACTTACCGATCACGATGCCGGGGCGCGCGGTGAAGATGTCGATGGTGATCCGCTGCTTGTCCTTCTTGATGAGGATGTCGCCCAGCCCGGCATGACCGAGCTTGCCGCGGATGTGGTCGCGGATCTTCACGTCCTCGATCAGGTACGCCGGGAACTCCTTCGCGCCCGTGTACCAGTTCGACTTCCACTCGTGGATGACGCCGACCCGCAGGCCGCCTGGATGGACCTTCTGTCCCACTAGCTCTCGCTCTCCTCGGTTTTCTTGGGCTTCCGGCTCGACGTCTTCGACGTCGACCCGGAGGGCTTCTCCCTCGTCGTGGCTGCTTTCGGCTCATCCTCGGTCGACTTCTTCGCCCTCGACTTGGCGGGCTCGACCGTCTCGGCCTTCTTGCGCGTCGCGCGCTTCGGCTTTGGCTTCTCTGTCGCGGCCTCAACGCTACGCGTCGAAGTTTCCGAGGCCTTCTTGCGCGGCGTCCGCTTCGGCTTCTCCTCCGCCTCCGGAGCCTCCGGCTCAGGAGCCGGAGCGGCTGCCGGCGCGGGCCGGCGGACGGGCTCGGGAACGACCTGCTCGTCCGGGAGGGCGAGCTCGACGACGATGTGGCAGGTGCGCTTCTTGATCCGCGCGACCCGGCCTCGCGCCCGCGCACGCCAGCGCTTGAGCGTCGGGCCGGCGCCCACTGTCGCAGCCAGGACGTAGAGCTCGTCGCCGTCGAGGCCGTGGTTCGCCTCCGCGTTCGCAACGGCAGAGGAGAGCACCTTCTCGACGTCGCGCGCAGCGTCTCGCGTCATGAACGCGAGAATCGTGCGGGCCTCGGGCACCGGCCGGCCGCGGATCTCGGCAGCGACGAGCTGCGCCTTGCGCGGCGCCGTGCGCACGTAGCGCGCCTCGGCGCGCACTGAGGTGCGGGTCTCTTCCAGCGCTGCCATCAGGTGCGCTTGACCTCCGTCCGGCGGTCGCCCGAATGCCCGCGGAAGATCCGGGTGGGGGCGAACTCGCCGAGCTTGTGCCCGACCATCGACTCCGTGACGAAGACGGGCACGTGCTTGCGGCCGTCGTGGACCGCGATCGTGTGCCCGACCATCTCGGGGAAGATCGTCGAGGTGCGGGACCAGGTGCGGACGACGCGCTTGTCGCCCGAGGCGTTCAGCTGCTGGATCTTCTGCATGAGGCTCTCCTCGACGAAGGGCCCCTTCTTGCTGGATCTACTCACTAGCGCCTTTCCTTGCCGCGGCGGCGGCCGCGGACGATCAACTTGTCGGATTCCTTGTGCTTGCGGCGGGTGCGCTTCCCGAGCGTCGGAACGCCCCACGGGGTGACCGGATGACGGCCGCCCTTGGACTTGCCCTCGCCGCCCCCGTGCGGGTGGTCGACGGGGTTCATGGCCGAGCCGCGCACGGTGGGACGCTTGCCGAGCCAGCGGCTCCGTCCCGCCTTGCCGCTCGAGATGTTCTCGTGATCGACGTTGCCGACCTGCCCGACCGTCGCCCGGCAGGAGAGCGGCACGCGCCGCATCTCTCCCGAGGGTAGCCGAAGAACGGCGAAGCCATCGTCCTTGGCGACGAGCTGGATGCCCGAGCCCGCGCTGCGGGCCATCTGCCCGCCCTTGCCGGGCTTGAGCTCGACGTTGTGAACGACGGTTCCGGTCGGGATCCGCTCGAGGGGCAGCGCGTTGCCCGGCCGGATGTCGGCCGTCGCCCCCGACTCGATCGCCTGCCCGACCCGCACGCCCGCCGGGGCGAGGATGTAGGCCTTGGCGCCATCGGCGTAATGGAGGAGCGCGATGCGCGCGGAGCGGTTCGGGTCGTACTCGATCGCGGCCACGCGGGCGGGCACGCCGTCCTTCGTCCGCTTGAAGTCGATCTTGCGATAGCGGCGCTTGTGACCTCCGCCCTGATGGCGTGTCGTCAGCCGGCCCTGGTTGTTGCGTCCGCCGGTGCGCTTGCCGGGCTCGAGCAGGCTCTTCTCGGGGGTCGTCTTCGTGACCTCCTCGAACGCCGAGACCGAGCGGAAGCGCCGGCCCGGCGAAGTCGGCTTGTACTTGCGGAGGGCCATTAGACGGCCGCCCCTTCGAAGATCTCGATGCTGTCGCCGGCGCGGAGCTGGACGATCGCCTTCTTCCAGCCTGGCTTCGTCCCCTTGTGGTAGCCGCGCCGCTTCGGCTTCGGCTGCACCTTGACGACGTTCACGCTCTCGACCTTGACGTCGAAGAGCTCCTCGACGGCCTGGCGGATCTGCGTCTTGTGCGCGCGCGAGTGCACGCGGAACGAGTACTTGTTGTCCTCGATCAGGCTGTAGCTCTTCTCCGAGACCACGGGCGCGATGAGGATCTCCCTCGGGTCGAGGCTCATGACGCGAGCTCCTTGATGCGGTCGAGTGCGGACTCCGTCACGAGCACCGAGTTGGCCCAGACGAGCGCGCCGACCTCGAGCTCGGACGGCTCGAGCACCAGGACGCGGTCGAGGTTTCGGAACGACTTCGCGAGCGCAGCTTCCTCGGGCTGGGCGACGACGACGAGCGGCAGCTCCTTGCCCCAGGCGCCGACGAGCGTCGCGGCGGCGCGCGTGGACGGCTCGGAGAACGTCGAAGCGTCCACGACGCCGAGCGTCGAACCGCCCGCATGGTGGCTGAGGGCGCCGCGCAGGGCCGCCTTGCGGGCCTTGCGGTTCACCTTGAGCGCATAGCTACGCGGCTGCGGCGCGAAGGCGACTCCGCCTCCGGTCCATTGCGGCGCGCGGATCGTCCCTGCGCGCGCGCGACCCGTGCCCTTCTGGCGCCACGGTTTGGCGCGGCCGCCCGAGACGAGCCCGCGGGTCTTCGCCGCCTGCGTGCCGGCGCGCGCGGCAGCACCTTCTGCGCGAACTGCCTCGTGGATGAGGTGCGGCTTCACGTCGACGCCGAAGACCTCGGCCGTGAGGGTCACGTCCTTCGCCTTCTTGCCGGAGCCGTCGAGAAGCGATGCCTTGGGAGCGGCCATGCCTACCTCGCGTCCTCTCTCACGACGACGATCGCGTTCTTGTGGCCGGGCACCGCGCCCTTGACGAGCAGGAGGTTCAGCTCCGGGTCGCGATCGACGACGGTGAGGCCGACCTGGGTTGCCTTCTTCGCCCCCATCTGCCCGGGCATCTTCTGGCCCTTGAAGACGCGGGACGGCGTCGCGGAGGCGCCGATCGAGCCGGGTTTGCGGATGTTGTGCGAGCCGTGGCTCACCGGGCCGCGGTGGAAGCGATGACGCTTGATCGTGCCCTGGAAGCCCTTCCCGATCGAGATTCCCGAGACCTTGACCTTCTCCCCGGGCTCGAACGACTCGACGGTCATGGTCTCGCCGGGGGCGAGCTCGTGCTGACCGCGGATCTCGACGAGCTTGCGGTGGGGGCCGACTCCGTTTCGCTTCAGATGGCCGAGCTTCGGCTTCGAGAGCTTCGATTCGGCCACCTCGTCGAAGGCGAGCTGGACCGCGTCGTATCCGTCCGCGTCCGCGGTGCGCACGGCCACGACCGGGCAGGGCCCGGCCTGGATGACCGTCACGGGCGTGAGCTTGCCGGTCTCCTCGTCGAAGACCTGCGTCATGCCCAGCTTGCGTCCGATGATCCCCTTCATCACAGCTTGATCTCGATGTCCACGCCCGCCGGCAGGTCGAGGCGCATCAGCTGGTCGACGGTCTTCGGGGTCGGCGAATGGATGTCGATCAGGCGCTTGTGCGTGCGCACCTCGAAGTGCTCACGGGAGTCCTTGTCCTTGAAGGGACTGCGGAGCACCGTGTAGCGGTTGTTCTCGGTGGGCAGGGGCACCGGTCCGGTGACGGTGGCACCGGACCGCTGCGCCGTCTCGACGATCTGCGCCGCAGACCGGTCGAGCTGCTGATGGTCGTACGCCTTCAGGCGGATGCGGATCTTGGCCTGTGCCATCGAGCTACTTGATCACCTCGGTCACGACACCGGCGCCGACGGTGCGCCCGCCCTCGCGGACGGCGAAGCGCAGGCCCTGGTCCATGGCGACCGGCTGGATGAGCTCGATCTCCATGTTCGTGTTGTCGCCCGGCATGACCATCTCCTGGCCCTCCGGGAGCTTGATCGAGCCCGTCACGTCCGTCGTGCGGAAGTAGAACTGGGGCCGGTAGCCGTTGAAGAACGGCGTGTGGCGCCCGCCCTCGTCCTTCGAGAGGACGTAGACCTCGGCCTTGAAGTGCGTGTGCGGCGTGATCGAG
Organism: Gaiellaceae bacterium; assembly: GCA_036279015.1. GTDB lineage: Bacteria > Actinomycetota > Thermoleophilia > Gaiellales > Gaiellaceae > DATEOR01. Next base: position 4,375 of record DASUJY010000059.1, on the reverse strand, counting down.
CCCGGCTTCGCGAGCACCTGGCCGCGCTCGACCTCCTCGCGCTTGATCCCGCGCAGGAGAGCGCCGATGTTGTCGCCGGCCTGACCCTGGTCGAGCAGCTTCTGGAACATCTCGACACCGGTCACGACTGTGTTCTGCGTCTTCTCCTGGATGCCGACGATCTCGACGTTGTCGTTCACTTTGACGATGCCCTGCTCGACGCGGCCCGTGACGACGGTGCCGCGGCCCGTGATCGTGAAGACGTCCTCGATCGGCATGAGGAAGGGCTTGTCGACGTCGCGCTGCGGCTCGGGGATGTAGGAATCCACGGCCTCCATCAGCTCGAGGATCTTCCCGGTCCACTCGCCGTCGCCCTCGAGCGCCTTCAGCGCCGAGACCGTCACGACGGGGATGTCGTCGCCGGGGAACTCGTAGCGGGAGAGCAGCTCGCGGACCTCGAGCTCGACGAGCTCGAGCAGCTCGGGATCGTCGACCATGTCGGCCTTGTTCAGCGCGACGACGATGTACGGCACCTCGACCTGGCGGGCGAGCAGGATGTGCTCGCGCGTCTGCGGCATCGGGCCGTCGGCGGCCGAGACGACGAGGATCGCGCCGTCCATCTGGGCGGCGCCCGTGATCATGTTCTTGATGTAGTCGGCGTGACCCGGGCAGTCGACGTGCGCGTAGTGGCGGTTGGCCGTCTCGTACTCGACGTGCGACGTGTTGATCGTGATGCCGCGGGCCTTCTCCTCGGGGGCGTTGTCGATCGACGCGAAATCACGCGCCGCCGTGTTCGTCCCCTGCTCGGAGAGCACCTTTGTGATCGCCGCGGTCAGCGTCGTCTTGCCGTGGTCGATGTGACCGATGGTGCCGACGTTGAGGTGCGGCTTCGTACGCTCGAACTTCTGCTTTGCCATGTGTCCTCCGTCTTCTCCTTTGCTACGAGCCCTGCGCTGCGGAGACGATCTCGCCCGCGATCGACTGCGGCGCCTCCTCGTAGCGGTCGAACTGCATCGTGAACGTGGCGCGACCCTGGGTCGTCGACCGCAGATCGGTCGCGTAACCGAACATCGTGGCAAGCGGGACGCGGGCGCGAATCGCTTGCGCATTTCCGCGGGGCTCGAGCCCTTCGACCCGGCCCCGGCGTGAGTTGAGATCTCCCATGACGTCGCCGAGATACTCCTCGGGAGTCACGACCTCGACGGCCATGATCGGCTCGAGGATCTTCGGCTTCGCCCTCTGCATCGCGTTCTTGAACGCCATCGAGCCGGCGATCTTGAAGGCCATCTCGCTCGAGTCGACGTCGTGGTAGGAGCCGTCGACGAGCTCGATGCGAACGTCGACGACGGGGAAGCCGGCGAGCACGCCCGACTCCATCGCCTCCTGGATGCCCAGGTCGACGGAGGGGATGTACTCGCGCGGGATCTTGCCGCCGACGATCTTGTCCGCGAACTCGTAGCCCTCGCCCGGCTCGGCGGGCTCCATGTTGATGACGACGTGGCCATACTGGCCACGGCCACCGGTCTGGCGGACGAAGCGGCCCTCGATCTTCTCGACGGCCTTGTCGATCGTCTCGCGGTAGGCGACCTGGGGCCGGCCCACGTTGGCGTTGACGTTGAACTCGCGCATGAGCCGGTCGACGATGATCTCGAGGTGGAGCTCGCCCATCCCGGAGATGATCGTCTGGCCGGTCTCGTCGTCCGTGAAGACGCGGAAGGTCGGATCCTCCTCCGAGAGGCGTGAGAGCGCCTGTGCCAGCTTGTCCTGGTCGGCCTTCGTCTTCGGCTCGATCGCGACCGAGATGACCGGGTCCGGAAAGGTCATCGACTCGAGCCGGATGGGCGCCGTCTCGGTCGAGAGCGTGTCGCCCGTCGTCGTCGCCTTGAGGCCGACGGCGGCGACGATCTCGCCGGCGCCGATCGACTCGCGCTCCTCGCGGTGGTTGGCGTGCATCTGGAGCAGGCGGCCTATGCGCTCGGTCTTCCCGGTCGTGACGTTGAGGACGCGGTCCCCGGCGTTGATCTTCCCGGAGTAGACGCGGAAGTAGGTCAGCTTGCCGACGTACGGGTCGCTCATCACCTTGAAGGCGAGCGCCGAGAAGGGCTCGCCTTCTTCCGGCCGGCGCGAGAGCTCGTGCTCCGTGCGCGGGTCGACGCCGTGGACAGGCGGGACGTCGAGTGGGCTCGGCAGGTAGTCGACGACGGCGTCGAGGAGCGGCTGCACGCCCTTGTTCTTGAAGGCGGACCCGCAGAGAACCGGAGTGACGGCGATCGCGAGCGTCGCCTTGCGGAGCGCGCGGCGGATCATCTCCGGCGTCACCGAAGTCTCGTCGAGGAGATACGTCTCGAGCAGCTCCTCGTCCTGCTCGGCGACTGCGTCGAGCAGCTGGTGGTGGTACTCCTCGGCCTGCTCCCGGAGCTCGTCGGGGATCTCGATCGTCTTCGGCTCCATGCCGAGCGCGTCGTCCCAGACGACCGCGAGCATCTCGATCACGTCGACGACACCGCGGAAGTGCTCCTCCTGCCCGATCGGGAGATGGATCGGTACCGGGTGGGCCCCGAGGCGGTCGACCATGGACTGCACGGCGGCGAAGTAGTCCGCGCCGACGCGGTCCATCTTGTTGATGAACGCGATCCGCGGTACGCGGTAGCGGTCGGCCTGGCGCCAGACGGTCTCCGACTGCGGTTCCACCCCGGCGACGGAGTCGAAGACGGCGATCGCGCCGTCGAGGACGCGCAGGCTTCGCTCCACCTCGACCGTAAAGTCCACGTGCCCGGGCGTATCGATAATGTTGATACGAAAATCGCGCCAGAAGGCCGTCGTCGCAGCTGAGGTGATCGTGATGCCGCGCTCCTGCTCCTGCGCCATCCAGTCCATCACCGCGGCGCCCTCGTGCACCTCGCCCATCTTGTGGGTGCGGCCGGTGTAGTAGAGGATCCGCTCCGTCGTCGTCGTCTTGCCCGCGTCGATGTGGGCCATGATCCCGATGTTGCGGACGCGGTCGAGCGCCACCTTTGCCTCCGTCACTGCCAAGTCTCTTTCGCCTTCTTCCTTCGCTACCAGCGATAGTGGGCGAAGGCCTTGTTGGCCTGCGCCATCCTGTACATGTCGTCCTTGCGCTTGTACGCGTTCCCCTGCTGCTCGAGCGCGTCGAGGATCTCGCCGGCGAGCTTGTCGACCATGTGCTTCTCGCGGCGGTCGCGGGAGAACGTGACGAGCCAGCGGAGCGCGAGCGTGCGGCCGCGGCGCTGGGGCACCTCGACCGGAACCTGGTAGTTCGCGCCGCCGACGCGGCGTGACTTCACCTCGAGCACCGGCGTGACCGTCTTCACGGCCTGCTCCAGCACCTCGACCGGCGGGCGGCCCGTCTTCTCGCCGACCTTCTCGAGCGCGCCGTAGACGATCTTCTCGGCGACCGACTTCTTGCCGTCGAGCATCACGCGGTTCATCAGCTGCGTGACGATCTGGCTGTCGTAGACCGGGTCGGAGATGACCGGGCGCGGCTGGATCTCTGCGCGGCGCGGCACTACGAGCCCTTCTTCGCGCCGTAGCGGGAACGCGCCTGCTTGCGGTCGCCGACACCCGAGGCGTCGAGCGCGCCGCGCACGACCTTGTAGCGGAAGCCCGGGAGGTCCTTGACGCGGCCGCCGCGCACGAGCACCACGGAGTGCTCCTGCAGGTTGTGGCCCTCGCCCGGGATGTAGGTGCCGACCTCCTGGCCGTTCGTCAGGCGGACGCGGGCGATCTTGCGCAGCGCCGAGTTCGGCTTCTTCGGGGTCGTCGTGGACACGCGCGTGCAGACGCCGCGCTTCTGCGGGGCTCCCGCGAGCGCAGGGGTCTTCGTCTTGGACGGCTTGTCCTTGCGTCCCTTGCGAATCAGCTGATTGACGGTGGGCATTCTGAGACCGGGTCTCCTCGTACGGGTCGTATGCAGACAGAAAGCCGGGGAAGCTCGAGGCTCCCGCCGACCGCGGCATGGTAGCGAATGCGCCCAGGCGTCGCAAACAGGCACCCGCCCGCGTGAAAACCCCCGTTCTCGGTATATCGCGTACGCCGGACGTCGCTTTACATTTCGAGCTCAGGCGGTGCTCATGCTCGTCCTCATCTGCGCGCTCGCGGGATTGCTCCTCGCGGTCTCACTGACCGCGGTCCTCGCCGTGCGCAAAGCGCGCACCGAGACCGACGAGCGGGTGGCCGAGGCGGTGGCGAGCCTCGCCGCCGGCATGCAGGAGACGATGCGCGAGCTCGCCACGTCGGTGGCCGGCGACGTCCCGGCGCGGCCGGAGGTCCCGACGGCGGAGCTCGCCTCGTCGCTCGACCTCGACGAGGTGACCGAGCGCACGCTCGATGCCGCCGGGCAGGTCCGCGGCGTCGAGGCGGCCTTCGTCGACGCGGG
>DASUJY010000058.1:0-14027 GCA_036279015.1 Gaiellaceae bacterium | reverse complement strand
CGATGACACGGTTCGCCGCTCAGCCAACGAGCTGCTCGAGCGGCGCCGGCCCGACGGGACCTGGGCGATCTACTGGGGCGGCGAGCCCGACCTCGCCGCCACGGTGGAGTCGTACGCCGCCCTGCGCATGACCGGCCTTTCCCCCGACGACCCGCGCCTCGCGGGCGCCCGCCGGTTCATCGAGGAGCAGGGCGGCATCGGCGCTGCGCGCGTCTTCACCCGCATCTGGCTCGCGCTCTTCGATCTGTGGCCCTGGGAGGAGATCCAGGCGATTCCGCCGGAGCTCGTCCTGCTCCGGCCCGAGCTGCCGCTCTCCGTCTACGACTTCGGCTGCTGGGCGCGGCAGACCATGGTAGCCCTCTCGATCGTCATGCACTACCGGCCGGTCCGCCGCCTGCCCGAAGAGCGGCTCTGCCGGGAGATCGACCTCGGGCCCGCGCCGCGCCCCCGGACCGCCTGGAACCTCGCGGACTCGTTCCTGCGCTGGTACAACGGCCGGTCGCTCCAGCCCGGCCGGGAGCACGCGCTCGCCTACGCTGAGCGGTGGCTGATCGACCGGCAGGAGCTCGACGGCTCCTGGGGCGGGATCCAGCCGCCCTGGGTCTGGGCGCTCATCGCCTTCGCCTGCCGGGGCCACGGTCCCGAGTCGCCCTACCTGCGGCGGGGGATCGACGGCTGGAAGCGGTTCATGGTCGAGGACGGCGAGCGTGTGCGCCCCGAGGCGTGCCAGTCGCCCGTCTGGGACACCTGCCTCGCGCTCTACGCCCTGCGGGCCGCGGGGGTTCCAGCCGAAGAGCCGGCGCTCGAGAAGGCCGGAGCCTGGCTGCTCGAAGAAGAGGTCAGAGCACGCGGGGACTGGGCGGTTCGACTCCCGGGGGTGGAGCCGGGCGGCTGGGCCTTCGAGTACGACAACGACCTCTATCCCGACGTCGACGACGCTGCGGTCGTCGCCCTCGCCCTGAACGAGCTCGACCTCGGGCGCCCCGCGGTCGCACGCGCCTGCCGCTGGCTCGAGGCGATGCAGTGCGGAAACGGCGGCTGGGGCGCCTTCGACCGCGAGAACGACGCCTACTGGCTCTATTCGATCCCCTTCTTCGACTTCGGAGCCGTGATCGACCCTCCGAGTGTCGACGTGACCGGCCATGCGGTCGAGCTGCTCGCTCGTGAGCCCGGCTACGAGGATGCCGTGCGCCGCGGCGTCGACTACCTCCTCGCGAAGCAGGAGGCTGACGGCTCCTGGTTCGGGCGCTGGGGCGTGAACTACGTCTACGGCACCGGAGCGGCGCTTCCGGCCCTGGCCGCGGCCGGGGTGGAGGCGGCCCATCCGGCCGTGCGGAGGGCCGTCGCGTGGCTCGAGTCCGTGCAGCAGGAGGACGGAGGCTTCGGCGAGGACTGCCGTTCCTACGACGTGGGCGAGGAGGGCCGAGGTTGGCGCGGCCGCGGTGAGGCGACCGCCTCGCAGACAGCCTGGGCTCTCCTCGGGCTCGTTGCGGCGGGCGAGGCGCATTCGGACGCCGCCTCGCGCGCGGCGGCGTGGCTCGCGGGGCACCAGCGCGAGGACGGCGACTGGGACGAGCCGCACTTCACCGGCACGGGCTTCCCGCGCCACTTCCTCATCAACTACCACCTCTATCGCACGTACTGGCCGGTGATGGCGCTCGGCCGCCTCAAGGCCGCCCGCGCCTGACGTGAAGGTGTACGTGTCAGGCGCGACGGGCTTCGTCGGAGGCCACGTGGCCCGGGAGCTGCGCGAGCAGGGGGCAGACGTGCGCGACGAGCGCATCGACCTGCTCGACCGCGCGGGCCTCGTGCGCGTGCTCGCGGGCTGCGAGGCGGTCGTTCACGTCGCTGCCCTCTACAGCTACGACGCCCCCGAGTCGGAGTTCGAGCGCGTCAACGTCGAGGGAACGAGGACGATGCTCGCGGCAGCGCGCGCCCAGGGGGTCGGGCGCTTCGTCTTCACGAGCACGGCCGGCACCTGCGGGCCGGTACCGGGCCGGATCGCCACGGAGGACGACGAGCCTCCCGCCTGGGAGCTGAGCGTCCCGTACAAGCGCACGAAGCTCGCCTCCGAGCGCCTGGCGCTCGAGGCCGGCGCGATCGTCGTGAACCCGACTGCCCCGGTCGGCGACGGAGACTCGAAGCCGACCCCGACGGGGCGCATGATCGCCGGTGTCGCGCGCGGTCGGATCAGGGCGTTCGTCGCCACGACGGGTCTGAACGTCGTCGACGTTCGCGACGTGGCACGGGGCCATGCCCTCGCGCTCGACCGTGGAGAGCCCGGGCAGCGCTACCTGCTCGGAGGGGTCAACCTCCCGCTCGAGGAGCTCTTCGCCGTGATCGCCGACCTCGCCGGCAGGGGGCGGCCGCGGCTCCGCATTCCTTATTCTCTGGCGGAGTCGGCAGCCAGGCTGGGTTTTGCGAAGGCGGATGAGGTCAAGCTTGCACGCATACCGATGTATTTTTCCTCGGAGAGGGCTGCCAGTAGACTCGGTTATGCACCGGGCCCGGTGGAGCCCGCCCTGGCCCGCGCGACGGTCGAGGCTCTGACAAGGAAGGGAGGCGCATGAAGTTTCCGCTTCGCAGCACCGTCCAGATTGGGCGCTACGTCGCCTCGCAGAAGCGCAACGACCGCTATCCGCTCGTGATCATGCTCGAGCCAACCCTGGGCTGCAATATCGCGTGCATCGGCTGCGGCAAGATCCGCGAGTACGAGTCCAACAAGGCCCGGCTGACGGTCGAGGAGTGCCTGCAGGCCGCCGTCGAGTGTCCCGCTCCGGTCATCTCCATCTGCGGCGGCGAGCCGCTGATCTTCAAGGGCATCGAGGACGTCGTCGGCGGCTTCCTCGAGATGAAGCGGAACATCCAGCTCTGCACGAACGCGCTCCGACTCTCGGACATGCTGGAGCGGTTCGAGCCGAACGCGCGCCTCACGTTCGTCGTCCACCTCGACGGGATGCGCGAGATCCACGACTACATCTGCGACTACCCGGGCCTCTGGGAGATCGCCGTCGCGGCGATCCGCGAGGCCCGCGCTGCCGGATTCCGCGTCACGACGAACACGACGATCTTCAAGGAGACCGACGTCGAGGACGTGCTCGCGATGATGGCTTTCCTCACCGACGAGGTCGGGATCGACGGCATGCTCGTCGCGCCCGGGTACCAGTACTCCCAGATCGACCCGGCGCTGACGATGACGCGCGCCGAGCACGAGGAGAAGTTCACGCAGATCCGCGACGGAGTGCGCAAGAACGGCTACAAGTGGCTGGCGAGCCCGGTCTACCAGGACTTCCTCACGGGCGACCGCAAGCTCCCGTGCGCGCCGTGGGGCTCCGTGACGCGGAACCCGTACGGCTGGAAGGGCCCGTGCTACCTCCTCACCGACGGCATCTTCCCGACGTACGAGGCTCTGCTCGACGGGATCGAGTGGGAGCGCTACGGGCCGGGCAACGACCACCGCTGCGAGCACTGTGGCATCCACTCCGGCTTCGAGCCGTCGGCGACGATCGCCACGACGGCGAGCGTGAAGGAAACGGTGCGGAGCCTCGCGTGGACTCTCCGGTAACTTTGGCCTGCGCACTCGGGGTCGAGGAGCGCGTGGCGCGCGATGCCGGCGCCCGGACCGCGCTCGTCGGCCTCGGCGCCGGCGGATCGCTGCCCGAGGGCCCGCTCGTCTCCTTCGGCTTCGCCGGAGGCTTGACCGACGATCTCGCTCCGGGCGAGCTCCTGAGCGCGCGAAAGGTGGTCGACATCCACGGTGAGACGCTGTGGGAAGGGGAGCCGATCGTCGCCGCAGGGGCGCGCGAGGCGGTCTTCTGCGCGGCGAACACAGTCGTCGACGAAGCCTCCGCGCGGCGCGCCCTTGCCTCTCGAAGCGGCGCCGAGGCGATCGACCTCGAAAGCGGCCGCCTCGCGGCGACCGGGAGGCTCGCGGGAGTGATCCGTGCCGTGACCGATTCTCCGGCCGCCCCCGTCGGGAGGCTCGCCCGCGCCGGCCGGCCGGATGGAGGAACGGACTGGAAGATCGTTGCGTCGGCGTTCGTCTCGCAGCCCCGAGTCTCGTTCCGGACTGCGGCGAACGCTCGCAAGGCAATGCGCTCGCTGGCCCGCGCCGCGAAGGAGCTCTCATGAGCGGGCGCGTCCTCGTCGCGGCCCCGCGCAGCTTCTGCGCCGGCGTCGTGCGGGCGATCGACATCGTCGAGAAGCTGCTCGCGCAGCACGGCCCTCCCGTCTACGTGCGCCACGAGATCGTCCACAACGTGCACGTCGTCAGGGATCTCGAGGCTCGCGGCGCCGTCTTCGTCGACTCCGAGGACGAGGTGCCCGAAGGCGAGCTGATCGTCCTGTCGGCGCACGGGGTCGCCCCGCAGGTGTACGAGAAATGCGCCGAGCGCGGCCTCAAGGTGGTCGACGCCGTTTGCCCGCTCGTGTCGAAGGTGCACGCCGAGGCCAGGCGGTACGCGGCGCGCGGCCTCAAGATCGCGCTCGTCGGGCATGCCGGGCACGTCGAGGTCGAGGGGACGATGGGCGAGGCGCCGGACTCGATCGTGCTCGTCGAGACTCCCGAGGACGCACGGCAGCTCGAGCTCGAGGACGGCGAGCAGGTCGCCTACCTCACCCAGACGACGCTCTCGCTCGACGACACCGCCGACGTCGTCGACTCGCTCCGCGACCGCTTCCCGGCTCTCGTCGGGCCTCCTTCGGCGGACATCTGCTACGCGACGCAGAACCGCCAGGACGCGGTCAAGCGGATCTGCGAGGAAGCGACGCTCGTGCTCGTCGTCGGCTCGCGCACGAGCTCGAACGCGAACCGGCTCGTCGAGGTCGCGCGCGACCGTGGCGCCGAGGCGCACCTGATCGACGACGAGTCCGACCTCGAGCCGGCCTGGCTCGAAGGGCACGAGACTGTCGGGCTGACCGCGGGCGCCTCGTCGCCGGAGCTCCTCGTCGACCGCGTCTTCGAGCGGCTCTCCGAGCTCGGCTTCACGGAGCGCGCCGAGGTCGAGATCGCGCGTGAGGACGTCTTCTTCCGCCTTCCGGCGGAGCTCCGCGGCTGATTTCCGCTTGACTTCGTCCATGCTGAACGTCGCCTATCCCGGCCGCGACGGCGCGCACAGCGCAGCCGCCTGCGACCTCCTCTTCCCGGACGGCGCCGAGCTCCGCGCGCTCCCGAGCTTCACCGCCGTCGTCGAGGCGACGGCCGGCGGCGAGGTCGAGTTCGGCGTCCTTCCGATCGAGAGCTCGCTGGCCGGCCCGGTCAACGAGACGCACGACCTTCTCTACGAGTCGCCGCTCTCGATCACGGGGGAGACGGTGCTTCCGATTCGCCATTGCCTGGTCGGCCCGGCCGAGGTTCCGCTCGAGGAGGTGCGGGTCGTCCGCTCGCATCCTGCCGCCCTCGACCAGTGTCGCCGGCTGCTCGCCGCGATGCCGTGGGCGACCGCGATCGCGGCCGCGACGACGGCCGATGCGGCCTCGGAGGTAGCCGAGCGGGCCGATCCGGCGGAAGCGGCGATCGCCAGCGAGCGGGCGGCCCGCATGTACGGACTGACCGTGCTGGCCGGGGACGTGGGCGACCACCCCGCGGCCTTCACGCGCTTCGTCTCGGTCGCCCCCTACACCCGGCTCGACCGGGACGGGGAGAGCTGGCGGACGGCGTTCTCCTTCGCCACGGATCACCGTCCGGGCGCCCTGCACCGCGCGATCGAGCCCTTCGGGCGCCACGGGCTCGACCTCGTACAGCTCGTGTCGCGCCCGATTCCCGCGACGCCCTGGCGCTACCGCTTCGACGCCGTCCTCGCCGGTCATCCGCTCGATCCGATCGTCACAGAGACGCTCGTCGAGCTCACGAGTCTGACCCGCGAGCTGCGTGTTTTCGGCTCATATCCCGCCTACAGTTAGAAGGACGTGCTCGAGCGGGCGCGAGTGAGCTGGCAGCCGTTGGCCGCGGCCGCGAACGCGCTGGCGGTCGAGGTGCTCTACGTCGTGATTCTCCAGAGCGAAGGGGAGGGGGACCTCCGGCGTCACGTAGCCGGCCGGAGCTCCTTCTCGAACCGCGTGTGCTCGCGCTCCGGACGCATGCCGAGGCTCTCGTAGAGCGCCTTCGCGCCCGTCCGGTTCCAGGAGTCGACGACGAGCGCGCCCTCCGTCCGGCCCCGGCGGCGGAACTCGGCGAAGGCGTAGAGGAGCAGCGTCCTCCCGACTCCCCGGCCGCGCGCCGAGCCGGCGACGGCGAGCTGGCGCACCCACGCTTCGGTCGCGTAGTCCGGGCAGGTGACCGCGCCGACGATCTCGCCCGCCTGCTCGGCGACGAGCCAGAGGGTCGGATCGAACGCCTTGCGGTCGATCTCGTGAGCGACCCACTCCTCGAAGGGCTCGAAGGGGTGGCGGCGCACGTTGTCCTCGAAGGCCGCGGCGACGACCGCGTACGTCGCCTGCGCGTCGCGTGCCGGGTCGAAGGTCCGAATCACGACCCCGTCCGGCGGCTGCGGCGGAGGAGGAAGCGCATCGAGCGGGACGGTCATCCGCCAGTACGTCCGCACCTCCTCGTAGCCGGCCCGGGCGAGGAGCTTCCTGCCCGCCTGGTTGATCGAGCTGAGCGCCTGCCCGACGAGCACACGGCGCCCGGGCTCGGCGCGGGCGACTGCCCGCTCCTCGCTTCGGCGGAGGAGCTCCGAGCCGATGCCGAGGCCGCGCGAGGCGCCGTCCACGTAGACCTCGACGTTCTCGTTGAAGTGGAGCGCCGCGTACGCGGCGAGCGAGCCGTCCGGTCGCTCCACGATCCAGGCGTCGCGGTCGAGGTCGAGGCCGGGGCTTCCCCAGTCGGCGACGAGGTCGTCGAGCTCGAAGTCGGGCTCTCCGTATTTCTCGACGTCGAAGGCGATCACGAGCTCGGTCACTCGCTCCGCGTCGCCCGGGCCGGGAGCCCGGATGCGCACGCCGTCCGCAATCGTCAATAGAGAGCGGTGGCGAGCCGTCTGCGGTAGCGCTCGCTGAGCGGATCGTCCTGCCCGAGCTCCTGGAAGAGCGCGACCATCACCCCGCGGATCCGGTCGCGTCGGTCGGGCTCGGCGCTCTGGACCTCGCCGAGGAGCCACTCCAGCGCCCGCTCGTAATCCCTCTCGGCGAGCGGGCCGAGGATCTCTGGAAACTCACCGCTCTCCTCCAGCTCGGCCAGCAGGCGCTCGCCCGGTGAGGGGCCCGTCAGCTCGTCGAGGAAGTCGGCGACCGCCTGGGGCGAACGGACGCCGGTGAACTCGCTCACGACCCGGCCGTCCTTGAACGCCTTCACCGCGGGAATCCCGCGGATGTCGAAGCGCTGCGCGAGCCCAGGGTTGGCATCCACGTCGACCTTCGCGAGGGCGATCGCGTCCGCGCGCTCGGCCACGGCTTGCTCGAGCGCGGGAGCGAGCGCGTGGCACGGCCCGCACCAGTCGGCCCAGAAGTCGACCACGACCGGCCGCTCGGCCGATGCTGCGATCACGTCGGTCTCGAATGTCTCTTCCCGAACGTCCATCTAGAGGGCCTCCACGACCGCGCCGACGAGGCGCGGCAGGTTGCTGATCGTGTATCCGCCTTCCAGGACGAAACCTACCTTCGGCGCGAGCCCGCCCGCGCGTCGCGCCAGCTCCGAGAACCCGGCCTCCGTCACCTCCATTCCGCCGAGGAGGTCGCCCGCCGCGGCGTCGAAGCCCGCCGAGACGAGCAGCAGCTCCGGCTCGAACGAGGCGATCGCCGGCTCGACGATGCGCTCCATTGCGTCGAGGTAGACGTCGTCTCCGGAGCCCGCCTCGAGCGGGACGTTCACGGTCGTCTCGTTGCCCTCTCCCGGGCCGCCGCTTCCCGGCCAGAAGGGCCACTGCTGGAGGGAGACGAAGAGGACGGAGGGGTCGTCCCAGAACATGTCCTGCGTCCCGTTGCCGTGGTGGACGTCCCAGTCGAGGATGGCGACCTTGCCGACGCCGAGCCGCTGCTGAGCGTAGCGCGTCGCGATCGCGACGTTGCCGAAGATGCAGAAGCCCATCGCGCGGGCGGCCAGCGCGTGATGGCCGGGCGGGCGCACGAGGGCGAAGCCGCCGTGCTCGGCGACTGCGATGGCGCCTCCGGCCGCGAGCAGCGCGGCCTCGTAGGTCGTGGGAGTGCAGAGGGTGTCGCCGTCGAGCGAGACCGTTCGCCCGCTCTCCGAGGTCGTCCGGATCAGCTCGATGTAGCCGGGGTCGTGGCAGAGGGCGATCTCCTCGACGGTCGCCGGCCTCGCCTCCTCGTAGTCCGGGAAGGCCTCGAGGAGCGCGGCGAGGCGTTCCGGGCACTCGACGTGGTTCCCGGTCGGATGCAGGCTCGCGAAGTCGGGATGGCTGACGAGGGGGGCTACCAAGCGGGGTCTGAGACGACCTGTTGCGCCATCGCTCCGTCGATCAAGATGCTCGCCCCGCTTATGTAGCGGGCATCGGCGCTCACGAGATAGGAGACGAGCGCTGCCACCTCGGCCGGATCGCCCGGCCTCCCGAGCGGGATCTGGTCGTCGAGCGACTCCGCCTCCTCGTTTCGCTCCGTCGCGATCGCACCCGGCGCGACAGCGTTGGCGCGGATGCCGTCGGCGGCGAGCTCGAGCGCGAGCGAGCGGGTCAGCATGCCGAGCGCGGCCTTCGCGGACGCGTACAGGGCGAAGCCCGGCCGCGGGATGTGCTCGTGGACGCTCGTGATGTTGACGATCGCGCCGCCGCCTGTCTCGCGCATGCGCAGGGCGGCCGCCTTCGCCATGAGGAACGCGCCGCGCACGTCCACGGAGAAGAGCTGGTCGAAGTCGTCCGCGTCGAGCTCGAGCGCGGGCTTCGCCGAGGTGACGCCCGCGTTGTTGACGAGCACGTCGATCCGCCCGAGTGCTTCGACTGTCTCCGAGACGAGCCGCTCACCGATGTCGGGCTCGGCAAGGTCGCCGACGAGCCGGTGGGCCTTGCCGTCCCCGGCCAGCTCCTCGAAGCGCTCGCGGGCCTCGTCCTTCCGGTCGCGGGTGTGGAAGCCGAGCACGAAGCCGTCCTGGTGGAGCCGTTGCGCGATCGCCCAGCCGATGCCGGTGTTCGCGCCCGTCACGATCGCGACCCTGTCCATGCTGGAGGCGTGCCCGCCCGCGGCTGGAGCTAAGCCCGCTCCCGGAGGCGTTTGCCCAGGCCGGCGAGTCCCCAGCGCTCGACGAGGTCCGCGGCAGGGCTCCAGCTCGGCTCCCGGTCCGGAAGCTCCGGGACGGGGGCGTCGTATTGAAGCCTGGCGACCCGCAGATATTCGCGCAGCCGGTCGGCGATCGTCGGAAAGCCGCCGTCCTGGAGAGCCGCGTCGAGGGAGCCGTGCTTCTTCACGATCGCGGCCGCGCGCCCGGGCCCGACACCGGGTGCGCCCGGAATCCGGTCGGACGGGTCTCCGCGCAGGGCGATGAAGTCGGGGACCTGCTCGGGCTCGACGCCGTAGCGCTCTCGCACCTCGGCCGGGCCGACGCGCTCGAGCTCGGAGACGCCGCGCTTGGGGTGCAGGATGGTCGTTCGCGGCGAGGCGAGCTGGAAGAGGTCGCGGTCGTTGGTGAGGACGAGCGTCTTCCCCTTTTTCTCCTCCTCGGAGGCGACCGCCGCTGCGAGGAAGTCGTCGGCCTCGTAGCCCGGCGCCTTCCCCCACGGGAGCCCGAGCGCCTCGACGAGCTCGGGCAGGCGGTCGAGCTGGTGCGTGAGGTCGGGCGGAAAGTCGCGTCCGGACTGGTACTCGGGCAGGAGCTCGTGGCGGTACGTGGGCTCCGAGATCGTGTCGAAGGCGACAAAAACCGTGCGCGGTTGCTCGGTCTCCCAGGCGCGGACGAGCATGTTCGCGAAGCCGACGATCATGTTCGCGGGATCGCCGGCTCCGTCCTTGATCGAGCGCGGGAGCGCGTGGTAGGCACGGTGGGCGAGGTTGTCGCCGTCGACGGCGAGTAAAGGTCGAGCCGCCATGGAGCCGAATAATGCCTTCGCTATCGTGAATTGGATGTTTGATCGAAAATTGACCGGAAACCGTGGCACCGCCGGATGACGCCCATGACGCATCGCCTGAGAGCCACGCTCGTTCCTCGCCCGTACCTTCGGGTACGAGCTCGGAATGATCGCGGCCTCATGCTCGGTCATGGGCGCCCCCGACGGCACCACACTTTCCGATCAACCATCTAGATGCCGAAGACGCTCGTCGTTGCAGAGAAGCCATCCGTGGGCCGCGACATCGCGGCCGCGCTGCCTGGTGCCTTCAGAGAGGCGAAGGACAAGAGCCACATCGTCGGCGAGGAGTACGTGATCACGTGGGCGATCGGGCATCTGGTCGGCCTCGCCGACCCGGATGCCTACGACGAGAAGCTGAAGAAGTGGCGGTTCAACGACCTGCCGATTTTGCCGCCGAAGTTCAAGCTCGTCCCGAACGACGACAAGGCGAAGAAGCAGCTCAACGTCGTGCACAAGCTGATGAAGGACCCCGAGGTCGACTCGATCGTGAACGCCTGCGACGCGGGGCGCGAGGGGGAGCTCATCTTCGCGTACCTCTACGAGACGTCGGGCGTCGACAAGCCGGTCCAGCGGCTCTGGCTCAACTCGATGACGAAGAAGGCGATCCAGGAGGCATTCGGCCACCTGCGCGAGGGCGGCGAGATGCGGCTGCTCGAGGAGGCGGCGCGCTCCCGCTCGGAGGCCGACTGGCTGGTCGGCATGAACGCGACGCGCGCGGCGTCGATCCGCCTCCGCTTCGCATTCGACGGCGCCGTCTCACTGGGCCGGGTGCAGACGCCGACGCTCGCGCTTGTCGTCAGGCGCGAGCTCGAGATCCGCGCCTTCGTCCCCGAGCCGTACTGGCTCGTCGAGGCGAAGTTCGCGGCGAGCCGAGAGCGCGTCTACAGCGGCCGCTATCTCGGCGGCAAGCGGATCCCGGAGGCCGATGCGAAGAAGATCGTCGCGGAGGCGACGGGGCAACCCGGCGAGATCACGAAGCTCGAGAAGAAGGAGGAGAAGGAGCGGCCCGAGCTGCTCTACGACCTGACTTCGCTCCAGCGAAACGCCAACGTCCTCTACGGCTTCTCGGCCCGCCGGACCCTCGCGGCCGCGCAGCGGCTCTACGAGGAGCACAAGGCGATCACCTATCCGCGAACGAGCTCGCGCTTCCTGACGAGCGAGATGATCCCCGAGATCCAGCCGACGGCGAACATGGTCGGCCGCAACTCGAAGTACGAGAAGGCGGCGGCGTACGTGACGCGGCTCGACAAGCTTCCGCTCGGCCGCATCGTCAACGACGCCCGCGTCCAGGATCACCACGCGATCATCCCGACGAAGGCCGAGCACGATCTCTCGAAGATGGGCCCGGACGAGGCCCGCATCTACGACCTCGTCGCCAAGCGCTTCCTGGCCGCCTTCCATCCGGAAGCCGTCTTCGAGCGCACGCGAATCGAGACGACGGTCGCCGAGCACGTCTTTCGCACGAGCGGCCGGGTCCTTCTCGTCCCCGGCTGGAAGAGCGTCTACGGCGAGGAGGCGAACGGGGCGCACAAAGACGACGACTCGGGCGGCGACCAGCTCCTCCCTGCCCTCGACCAGGGCGAGCGCGTCGACACGCGCGAGGTCGAGTCGCTCCGCAAGGAGACCCAGCCGCCGCGGCGGTTCACGGAAGCGTCGCTCCTCGCTGCGATGGAGACCGCGGGCAAGGACATCGAGGACGCCGAGCTCCGCGAGGCGATGAAGGAGTCCGGGATCGGGACGCCTGCGACGCGCGCCGCGATCATCGAGCGCCTCATCGCGGTCGGCTACATCGAGCGGGAGGGCCGCGCCCTGCACGCGACCGAGAAGGGCGTCCAGGTCGTCTCGCTCCTCGGCGAGCATCCTCTGACTTCGGCCGAGCTGACCGGAGACTGGGAGCGGCGCCTGGCGCTGATCGAGCAGGGCGACGATTCGAGGCCGGCCTTCATGCAGGACATCGTCAAGTTCACGACCGACACCGTCGCCGAGCTCGACAAGCTCAAGGGCGTGAAGATCGAGCGCGCCAACCTGGGTCCGTGCCCGATCTGTGGGCGCGACGTGATCGAGAACCGCAAGGGCTACTCGTGCTGGTCGAAGGACGACCCCGGCTGCGGGTTCGTCATCTGGAAGAAGAAGGCGAACAAGATCCTGCCCCCCGCGGTGGTCAAGGAGCTGATGGCGACCCGCAAGACGGAGAAGCCGGTCGGCGGCTTCCGCGGCCGTTCGGGCCGGACGTTCAGCGCCAGGCTCAAGCTCGAACAGGGCGATGACGGCAAGTGGCGAGTCGAGTTCGACGAGGACTGGGCGCGCGAGCCCGCAAACCAATCCGCCGCCGAGGCGTCAGAAGCTCGTAGCGACGAAACGCCCGAAGCAGTAACCAGAGCGTAACCGCGAGATTAATCGTCGGTTAAGCGGGGCCGGAGTCGCTGGTTCGCCCAGGGAATTGCTCATACAGTGCGAACGTTTACTCGGACAGGAGCCATCCGTCTACGACGTTTCAGCGAAAGGATCTTAGGAACTACGTGAGTCAGAGCCAGAACTCAATGCACGAACTTCTCGACACGCTGCAGGGCCGCTCCATCGTGGAGAACGCTGAGGAGCGCGGCTATGTGGAGCCTGCCGAGCTGGAGGCACTCGCCCTCGAGCTCGACGTCGGCGACCAGGAAATGGCGGACTTCACGCAGGAGCTCGAGGCTCTCGGCCTCGAGATCGGCGCGCCCGTCGAGGAGCCAGAGGAGACGCCCGCCGCAACCGTCGCGCATGAGCCCGTCCAGCACGGGGCCGGCGACAGCCTGCAGCTGTTCCTTGCCGACGTCGGCCGGCACAAGCTTCTGACGGCCTCGGAGGAGGTCACGCTCGCCAAGCAGATCGAGAAGGGCGACCTGATCGCCAAGCGCAAGATGATCGAGTCGAACCTCCGCCTCGTCGTCTCGATCGCCAAGGGCTACCGGGGCCTCGGGGTTCCCTTCCTCGATCTCATCCAGGAGGGCACGCTCGGCCTCAACCGCGCCGTTGAGAAGTTCGACTGGCGGCGCGGCTTCAAGTTCTCGACGTACGCGACGTGGTGGATCCGCCAGTCGGTGCAGCGCGCCGTCGCCAACAACGCGCGCACGATTCGCGTTCCCGTCCACGTCGTCGAGCGCCAGCAGAAGCTCGGCCGGGCCGCCCGCCGGCTCGAGGTCGAGCTCGGGCGCGAGGCGACGAAGGAGGAGCTCGCCGAGGCGACGGGCCTGCCGGTTCAGCACGTCGACGAGGCTCTCGGAGCCGCTCAGGCGTCGGTCTCGCTGAACCAGAGCGTCGGCGCCGACGACGAGGGAGAGCTCGGCGACCTCTTCGCCGACCGCGAGGCGGCCGATCCGTTCGACGAGGCCGAGGAGTCGCTGCGCAAGCAGGGAGTCCGCAAGGCACTCGACGCGCTCCCCGAGCGGGAGCGGCGGATCCTCGAGCTTCGCTTCGGTTTCGAGGGAGACCCGTGGACGCTCGAGGCGATCGGCCACGAGCTCGGGCTCACGCGCGAGCGCGTCCGCCAGCTCGAGGGCCAGGCGCTCCAGCGTCTCTCGGCGCTCCGCGACCTCTCCTCGGTCGCGGCCTAGTACACGTTTGAGGTAGGTGATGGATTGGGGCCCGCTTGGGCCCCAATCCCCCTTTTCGGGCTGCACGCCGGCTCCTGGCCGGTCGATCTTCCGTGCTGGGCCGTCGTTACTTTCCGAAAGGGATCATCATGTTTGCTCAGTTTCGTGCCACGGTGACGCGCGTGAGCCTCGCCGCCGCGCTTGTCGTTACAGCCGCCGTCGCAGCCGGCTGGAAGTGGAACCGACCACCGCTCTTCTAGGCGCTCTTCGGGCCGTGCGGCCCTCGTCGACTTCTTCCAGGAGGGCCGCCACGACGTCGGGGTCGAATTGTGTGCCGGCGCATCGTTCGAGTTCGGCGATGGCGCGTTCGTGGGTGAGGCGGGTGCGGTAGACGCGGTCGGTGGTCATGGCGTCGTAGGCGTCGGCGACGAAGAGGATGCGGGAGCCG
>DASUJY010000057.1:0-12026 GCA_036279015.1 Gaiellaceae bacterium | reverse complement strand
GAAGGGAACCGGGCGAGGCGCCGCGGGCCGCGCCTCGCCCAGGCGATCACGGGTAGATCCCCCGCGTCACCGTCGCCTCCGCGACGCGCTCCACGGCGAGGCCGTAGGCGGCGACCCGCATCGGCAGCTTGCGGCTCTGCGCGGTCTCCCAGGTCTCGTCGAACGCGCGGCTGACGATGTCGTTCAGCTTCGCGTTGACCTCGACCTCCTTCCAGAAGTACTCCTGCAGGCCCTGCACCCACTCGAAGTAGGAGACGACGACCCCGCCCGCGTTCGCGAGCACGTCGGGCAGGACGAGGATGCCGCGGTCCTCGAGGATCTGGTCTGCCTCGGGCGTGACTGGCCCGTTCGCCCCCTCGCAGACGATGCCCGCCTTGATCCGGTCGGCGTTCTCCCCCGTGATCACCTGCTCGAGGGCGCACGGCGCGAGGACGTCGCACTCGACGAGGAGGAGCTCGTCGTTCGTGATCGTCTCCGCCCCCGACAGGCCCTCGAGCGACCCTGAATCGCGCTTGTGCGCGAGCGCCGAGGAGACGTCGATGCCGTCGGGATTGTGGATGCCGCTGCTGGAATCCGAGAGCGCCACGATCGTCGCGCCCTGCTCGGCAAGGATGACGGCGAGGTTCGAGCCGACGTTGCCGAACCCCTGCACCGCCACCCTGCGGCCCTCGATCGAGGCGTCCTGCTTTCGCAGCGCCTCGCGGACGCAGAAGGCGGCGCCCCGGGCTGTCGCTTCGACACGACCGACCGAGCCTCCGACCTCGAGCGGCTTCCCCGTCACCACGCCGAGGACGGAGTAGCCCTTGTTCATCGAGTACGTGTCGAAGATCCACGCCATCTCGCGGGGGCTCGTGCCCACGTCTGGAGCCGGGATATCCGCCTCGGGACCGATGAAGTTGATGATCTCGGTCGTGTAGCGGCGCGTCATCCGCTCGAGCTCGCTGGCGGAGAGCTCCTTCGGGTTGACGACGACGCCACCCTTGGCACCGCCGAACGGAAGACCCATCAGCGCGCACTTCCAGGTCATCCACATGGCGAGCGCCTTCGTCTCCTCGAGCGTCACCTCGTGGTGGTAGCGGATCCCGCCCTTCGACGGTCCGCGGGCGACATTGTGCGTGCAGCGGAAGCCCTCGAAGACGCGCACCGAGCCGTCGTCCATTCGCGTCGGGATCGAGACCGCGACGCACCTCTTGCAGTCGAGGAGGACGTTCAACATGCTTTCCTGCATCCCGAGCAGACCGGCGGTCTGCCGGAGCTGGCTCCGCGCCATCTCCCAGGGGTTTTCCTTCAGATGTGAGGAGGGGGCTTCGACAGTCGTCACGCAGACCTCCTTTAGTCGTTTCGGATCCGGAAGGCGATGTCGGCGGTGGACGGCGGGCTGCCGTCCGCCGCGTCGACAGGCTGGGCTCGCAGCCGCAGGACATAGGTGCCCGGCCGGAGAAGGCGTCCGTCCGGCCCCCGGCCCGTGAGGCCGAAGGCATAGCGGCCAGGCAGAAGATCCCGAAGGCGCGCGATTACTCCGAGGCGCTTGCCCTTCGGCGTCCAGAGCTCGAGGTCGAGGAGCCCGACCGGCTCGATGCGTTCTCCCTCGCCGCCGGCGACAGCGCGCCCGGCGCGGAAGGCGAGGACGGCGGGCGCGTCCTTCGAGGCGGCGAACTCCCAGTTCGACAAGCTCACGGAGTCGACGAGCGGGTCGCTTGCCGCGGGCCGGCGTGCGATCGCCCACGGCGCTCGGGCCGCGCGCGCGCCCGGAGCCGCGGCGACCAGGACGCCGCTCGCCCCGTCTCCGAAGCCCGCCGTCGCCGTCACCTGGATCTCAACGCGCCGGGAGGCGCCCGGCCCGAGGCTCAGGTGCGCCGGCTCGGCGGTGAACGAGACGCGCGCGGCCCCGGGCTCGTCCGGCACGACCCCGAAGCCGACCTCGAGCGGTCTGCTCGAGACGTTCCGGACGGTGACGGTCTGCGACGACGTCCAGTCGGGGCCGGCGGCGCGACCGAACGAGACCGTGGCGGGCTCGAGCGCGAGCTCGGCAGTGGAGGCGGCGACGGGATCGATGGCCCCCGCCCCCTCCCTCGTCACGGGCTGGTCTCCTCCGAGCGGCCCCGCGCTTCCGACGAGCAGGCTATGGAGCTCGGAGGCGGTCAGCCCGGCGCGCGCCTGGGCGACGAGGATCGAGACCCCGGCCGCGACGGCCGCAGCGGCACTCGAGCCGCTCACGGTCGCGCGCGACGAGCCTCCTCCCGGCCCGGGATCGACCGTGGCGAGGCCGACGCCGGGTGCTACGACGTCCGGCTTCGTCCGGCCGTCGAACGCGAGCCCGCCGGACGAGAAGGACGCGACACGATCGAAGCCGTCGTTCGAAACCGAGCCTCCCGGAGCGAGCCGGGCGGTCACCGACTTGCCGCTTCGCAGAGCATCCAGCGCGGCCGCCCCTGTATTCCCGGGCAGGGCGAGCACGGGCAGCGCGGTGGCTTCCTCGAGATCGAGTGCACCTGCAGGTAGGGCTGTTCCCGAGACGAGGAGCGCGGCGGCGCCGGCCGCCTTGGCGTTGCGAGCCTTGAGCTCGAGAGGGGCGCCGTCGGCGAGGACGAGCGCTGCGCGCCCCGCCACGCGGCTGACCCCGTTCGCGTCGAAGAAGTCCCCGAGGGAGGATGCGTCCGCCTCGGAGCCGGCCGGACGGGACGGGCTCGCGAGCGACGGGCCGAGCAGGGCGGCCACGGCGAGCGTGGCCGGACGAGACGGCGCGGTCTGGCCGAGGAGGCGAACCGGACCGTCGACGAGCTCGTCGTCCCCGGCGCGGAGGCCGAGGGCGGCCAGCCTGACGGAGCGGCGCGTGTCGACGGCGCCGACCGTCAGCGCCTCGGGTGCGCCTCCGGGCCCGCCGATGCTCCCGAATCCGATGCCCGAGCTGCCGTCGTTTCCGGCCGCCGCGACGACCAGGGTCCCGAGCTTCGTGGCGCCCGCGACGGCTCGCGCCTCGGGGCTGTCGGGAAACGCGGCGAAGGGCTCGGCGAGCGCGGCGAGCGTCACCGTGGCCGCGTCCTTCACCGATCCGTCGCCATTCGGGTCGACTGCGCGCTCGAGGCCCGCGATCAGCTGGTCGCCACGTCCCACGAGCGAGGCGGTGCCGTCCGGCGCGCGCTGCCAGCCGACGACGCGGATCGGGCGGATCTTGGCGCCGGGCGCGACGGCGGCCACGATCCCGGCCATCCTGGTTCCGTGCGCCTCCACAGCGGCGGCGTCGCCTGGATCGACCCGCGCTGCCGGTCGGCGGTCGTGGCCGACGACGTCGATCCCGCGCCGCAGGCGGCCCGAGAGGGCGCTGTGGTTCAGGTCGACGCCGGTATCGAGCAGCGCGACGGTCTCTCCGCGGCCGTCGAAGCCCGGGAGCGAAACGCCGGCAGCGGTCCCGATCCGAGGACGGCTCGTCTCGGCCTCGGCCGGATAGACGGCCCGGACCGGGTAGAGGCCGACGACCGAGGGGTTGCGGTCGAGCTCGGCGACCGCGCGCGCATCGAGCGTCGCCGAGAAGCCATTCAGCGTCTTCGTGAAGATTTCCTCGCGATCGATCCTGATGCCCCGCTCTCGCAGCGATGCGAGCAGGGCGTCCTGCTCGGCCTCGATGTCGGCAACCCACTCGCGCTGCAGGCGCGGGCCGGCCTTCGTCGAGGCGGCCTCGACCCGGTCAGCGAGCGGCGGCGACGAGAGGACGACGATCATGCGGGAGCCGGTCGCCTGGCCCTGCTCGGGCCGGTCGCCGAAGATCGAGTGCCAGGCGCGCACGGCGGCCCCGGTGACCGTCTCGCGGGCGCCCTGGACATTGCCGGCGAGCAGGAACGCCGAGATCGCCGCGACAGCTGCGAGCGCCGAGGCGCGCGCGAGCTCAGGCCGCCGTCGCGTAGGCATCGAGAGCAAGATACTGCGGAAACGGGACGGCCGTTGCATACCGGGCCGCGGAGGCGATCATGGCCGCGTTGTCGGTGCAGAGCTCGGGCGGAGCGAGCGCCGCGCCCGGCAGCGAGGCGCGTAGCTCCGAGTTCGCCGCGACCCCGCCGACCACGGCGGTCCGGTCGAGCCTCGTTCGTTCCGCCGCCTCCAGCGTCCGCTCGACGAGGGCCCGGACGATCGCACGCTGATAGCTCGCAGCGAGGTCGGCGCGGCGCCGCTCGAGCTCCGCGGGCTCGAGCTCGCGCACGGCGTAGAGCAGTGCCGTCTTCAGTCCCGAGAAGGAGAAGTCGAGCCCGGGAACCCTGGCGACGGGGAAGCGGAAGGCTCCGGGGTCGCCCTCGCGCGCGAGGCGGTCGAGCGCGGCGCCGCCCGGGTAGCCGAGCCCGAGCAGCCGGGCGCCCTTGTCGAAGGCCTCTCCCGCCGCGTCGTCCAGGGTGGTCCCGAGCACGGTGAAGCCGCTCCGATCCCGGACCTCGAGCAGCAGCGTGTGCCCGCCGCTCGCGAGCAGGCAGAGGAAGGGTGGCTCCAGGTCCTGCGGCTGGAGGTAGAGGGACGCGACGTGCCCGTGCAGGTGGTCGACCGGCGTCAGCGGCAGACCCCGCGACCACGCGATCGCCTTGGCCGCCGAGATCCCCACGAGGAGCGCTCCGATCAGGCCGGGCCCGCGCGTGACGGCGACCATGTCGACATCGGCGAGCGTCGCTCCGCCCCCGTCCAGTGCCTCCTCGACGACCGGAGCGACGAGCTCCAGATGGCGGCGAGAGGCGACCTCCGGAACGACGCCGCCGTAGCGCGCGTGCAGCTCGGCCTGGGAGGAGACGACGTTCGCGATGATGCTGCCGTCGCCGGTGACGAGCGCTGCTGCAGTCTCGTCACACGACGTCTCGACCCCGAGCAGCAGCACGCGGCTAGCCCTCTCGGGCGGCGACCTGGCGGATGGGGTCCTTCCACATGATGAGAGCGTCCTCGCGGTTGTCCGTGTAGTACCCGCGCCGGATCCCGCTCGCCTCGAACCCGAAGCGCTCGTAGAGGGCAATCGCAGTCGCATTCGAGACGCGAACCTCGAGTGTGTAGCCACGGCGCGAGTCGCCGGCCGTGTGGTCGAAGAGCTCGTCGAGGAGACGGCTGGCGACGCCCTGCCGCCTGTACCCGGGATGCACCGCGACGTTCATGATGTGCCACGCGTCCACGTAGCGCGAGACGATCAGGTACGCGACGAGACCCCCGTGCTCGGCGTCGTGGGCGCCGAGAGAGAACGAGGACGGCTTGGCGAGCTCGCCCGCGAACATCGAGCGGGACCAGGGCGTCGGGTAGACGGCGTCCTCGATCGCGACGATCGCGTCGAGGTCCTGGAGGGTGAGCCGGCGGATCTCCATCAGGGGCGGAGGGCCTTCTCGGCATCCGGGACGCGCAGGTAGATCGGCTCGGCCGCATCGGCCGGGCCGAAGTCGCGCGCGAGCGCGGCAATGTGACGTGCCCAGGGGGTGTGGCGCGGGTCATCGTCGGGCGGCACGACCGCATCCCGGCTCTCGAAGGAAGCGCGGTGAAGCACGGCCCCGTCGCCGACGTAGGTCGCGCCCGCCTCGACGGCCAGCTCCTCGGGCTTCACGACGATCGGAGCGCCGTCCTCGAGCGCGAATACCTCGCCGCGCCGCCCGTCGATCACCGGCAGCGCGCCCGGCGCGCCGGCGGCGAGCGTCCTGAGCGTGGGGACACCTGCTACGGGCGCAGCCAGCGACAGCGAGAGCGCCCGGGCCGTTACGAGCCCGATGCGGAGCCCCGTATAGCTGCCCGGTCCCGTTCCGACGGCGATCCCCTCGATCGCCTCTGGCTCGACGCCGGCCTCCGCGGCCAGGGCCTGAGCGTCCTCGAGCACGCGGAGGGGCTTCGAGGCGCGCTCTCCCAGCAGCTCTCCCTCGCGCACGAGAGCGGTCGTCGCCACGCTCGTGGCCGTGTCAAACGCGAGGATCAGCACCCGTAAAAATGCTCTTTTCCAGGGATTTCTCGTCGCTCGAAAGCACGATCAGTCTACGCGTCTCCCCCACGTGCCGCAAACCCACGCGCGCTTTCGCCGGTGGGAGGAACCCGGCCCCAGCACCCGGCCACTCGACGAAGACGACAGCGTCCTCGAAGTACTCCTCCAGGTCTCCCCACTCTGCGTTCGACATCCCCTCGAAGCGATAGAGGTCGAGGTGGGAGACGTCAACCCTGCCGTGGTACCGGTGCCCGATCGTGTATGTCGGGCTCGTCACGGCGCCCTCGACGCCGAGCGACCGCGCGGCACCGCGCACGAAGGTCGTCTTGCCGGAGCCGAGCTCTCCTTCGACGAGGACGACGTCGCCGGGCTCGAGCAGCGCAGCCAGCCGTGCGGCGATCGCCTCCGTCTCCGGCGGCGAGGTCGAGTCGAGCTCGAGCACCCAGCGCGCCCCACGATCCTCGCCCATGAGGGGCAGGCTAGAAGAGGCCGAGCTGCTCGGTGGGAGGCGTGGTCGGCTCGGCCGCGGGAGGAACGGCCACCGTCGGGAACGGGATCACCTCGGCCGGCTCGCCGTGCTCACGCGCGATCAGCTCGGGAATCTGGCGAAAGTCGTCTTCGAGCGTCCTGAGCATGGAGGGCGTGTAGAGCGCCGCCGCCGGGTGGTAGATCGGGTAGAGCGTGACGGGGCGCCCGCCGAGCGTCGTCTGCTGCGGATGGCCGTGGACGCGGGTGATCCCGTGCGGCTTGCCGGACAGGAGCTTCGTGGCGAAGTTGCCGAGCGTCGCGATCAGCTTCGGCTCGATCAGCTCGATCTGGCGGAAGAGATGACTCTCGCACGCCTCGATCTCGTCCGGCTGGGGGTCCCGATTACCCGGGGGCCGGCACTTGATCACGTTGGCGATGTACACGTCGTCACGCGTCAGGCCGATCCCGGCGAGCAGCTTGTCGAGGAGCTTCCCCGCCTGCCCGACGAAGGGGTAGCCCTGCTTATCCTCGTGGAACCCCGGCGCCTCGCCGACGAACATGAGGTCGGCGCCGGCATCGCCGACGCCGAACACGACCTGCGTGCGCCCCGACGCAAGCCGGCAGCGGGTGCAGGCGGCAGTGTCGCTCGCGTACGCCGCGAGCGCGGTGCGGCGGTTCAGCGCGTCAGGATCCGCAGCCACAACTCCCGCCGCAACAACCGCCTCCGGATGATCCGCCGAAGCTCGGCTGCCCGGCGGTGCCATGAGCCGCGAACACGGAAAGCTGGCGGCGCGTCTTCCCGGATCCGCACTCCGGGCAATCAGGATCGCCGTCGTCCAGCCGCAAGAGCTCCTCGAAGTGACTCTCGCACGACATGCACACGAACTCGTAGATCGGCATCGCCGACGCAGTTTAGGCAGGCCGACGGACGCTCTGCAAACGAGTGCGGCGCGAGGCTACTCGGAGCTCTCGGGCTCGAGCTCGAGCGCGCAGGAGTTGATGCAGTAGCGCAGTCCGGTCGGGTGCGGCCCGTCGGGGAAGACGTGGCCGAGGTGCCCTCCGCAAGAGGCACAATGCGCCTCCGTCCGCATGCCGAGGAGGCCCCGGTCGCGCTCGGTCTCGACCGCCTCGGGGCTCGCCGGCTCCCAGAAGCTCGGCCAGCCGGTGCCCGACTCGTACTTCGTCTCCGACGCGAAGAGCTCTGCGCCGCATCCTGCGCACCGGTACGCCCCCGGCTCCTTCGTCTCGTAGTAGCGGCCGGTGAAGGCGCGCTCGGTGGCCTTCTCGCGCAGGACGCGGTACTGCTCCGGCGTCAGCTCAGCCCGCCACTCGGCATCGGTCTTCTGAATCTTCTCGGTCACCCTTTTCACAGTACCTGTGCGGGTACACTGAGGGTGCCCGGTATCCCCTACGGAACTGGAGCCGTGTTCGAATCAGCATGTGTCGTCGGCGCTGGACGCGTCGGCAAGGCGATGGCCGCCCGCCTCCGCAAGGGGCCCGAGACCCGCGTCGCGGGCCGAGAGCTCGACTGCGGCGATGCCGACCTCGTGCTCCTCTGCGTGCCCGACCGCGCCATCGGCGAGGTGGCCGCCGCGATCCCGCCCGGCCCGTGGGTGGCGCACACGAGCGGTGCCTGCCGGCTCGACGTGCTCGCACCGCACGAGCGGCGTTTCAGCCTGCACCCGCTGCAGACGTTCACGCTCGACCGCGGGCCCGAGCAGCTCGACGGTGCCTGGGCAGCCGTCTCGGCTGAGACCGATGAGGCGCTCGCCGCCGCGAACGCCCTGGCCGCGCTCCTCGGCGTGAAGGCGTTCGAGCTCGACGACGAGGCGCGCCCGCTCTACCACGCAGCCGCCAGCTTCGCCTCGGCGTTCCTCGTCACGCTCCACGACGTCGCGAGCGAGCTGATGGAGGCCGCAGGTGCGCCGCCGGCTGCACTCGAGCCCCTCATGCTGCGGACGATCGAGAACGGCTTCAATCACACGGGACCGCTAGTGCGCGGAGACGTCGAGGTCGTCGAGCGCCACGCGGAGGCAATTGCTTTGCGGAGGCCCCAGCTCCTCCCGCTCTACCGAGCGCTCGCGAAGACGGAGGCCACGTTGCTCGGAGCGCGGCGATGAAGGTTCTGCGCACGATCGGAGAGGTGCGGGCCGAGCTTCCCCGCCGCGGCGTCGGGCTCGTGCCGACCATGGGCGCCCTCCACCGAGGGCACCTAGCGCTTCTGGACGCGGCCCGGGACGAGAACGACTTCGTCGTCGCCTCGATCTTCGTGAACCCGGCCCAGTTCCAGGCGGGAGAGGACTTCGAGCGTTACCCGCGCAACGAGAGGGCCGATGCAGAGGTCGCCGAGGCGGCCGGGGTCGACTGCCTCTTCGTCCCGTCCGTCGAGACCATGTATCCGGAGGGCTTCCAGACGTGGATCGAGGTCGAGGAGGTTTCCAGCGGGCTCGAAGGCGCCGCCCGCCCAGGCCACTTCCGTGGCGTCGCGACCGTCTGCCTGAAGCTCTTCAACATCGTCCGTCCTGAGCGCGCCTACTTCGGCCAGAAGGACGCTCAGCAGGCCGCCGTCCTGGAGCGCCTCGTCGATGACCTGAACCTCGAGGTCGAGATCCGCATCATCCCGACGGTTCGCGACGTGGACGGGCTCGCGACAAGCTCGCGAAACGCGTACCTCACGGCCGCCGAGCGCGACGCGGCGCTCGCGCTCCCACGGGCGCTCCTGGCAGGCGGCGAGGCGCACCGGCGGGGAGAGGATGCGGTCGCCGCGGCCCGGCAGGTCCTCGCTGCCGAGCCGCACCTCGAGGCGGACTATCTCGAGCTCGCCTCGCTGGACGGCCGCGTCCACCTGCTGGCGGCCGCACGCGCCGGCCGCACCCGACTCATCGACAACGTCGTTCTGGAAGGAGAACTGCCATGACCAGCCGCCCGCGCACCGACGGCAAGCTGCCCCTCACCGATCTCGCCGAGATGAAGCGGCACGGCGAGCCGATCGTGATGGTGACGGCCTACGACTACCCGAGCGGCCGGATCGCGGACGCGTCCGGCATCGACGTCGTCCTCGTCGGCGACTCAGCGGCGATGACCGTCCTCGGAAACGACTCGACGGTCCCCGCCACGATGGACGAGATGGTCATGCTCACGCGCGCGACGTCACGCGGCGCGGAGCGCCCGCTCGTCGTCGCCGACATGCCCTTCGGCTCCTTCCAGGTCTCGGACGAGGACGCGGTGCGAAACGGGATCCGCTTCGTGAAGGAGGCGGGCGCCGACGCCGTCAAGCTCGAGGGCGCCGGGCCCTCGCTCTCGCGCGTCCTCGCGCTCGTCGGTGCGGGCGTTCCCGTCATGGGCCATCTCGGCCTGACGCCGCAGTCGGCGACGATGCTGGGCGGCTTCCGGGCCCAGGGCCGGACCGCGGAGAAGGCTCGCCGCCTCCTCGAGGACGCGCTCGCGCTCGAGGCTGCCGGCTGCTTCGCCATCGTCCTCGAGGCCGTCCCCGCCCAGGTCGCGACCCGCATCACCGAGGCGCTCGAAATTCCGACGATCGGGATCGGCTCCGGGCGCGCGTGCGACGGACAGGTGCTCGTCTTCCACGACCTGCTCGGCCTCTACGAGGGCAAGGCGCCGCGCTTCGTGAAGCGCTACGCCGACCTCGCGACCGAGACGCGCGCGGCACTGGAGCGCTACGCAGCCGACGTCCGCTCGAGAGCGTTCCCCTCGGACGAGCACACGTACTCGATCCCGGACGAGGAGCTCGCCCGCTTCGAGGCGGCGGTCAGCGGCTCGCGAGCGGGATCAGGAAGGGGAACGTGATCACGAGCAGGCTGAGCACGACGAGCCCGACCGAGACGATCGCCCGCACGATGCTCCAGCGCTCCACCACCGAGATGCCGTAGATCAGAAGGCCGACCGCCCAGAGGCCGATCACGGCGAGGATCGCGTCGAAGAGGAGGTTCCCCGCACCATCGTCCTCGCCGCCGGTGCGGAAGACGTCGGAGCCGTAGACCGCCAGGCGGACAGGCCATACGAGCACGAGCCCGACGACGAGCGGCGCCGCCGCGTAGGCCAGCACATGCCGGGCACGAAGGTAGCTCCCGCGGCTGCCGGCCCCACGTAGGCCGAAATAGAGAGCGGCGCCGCCGATCCAGTACGTCGCCGTGCCGTAGAGCGTGCCGGTGATGAAGACGAGGACCGCGACCACAGCCATGCTGTTGTCGACGAGCGACTCGTCGAGGAGCCGTCCGGTCGACGGCGCCACGAGAACGCCCGCAATCCCGGCGAGAAGCACCAGCGCGAGGACGGGCTCCTGGCGCGCCTCGAGGTCCTCTCGCCCATCGGCGCGGAGCGCCGCGAAGACGGCTCGCGGCGACTGGAAGACGGCGAGCGTGCGCAGCCACCACGCTCGGTCGAGGCGCGTCTGGTCCCGCGCCGGAGCGTCCGCGCTCATCCCTAGGCGGCGGCCGGCGCGGCGCTCGGCAGCAGCTCGCGCAGGAACTGACCCGTGTAGCTCTCCTCGACGTCTGCGACCTGCTCGGGCGTGCCCGTGGCGATCACCTCTCCCCCGGCCTCGCCCCCCTCCGGGCCGAGGTCGACGATCCAGTCGGCTTGCTTGATCACGTCGAGGTTGTGCTCGATCACGAGCACCGTGTTGCCGGCGTCCACGAGCCGCTGGAGGACGTCGAGGAGCTTCTCGATGTCGGCGAAGTGGAGCCCCGTGGTCGGCTCGTCGAGGATGTAGAGCGTCCGCCCGGTCGCCACCTTCGAGAGCTCCTTGGCGAGCTTCACGCGCTGGGCCTCGCCGCCCGAGAGCGTCGTCGCCGGTTGGCCGAGCTTGATGTAGTCGAGGCCGACGTCGTGGAGCGTCTGAAGGCGCCGGCGGATCTTCGGGATCTTGGCGAAGAAGGCGAGCGCCTCCTCGACCGACATCTCGAGCACCTCGGCGATCGACTTCCCCTTGAAGCGCACCTCGAGCGTCTCGCGGTTGTAGCGCTTGCCGCCGCACGTCTCGCATGGGACGTAGACGTCCGGGAGGAAGTGCATCTCGATCTTGATCGTCCCGTCACCCTTGCAGGTCTCGCAGCGGCCGCCACGGACGTTGAAGGAGAAGCGCCCTTGCTTGTAGCCGCGCACCTTCGCGTCGGGCGTCTGAGCGTAGAGCTCCCGGATCGGCGTGAAGAGGTCGGTGTACGTCGCAGGGTTCGAGCGCGGCGTGCGCCCGATCGGCGACTGGTCGATGTCGATCACCTTGTCGAAGCACTCGATCCCCTCGCAGCCGAGGTGCTCGCCCGGCTTGACGCGCATGCGGTGGAGCCGGTTGGCGAGCGCCTTGTAGACGATCTCGTTCACGAGCGTCGACTTGCCCGAGCCCGAGACTCCCGTGACGCAGACGAACTTGCCGATGGGGAACTCGACGTCGATGTCCTTCAGGTTGTGCTGGCTCGCGCCACGCACCCAGAACGAGCCGAGGTCGTCGGTGCGCCGGTCCGGGACGGGAATCGCGCGCTTGCCCGAGAGGAACTGGCCCGTGATCGAGGCCGCGTTCTTCTCGACGGCGTCCGCGGGTCCCTCCGCGACCACATGGCCCCCGTGCTCACCCGCCCCCGGCCCCATGTCCACGAGCCAGTCGGAGGAGCGCATCATC
>DASUJY010000056.1:0-5275 GCA_036279015.1 Gaiellaceae bacterium | reverse complement strand
GGATGTACGCCGCGGCAGCAGCAGGCGATTCGAAGCTCCTGGCGCAGAGCTGCCGCGCGAACGGCCCCTAGGCTAGGAGCCCGAAGCCCTTCTGCCGGCGCTGATGGAAAGCGCCGGCGGGAGGGCACCAATCGCGGCGGTCAGGAAGAGTCAGTGGTGCCCCGGTCACGGCCGATCCGTGCCAGCAGCCGCTCGCTGATGACGACGTCGTGCGGCAGCTGCTTCAACTCCTGGGCGTCCACAACGACGCTCTGCTCTCGGAGCACGCCGGCCAGGTAGTCCCAGTGGCTCGCCTCCATCTCCTCCTGCGAGTAACCGTCGGGCGGCTCGTCGGGCCCGACCACGACGCGCGCCGTCTCCTCGATGTCCTCCACGGATGTCAGGGCCCACACGTCGGCCTGTTCTCGCCGGGCGCGACCGTCCGCACCCTCGCCCCAGGTGGCCGTGAGCGCCGTCGAGCTCCAGCCTCGGTCATCCAAGAGCAGAACGCGCCGTCCATCAGCCAGCACAGCCTCGTGCCGCGCCGACACCGACATCTGGCGAGCGTCGGAGGCCTCATCGTCGACGTCGACGAACGTCACGAGTCGCGAGACGGCAGCCATACGCGCATCTTGGCAGCGCCGGGACCCGCCGATCCGCGCGTGTCTTAGCGCGGTAGCCTCTCGCTGCATTGGAGCTGCCGTCGGGCACCATCACGCTGCTGTTCACGGACATCGAAGGCTCGACGGTACTCGCCGAGCGGGCGGGAGATGCCTGGCCGGATCTCCTCGCCGAGCACAACCGCATCCTCCGCGAGGCCTTTGCAGCCCACGAGGGAGTCGAGCTCGGCACCGAGGGCGACGCATTCTTCGTCGGCTTCACCGCGGCCGGCTCCGCGGCGGCGGCCGCGGCAGACGCGCAGCGGGCGCTTGCCGCGCATGCGTGGCCGGAGGGCGAGGTCGTTCGCGTGCGCATGGGGCTACACACCGGCGAACCGACGCCCACCGACGACGGCTACGTCGGGCTCGACATGCACCGCGCGGCGCGGGTGGCGGCTGCCGCGCACGGCGCGCAGGTCCTGCTCTCGCAGGCAACGCGCGACCTCGTTCCCGAGGGGCTCGACGGCCTCACCTTCCGCGACCTTGGCAACCACCGGCTCAAAGACCTGAGCGGGCCGCAGCGCCTGCACCAGCTCTGCATCGAGGGGCTCGCGGCCGACTTCCCACCGCCGCGAACGATCGAGGGCCGTGTGACCAATCTGCCCGCTCAGCCGACGCCGCTCGTCGGACGGAAGGCCGAGCTCGAAACGGTGCGCGGGCTTCTGCTGGAGGACGGCACTCGCATGGTGACACTCACGGGGCCGGGCGGGACGGGCAAGACACGCCTGGCCCTGCAAGCCGCTGCCGATCTCGTGGACGAGTTCCCCGACGGCGTCTACGGCGTCCTCCTGGCGGCGATCAGTGATCCGGAGCTCGTTCCGCTCGAGCTCGCGCGCGTGCTCGGCGTCGTGGAGAGCTCGTCCGTTTCTCTGATCGAGGCGTTGCAGGCGGAGCTCCGCGGCCGCCGT
Organism: Gaiellaceae bacterium; assembly: GCA_036279015.1. GTDB lineage: Bacteria > Actinomycetota > Thermoleophilia > Gaiellales > Gaiellaceae > DATEOR01. Next base: position 3,729 of record DASUJY010000056.1, on the reverse strand, counting down.
GCGCTCATCCTCTTCGACAACTTCGAGCACGTCGGCGCCGCGGCAGAGCTGCTCGCCGGCCTTCTGGCCGCATGCGGTCGGCTGAAGATGCTCGTGACGAGCCGCGAGTCGCTGCGCATCGCGGCCGAGCGGCAGTATCCGGTTCTGCCCCTGGCCGAGTCCGAGGCAGTGATGCTCTTCGTCGAGCGCGCTCGTGCCCTTCGGCCCGACTTCATGCTGACGGACGACACGGCGCCGGTCGTCACCGAGATCTGCGAGCGCCTCGACGGCCTCCCGCTCGCGATCGAGCTCGCGGCAGCGTGGACGAAGGTGCTCCCGCCGGCAGCTCTTCTGCAGCGGCTCGAGAACCGGCTCGAGCTCCCGGCCGCCCGCGGACGCGACGTGCCCGCGCGCCAGAGCACACTGCGGGAGGCGATCGCCTGGAGCTACGACCTGCTCGGGGACGAGGAGCGCCGCCTCCACGCCCGCCTGTCGGCGTTTATGGGCGGCTTCGGCTTCGAGGCGGCCGAGCGGGTCGCCGGCGCGGATGGAGAGCTCGACCTGCTGGAGGGCATCGCCTCGCTCGTCGACCGCAGCCTCCTGCGCGAGGCCGAGGGCGTCGGCGCCGAAGCGCGCTTCGCGATGCTGGAGACCATCCGCGAGTTCGCGCGGGAGCAGCTGGCACAGCACGGAGAGGAGGCGGAGCTTCTCCGCCGCCACGCGCTCGAGTTCGCCCGGTTCGCGGAGGAGGCTGATGCCGGCCTGCGAGGCGACGACCAGCTCCTCTGGTTCGAGCGCCTGGAGACCGAGCATGACAACCTCCGGGCCGCCCTCGACTCGTCCCTCGCAGCCGGAGACGACGAGACGGCGCTTCGACTCGGTGGTGCGCTCGGCTGGTTCTGGTACGCGCACGGCCACGCGCTCGAGGGCTCCACCCGGCTGACCGAGCTGCTCGCCGCGACCAAGGGCGCGCCGGAGGAGCTGCGTGCGGGCCCGCTCTATGCGCTCGGCGTCCTCCTCGACCAGCGCGGCGAGCCGGAGCAGGCGGCCGAGCTCGTCCAGCGGAGTCTCGCTGTCTTTCGCGAGCAGGGAGACCGCGAGCGCGTCGGCACGGCGCTGAACAGCCTCGGCTCGATCAGACGCGTGTTGGGCGACTTCGAAGCGGCGCGCTCCCTGCTCGAGGAGAGCCTGGCCATCCGCCGCGAGCTCGGCGACGAGGCCCGCATGGCGTCATCGCTCTCGAACCTCGGCATCGTCGCGTTCGAGCAGGGCGATCTGGACGACGCGGAGGCTCGCTTCGTCGAGGCGCTCGAGCTCGACCGCGCGCACGGGAACGAATGGGGAGCGGGCGCGGCGCTGGACAATCTGTCCGCGGTCGCGATCGAGCGCGGGGACTACGAGCGGGCGAGGGAGCTCAACCACGAGGCGCTTGCTCTAGCGGAGCGCGTCGGCGATCAGGAGCTGATCGCCTTCGGGCTCGAGAAGGCCGCGGTTCTTGCCGCGGCGGGAGGTCAGGACGGTCGTGCGGCCCGGCTAGCGGGAGCCGCAGACGCCGTACGCGAAGCGGCGGGGATCGACCGCAGCGCCTTCGACGGCGAATGGCTTGATCACCACCTGAGCGCGATGACGGATGAGGAGTTCGAAGCCGGCAGGGTCGCGGGACGAGCGCTCGAGCCAGACGATGCCCTGCGCGAGGCGATCGACGATGAATAGAGCGAAGCCGAGCAGATCGGCCATCGCGAGCGCGTACCGCGATGTCGGCTCGCCAGATTCCATGCCGGCCCAGGCCGGAATCGAACCCGCGTCGGCGATTGACCGCCCCGGAAATCGGTTGTCTAGCTAGCTAGCTACACCCGGTGTTCTGGCCGCAGTCTCGGCATGTGTAGCAGCTGCCCGTTCGCACCATGCGGCCTCCGCACTTGGCGCACTCGACTGCGTCCTCCCACGCGTTGAAGAGGGCCGTCTGGCCTGGCGGTGAGGCGGGTGCGTCGTCGGCGCCTTCGGCGCCGGCTTCGCCGTTCTCCAGCACCGCGTGGGCCTGCGCCAACCGGGCCTTCACCTCCGGGCTCATGATGCCGAGCTCCTGCTGCTTGTCGGTGTCGAGGAAGCGCTTCCCCATCCAGCGGAAGACGTAGTCCACGATCGACTTGGCGACTCGGATGTCGGGGTCGTTCGTCATGCCCGACGGCTCGAAGCGCATGTGCGCGAACTTCGAGACGTAGACCTCGAGCGGCACGCCGTACTGGAGCCCGAGCGAGACCGAGATCATGAACGAGTTCATGAGGCCGGCCAGGGTCGTGCCCTCCTTGGCGATGTCGACGAAGATGTCACCAGGCGTCCCGTCCTCGTAGAGGCCGACGTGGATGTAGCCCTCGTACTCGCCGACTTGGAACTTGCGCCCGATCTCCGTGCGGTCGTCCGGGAGCCGCTTGCGCTCGTAGCGCTGCGCAGGCGGTGGCGCCGCGGCGCTCGCCTCGGACTTCTTCGAGAGCGGCTGGGCGACCTTGCAGTTGTCGCGGTAGATCGCGATCGCCTTGACGCCCAGCTTCCAGGCGTCGCCGAAGAGGTCGGCGACCTCGTCGACGGTGGCCGTCTCGGGCAGGTTGACCGTCTTCGAGATGGCGCCCGAGATGAAGGGCTGGACGGCGCCCATCATCTTCACGTGGCCCATGTAGTGGATCGCGCGGTCGCCGATCGCGCAGTCGAAGACCGGGTAGTGCTCGGCCTTCATGAAGGGCGCGCCGACGACGGTGTTGCGCTCGTCGATGTAGGCGACCATCTGGCTCGTCTCCTCCGGTGAGTACCCGAGCTTGTCGAGCGCCATCGGGACGGTCTTGTTCACGATCGTGATCTCGCCGCCGCCGACGAGCTTCTTCGACTTGACGAGCGAGAAGTCGGGCTCCACTCCGGTCGTGTCGCAATCCATCATGAAGCTGATCGTCCCCGTGGGTGCGAGCACCGTCGCCTGCGCGTTGCGGTAGCCCCCCACCTCACCGAGGTCGAGCGCGTCGTCCCACGACTTGCGCGCCGCCGAGAGAAGGTCGTCCGGCACGACGTCGGAGTTCTCGATGTTCCCAACCGCCGCCCGGTGCTGGGCGATGACGCCGATCATGGCGCCCGCGTTCGGCCGGTAGCCGGCGAAGGGGCCCATCCGTGCCGCGATCTCGGACGACTTCCGGTACGCGCGGCCGGTCATGAGCGCGGTCACCGCGGCGGCGTAGGCGCGGCCCTCGTCGGAGTCGTACGGGAGCCCACGCGCCATGAGGAGCGCTCCGAGGTTCGCGTAGCCGAGTCCGAGCTGGCGGTAGGCCTTCGCGTTCCGCTCGATCTCGAGCGTCGGGTAGCTCGAGTAGCCGACGAGGATCTCCTGCGCGAGGAAGACCGTGTCGACGGCGTGCTCGAGGGCCTCGACGTCGAGCTCGCCGTCCTCGCGGCGGAACTTCATGAGGTTGAGCGAGGCGAGGTTGCACGCCGAGTCGTCGATCGACATGTACTCCGAGCACGGGTTGGACGCGTTGATCCGGCCCGTGTTCGGGAGCGTGTGCCACGAGTTGATCGTCGTGTCGTACTGGACGCCCGGATCCGCGCACTCCCAGGCGGCCGCGGCGATCTGCCGCAGCAGGTCGCGCGCGTCCGCCGTCGCCAGCACGGAGCCGTCGGTGCGGGCGGTGAGGTTGAACTCCTCGCCCTTCGTCGCCGCCTCCATGAACGCGTCGCTCACGCGCACCGAGTTGTTCGCGTTCTGGTACT
>DASUJY010000055.1:0-41332 GCA_036279015.1 Gaiellaceae bacterium | reverse complement strand
CGGGCTCCGCGTGGTCGCCAACTTCGGGGTCGGCTACGACAGCGTCGACCTCGAGGCGGCGACGCGTCGCGGGATCGTCGTCACGAATACCCCCGACGTCCTCACCGAGGCGACGGCCGAGCTCACGATCGCGCTCGTGCTGGCGCTCCTCCGCCGCGTCGCCGAGGGCGACCGGCTCGTCCGCCGCGGAGGCGAGTGGGGGCTGGCGCCGACCTTCATGCTCGGCGAAGGGCTCGCCGGGAAGACGCTCGGAGTCGTCGGCCTCGGGCGCATCGGCCTCGAGGTGGCCCGCCTGGCGGAAGCCTTCGGAATGCGCGTCGTCCACACCCGGGGCTCGGGCCCCTACGAGGAGCTGCCGCTCGCTCGCCTGCTCGCCGAGGCCGACGTCGTCACCCTGCACGCTCCGCTCACTCCGGAGACGGAGGGGCTGATCGGGCGTAACGAGCTCGCGCTCATGCGTTCGGACGCGGTGCTCGTGAACGTCGCCCGCGGCCCGATCGTCGACGAGGAGGCGCTCGTCGAGGCTCTACGGGCCGGGACGATTGCCGGCGCCGCCCTCGATGTCTACGCGCACGAGCCCGCCGTGCACCCGGGCCTCGTCGAGCTCGAGAACGTCGTCCTCACCCCGCATCTCGGCAGCGCGACCCTCGCGGCCCGGGAGGCGATGGGGATGCTCTGCGCGGACGCGCTCGAGGCGGTCCTGCTCGAGAACCGGATGCCTGCGAACACGGTCAACCGAGAGGCCTGGCCCTCCGCGTGACGAACAGGAAGCGCGCGCCTTCCGTATCGCTATCCTCACTCCAGAGACCACGTTGGCCCAGCAGCAGTTCGAAGACCTGAATTCCGGCTTCATCCAAGAGCTCTTCGAGCAGTACCTCGCTTCCCCGGAGACCGTCGACCCCGCCTGGCGCGCGCTCTTCGAGCAGGCGCCGGAGACGCTCGCGGAGTCGAGCCCCGTGGTGCAACGCGTGCGCGAGCTCTACCCGGGCGCCGTCAACGGCGGCAACGGGGCCGCGGCGGCTGTGCCGGCCGAGGCGGCTCCGGGCGAGACCGCGAGACCGCCCGCGCAGCTCCTCGGGGCGGTGGCGGCCGCGATGGCGCTCGTGAAGGCGCACCGGATGCACGGACATCTGGCCGCCCGCCTGGACCCGCTCGGGAGCGACCCGCCCGGCGACCCCGCTCTCGAGCCCGAGCGGCTCGAGCCACGGCTGACACCTGAGCTCCAGGCCGAGGTGCCGGCGAAGGTCCTGCGCGTACACGTGCCGGGCGCGACGCTCGCCGAGGCTCTCCCCCATCTGCACGAGACCTACTGCGGAACCATGGCCTACGAGATCGAGCACATCTCGAGCCACGAGGAGCGCGTCTGGCTCCGGACCGCGATCGAGTCGGGCCGCTTCCGCACTCCGTTCGATGTCGACGAGCAGCGCGCGCTCCTGCAGCGGCTGACCGAGGTCGAGGGGATGGAACGCTACCTTCGGCGGGCATTTCTCGGCCAGAAGCAGTTCTCGATCGAGGGACTCGACGCGATGGTGCCGATGCTCGACGAGGCGCTCGAGCTCGCCGCGGCGGACGGAGCGCGAGACGTCGTGATCGGCATGGCGCACCGTGGGCGGCTCAACATCCTCGCCCACATCGTCGGCCGTCCGTACGACGTGATCCTGCGCGAGTTCGAAGGCGAGCGCCAGCTGGAGGCGGTCGGCTCCGATCCCGAGGGTGGCTCGGGCGACGTGAAGTACCACCTCGGCGCCGAAGGGATTCGCCATACCGAGGCGGGCGACGTGAAGGTGAGGCTCGCTTCCAACCCGAGCCACCTCGAATACGTCAACCCCGTCGTCGAGGGAGAGACCCGCGCGATCCAGACCGATCACGCTCAGGCCGAGGTCGCCCACGACCCGCGGAGCGCGCTCGCTGTTCTCATCCACGGTGACGCCGCGTTCCCGGGCCAGGGCGTGGTCGCGGAGACTCTCAACCTCGAGGTGCTGCCGGGCTACTCGACCGGCGGCACGCTGCACCTGATCGCGAACAACCAGATCGGCTTCACGACCGACCCGGAGGAAGGCCGCTCCACCCGCTACTCGAGCGACCTCGCGAAAGGCTTCGACATCCCGATCGTCCACGTCAACGCCGACGACGCCGAGGCGGCAGTCTCGGCTGTCCGCCTGGCGATGGGCTACCGCGAGCGCTTCCGCAAGGACGTCGTCGTCGACCTCGTCGGCTACCGGCGCTTCGGTCACAACGAGGGGGACGAGCCCGGCTACACGCAGCCGCTCATGTACAAGACGATCGAGTCCCATCCGAGCCTGCGCACCCAGTACGCCGAGCGGCTCGTCGACGAGGGCGTCGTCTCCGCCGAGCAGGCGACGGAGCTCGACGGGACCGTCCAGCGGACGATGCACGAGGCGCACGATCGTCTGAAGGCGGCGATCGAGGCGGGCACCTCGCCGCCGCAGGAGGAGAAGGAGCGCCTCGGCCGCGGATCCGACGTCCCGATCGAGACCGCCGTCGACGCGGCGGTGCTGCGGCAGCTGAACGACCAGCTCTTGACGGTGCCGGAGGGCTTCACGATCCATCCGAAGCTGGCCAAGCAGCTCGAGCGGCGCCGCGAGACGCTCGGCGAGGAGGGCGGGATCGACTGGGCGCAGGCCGAGGGGCTCGCCTTCGGGAGCCTCGTCGTCGCCGGCACGCCCATCCGCCTCACCGGCCAGGACACCGAGCGGGGGACGTTCTCCCACCGCCATCTCGTCCTTCACGACTACGAGGACGGCAGCGTCTACACGCCTCTGGCGCATCTCCGGGCCGCGGCCGCACCGGTTCAGGTCTACAACTCGCCGCTCTCGGAGATGGCCGCGGTCGGGTTCGAGTACGGCTACTCCGTCGCCTGCCCGGCGGCGCTCGTCCTCTGGGAGGCCCAGTTCGGGGACTTCGTCAACTCGGCGCAGGTGCTGGTCGACCAGTTCATCGTCTCCGGGCTCTCGAAGTGGCATCAGACCTCCCGGCTCACGCTGCTCCTCCCGCACGGCTACGAGGGGAACGGGCCGGAACATTCGAGCGCGCGACTCGAGCGCTTCATGCAGCTCGCCGCGCAGGAGAACATCCGGATCGTCAACTGCACGACCGCGGCGCAGTACTTCCACGTCCTCCGCCGCCAGGCCCTGCACCCGAAGGCGCGCCCGCTCGTCCTCCTGACGCCCAAGGGCCTCCTGCGGCTGAAGGAGTCGACGTCCCACCTCAGCGACCTGACGAGCGGCGGCTTTCGTCAGATCCTCGACGACCCTGCGCTCGACGACGAGGCGCGCCGGCGCGCCGGCAGGCTCGTCCTCTGCTCCGGAAAGGTCTATTACGACGTCGTCGGCCATCAGGCGCACGCGGACGCCGAGGGGGTCGCGGTGGCGCGGCTCGAGCAGGTGTATCCCTTCCCGGTCACCGCCTACGACGAGCTCCTCTCGCGCTATCCGAGCATCACCGAGCTCGTGTGGGCCCAGGAGGAGCCGCAGAACATGGGCGCCTGGCGTGCGATCCGGCATCGCCTCGAGGAGAGCCTCCCCGACGACGTCCGCCTCCGCTACGTCGGCAGGCCGTGGCGGGCAAGCCCGAGCGAGGGGTACCCGACCGCGCATGCGCTCGAGCAGGACCGCATCGCGCGCGAGGCGTTCTCGGTCTACTAGCGTAAGCCGCGCGAGCTAACCGAGGGCAGCCCCCGTGCGTCGAATCCACGCGTGAGCGGACTCTTTCTCGCCGCCTGGCGGCTGGTCCTGAAACGAGCCGCCTCCGACGGCCTCATCGTCGGCGCGGCGTTCGTGACCGTGCTCCTTGCGGCCTCGCTCCTCGCCGCCGGGCCGATCTACTCGGACGCAGTTGCGCTCAGCGGCCTCGAGCGGACGCTCGCGGACGCGCCCACGCGCGACTCCGGTCTCGAGCTCTCGGGCCGCGTGCCGCTCGACGAGTACCAGGCCGCCCGCCGGCGTGCCGAACGGGGAATCGAGCGGGTCTTCGGCCCCGGTGGTGCGGCGGTCTACCGGAGCGGCGCCTCGGACTCCTTCTCGCTTCCGGACAAGGCCGGGATACCCGCCGACGCGCTGACGGTCTTCTCCTTCTACGAGGGGCTTGAGCGGCATGCGACGCTCGTCGCGGGCAGCTGGCCCGAGCCCACGTCCGGCGAGGAGATTTCCGCCGTCCTGCCCGCCGAGGCCGCCCGGGACCTGGGCCTGGCTCCGGGGGACGAGCTGAGGGTGGCCGCGACCTCCGATCCCGGGCGGACGGTCGACGTCCGCGTTTCAGGCACGTACCGGCCGGATGACCCCGGAGAGGCATTCTGGTGGGGCAGCCCTCTCGAGACGGAAGGCCGGCAGGAGATCAGCTACACGACCTTCGGGCCGCTCGTCGTCCCGGAGGAGGACTTCGGCGCCGTCGCGGGGGGCGAGGCGCAGGTTCGCTGGCGGGCAGCGCTCTTGCCGGAGAAGCTCACCGTCGCCGACCTGCCGGGCCTCCGCGAGCGCCTCGACGAGCTAGAGGAGAGCGTGAACACGGACGAGGGCGCAGAGCTCTCGGCCGACACGGGCCTTCCGGCGGTGCTCGAGCGCACCGACCACCTGCTCACCGTGACGCGTTCAGGCGTGCTCATCCCCTCCGTGCAGCTCGCCATCCTGGCCGGGGCCGCGCTCCTCTTCCTGGCGGGGCTCCTTGCGGAGCGCCGCGCGCTCGAAGCCGCGATCATGCGCTCGCGCGGGGCGGGCGCGGAAGGGGTCGCCGGGCTCGCTCTGATGGAGGGGGCGCTACTCGCCGTGCCGGCCGCGCTCGCGGCTCCCTGGGTGGCCGCATTCGGCTTGCGGGCCCTGAACCACGTGGGGCCCCTCGCCCAGATCGGGCTCCGGCTCGAGCCGCGGGTGGGTCTTGCCTCCTACGCGCTCGCTGTGCTTGCCGCTGTGCTCTGCGTCGGCGCGCTCGCGTTCCCCGCTCTTCGTTCCGGTGCGATCGCCTCGACGGCGGCGAGCCGCGGACGCCCGCGGCCGAAGACCTTCTTCCAGCGTGCGGGCCTCGACCTCGTGCTCGTTGCCGTCGCGCTCCTCGCGTACTGGCAGCTGCGGCGCTACGGCGGCCCCGTGCTCGAGCGTGTCCAGGGCCGGCTCGGGATCGACCCGCTCTTAATCGCTGCGCCCGCGCTCGGTCTCCTGGCCGGAGCGGTGCTCGCGCTGCGCGTCGTCCCCGCGGCCGCCGCTCTCGTCGAGCGTGTCGCCGCCTCGGCGAAGGGGATGGTCGCCACCCTCGGGACGCGCGAGCTCGCCCGCCGGCCTCACCGTTACGCGCGCTCGGCGCTGCTCCTGACCCTGGCGCTCGCGATCGGGCTCTTCGCCACGGCGTACAGCCACACGTGGCTCGTCTCCCAGCGTGACCAGGCCGACTTCACTTCGGCTGCGGACGTGCGCGTCACGCCGAGCGAGCGCACCGGCTCGATCCCGAAGCTCGACCTCACCCGGGCATACGAGGGCATCGACGGCGTACGCTCGGCTTACCCCGTCCTCTCGCAGCCCTTCGAGCTCTCGCAGGGAGGCGGCCAGACCTCCATCCTCGCGCTCGACGCGGCCCGCGCGCCCGAGGCGATCCACTTCCGGTCCGACCTGGCGGACCAGCCGCTCGGCCAGCTGCTCGGGCCGCTGGCCGCGCAGCGCACGAAGCTGGCCGCGGTGCCGCTGCCGGGCCGGCCGGTCCGGATCGCGATTGACATGCGCGTGAGGGCTCCGAACATCATCGTCCAGGGCCACCCTGTTTCCGCCCTTCGCTTTGTCGGTACGCCGACGCTCTTTGCAGTTATCGAGGACGCCGACGGGCTGCTCCACCGGCTGCCGGTTGGTGACGTCACCCCCAGGCGCGGTCCTCGTCGAATCGTAGTCGACCTGACTGAGGCGGCGACCGAGCGTGAACGAGGCGAGCCCGCCTACCCGCTCAAGCTCGTCTCGTTCGAGCTGGAGGCCCGCCCAGGCTTCAGGAGGGCGGTCACCGCAACTCTCACGGTGCCTCAAGTGGCGACGAGCGAGACTGCGAACGGCGGCTTCACGCGGCTTGGCGCCCCTGCTCAGCCCTGGAAAGCCGCTGTCCGCGAGCCCGAGAACCTCGACAAGCCGCCGGGGGTCCTCGGAATCAGTAGTGAGCGAGCCTTCTTCGCGCTCGAATTCGCCACGGGCTCCTTCACCGACTTCTTCGCCCGGGGACCGGTCACCTTCACTGCCACCCCAGGGCGCAACCGTCCGCCCAGGACCGTGCCCGCGGTCGCGACGGACCGCTTCGCCGAGGTGACCGGCAGCGGGAACGGGGCCCTGATCCCACTCTCGGCAGGCGGCCGGGGAGCCTCGCTTGCGATCACGAACGTGGTGCGCGGGTTTCCGACGCTCCCGCAAGAGACAGGCGCTGCGATCGTCGACCTGCCGACCCTCGAAGCGGCCGCATACCTGCAGGACGGCACCATCTTCACGCCGACCGAGTGGTGGATCGACACGGTCCCTGGACGCTCGACGGACGTCGGTCGCCGCCTCGAAGCGTCGCCGTTCTCGAGCCCGCAGGTGATCGACCGGATCGATCGCGCCCGGGCTCTCTCGACCGACCCTGTCGCGCTTGGGATCAGCGGCGCGCTCTACATCGGCTTTGCAGCCGCCGCGATCTTCGCAGTGATCGGCTTCGCCGTCAGCTCGGCGATCTCGACCGCCGAACGGAGCACGGAGTTCGCCGTGCTCCGCTCGGTCGGCCTCTCGAGACGCCAGCTGTCCGGCGCGCTCGCGCTCGAGGGAGGCCTGACGGCCTGCCTCGCCCTCGCGGCCGGGACGGCTCTGGGCGTTCTCCTCGCCTGGTTCGTCCTGCCGTACGTCTCGCTGAGCGGGGAAGGCGGACGGCCCTTCCCGGGCGTCCTCGTGCACTTCCCGTGGGAGACGGCGGCGCTCCTCGAGGGCTCCCTCCTGCTCGCGCTCGCGGTCGTCGTCGCCGTCGAGATCCGCGTGCTCGGGCGGGTACGGCTCGCCCCGGCCCTGAGGGCGGGAGAAGATCGGTGAGCCGCCTGGCGCTTCTTTTCTCTCCGGTCGTCCTGGCGGCCCGGCGGATTCTCTCGGATCTGCCGCTCACCGCCGCTGTCTTCGGGGTCGTCCTCGTCACGAGCTTCGTCTTCGCAGCCGTTCCGCGGACATTTGCGTCTGATGCCGACGACGGACTTCGCTTCGCCGTCGCGCACGCTCATCCGTTCGCGCGCAATATCGAGGTCACGCGCGTCGGCCGCATCGCGCCTGCTACCGGCGTGGAGCCCTTCGCGCCCGTGACCGAAGCGGGCGAGCGTTCCGAGCGGCGGCTGCCCGCGTCCATCCGGGAGGTGACCGGACGCCAGCGTGCCATGGCGCAGACGCTGCGCTACATGGTCGTCGACGCACCCGGCCACCCGGGGCCGCCCGGGACCATTCGCCTCCTCAACCTCGAATACGTGCAGGGAGCTACCGATCGCTCCACGCTCGTCGACGGCCGTTTCCCGACTCGGCGTTCCGAGATCGTTCGCCTTCCCTTCCGCGGCGGGCAGCCGCGCGCGAGCCTGATCGAGGTCGCCGTGTCGGAGCAGCAGGCGGAGCAACTCTCGCTTCGGGTCGGCGACCGCCTGTATCTCGCGGGCGACTCGTCGGACCCGCTCGTGAGCGAGGTGCCGCTCAGCAAGCAGCGGCGCTTCGCCGTCGAGATCACAGGCGTGTTCGCTCCGAAGACGTCCGCCGATCGCGCGTGGTTGGACGATGCGGATCTCGGCGCCGCTCGGATCCGCGACACCGACCAGGCCCGCTACGTCTACGGCTTCGCCCTCTTCGGCTCCTCCGCCTACCGAGAGCTCGCCGGAGCGACCAAGCCGCTGCCGCTGCGCTATGCCTGGCGGTTCGAGGTCGACGCGAGCGGGTTCGACGCCGCACGGCTCGACAGGCTCGAAGCCGACGTCCGCGCGGTCGACGCCCGCTTCGGACAGGCGACCTTCGGCCAGCTGGTGGGAACCGGCGTGCACACGGGTCTGACGGACATCCTGGCGACCTATCGCTCCGACCACGACGCGGCGGTCGCCGTGCTCGCCGTCGGCGCGACGGGACTGCTCGCGCTCGCCCTCGCGGTGGTCGCGCTGCTCGGCACGCTCGCGGCGAACCGTCGCGGTGAAGGCATCGCGCTTCTCCGGTCGCGGGGCGGTACACACTGGCAGGTGCTCGGCGCCGAGGCTGTCGAGGGCGTTGCTGTCGCCGTTCCAGCCGGGGCGCTCGGCTACGTCGCGGCGACTCTCGGGGTCAGCGGGGGTAACACGTGGCTCTCACTTTGGCTCGTGATCGGCATCGTGGCCGCGGCAGGCGCGATTCTCGCCGCCGCCGCCTCGGGCGCCGCCCGCCGTGGACTCGCGGCGCGGGGGCGAGACGAGGCCGAGGTGGAACCGGTCTCCCCCAGGCGACTCGCGCTCGAAAGCGTTGTGGTCGTCCTCTCCGCGGTAGGCATTTACCTGCTCAGGAGGCGCGGCCTTGCGCATGAGGGGGGCTTCGACCCCTATCTCGCCGCCGTGCCGCTTCTCCTCGGGCTGGCGGCCGGGATCCTGGCGGTCCGTCTCTACCCGCTGCCGACCAGGATGCTTGCCGCTCTCGCCAGCCGGCGCCGCGATCTCGTGCCGGCGCTCGCCCTGCGGCGCGTCGCCCGCCAGCCCGGAGTCACGGCGGGGCCCCTGCTCGTGCTGCTCGTGGGGGTGACCGTCTGCGTCTTCGCAGCGGCGATGGCGGCGACGATCGCACGCGGCCAGACCGGCGCCGGCGTCGGGAGCCTCTCGCCGCTCGCGACTGGAACCCTGGATGCCTTCCGGAAGGGCGCCGTGCTCGCAGGCGCTTACGCTGCATTCGTGATCGTGCTCGCCCTCCTTGTAACGGCCAGGTCGCGCCTGCGTGACATGGCCTACCTGCGCGCGCTCGGGCTCTCGAGCCGGCAGGCGGTTGCGGTTACGGCAGGGGAGCTCGCGCCTCCCTTCCTCGTCGCGAGCGCGGCCGGCATCGTCCTCGGGGTCGGGATCGTCTACCTCGTCGAGCCGGGACTCGACCTGAGCACCCTGGCGGCCGGCGGGCGCGACGTGTCGGTACGGCTCGATCCTGTGGCGCCGGTGGTCCTCGTCGCCGCGCTCCTGCTCGTCTCCGCCGCCGCGGTCTGGGCGACCGGAGCGCTCATCCGTCGCATGAGCCTCGCCCGTTCCCTCAGGATGGGAGAGCGATGAGCCAAATCGTCTGCGACAACCTCGTCAAGATCTACAAGGTTGCCGACCTCGAGGTCGTCGCGCTCCAGGGCCTCGACTTCCTGGTCGAGCAGGGCGAGTTCATCGCCGTCGTGGGTGCATCGGGCAGCGGCAAGTCGACGCTTCAGAACATCCTCGGCGGGATGGACGTCCCGACCGCGGGGAAGGCGGAGGTGGCCGGGTTCGACCTCACCGCTCTGACGCCGAAGGAGCGGACGGTCTACCGACGCAGCATCGTCGGCTTCGTATGGCAACAGACGACGCGGAACCTGCTGCCGTACCTGAGCGCCGAGGAGAACGTCGAGCTGCCGCTCATCCTCGAGGGGATGCGTGGCGCCGACCGGCGCGAGTACGCGCGCGAGCTCCTGCGCCTGGTCGGCATGGCCGATCGGAACGCCCACCGGCCGGCTCAGCTCTCCGGTGGCGAGCAGCAGCGGGTCGCGATCGCGATCGCTCTCGCCAACCGGCCGCGCGTCCTCTTCGCCGACGAGCCCACCGGCGAGCTCGACACCGAGACCGCCGCCGAGATCTTCGCGACGCTACGCACCGCCAACCGCGAGCTCGGGGTCACCGTCGTCGTCCTTACACACGACCCGCTCGTCTCCGAGCAGGTCGACCGGACGATCGCGATCCGGGACGGGCGCACGAGCACCGAAACCCTGCGGCGACGCGCGATCGACGAGCTCGGCGACCAGGTGATCGCCGAGGAGTTCGCCGTCCTCGACCGCGCCGGCCGCCTGCAGCTTCCGCATGAGTACATGGAGGCGCTCGAGCTGGAGCGCCGCGTGCGTCTCGAGCTCGAGCAGGATCACATCGGCGTCTGGCCGGACCGCCACGGCCGCGAGAAGAACGGTGGTTGAGGCGATCGCCGCGACGGAGGCGCTCGACCGCGACTACGAAACGGGTGACGCGGTCGTCCACGCCCTCCAGCACGTCGAGGTCCGTATCGGGCGCGGCGAGCTGACGGTCGTTCACGGCCGCTCGGGGTCCGGGAAGACGACGCTCCTCAACATGATCGGCGGCCTCGATCGGCCGACCCGGGGAAAGGTCTGGGTGGACGGCGAGGAGGTGTCCGCTATGGGAGAGAACGAGCTCGTACGCCTACGCCGCGAGAAGATCGGCTTCGTCTTCCAGGCCTTCGGCCTCGTTCCGATCCTGACCGCTGCCGAGAACGTCGAGGTTCCCCTGCGATTGCGGAATGAGCATCCGGGGGCGCGCACGAAGCGCGTCGGCGAGCTCCTCGAGCTCGTGGGGCTCGCCGGCCGGGCGCGCCATCGCCCCTACGAGCTCTCGGGCGGCGAGCAGCAACGCGTCGCGATCGTCCGGGCGCTCGCGAACCGCCCGAGCCTCCTGATCGCCGACGAGCCCACGGGCCAGCTGGACTCGACCAACGCGCGCACGATCATGCACGTGATCCGCGAGCTCGTCCGGAGCGAAGGCGTGTCGGCGATCGTGGCGACCCACGATCCGCTTCTGCTCGAGGTCGCCGACCGCGTCGTCGAGCTTCGCGACGGCGAAGCTCTCTAGGGCGTCTCGGAGCCGCGCCGCTCGCGCCACTCCTCGCTCTCGGCGCGGCGCTCCTCCACGCTCTTGCCGTCCTGGGGCGCGCCGCCCGGGCCGCTCATCACGGCTCCCTCGTCGCCCACGAGCTCGCGCGGGTCGGCGGTGCGATAGTCGTCGCTCTGGACACCGCCCCTGGGGTCGCCCTCGCGGTCGAGCGCGCGCGCGTCGCCTTCCTGCTTCGCCGCGCGGTGCTCCTCGTTTCGCTTCTTCCAGCGTCCGAACATGCTCGGTGTGTACCCGCGTCGCGCGTGTCGGAATCCCCCTCCTGATGGGCGTTTCCAGCCGATCCGTCCGGCAAGGTGAGGGGAGTGGCGGTTCGCATTCCCGAGCAGGAGCCGATCCAGGAGGTCGACGACCTCTGGATCCCGCTCCCGGACGGGGGCCGGTTGTCCGCCCACCTCTGGCTCCCGGCGGAGGCGGGGACAGCTCCGGTGCCGGCGGTGGTCGAGATCTCGCCATACCGGCACGAGGACAACACGCGACGCCGCGACGCCGTCCGCCATCCCTACTTCGCCGAGCACGGCTACGCGTCGCTCCGGGTCGACATCCGCGGGAGCGGCGCCTCGAGCGGCGTGCTCGTCGACGAGTACACCGAGCAGGAGCAGCAGGACGTCTGCGCTGCGCTCGCGTGGGTCGCGGCCCAGCCGTGGTGCACCGGCTCGCTCGGGATGATCGGGCTCTCCTGGGGCGGATTCGCGGCTCTTCAGGCCGCGGCTCGCCGGCCGGCCGGGCTCGAGGCGGTCGTCGCCGTCTGTGCGAGCGCCGACCGGTACGGGGCCGACGTGAAGTACCGCGGCGGCTGCGTTCTCGGCTGCGAGCTCCTCCCGTGGTCCTCGACGATGCTCGCGATGAGTGTTCGCCCGCCCGACCCCGAGCTCGCCGGTGAAGGCTGGCGGGAGCTCTGGCTCGAGCGCCTCGAGAACGCGATGCCGTTCGCCGAGACGTGGCTTGCCCATCAGCGGCGCGACGATTACTGGCGCTGCGGCTCACCGGCGGAGGACTACGGCGCGATCGCCTGCCCCGTCTACGCCGTCGGGGGCTGGGCCGACCCATACCGGCAGGCCGTCCTCGACCTGCTCGCCGCTCTGCCGGGCCCGCGCAAGGGTTTGATCGGTCCGTGGGGGCACCGCTATCCGGAAGAGGGGACGCCCGGCCCCGCCTTCGACTTCCGCGGCGAGTGCGTGCGCTGGTGGGACCGTTGGCTTCGCGGCGTCGAGAACGGCGTCACGGACGAGCCGATGCTTCACGCCTGGATGCCGGCTTCGGCCGGCGGCTCCGGCCGCTGGGTCGCGGAGGAGCGGTGGCCTCCGCTCCGGCCGGCCGCCGGCGGTTACAGCCTGGGGGTTGGAACGCTCGAGCCGGGCGACGCGCCCGAGCGCGGGCTCGAGGTCTCCTCGCCCGAGAGCACGGGGCTGGACGCCGGGGCGTGGTGCCCGTGGGAGGACTCCGACCTCGCCGGCGACCAGACCTTCGACGACGAGCGCTCGCTCCTCTTCATGTCAGGGCCGCTCGAGAGCCCGGTCGAGATCCTCGGAGCTCCGTCCCTGACCGTCGAGATCGAGGCCGACCGGCCCTGCGCCCACCTGGCCGTGCGCCTCTGCGACGTCTCACCCGACGGAGCCTCCACCCTCGTGACGCGGGGCCTCCTGAACCTCTCCCACCGGGATGGAAGCAAGGCTCCGAGCGCCCTCGAGCCGGGCCGGCGCGAGCGGGTCACGATCCCGCTCGAGGCGATCGCGTACGCTTTCCCGAGGGGCCACCGCATCCGCGTGGCCGTCAGCTCCGCGTACTGGCCCTGGGCCTGGCCTTCCCCCGAGCGCGCGCGGGTCGTCCTCTTCACCGGAGCGAGCTCGCGCTTCGAGCTGCCCGTCCGGCCTCACGGCCGGGATGCGGCCCCCGCCGGCCTCCAGCCTCTCCACGGCGGGCACGCCGTCCACGGAAGCAGCGCCCGGCGCCTCGTGCGCCACCGCCGCCGCGGGCGCTGGACGCTCGAGGTCGAGCGGATCCGCCCGCGCCGCCGCATCGCGCCCGGCGAGGTCGAGATCGCGGGCGACCAGCTGGACGTCTTCGAGATCGAGGACGGCTACCCACTCTCGGCGAGGGTCGAGTGCTCGAGGCGGATGGAGATCGCCCGGAACGGATGGTCGGCCCGGGTCGAGACGGCGAGCATGATGACCGCGGATGCCCGCTCGTTCCTCCTCGTCCACCGCCTCGAGGCGTACGAGAACGAGGAGCTCGTGTGGTCGCGGGCCCGGGAGCGGCGCTTCCCGCGGGATCTCGTCTAGGACGAGCTCTTCGGGATGAAGCTGATCTGGCCGCTCGGCTCGAGCACGGCCCACTGCACGTCTTCGAGCGAGGCGATCTGCTGTTGGCGCGCCTCCTCGGCGAGCTCGCCGGCGGTCAGGCGCTCGCGCTTGAGATTGCGGTCGAGGATCTTGCCGTCCTGGACGATCACGATCGGCTCCCCCTCGAGCAACGGCCGCAGGCGCCGGAACCTGAAGCTCGCGAACGACGTGCCGAGCTGCAGGATGGCGAAGGTGGCGACGACGAGCACCGCTCCTGTCACCGAGTAGTCGTCCTGCGTGAGCCCCTGCTGGATCGCGTCCCCGGCGACGATCAGGAGGATGAGGTCGAAGGGCGCGAGCGACGAGAGCTCCCGCCGTCCGATCACGCGCGTGATCAGGAAGACGAAGAAGTAGAGGAAGATTGCGCGGAGAACGAGGTCCATGGGCTACCTAGGGGAAGATGACGAGGGTGCGCTGGATCGAGGCGAGGACGGTGTCTCCGTCCACGAGGTCGACCCACTGCCGGCGCTTGCCGGTGGAGGTCGGATTCACCTGGTACTGGAGGAAGACCTCGAGGCGCTGTCCAGCCGGAACCGCCCCGTAGTCGAGGCGAATCCGCCCGTTCTCGCTCGTCTCGTCGGTCGGCGCGGGCTCGAGCGTGTTGAGCGTCATCCCCTTCAGCCAGTCGGGATGGAGGACGAGCGCCGCGTGCTCGATCCCCTCACGGGCCTGAACGGTGAAGTGGGCCTCGTAGAGGAGGCCGCTCCGCAGCCGCGTCGGCGCGTCGAGCGTCAGCGACGCTGACGGCCCGGATGCGGTCACCGCCGAGGAGTGCTGGCCGAAGACGTTGGCGAGACCCAGAATCGGAACGACTGCGAGAACGGCCAGGATGCCGCGCCTCACCCAGACTTGATGCCGCCGGCCCTTCAGGTCGCGATGCCGGCCCAGGACGATCTGGTCGGGCGTCTCTGCCATGTTCTTCCAACGGCCCGCGCCTGCGCGCGGTTACGGCTCGATCGTGTTCGCGAAGGCCTGGCGCCAGAGGCCGAGCCGCTTCAGGTCCCGCCGGTAGAGGATCGTGACGACGACGCCGTGGAGCTCCTGGGCGAGCCGGGCCTTCCGGATCTTGCGCGTCGTCTCGGACTGGCGCATGACCGTGCACTCGACGTAGGCGTCGACCTCCGGGAGGTAGAAGTCGGGCGCGAAGGCCTGCGGACGACGCCGTCCGCGTCGCGCTCGAGCACGAACTCGTGCGGCTCGTACTCCCACGCGATCCCGTGCTCGTCGAGCATTCGCGCGAGGGCGCCCTCGACGGGGTGAGCGAAGGGCGGCCCTCACCTGCGGCCATCCCGGGGCGGATACCCCGGGCTCGGAAACGAAACCGCCGCAACCGGCCCTTTGCGGGGTGCGGTTCCCCGCACCCTCTGACGCCTGCCAGCCGCATTTCGCGCCGGGAGGCCTTTCGCGACCCTTCAGCCATGACGCATCACATGCCATGGAAGGAGACGCAATGACTGCGGAACAAGACGCACGTCGCTGGAAGGCGCTCGCCGTCCTCGGCATCGCGTACCTGATGGTCGTGCTCGACGTCTCGATCGTAAACGTCGCGCTTCCCTCGATTCAGACCGATCTCGGCTTTGCGCCAGAGGATCTGCAGTGGGTCGTGAGCGGCTATGCCCTCACGTTCGGCGGCTTCCTGCTCCTCGGCGGACGCGCCGGCGACCTGCTGGGTCGCAGGCGGGTCTTCATGCTCGGGCTCGCCGCCTTCGCCGCCTTCTCGCTCCTGGCCGGTCTTTCGACCTCGCCGGGGATGCTGATCATGGCAAGGCTGCTCCAGGGCGCTGCCGGCGCGATCCTCTCGCCGTCGGTCTTCTCGATCGTCTCGGTGACCTTCAACGAAGGCGCCGAGCGGAACAAGGCTCTCGGGATTCTCGGTGCCATCGCCGGCTCCGGCGCCGCAATCGGCGTCCTGCTGGGAGGAGTGCTGACCGAGTACGTGGGCTGGGAATGGATCTTCTTCGTCAACGTGCCGATCGGCCTCGCCACGATGCCGCTCGTTCGCACCTACGTGGACGAGAGCCGCGCCAACGGCCTCGCCAAGCACTTCGACTCGGCCGGGGCGGTCGCCGTGACCGGCAGCCTCATGCTGCTCGTCTACGGCCTCACCCAGTCCACGAACGTCGGCTGGGGCTCCGCCCGGACGATCGGCGTCATCGCGGGCTCGGCGGTCCTCATGGCGGCCTTTGTCGCCATCGAGCTCCGCTCCCGCTCGCCGCTCGTCCCGCTCGGGTTCTTCCGCCGGCGCACCCCGACCGGCGCGAACCTGATCGGGCTCGGGCTCGGGACGATGGTCTTCGGCATGTTCTTCCTGCTCTCGCTGTACATGCAGCAGGTGCTCCACTTCTCCGCCATGGAGACGGGCGTGGCCTACCTGGCCGTGGCCCTGACCGCGGTGGTGGCCTCGGGCATCGCGCAGGGGATCGTGACGAAGGTCGGCGTGAAGCCGGCGCTCATCGCCGGCATGGCGCTGCTGGGAGGCGGCCTCGCGTACTTCACGCAGGTCTCGCCGCAGGGCTCGTACGTCGCCGACCTGCTGCCGGGCTTCCTGCTCGTCGGCATCGGGCTCGGCTTCTCGTTCGTGCCGGTGTCGATCGCCGCGCTCGCGGGGATCGGCGACCGCGAGGCGGGCCTCGCATCGGGCCTCATCAACACGAGCCAGCAGATCGGCGGAGCCCTGGGCCTCGCCGTCCTCGCCACCGTCTCGACGACTCACACCGAGAACCTTCTCGCCAGTGGGACGCGGCCGGCGGAGGCGCTGACGTCGGGCTTCGCTCTGGCCTTCTGGGTCGGAGTCGGCTTCGCCGGGCTCTCGCTCCTCGCGACCCTCGTCAGCCTCCGGCGACAGGATCTCGTGAGCACGGAGCCGGTACCCGTCGGCGCCTGATCGAGATACCATCGACATGCTCGAAGGGCCGTCCAGCGGGCGGCCCTTCGTCTTCCAGGGAGAGGAGCACGGGTCGTGCATGTGAGCATGTCGAAGTTCAGAGGGGAGATGGAAGACCTGCAAGGCACCGCCCGGATGGCGAGCGAGGCGATGCTCTCCTGGCTCCGGCAGATCGACGGCTACCGCGGCCTCCTCGCTCTCGTCGACGAGGAGTCGGCGACCGCCTACTTCGTCACGTTCTGGGAGGACGCGCAGGCTGTCCAGAAGAGCCGGACGTCGCGGACCAGCCTGCGGAACCAGCTCGCCGCCACGGCAGGCGCCGAGGTGGTGGGGACGGAGGAGTTCACCGTCGCCTACGCCGACCGGCTCTAGCCGCCGCCCGGCGAGGAGAGGGCCGTCCTTCCGGGAAAGCCGAGAGATGGTCTACGAGTACCGCGTGTTTCTCGAGCTCGGCGGTGAGGAGCTCTCCTTCTCGCACTTCTCCGGCGAGAAGCTCTGGCCCGGTGCGGTCGTGCGGGCGAACAGACCGGGCTCGCCGCTCCACGGCCAGCAGGTCGCCGTCGAGCGGGTCGCGAGCCACCCGACGGAGGACGCACCGGGCATCGCCTACGGGCGGGGCGCCTGACGTCCCGCTGCGCCCTGCCCTTTTTCAGGCGCCCGGCGGCTTGTCACACTTTCGGCACACTTTCGCCCTTGACGAAAATCGGTGTCCGACACCGGTTTCGCCAACGTCGAACCGAGCCCCGACGTGGGGCCCGTCGAGGAAGGTGTCGTCGACGCGATGCTGTCTCCCGCGACGAGGTTCGTAGCTTCCGGCCCATGTGACCGCGCGCGCCCGGCGTCTACCCTTCGCCTCGGCGCTCCGCCCTCATGAGGCGATGCCCCCGCCAGGAGTCGAACCTGGGCGCCCGGTTTAGGAAACCGGCGCTCTATCCGCTGAGCTACGGGGGCCCGCGCGCAGGGTAGCGAGCCTAGGATTCTCCCATGGAGACCTTCAACCTCCTCGCCGATCAGGACTGGGACGGCGAGAACGAGCGCGCGGGCTACCGCCACAGGGTGACCGCGATCGGCAAGCGGCTCGGCGCGAGCCTCCTCGGCGGCAGCCTCTACGAGCTTCCGCCCGGCGAGAAGACGTGGCCTTACCACTTCGAGCTCGGCGCGGAGGAGTGGCTCGTCGTGATCTCGGGCCGGCCGATCCTGCGCGGCCCGGACGGCGAGCGCGAGCTCGAGCCCGGTGACGTCGCGGTCTTCCCGGAAGGCCCGGCGGGCGGTCACCAGGTCAGCAATCGCTCGGACGAGCCGTGCCGGGTGCTTCTCCTCTCGTCGAAGTCGCCGCTCGCGGTCGTCCACTATCCCGAAAGCGGCAAGGTCGGGATCTGGACGCAGAGGGACGGCTACCAGACGATCGTCCCGACCCAGCCGAAGCTCGACTACTGGGAGGGCGAGAGCTAGGCCCCGAGGGTCAGACGCGCGCGAGGATCTCGTTCGCGTAGAAGCGGAGGAAACCCTCCTGATCGTCCCCGATCTGGTGGACGAAGACGTGGTCGTAACCGGCGTCCTCGAAGCGCTTCACATGCTCACGGTGCCGCTCGGGATCGGGCCCGTAGGGAACGATCTCCGCCATGTCTTCCTTGGAGATCATCTGGACTGCGTCCTCGAAGTCCGAGGGACGCGGGAGCTCCCGCCCGAGCTCGCCCTTGAGCGCGATGTTCGCCCAGAGCCGGTGCGCGGTCTCGAGCGCCTCGTCCTCGTCCTCGCCCCAGCAGGCGTGCAGCATGCCGTAACGCGGCTTCCCGCTCCCGCCTTCCGCGTCGAAGATCTCCACGACCTCCGGGTCGGGGGCGCTGTTGACGAGCGCGTCGCCGTGCTCGGCGGCGATCCGGGCCGCCTGCGGCGCTCCGGCCGCGATCGCGAGCTCGACCGGCTCGTCCGGAAGGTTGTAGATGCGGGCGTGGTCGACGGTGTAGTGGTCGCCGCGGTGGGTCTGCTCCCCACCCTGCCAGAGCGTCCGCATGACCTGGATCGCCTCGACGAACATCTCGAGGCGCAGGTCGGAGGCCGGCCAGGGATCGCCGAGCACGTGCTCGTTCAGGTTCTCGCCGGTTCCGATCCCGAGCGTGAAGCGGCCGGGCATCATGCAGGCTGCGGTCGCGGCCGCCTGCGCGACGATCGCCGGATGGATCCGGATCAGCGGGCACGTCACCCCAGTGGCGAGGCGCAGCCGCTCCGTGGTCTCGGCGATGCCGCCGATCACGCTCCAGACGAACGGGCTCGACCCCTGGGCGTCCACCCAGGGGTGATAGTGGTCCGAGATGAACGCGTATTCGAAGCCCGCCTCCTCGGCGCCTCGCGCCAAGGCGACGAGCTCGCTGGGCCCCCAGTCCTCGCTCGCGAGTGCCACTCCGATCTCGGCCATCGGCTCGGGCCTACCTCCTTTCCGGGCCCGGTAAACGAATTTTCACATCGGCGCAAAGGTCACTTGACAAGATTCGGTGTCAGACACCGTTTCGGCCCGTCGACCACCGGGGCGTCCCGCCTCGCCTCGTTTTCCCGCTTGAGAAGCGGGTCAGGGCGCGAGGCGACGGCGCTCGGCGATCGCATCCTCGGCCCAGGCGCGGACGAGCGACATGAGTCGCGCCTCCCGGCCCTCGGCGGAGCGGGGCACCTCGACGTAGACCTGGTGGACTGTCGCCTCGACGTCCGCGGCCACCTGGTAGCGCTGCTCCGCGACGATCTCGACCGAGTCGAGCTCCTCGAGGAGCGCCTGCGCGAGGCGGTAGATCTCGGCCTCGGTCGCCTCCCGGCCCGCGAAGACCCCGAAGTTGACGACGAGGCGCGAGCCGGTGCGTCCCTCTCCGGTGAAGACGAGTGCCGGGTCGCTCATGCCTCGCTCATACCCTCGCGCGGCTCCCACTTGAACGTGCGGATCGCCAGGGCGAGGCCGGCTGCACCCCACACGGCGATCACCGCGATCGCTCCGCCGGAGTGCGAAAGCGCGTCCTCCTCGAGGAAGACGCGGCGCAGGAGCTCGAGCAGGTACGTGAGCGGGAGCACGTCTGCGATCGCGCGCAGGAAGCCGGGCATCGCCTCGGTCGACCAGAAGACCCCCGAGATGAAGACCATCGGGAGGTAGACCGCGTTCACGATCGCCGACGAGCCGTCCGCACTCCTCACGAAGCCCGTGAGCCCGAGCCCGAGCGCGGCGAATGCCACGGTGCCGAGCAGGATCGTGAAGATGAATGCCCCGGGCGACTGCGGCATGTCGGCGTCGATCAGGAAGCGGCCGATCAGGAGCTGGATGACCGCCTCGAGCGCGATCACGATCAGGGTCGAGCCGATCACCGCGAGGAGGTAGAGGCCGGGCGGCAGCGGCGTGCCGCGCACCCTCTTCAAGACGCCTGACTCGCGCCGGACGACGGTCTGGATGGCGAGCCCGGCGAACGCGGTCGAGACGATGCCGTAGCCGAGCAGGCCGGCGAGGAGATAGGTGCCCGCCTTCACGTCCCCGATCGTGTCCCGGTCGCCGTAGATCGAGCCGAGGAGGACGAGGAAGAAGATCGGCAGGAGGAAGGTGAAGAACGCCGCTTCGCGGCTGCGCCAGAAGATCCGCTGCTGGGCGCGGAGCTCGTGGAGGAAGAGCCTCATCGCGCCTCGGCCTCCGCTCTCGTTAGCTCGAGGTAGAGATCTTCGAGCGAGCGCCGCCGAACCTCGAGCTCCTCGAGCTCGAAGCCCTCGGCGAGCGCCTCCGTGGTGAGCTCGTGCAGGACACGCGTGGGCTCGTCGGTCGCGACCACGATCTCCTCGCCGTCCCGGTGGTATCGGATCTCGACGCCCGCGGCGCCCGAGAGCAGCTCGCGCGGGGAGCCGGTCGCGACGATGCGCCCGTCGCGGAGGATCGCAAGCCGGTCGGCGAGGGTCTGGGCCTCCTCCATGTAGTGCGTGGTCAGGAGGATGCTCTTGCCGAGCTCGCGGAGGTCCCTGATCGTCTCCCAGGCCTGTCTCCGGGAGGCCGGATCGAAGCCCGTCGTCGGCTCGTCGAGGAAGATGAGCTCGGGGTCGCCGACGAGCGCGAGCGCGAGGTCGAGGCGGCGGAGCTGCCCGCCGGAGAGGGTGCGCACGCGCGCCTCGCTCTTCCCGTCCAGGCCCACGAGTTCGATCACCTCGTCCACCGAGCGGGCGCGCTCGTAGTAGCCGGCGAAGAGCTCGAGGAGCTCGCGCACGGAGAGGAGCGGATAGACCGCGGAGGACTGGAGGACGATGCCGATCCGCGCGCGGAGCTCGCTTCCGCCCTTGGCGGGGTCGAGGCCGAGCACCAGCACCTCGCCGCCGTCGCGCTCGCGGTAGCCCTCGAGGATCTCCACGGTCGTGGTCTTACCGGCGCCGTTCGGCCCGAGCAGTGCGACGACCTCGCCCGCCTCGACGCTGAGCGAGACGCCGTGGAGCACCTCGCGGCGGCCGTACGACTTCGTGAGGCCCGAGACCTCGATCGCGCTCACTCGGCCAGAATACTGGCCCTTCGCCCTCCGCCCGCGCTTACACTCACGCCGTGAAGACGCTCGCCGCGGCCGCATCGATCCTCGTCCTCGCAGGGCTGGCGGGCACCGCGTCGGCGGCCTTCCACTCCACCGTGCACCGGATTCCGCCGGCGGTGAAGGAGCGGATCGTCGGGTCCTCGTGGCACAAGGGCTGCCCGGTCCCGCTGCGAAAGCTCCGGCTCGTCCGGGCGACCATCCACCGCTTCGACGGGACGGACAGCCGCGGCCGCCTAATCGTCCACCGGGGGGAGGCCCACGACATCGCCCACGTCTTCCACAAGCTCTATCGCGCCGACTATCCGATCCGGCGGATGCGTCTCGTCGACGCCTACGGGGCCGACGACGACCGCTCGATGGCCGCGAACAACACGTCCGCCTTCAACTGCCGCTTCGTCGCCGGGACCTCGAGCTGGTCGATGCACGCCTACGGGCGGGCGATCGACCTCAACCCCGTCCAGAACCCCTATGTCTCCGGTAGCCAGGTCTCGCCCGCGAAGGGGAAGAAGTACGCCGACCGCTCGCTTCACAAGCGCGGCATGATCCATGCCGGCGACGCCGTCGTGCGGGCCTTCGCCTCGATCGGCTGGGAATGGGGCGGCTCCTGGAGCGGCGGCACGAGGGACTACCAGCACTTCTCCTCGAACGGGCACTAGGCGGCGCCGAGCCGCTCGGCGAGCCAAGCGCGGACATCCGCGCGGGCCGCGTCGTTCAGCTCGTGCTCGGCGTCGTACCAGCCGATCTTCTTCGGCCCGCTTGCTGCCGCGAATGCCTCGCGCCCATCGGCCGGGCTCGGGCGCGTGTCCTTCCGCCCGAAGAGGAGGAAGAGCGCGCTGGGGGAGGCATGCGGCAGGTACGCGGCGGCGTCGACGGGCCGGAGCGCCTCCTCGTAGGCGGCGAGGTCGCCCGCGCCCTGATCCTCGCCGAGGGCGCGCAGGTCGATCGAGAGGCGCGGCACCGGCGACATGAGCACGAAGGAGTGGACGCGCCGCTCGACGGCCGAGAGGATCCCGCCGAGCGACGCGCCCCAGCTGAAGCCGACGTAGCCGAGCCGGCTCGGGTCGACCTCGGGCCGCGAGACGAGGAGGTCGATGCCGCGCCGCATCTCCCGCACCTCCTGGACGATCCCGTCCTTATCGGAGGGCTCGAACGTGACGACCTCCTCGATCGGCGGACGGGCGTAGGGCGGGTCGGGGAGGAGGGAGACGACTCCCGCGCCGGCGAGATCGATCGCCTCGCCGAAGAACGTGTAGCGCGCGCCGGGCGCGCCGGGCATGAACTCGACCGCGGGGAAGGGCCCGTTGCCGGCGGGGACGACGAGAAAGGCGTCGATCCGACCCGCCGGCCCCGCATAGGTGATGTCGTGCACCGTCGCGCCGTCGCGGCTCTCCGCCTTCACCTCGCGCACGTCGAGCGGCGCAGCGGAGTCGTAGTCGAACTGGCGTAGCAGGTCTGCCGGCACCGTCGCGGGCGAAGCACTCGGAGCGGCGCGCTCCTCGCCGCCTCCGCTGCAGCCGGCGAGGAGGCACGCGAGGAAAACCAGGATCAGGGGCGCCCGCCTCATGCCGGATACGACGAGCCCGCGGGGCGGTTGGTTGGCCGGGCTGGTTTACTTCGGCCGTGGCGCGCGGCCTCGTCATCGTCGACATCCAGCGGGACTACTTCCCGGGCGGCGCGCATCCGCTCGTCGGCCCCCAGGCGGCCGCGGAATCGGCCGCGCGCCTCCTCGCCGGCTTCCGCGCGGCGGGCGAGCCGGTCTTCCACGTCCGCCACCTCTGGGACGAGGAGGAAGCGACCTTCATGCGCCCCGGAACCGAAGGGGTCGAGATCCACCCGAGCGTCGCGCCGCTCGACGGCGAGAGCGTGGTCGAGAAGGAGCACCCGAACGGCTTCCGGGAGACGGAGCTCGAGGCCCGGCTTCGTGCCGCGGGCGTCGACGAGCTCGTCGTCTGCGGGATGATGACGAGCATGTGCATCGACGCGACCGTGCGCGCCGCGGTCGACCTCGGCTTCGAGACCACCGTCGCCCACGACGCCTGCGCGACCCGCGACCTCCAGTTCGGCGGGCAGGTGATCCCCGCCGCGTCCGTCCACGCCGCGTTTCTCGCGGCGCTCGCCGACGGCTACGCCGCGGTCGTCTCGACGGACGACATCGCCGGCTGAACCCAGGCCTCCACGGCCTGCTCGCGGCCGCGCAGCTCGAGCGTCCGCTGCTCCAGGCCGGACGTGTCGAGGCCGGCCGCCTGCGCGCTCGCGTCGCTGATCAGGATCTCGCCGATGCCCGCCATCGAGGTCAGCCGCGCCGCGGTGTTGACGGTGTCCCCGACGGCGGTGAAGTCGAGCGCGTCGCCCTCGCCGATGTAGCCGACGTAGGAGAGGCCGGTATGGATGCCGATCCCGACCGGGATCCAGGGGTTCCCGTCCTCGTGCCCGGTCGCGGCGAGCAGATCCCGTGCCGTCGCGATCGCGCGCGCGGCGTGATCCTTGCCTGCGAAGCCCGGGATGAAGAGGGCGACGGCCTCGTCGCCGACGAACTTGTCCACGAGCCCGTCCTGGCGATCGACCGCCTTGGCGGCGGCGCCCCAGAACCTCGCGAGCTTCTGGCCGAACTCCCCCGGAGGCAGCTGCTCGGCGAGGGCGGTCGAGCCGCGAACGTCCGCGAACATGACGGAGATCTCGACCTCTGCGCCTCCGGGGTGCTTGTGGGCGCTCTTGATGCACCACGTGCAGAGGCGGCGGTTCATGGGCGACGGCTTGCCGCCGAATGCCCGTATGAGAAGACTGCCGGGCTTCCCGAAGGGCGCGTAGCAGAGCTTGCAGCGCGGTTCCGACGGGAGCTTTCTGAGGATCCACTGAAAGGCGCGGAGCCCCGGAATCGCGCCGTTCAGGAGCGCCGTCCAGTCGTCCTCCGGTGTGCGGTCCGCCATTCCGCCGAGAATACTCGCTGTGTGCAGTCGGGGAACTTTCGCGACGCCTGCTCGTCTCAACGGCGTGAACCGCTCCTGGCTGCTTGTCATCCCGGTCGTCCTTGCGGCTTGCGGCTCGGCGGTCGAACAGAGGGACGTGCCCGTCTCGTCGGGCTCCGAGAGCGTTCCGGCGCAGACCTACGTGGAGCCGACGCCGGTCGACGAATCCGACCTGAAGCCGCCGCGGATCGTCCTGCGCGCAGTCGACGAACAGAAGGCGGTCGAGGGCTCGTTCTGCATCGAGTACTCCGATCCCCAGTCCGGGTATGGAAGCGCAAGCTGCGGAGACTCGGGCCCGGTCCATCCCAAGGCGGTCTCGGTCGTCATGCCGGGCGACGAGGTGACCTTCCTTTTCGAGGGGGCTGACATCGTCCGCTCGAGCGGCTGTCACTCCGACGACGAGCAGGACTGCATCGGCTCCGTGTCCGTGCGGCCGCTCGGCTGCGAGGATCGCGAGGTCGAGCGCATCCCGCTCGCACTGGGGCCGGAGACGGCATGGACGGTCGACCTCGAGGCGGGAGCCTACGAGCTCGACGTCTTCGGCTACTTCGAGTCCGAGCTTGGCGCCACGGGCGACGTGAGCGGCTCCCTCGGCCTCCTCGTCGGCGGCGGGCCGAAGAAGGACGACGCCCTCGGCGTGATACGGGCCGAGCCGTCCATGCGCGTCTGCGACTGAGCTAGGCTCGCGGCGTGGCCACCTTCCGCTACGTCCTTGCCGACGTCTTCACGGACACGCCGCTTCTCGGCAACGGGCTCGCGGTCTTCACCGACGCGCGCGAGCTCCCGGAGGACCGGCTCCAGCCGCTCGCCCGCGAGCTGAACCTCTCGGAGACGGTCTTTGTCTATCCCGCCGAGCAGGGCGGCCACGCGCGCATCCGGATCTTCACGCCCATGGACGAGCTCCCGTTCGCCGGCCACCCCGTCCTCGGGACGGCGTTCGTACTCGCCGCGCCGCTCCAGCTCGAGGAGATCCGGCTCGAGACCGGCGCCGGGATCATTCCGGTGCGACTCACGCGCGACGGTGGCCGCATCACGTTCGGCTGGATGAGCCAGCCGGTTCCGAGGGTCGAGCCGTTTGCACAGGCCGACGAGCTTCTCCGCGCCGTCGGCGTCGAGCGCTCCGAGCTGCCGGTCGAGCTCTACGACAACGGCGTACGGCACGTCTACCTCGCCCTTCCGTCCGCCGCGGCCGTGGAGGCGCTCGAGCCCGACCTCCAGGCGCTCAAGCGCCTGCAGGGGATCGTCGGAACGAACTGCTTCGCAGGCGAAGGCGAGCGCTGGAAGACGCGCATGTTCGCGCCCGGCGACGGCGTTCCGGAGGATCCTGCGACCGGCTCCGCCGCCGGGCCGCTCGCGTGCCACCTCGCGCGCCACGGGCGCATCCCGTTCGGCACGGAAATCCAGATCTCCCAGGGGGCCGAGATCAAGCGCGCGAGCACGCTCCACGCGCGCGCGACGGGCTCGGCCGACCAGATCGAAACGGTCGAGGTCGGTGGCTCGGCAGTGGTCGTCGCGCGCGGCGAGTTCAAGCTCGGCTGAGCGCGCGGCTCAGGCCTCTCCCCAGGCGAGGTCCCGGATCTCCGGGAGCTCGATCGCGAGCGCCCGCCAGAAGACGCCTCCGTCTCGCGAGACGTAGACGCGGTTCTGCGCTGCGAAGAGGACGTCGTCGGTGTTCTCGCCGAGCGCGACGGCCCGGCCGCTCGGAAGGCCCGAGCCGCGCTGCGTCCACGTCGCGCCGGTGTCGTGCGAGACGAGGAGCGGCGGGCGGCGGTCGACGAGGAGGACGATGGTCGCGCCGCCGGCGGCGACGTCGAGCGCCTGCCCCGCAGCCCACGGCGGCACGAGCTCGAGGGGCCGGGAGCGAGCGACGGCGCCGCCTTCCTCGCGGTCGACGAGCTCGTCCTCGTCGGCGTTCGCGCCGATCTCGACTGTGTAGACGCCGTCCTCGCAGCCGACGACGGCTCTCATGCGGCGAGGAGCGCGCGGACGGCCTCGCCGGCGAGCCGGGCTGCAGAGACGGGGCCGTGCCGGAGGCGCCGGTAGGTGAGGTACGCGGCCATGAACTCGTCGCCGGATCCGGTCGGATCGCGCGCGGCCATGGGCTTCGTCGGGACGTGCTCGGCGAGGCCGTCCGCGAAGACGACCGCCCCGCGCCTCCCCAGCGTGACCACGATCTCCCGGACTCCGAGCGAGGCGAGCGACCGGTCGTCCAGCCCGAGGCCGAGCGCCTCCGCCTCCTCCTCCGAGAGCTTGAGCACGTCGACGTGGCGGAGGACGTCCGGGTCGTAGTCGCCGTCCGCTCGCACCGGGCCCTTCTCGGCCGGGCGCACGAGCCCCTGGCCGTCGAAGGAGAGGCCGCGCCCGCGGGCGAGGAGCGCGAGCGTCTCGGCCGGGAAGTCGGCGCGGGTGAGCGCCCCGGCGTGCACCCAGTCAGATCCGCGGAGCGCCTCACCGACCCAGCGGCGCACGTCGTCCGGCGTCCACGGCTCGCCGGGCTCCTCGAGCTCGATGCTGCGGCGGTCGCCGTCGTTCTCGATCCGGAAGGAGATGGTGCGCGCAGCGGGGCGCGAGTGCACCGGGAGCCCGAGCGCGTGCAATCCGCGCCCGCTGTCCTCCGCCGCGATCTTCGTCGCGATCACCCCGGGCCGGCCGAGGAGGCGGAGCGCCTTGGCCGCGTAGAACGGCGCGCCGCCGAGGCGCGGAAGCCCGCCGTCAACGCGATCCAGCGAGACGAGCCCGACGACGCCGAGTGGGCGCATGCGCGTACCGTAAGGCCGCGAACGCGGCGAAGGCGAGCGCGAAAGCCGGGAGCGAGGCGCCCGTCGTGACCTCGCCCGCGCCCGGGACGCGGCCGACGAGGTCGACCCACCGGCCCGGTCCGGTCGGCTGGATCCACTGGTAGAGGACGACGCCGGCGAGCCAGGCGGCGAGCCCGTCGATGCGCACGGGGGCCGCCGCGCGCTCGCCGTAGACGAAGTCGGCGGCGAGGACGCCGAAGAGCGGCACGAAGAACGAGCCGAGCAGGAAGAGGAAGCTCTGGTAGGAGACGAGGTCGATCACGAGCGCGCCTGCGATCGCGAGGCTCCCGACCGCGAGGACGAGGAGGTGCTGCGGCGCCGCGGGCACGAGGTTCCGGAGCGAGACCGCCGCCGAGTAGACGTTGGCGAAGGGCTCGTCGGTCTCGTCCACGGTCAGCGCGACGAGCGCGAGTGCGCTCGCGACGCCCCCGGCCGCGACCGCGGTCAGGAGCGCGGTCGTGTCGCTGAGCCCGCGCGAGAGGAAGAGGAGCGCTCCGAGGCCGTAGAGCCAGACGAGCGGCACGAAGTAGCCGGCCGCGGTGCCCCAGAAGGCGAGACGCGGCCGCCGTGCGAAGCGCGTGTAGTCGGCCGCGAGCGGGAGCCACGAGGCGGCCATTGCGACGGTGAGGTCGACTCCCTGCCAAAAGGTGAGGCCGCCGGCCGGGTCGGCGTCCCAGAGCCGTCCCGTGTGCGCCTTCGAGAGCGCCCACCACGTCAGGTAGCCCGTGGAGGCGACCACCGCCCAGACGGCGTAGCGGCGGACGTAGCGGCGCACGAAGGCCACCGGCCCGGCCAGGGCGAGCGCGAGCGTGACGGCGCCGAAGACGAGCACCCACACCCAGCGCTCCCGGAAGCCGAAGACGCGGTCGGCGAGAGCGTTCGCCGCCGCGGCGATCACGATCAGCTCGAAGGTCGCCCAGCCGAGGTTCTGGACGACGTTCAGCACCGTCGGCGCGTAGGAGCCCCGGACGCCGAGCGGAGCGCGCATGAGCGCCATGCCGGGCACACGGCGTTCGGCTCCGATGTAGCCGGCGAAGCCGAGGAGCGCGCAGCCGAGGACGCCGCCGACGACGATGGCGAGCAGCGCCTCCCGCAGGCCGAGGGCCGCCAGGTAGGTGCCTGCGACGAGCACGAGCAGGCTGATGCCGAGGTTCCCCCAGAGCAATGTCAGGTCGGCGAGCCCGAGCGTCCGCAACCGGTCGGGAACCGGTGTGATCCCCCACGTCCTCTCGCTCTCCACGCGCACTCCCTTCGCTGGCATTACCCAGATCAGGTTCGCGGGTCAGGGCCTCGAGCCCACTCTCAGCCGCCTTGCGGGCGGCTCCCCGGTTTCCCCGAGTCTACCCGGCGACGAGTGCTTCGATACCGTCCGCCGCGCGCCCGAGCGCCTCGTCGTCGAAGAGGTACGGGACGGCGTTTGTGATCTCGTGCGTGGGCCCGTCGAGGGAGTCGGAGCCGGCGGCGCCGTTCAGCGCGTAGCGGATCGGGATCTCGTGCGCGACGACGAGGACGCGCTCGTGCGGAAGCGTGCGCAGCTTGCGGAAGGCCTCGGCGTAGCGGAGCGCCGCGTCGTCGAGGCTCTCGCCGCCGGGGAACGGGACGCCGCGCGCATGGGAGTGCTTCCAGGCGCGGTAGGCCTCGAGCGACTCGCCCTCGAGCTCGCCGATGTCGATGTCGTCGAGAAGCGCCTCGGGGGCGAACGCCACGTCTCGTCCGGCGAGCGCGATCTCGGCGGTCAGCCTCGTCCGGCCGAAGCGGGTGTGGATGCAGGCGTCGATCCGCATGTTGGCGAGCTCGACGCCGAGCCTGTGGGCCTGCGCCTCGCCCTCCTGGGTGAGCGGCACGTCCACGCTGGGATCGCCGTTGATGCGGCGCTCGATGTTGAGGACGGACTCGGCGTGGCGGGCGAAGATCGCGAGCACGGGCCGAGGCTAGATGATCAATCTAGATGACGAAGGCTTCTTCGCGGGCTCCGCCCTGCTCGAAGCGCGCGGCGGAAAGCGGCGAGAGGTCGAGCGTCGGGCCGGCGCCGATGACCCGCTCGGCAAGGTACTCGCCCACGGCCGGGCTCTGCTGGAACCCGTGTCCCGAGAAGCCGGTCGCGTACAGGAAGCGGGAGGGCTCGGGCGCCTCGCCGACGAGCGCGTTGTGGTCCGGGCTCATCTCGTAGTAGCCCCACCAGGAGGACTGGATCGGGAGCTCGGCCAGGAGCGGCAGCCTGCGCGTCCCGTGCGTGGCGACGCCCTCGATCGTCGGCTCGCGCCCTCCGAACACGAGCCCGGGCCCCTCGCGGTGGAAGTAGAAGCCGGTCGAGAAGTCGACCGTGAGCGGGACGACGTCGGGCAGGCCGCGCGCCTCCGGCGTGTAGTGCATCCAGCGCACCTCGCCCTCGACGGGCAGTCTGAAGCCGACGAGCGCAGCGACGTCCTTTGACCAGACGCCGGCGGTGCAGACGACCGTGTCCGTCTTGATGCGCCCTTCGTTCGTGTCGACGCCGAGGATCTTGTTCCCGAGCACGGGGATCCGGGTCACCTCGACGCCCTGCCTCACGCGCACGCCGCGCTCTGCGGCCGCCGCCGCGTACCCTCGCACGACCGCCTCGGGGGTTGCGAAGCCGTCGCGCGGGCAGTACGTAGCGCCGCGCAGCCCCTCCGTCTCGAGCTGGGGCACGAGCGCGAGCACCTCGTCGAGCGTGAGCTCGGTGGAGAGGACGCCGAGCGAGCCCTGAAGGCCGATCGCCTCGCGGAAGCGGAGCACGTCCTCGTCCGAGTCGAGGAGGAAGAGGTAGCCGTTCTCGCGGAAGTCGATGTCGACGCCGATCCGCTGCTCGAAGTTGCGGAACTCGAGCAGCGAGAGGAGTGCGATCCGAATGTTGATCTCGTCGGCGAACTGCGCCCGGATCCCGCCTGCCGACTTGCTGGTCGAGCCGCTTCCGAGCGTCTCCCGCTCGCAGAGGACGACGTCGGTGACCCCGAGCTGGGTGAGGTGGAAGGCGGTGCTCGCGCCCATGGCGCCGCCGCCGACGATCACGACCTGGGCCGAGTCTCCTGGCATCTACGAGATCTTCCCTGACGCTATACGTCTCATCGGCCGAATGAGGCCTCGCAGCAGATCCTCAGCTGCCATCCTTCCGCGGACGCTTCTTCGAGGAGGGATGAGGAGTGAGGGGAATGCTTCCGGAGGACATCTACGCGCTCGAGAGCGCCGGCGACCCGCGGCTGTCGCCCGACGCCCGCGCCGTCGCGTACGTCGTCCAGCGCGTCGACCGCACGGAGAACGCCTACCGAAGCGCGATCTACGTCGCAGCCGCGGACGGCTCGTCCCCTCCGCGGAGGCTGACGGAGGACGGGGAGGAAGCCGCCTCGCCTCGGTGGTCTCCGGATGGGAGGCTCCTCGCCTTCGTCTCGAACGGCGAGCACGAGAAGAAGCAGCTTTACGTCTTGCCGGCGGCCGGAGGCGAGCCGAAGCGCCTCACCGAGCTGGCCGAGGACGTCACGGAGGTGGCGTGGTCGCCAACGGGTGACCGGCTTGCCTTCTCTGCTCGCGTGCGGGAGGCGGCCTATGAGGAGGAGGACGAGAAGCGGCGCGCGCCGAGGCGCATCACGCGCCTGCGGTACAAGCTCGACGACGTCGGCTGGACGACCGATCGCCGCCAGCACGTCTTCACGGTGCCGGCCGATGGCTCGGCGGGGCCGGCGCAGCTGACCGCGGGCGACTACGAGGACGGGGCGCCCACCTGGTCGCCGGACGGGACTCGCATCGCATTCGTCTCCGCTCGCGAGGAGGATTGGGACGTCCAGGACGTTCGCGACGTGTACGTCGTGGACGCGGCGGGCGGGGAGCCAGTCCGCGTGACCGACGGCAGCGGTTCGTGCGCAGCGTCTTCATGGTCTCCGGACGGCTCGCTGATCGCGTTCCACTACTTCCCGGGGCACTTCGACGAGCCGCGGCACGGACGAGTCGCTGTCGTCCAGGCCGGTGGCGGCGCACCGCGAATCCTGACGGAGGCGCTCGACCGGAACTGTGCCCCCTACCCGCAGATCCGCGAGCCGGTCTGGGACGGCGACGGGATCGTGTTCTCGGTCGAGGACGCCGGCAACACGCACGTCTATCGCGTCGCCGCGGACGGCTCGGGCGAGCCGGAGCTGGTCGTGGGCGGAGAGCTGGCGGTCACGGGCTACGACGCGCGCGCCGGCCAGGTCGCCTACACGGCGACGACCCCGACGTCGCCCCCGGAGCTCTACGGGCCCGAAGGCCGCCTGACGGAGCTCGGCCGCTCGCTGGAGGAGCGCGCGGCCCTCGCCGAGGCGGAGCGCTTCACCGCGACGTCCGCGGACGGCTCCGAGATCGACGCGTGGATCGTGCGTCCGGCCGACCTCGAGGCGGGCGCACGCTACCCGGTTTTCCTCAGCATCCACGGCGGACCCTTCACCCAGTACGGCAACCGCTTCCTCGACGAGTTCCAGGTCTATGCGGGCGCGGGCTACGTCGTCCTCTACGCGAATCCGCGCGGCTCGTCCGGCTACTCGGAGGAGTGGGGGCGCGCGATCCGCGGCCCCGTGGACGGGGGGCCCGGCTGGGGCTCGGTCGACTACGACGACCTGATGGCGGTCGTGGACGAGGCGCTCGAGCGCTTCGAGCTCTGCGATCCCGACCGGCTCGGAGTCATCGGGGGCTCCTACGGCGGGTTCATGACAACCTGGATGCTCGGCCACACCGAGCGCTTCCGCGCCGGCTGCTCCGAGCGCGCTCTCAACAACTTCGTCTCCGCGTTCGGCTCGGGCGACCTCGACTGGGGGGTGAAGGCATTCATCGGCGCGTTCCTCTTCGAGGACGTCGACGCCTACCTCCGGCTGTCGCCGACCACATACGCGCCGAACATCCAGACACCGCTCTTGATCCTCCACTCCGAGAACGACCTGCGCTGCCACGTCGAGCAGGGGGAGCACCTCTTCACCATGCTGCGATTGCTCGGGCGGGAGGTCGAGTTCGTCCGCTTTCCGGCCGAAGGGCACGAGCTCTCCCGCTCAGGCTCCCCCGCCCACAGAGTCATGCGCTTCGACATCATCCTCGACTGGTTCGCGCGCCATCTGGGCGCCTGAGCGGGCGGCACCTCGTTGACGGAGTCCCCGTCCACGGGGGAAGCTCGACACATGGAGGGGCGCGTCGCGATCGTGACCGGGGCCGGCCGCGGAATCGGGCGCGCGACGGCGCTCGCCCTCGCCGCCCGCGGCGCCCGCGTCCTCGGCGTGTCGCGGACGGAGTCCGAGCTCGCCACGCTCGCCGCCGAGGCCCCGGTCGAGGTGCTGGCGGAGTCGGTCGCGACCGAGGACGGCTGCGCGCGAATCGTCGCCGAGGCGCGCCGGCGGCTCGGCCCGGTCGAGATCCTCGTTCTGAACGCCGGCATCGGATCGGGCCACGAGCGTGCGGTGTGGGAGCAGGAGACGTCGGTCTGGCGCGAGACCATGGCGGTCAACCTCGACGGCCCCTTCTTCCTCAGCCGCCTCGTCGCGGCCGACATCCGGGAGCAGGGCTGGGGCCGGATCGTGATGGTGAGCTCGACCGCCGGTGAGATCGGCGCGCCGCGCATGTCGGCCTACACCGCCTCCAAGCACGGGCTCATGGGCCTCATGCGGGCGGTCGCGCACGACATCGGGCCTCACGGCGGCACCTGCAACGCCGTCCTGCCCGGCTGGGTGCGGACGGAGATGGCCGAGCGCTCCGCCCGGCTCGCGGCGGAGCGGCGCGGCGTGAGCGTCGAGGAGATCTGGGCCGAGCGGGAGGCGTCCTATCCTGTCGACCGGGTCGTCACGCCCGAGGAGGTCGCGGCGGCGATCGTCTTTCTCGCGAGCGAGGAGGCGAGTGGCATCAACGCCGAGGGGATCACGGTCGCGCTCGGCGGACCGTGGTAGTCGGCCACGCCGTGCGCCGCCTTCTCTTCCTCGTCGGTGCGATCGTCTTCCTCGAGACGGTCTTCTTCTCCGCGCTCGCTCCGCTCCTGCCGGAGTACACCGACGACCTCGGCCTTTCGCAGTTCCGCGCCGGGATCCTGAGTGGGAGCTACGCCGCCGGCGGACTCGCGGGCGCCCTGCCCGCCGGTCTCTTCGCGTCGCGGGTGGGAGTGCGCGCCACGGTCCTTCTCGGTCTTGCCATGATGGCGGCGAGCACCGCCGTCTTCGGATTCGCGCACCAGGAGCTCGTCCTCGACCTCACTCGCTTCTGCCAGGGGATCGGGAGCTCGTTTGCGTGGACCGGCGGGCTTGCCTGGCTCGTTGCCGGGTCGCCGCGGGAGCGCCGCGGCGAGCTGATCGGAGCCGCCATGGGAGCAGCCGTCTCTGGAGCGCTGCTCGGGCCCGTGCTCGGCGCCGCGGCGGCCCGCTTCGGCACGGAGGTGGTGTTCTCGGCCGTTGCCGGCCTCGCGTGCGTCCTCGCCGTTTGGGCCTGGACGACGCCGGCGTTTCCACCCGCCAGCCAGCCGCTCGGCCTCCTGCGCGGTGCCCTGCGCGAGCCTCGGGTGACCGCCGGGATCTGGCTGGTAGCGCTCCCTGCCATCCTCCTCGGCGTCATCTCCGTGCTCGGCCCCCTCGAGCTCGACGACGTCGGCTGGGGAGCCACCGGCATCGCTCTGGTCTTCCTGCTCGCGGCCGGAATCGAGAGCGGGCTCTCGCCGCTCCTCGGGCGCTGGTCGGACCGGCGCGGGCGCCTGGCGCCCGTCCGGGCCGCACTCGTCTCCTCGGCGGCGATCTCGATCCTGCTGCCCTGGCTCGGCGGGCGCTGGGTCTTGTGGGCAGCGGTGCTCGTGGCCGCCGTTGTGTACGGATGGTTCTGGGTGCCGGGAACCGCGCTTCTCTCCGACGGGGCGGAGGCATCCGGGCTCGACCAGGCGCTCGGGTTCACCCTCTTCAACATGGCCTGGGCGCCCGGAAACGTGATCGGGGCGACTCTCTCCGGCGCGATCGCTGATGCGGCCGGGGTGACTCCGGCGTACCTCGTCGTGGCGGGGATCTGCGTGGCGACGCTGGTCGCTCTCCACCACCCGCGCCTCGTCCTCGTCGGCGCGGCGGCGCTCGTCGTCCTCGCGCTCGGCGGGTGCGGCGGCGGGGGCGGGCAGGAGGAGCGGGCCGCCTCCGGGCAGACCGTGGGGCCGCCGGTTGCGGCGACCTTCCTCCCCGAGCTTGCGAGCCGCACGCGCGTTCTCGACGCCGATGCCCTCGCGGCGGATTCCTTCGACCCCGAAGCCCTCTCCTCGGTCCTCCGGGAGTCGGGCTACGAGGGCGGGAGCGAGCGGGAGTTCTCCGGGCGGACGAAGGTCTTCGACCACGTCGTCGTGCGTGCGCTTCGTTTCTCGGATGCAGACGGCGCGAAGGCATACCTCGACTGGGTCGCCGGCCACGCCGCGGAGGTGTTGGGTCCCGTGATCGAGCATCCGCCGCTGGAGCTTGGCGACTCGGGATTTCTGCGCGAGCTCTCCCGCTGCGGCACGTGCCACGCCCAACAGCCGACGCTTCTCGCCGGGTGGCGCGACGAGTTTCGCGTCGTCACGGTCCTCGCGGCGGGCGCGGGTGTCGATGCGGCGCGCTTCGAGGCGCTCGCGCGCCGCGTCGACGGGGTCTTAGGATGAACCGGTGAGCAGAGTCGTATCGGAGCCGTTCGGGCTTTCCGGCGAGCAGCGCGAGATCCAGGCGCTCTGCCGTGAGTTCGCGCAGCGCGAGATCCGGCCGATCTCCCAGGCGGTCGACGAGGCGGACACCGAGATGCCATGGGAGGTCTGGTACAAGGCGGCCGAGGTCGGGATCACGTCGTTCATGCTCCCGGAGGAGTACGGCGGCGGCGGGATGACGGACTGCCTGACGGGCTGCATCGTCCAGGAGGAGCTCTGCTGGGGCTGCTCCGGGATCGGAAATCTGCTCACGTCCGGCGGCTTCTTCGCCGAGCCGGTCATCGCTCTCGGCGACGACGCGCAGAAGCGCCGCTGGCTCGAGCCGCTCTGCGGCGAGCGTCCCGTCCTCACGGCGCTCGCGACGACGGAGCCCGGAGCAGGGTCGGACGCCGCCTCGATCCAGACGACGGCGACCGGCTCCGGCGGCGGCTACGTCCTCCGCGGGCAGAAGAGCTGGATCTCGAACGGCGGCATCGCGGACTTCTACGTCGTCTTCGCCACGGTCGCCCCCGGCACGCGCTCGAAGGGGGTGACCGCGTTCGTCGTCGAGAAGGACGACGCGGGCGTCTCGTTCGGCGCCCCGATGAAGAAGATGGGCCAGCGGGCGATCGTCAACGCCGAGATGTTCCTCGAGGACGTCGAGCTGCCCGCCGACAGGCGGCTCGGCGACGAGGGCCGCGGCTTCCACGGGCTCATGCACACGTTCGACCGCTCGCGCGTCACGCTCGGCGCCGCCGCCACCGGCCTCGCGCGCGCGGCGCTCGAGTACGCGGTCGAGTACTCGAAGTCGCGCGAGCAGTTCGGGAGGCCGATCGCCGAGCACCAGGCGGTCGCCTTCCGCCTCGCGGACATGGCGACTCGGGTCGACGCCTCTCGCCTCCTGGTCTGGCGCGCGGCCCGAAAGCTCGACGCCGGCGAGCCAGCGCCGCTCGAGGCGGCGATGGCGAAGCTCTTCGCCTCGGAGACGGCCATGTGGTGCACGTGGGCCGCGGTGCAGACGCTCGGCGGCTGGGGCTACTCGCGCGAGTACCCCGTCGAGAAGTGGATGCGCGACGCCAAGCTCGAGGAGATCGAGGAGGGCACCTCGGACATCCAGCGCCTCATCATCTCGCGACGCCTGCTCGAGTCTTGAGACGGGACCTCCGCCCGCTCTTCGACCCCCGCTCGGTCGCGATCCTGGGCGCCTCGAGCGACCCTGCGAAGTGGGGGCACTGGCTCGCGCGCGGTGCGCTCAAGGGCGAGGAGCGCCGCTCCGTCTTCCTCGTCAACCGAAACGGCGGCGAGATCCTCGGCCGCGAGGCCTTCACGTCGCTCGGCGCGCTGCCCGAGCCGCCCGACCTCGTCGTCGTGACCGTCCCGCAGACGGCATTCGAACAGGCGGTCGAGGACGCGCTCGCGGCGGGGGCGAAGGCGCTCGTGGGGATCAGCGCCGGCCTCGGCGAGTCGGGAGCGGACGGGCGCGCCCGCGAGCAGGCCGTCGTGGCGCGCGTCCGCGAGGCGGGTGCGCTCCTGCTCGGCCCCAACTGCCTCGGGGTCTTCGACGCCGGCGCCGAGCTCGACCTCGCCTCGAACGAGCTTCCCGCCGGCTCGATCGGCCTCATCTCGCAGAGCGGCAACCTCGCGCTCGAGCTCGGGCTGCTCGCCCAGGACGTCGGCCTCGGCTTCTCTCGGTTCGCCTCGCTCGGAAACCAGGCCGACCTCGACGTCGTCGAGCTCGTCGAGGACTTCGCCGACCACGACGAGACGGCACTGCTGGCGCTCTACCTCGAAGACTTCCGCGACGGCCGGGCCTTCGCGCGTGCGGCGTCCCGTGCCCGCGAGCGCGGCAAGCCGGTCATCCTGCTCGCGGTGGGGACGAGCGAGGTCGCCGCGCAGGCAGCGCTCTCCCACACGGGCGCGCTCGTGAGCGACCTGCGCGCGGTCGACGCCGCCTGCCGGGCAGCCGGAATCGTCCGTGTCTCGACCCCGAAGGAGCTCGTCGACGCGGCGCAGGCCCTCCTCGCCCGCCACTCGCCGGCCGGCCGTCGGATCGCGGTCGTCGGCGACGGCGGCGGGCAC
This sequence comes from Gaiellaceae bacterium, assembly GCA_036279015.1. Classification (GTDB taxonomy): domain Bacteria; phylum Actinomycetota; class Thermoleophilia; order Gaiellales; family Gaiellaceae; genus DATEOR01. The sequence goes on along the minus strand of DASUJY010000055.1, from coordinate 5,264 downwards.
GGAGTCATCGCCGCCGATCTCGCTTCGGCGCGCGGCTTCGAGCTGCCGTCGCTCTCTCCCGCGCTGGCGGGCAAGCTCGCCGACGCGCTTCCGTCCACCGCCACCACCCGGAACCCCGTCGACCTCGCGGGTGGCGGCGAGCAGGACTTCTGGAGCTACGCGCGGACAGTCGGCGAGCTGCTCTCCTCGGGAGAGGTCGACGCCGTTCTCCTCACCGGCTACTTCGGCGGCTACAGCCAGTACTCGGACCAGTTCCGGCTGCGGGAGGTGGAAGTGGCCCGCGCGCTGGCGGAAGCCGCGGACGAAGCCGGCCGGCCGGCCGTCGTGCACACGATGTACTGGAGCGGCGACACCGCGAAGGCGTTGCGCGAAGGAGGCGTGCCGGTGTACCGCGAGATCGAGGCGGCCGTCGGGGCGCTCGAGCTCATGCTCGAACCCTCCTCGAGCCCGGCCGGCGCCGTCCCGGAGTTGCCCGCCCCCGTCGGCGGCGAGCGTCCTCGGGCGGACGACTACTGGGCAGCCCGCGAGCTGATCGCCTCGGCGGGAATCGAGTTCCCGCAGGCGGAACGCGCAGCCGATGCGCGCGAAGCCGTCGACGCGGCTGCGAGCCTCGGCTACCCCGTCGCGGTCAAGGCGCTCGGGCTCCTCCACAAGTCGGACGCCGGCGGCGTCGCGCTCGGGATCGAGTCCCGGGAGGAGCTCGAGCGGCGGTTGTCCGAGATGACAACATCGGAACGAGGATACTCCGTCGAGCGGATGGCGCCGGTCGGCGAAGGGATCGAGGTGATCGTCGGCTCTGTCAACGACCGCCGGTTCGGGCCGGTGCTCGTGGTCGGCCTCGGCGGCATCTACGCCGAGATCCTCGACGACGTCGCCGTGGCGCTCGCCCCGGTCTCGGAGGACCTCGCCGCCGAGCTCTTCCGCTCGCTTCGCGGCGCGCCCCTTCTCGGGGGTCTTCGAGGCCGGTCGCCGCTCGACGTCGAAGGCGCTGCCCGCGTTGCGGCGAGCTTCTCACGCCTCGCGGCGTCGCGGCCGGACCTCGACGAGATCGAGATCAACCCGCTGCTCGTCCTGCCGGAGGGCGCACTTGCGCTCGATGCGCGCGTCGTCAGCGGCGAGAATGGCGCCGATGCTCGCTGAAGGCACGTTCGAAGGCAAGGTGGCGCTCGTCACGGGCGGCGGCAGCGGCCTCGGTCGCGCCTTCGCGCTCGAGTTCGGGCGGCTCGGCGCCGGCGTGGTCGTCGCCGGCCGGCGGCCCGAGCCCCTGGAGGAGACGGTCGCGCTCATCGAGGATGCGGGCGGGGCGGCGCTCGCCCGTCCGACGGACGTCCGCGATCCGGAGCAGGTCGACGCGCTGGTCGCATCGGCCGTGGAGCGGTTCGGGCGCCTCGACGTTCTGATCAACAACGCGGCCGGAAACTTCGTCGTCAGGGCGGAGGACCTCTCGCCGAACGGCTGGCGCGCAGTCGTCGCGATCGTCCTCGACGGCAGCTTCCTCTGCTCGCGCGCCGCCGGGCGGCAGATGATCGAGCAGGGCGAGGGCGGAGCAATCCTGAGCGTGATTGCGAGCTACGCCTGGACGGGAGGCCCCGGCACGATCCACTCCGCCGCCGCCAAGGCGGGCATCGTGGCCATGACTCGCACGCTCGCAGTGGAGTGGGCGGCGCACCGGATCCGCGCGAACTGCATCTGCCCGGGCCCGACCGACACGGAAGGGGCTGGAGCGGCCCTCTGGCCGACTGACGACGACCGGGCGCGGATCGCCGCGACCGTCCCGGCAGGCCGTCTGGCGAGACCCGAGGAGATGGCGTGGTGGGCGGCCGCCCTCTGCTCGCCGTACGCGGACTACATCACGGGCGAGACGCTCACGATCGACGGCGGCAACTGGCTCGAGCAGGAGTCCTACCTGCCCGCCCTCGGCAAGTCGCCGCGCGGCTGACGCGCCCTCAACTCTCCTGTGAGACCGCCTCGACAGGCTCGGCCGGCCGCTCTCCGTCGAGCGTCGGCTCGTCGCCGATGCCGGAGGGCAGGACGCGGACGGCATCGGCGGGTAGATGGAGCTGGACAGGCGTGCCCTGCTCGTACGAGATCGTGCCGCCCGTGTTCTGGACGAGCGCTTGCAGCGTCTCGCCGGTGGCGGCGTGGACGATCACCTGGACGGCCGAGCCGACGTAGACGAGCCGCTCGACCATGCCGGGGAGGCGGTTCGGCCCCTCGGAGCCGTGCTCCTCGAGCTCGACGCGCTCGGGACGGATGACGATCTTGGCGGCCCCGGTGACGTCCAGCTCCGTACCGCGTGTCTCGAGCTCGTACTTGTCGAGTGCGACCCGGCAGGCGCCCCTCTCGGCGCTGACTATGCGGGCCTCCATGACGTTGGAGACGCCGAGGAAATCCGCCACGAAGAGCGTCTCCGGATCCTCGTAGACATCCTGCGGCGCGCCCACCTGCTCCACGCGGCCGCTGTTCATGACCGCGAGCCGGTCGGACATCGTTAGCGCCTCCTCCTGGTCGTGCGTCACGTAGAGGAAGGTGATCCCGACCTCCTGCTGGAGTGCCTTCAGCTCGATCTGGAGCGCCTTCCGCAGCTTGGCGTCGAGGGCGCCGAGCGGCTCGTCGAGGAGCAGCACGGCCGGATTGAGGACAAGCGCGCGCGCGAGCGCGACCCGCTGCTGCTGGCCGCCCGAGAGCTGCGAGGACTTGCGCCGCTCGTAGCCCGTGAGCTGGACGAGCTCGAGCGCCTGCCCGACCCGCTGCCTGATCTCGGCCTTGGGTCGCTTTGCGCGGCGCAGACCGAAGGCGATGTTGTCGAAGACGTTCAGGTGCGGGAAGAGCGCGTAATTCTGGAAGACCGTGTTCACGTTCCGCTGATGAGGCGGCGTGTAGGCGACGTCGGCTCCGTCGAGGAGGATCCGCCCCGAGGTCGGCTGCTCGAAGCCGGCGATCATCCGAAGCGTCGTCGTCTTGCCGCACCCGGACGGCCCGAGCAGCGAGAAGAACTCGCCGGCGTTGATCTCGAGGTCGATGCCGTCGACGGCAGTGACGTCCGCGAACTCCTTGGTCAGCTTGCTGAGTTGGATCTCGCCGCGTGCCATTTGTCCTCCCCGGAAGGCTACGTGAGCCTGAATGCGTCGCCGAAGTCCTGCGCCGCCTTGCCCGCGCCTCGTTCCCCTCGGGTGAAGAAGCGCCAGGTGAGGAAGCCGACCGTCACGATCAGGAGCGTCGAGAGCATCATGATCGTCGCGATCGCGTTGACCGACGGGAGCGGCGCGGCGCGCGTCGCTGCATAGATCCGAATCGGGACGGTATCGGTCGGCCCGCCTTTCGAAAGCCACTGGCTGATGACGAAGTCGTCCGCCGAGATGGCGAACACGACTGCCGCCGCGGCCACGATCGCCGGCGTGAGCAGGGGTAGGAGCACTCGCGTGAGGGCGACGAACGGAGAAGCGCCGAGATCGGCGGCGGCCTCCTCGTATTGCCGTCCGATCGAGAAGAGCCGACCGCGGACGATGACGACGACGAACGAGATCGAGAACGTCACGTGGCCGAGGATCTGGGCGAATGTCCCGGTCTGGACGAAGGTGAAGATCTCGCTGAAGACGAGCAGCAGCGAGACGCCCATGACGATCTCGGGCGTGACGAGCGGGAAGAGCATGATGAAGTTGGAAGCTCCCGAGCCGCGTCCATGCCAGCGCGCGAGTCCGAGCGCGAGGAGCACGCCGAGCGGGACGGCGATGAGGACGTCGGCGCCCGCGAGCTTGAAGCTCTGCAGGAGCGCATGACGGAGGGTTGGGTCGTGCCACACCGAGTCCACTGGGTCGCCCCAGTACCAGCGGGTCGAGAACGAGTCCCAGATCGTCCGCGAGCGCGTGGCGTTGAAGGAGAACTGGATCGCGATCAGGACCGGCACGATCGACCAGAGGATGTAGGCCCACGTGATGAGCGGCAGGAAGCGAGGACGGCCCCAGGGGTTGCGGATCCAGCCCCGCAGCCGGGCGAGCAGCGAGAAGCTGGTCGGGCTGCGCCGTTCGGCGACGGCCGTCACAGGGCTCCCACCGTCCCGACATCGCGCTGAGCCCGATGGATGCTCCACATGTAGTACGCCATGAGCAGCGTCAGGAACGCGGCGAGGATGATCGTGAGCGCGGCGCCGATCGTCGGCTGCGGCCCGCCGTGGAAGTAGAGGTCGATCTGGTTGCCGACCATCGACGTCTGCGGCGAGCCGGACACGATGTTGGGCGTGTAGTAGTCGCCGAACATCGGCAGGGTGATGAGGACGGCGCCGCCGAGGATGCCGGTCTTCGAGAGCGGCAGCGTGACGGTGCGAAACGCGGTCCACGGGCTCGCACCGAGATCCCGGGCGGCTTCGAGGTGGCTCCGGTCGATCCGGTCGAGCGCAGCGAACAGCGGCAAGATGAGGAACGGGATGTAGCCGTAGACGAGAGCGAGGACAACCGTCGACGCGTGACCGCCGAGCCAGTCGTGCGGCCCGCTGAGGACATGCGTGTAGGTCAGGAAGCGGTTGACGTACCCGTCAGGCGAGAGGAGGTTGACCCAGGCGAGCATCCGCATCATGTAGCTGATCCAGAGCGGGAGCACGATGAGGATGAGGAGGAGTCCCTTCAACCGTCCTGCGTGGCGCGCGACGTAGTAGGCGACCGGATAGCCGATCAGGAGGGAGAGACCGAGCGAGATGGCGACATACTCGATCGTCCTGATCCCTACTCCGAACCACTCGCCGCCCGGCGCGAGCCGGTGCAGCACCTCCGTGATCCAGCCGACGTTCCAGTCGGCCGGGTTCCAGAGCGGGACGGGCTGGAACAGGATCGGGTCGACCGTTCCAAGCGCGACGCCGAGGACCGCGTAGAACGGAACAACGAAGAGGACGACGAGCCACAGGACGCCCGGGAGGGCGAAGCTGGGCCAGAGCCAGCGCTTGTACATCGTGTGCTACGAAGGGCCTCTAGCCGCCGGCGAGGAAGTTCGAGTAGCCGTCCTCCCAGAGCTGCTGTCCCTGTGCCGTCAGCGTCGCGTACTGGAGCGAGTCGGGTCCGATGTCGTCGTTCGTGAGGACGCTGTTCTCGAGGTGCGGAGGCACGATGCCCTTCTTCGCGAGGCCCTCGGGCTCGATCTCGTTGAGCGGCGGCTGGTAGCCGTTGAAGTTGACGAAGTTCGAGTACGCGACGCCGTTGTCGAGCATGTAGTTGAGGAAGAGGTGTGAGAGCACCGGCTTCTTCGTCGTCGAGCAGATCGCGAACATGTCGTTC
>DASUJY010000054.1:0-33844 GCA_036279015.1 Gaiellaceae bacterium | reverse complement strand
GGCTCGGGCGCGTTCCGCTGCACGATCGACGCTGCCCCGGCCGACCCGGCCAGCGCAAGGAAGACAATCGAAGCCACGAGCGCCCCTAGAACTCGCATCGAGATGACCATCGGTCGCCGCGCTCGAGGCCTCGTCCCTCGTCCGAGGGTCTCCTTCAGCAAAGATGTCGTGCGTCCGATACGAAGGAGAACCGCCTCTCGGAGGGGTTTCTTTGGCTCCCGACCGGTCAGCTACCATAGGTCCCGGAGCCAGCCAGAAAGGATTTGAGGGTTTGTTCGAACGCTTTACTGAGAGGGCAAGACAGGTCGTCGTCCTCGCGCAGGACGAGGCCAGGGCGCTGAAGCACAACTACATCGGGACCGAGCACATCCTCCTCGGCCTCCTGCGGGAGGAGGAGGGCCTGGCCGCACGAGTCCTCGAGAGTCTCGACATCACCGTGGAGGAGGTGCGGGCGCAGGTCGCGCGCATCGTCGGCCAGGGCGACGAGGTCACGACGGGCCAGATCCCGTTCACGCCGCGCGCCAAGAAGGTCCTCGAGCTCGCCCTGCGCGAGGCGCTCTCACTCGGCCACAACTACATCGGGACGGAGCACATCCTCCTCGGCCTCGTGCGCGAGAACGAGGGTGTGGCCGCCCGCATCCTGCTCGACTTCGACGCCGACGCGGAGAAGATCCGCAACGAGATCATCCGCATGCTCTCCGGCCCCGGCAGGCGGCAGCAGGGCGGCGGCGGCGCGGCGGGCGAGAAGACGAAGAGCTCGAAGCTCCTCGACCAGTTCGGGCGCAACCTCACGCGCCTGGCCGCCGAGGGGAAGCTCGACCCGGTCGTCGGTCGCCAGACCGAGATCGAGCGCGTGATGCAGATCCTCTCGCGCCGGACGAAGAACAACCCGGTGCTGATCGGCGAGCCCGGCGTCGGCAAGACCGCCGTCGTCGAGGGCCTCGCCGCGCGCATCAGCGGCAACCAGGTCCCCGAGCTCCTGAAGAACAAGCAGATCTACACGCTCGACCTCGCGGCCCTCGTCGCCGGGTCGAAGTACCGCGGTGAGTTCGAGGAGCGCCTGAAGAAGGTGATGAAGGAGATCACCCAGCGCGGCGACATCATCCTGTTCATCGACGAGCTGCACAATCTCGTTGGCGCGGGCGCCGCCGAGGGCGCGATCGACGCGGCCTCGATCCTGAAGCCTGCCCTTGCTCGCGGCGAGCTCCAGACGATCGGCGCGACGACGCTCGACGAGTACCGCAAGTACCTCGAGCGCGACGCCGCCCTCGAGCGCCGCTTTCAGCAGATCAAGGTCGAGGAGCCGGTCGTGGACGACACGGTCCAGATCCTGCGCGGTCTCCGTGACCGCTACGAGGCCCACCACCGCTGCACGATCACGGACGACGCCCTTCGCGCGGCCGCTGTCCTCTCCGACCGCTACATCCAGGACCGGCACCTGCCCGACAAGGCGATCGACCTCATCGACGAGGCCGCGTCGCGCATGCGCATCAAGACGATGACCGCACCGCCGCGCCACCGCGAGCTCGAGGAGGAGATCGAGCGGGTGCGCGAGGAGAAGGAGGCGGCGATCGAGGCGCAGGAGTTCGAGAAGGCCGCGAACCTCCGCGACAAGGAGCGGAAGCTGACGCAGAAGAAGCGCGACCTCGAGGAGAAGTGGCGCAACTCGGAGCAGGTCGAGCAGCCCGAGATCGGCGAGGAGGAGATCGCCGACATCGTCTCGATGTGGACGGGCATCCCCGTCTTCAAGCTCACCGAGGCCGAGTCGCAGAAGCTCATCCGCATGGAGGAGGAGCTCCACAAGCGCGTCATCGGCCAGAACGAGGCGATCGTCGCCGTCTCCAAGTCGATCCGCCGCGCGCGGGCCGGCATCAAGGACCCCAAGCGGCCGACCGGCTCGTTCATCTTCCTCGGCCCCTCGGGCGTCGGGAAGACCGAGCTCGCACGGACGCTCGCCGAGTTCCTGTTCGGCGACGAGGACGCGATGATCCAGGTCGACATGTCGGAGTACATGGAGAAGCACTCCGTGTCCCGGCTCGTCGGCTCGCCTCCGGGCTACATCGGCTACGACGAGGGCGGCCAGCTGACCGAGGCCGTTCGCCGCAAGCCCTACTCGGTCGTCCTCCTCGACGAGGTCGAGAAGGCCCACCCGGACGTCTTCAACATCCTGCTCCAGATCCTGGAGGACGGGAAGCTGACCGACGCCCAGGGCCGCAAGGTCGACTTCCGCAACACGATTGTGATCATGACCTCGAACATCGGCGCGGCGACGATCTCGAAGAACCAGTCGCTCGGCTTCACCGTCGGCGACGAGACCGGCCTCTCCTACGAGGACATGAAGGACCGGATCATGGGCGAGCTCAAGAAGGTCTTCCGCCCCGAGCTCCTGAACCGCATCGACGAGGTGATCGTCTTCCACAAGCTGACGAAGGAAGAGATCAAGACGATCGTCGACCTGATGATGAAGCGGCTCAAGGAGCAGATGGGCGAGCACGAGGCCGCGATCGAGCTCACGGAGGACGCGAAGGAGCTCCTCGTCGAGAAGGGCTACGACCCGGCGATGGGCGCCCGGCCGCTCCGCCGCGCGATCCAGCACTACATCGAGGATCCGCTCGCCGACTTCGTCCTCGGCCGCTCCTTGAAGCCGGGCTCGACGATCATGGTCGAGCGCAAGGACGACGAAGAGGTCGACATCTCGGTCATCGAGGGCCCGGAGCCCGAGCCCGAGAAGGTCACGGTGCCGCCCGAAGAGCCGTCCGCCGAAGCCGGCGACGACGAGCAGCACGACGACGAGTAGCCCGACGGGGTAGCGACCCGTTGCCCGTCCGGGTCGTCCGCGAGGAGGACTGGCAGCTTGCGCGCGACGCGAGGCTGCGCGCGCTCGAGGAGTCGCCGGCCGCGTTTCTTACGTACGCTCGCCGAGGAACAGGACCTCGGGGAGGACGAGTGGCGCGAGCGCGTCCGTCCGGACGGCCGACGCGCCTGGTTCGCGGAAGAGGAGGGCGACCGCTTCGCCGGCATCGTGGTCGTCGCCTTCGCCGAGCCGGATCCGGAGCTCGCGTCTCTCTTCTCCATGTGGGTCGACCCCGCGCGTCGACGGCGCGGGACCGGCCGGAGCCTCATCGAGGCAGCGGTCGAGTGGGCGGCCGAGCGCGGCGCTCGGCAGGTCGAGCTCGAGGTCAACGAAGAGATGCGGGCTGCCAAATTCCTCTACGCGTCTTGCGGCTTTTCGCCCACAGGCCGCCAGCGCGAGCTTCCATCCGCCTCGGGCGGCACGGGCGTGCAGATGATGCGCGGCGTAGACGATTGATCGAAAATGACCGGAAACCGTGGCAGCGCCGGATGACGCCCATGACGCGTCGCCTGAGAGCCACGCTCGTTCCTCGCCCGTACCTTCGGGTACGAGCTCGGAATGATCGCGGCCTCATGCTCGGTCATGGGCGCCCCCGACGGCACCACACTTTCCGATCAACCATCACGGGGTAAGAACCTCCAGAATGCGGCCACTAAGGAGGAGAGCGCATGCAGGCGAAGATCAAGGAAAAGCGGGAAGTGGCGAAGGGGACGTTGATGGTCACCTTCGAGCTCGTCGCCGACGAGGTCGACTGGACACCCGGTGAGTACTTCTGGGTCGAGCTGCTCGATCCACCCTACGAGGACGACAAGGGCCCGAGGCGCCACATCACCGTCGTCACCTCGCCGACGGAGGGCGGCGCGCTCGGACTCGCCACGCGTCTGCGCGACTCGGCCTTCAAGAAGTCGCTCGCCGAGCTTCCCGAGGGTGCGCCGGTCGACGTCGAGCAGCCGAAGGGCAGCTTCCTCCTCCCCGAGGACCCCGCCCGCGACTACGTCTTCCTGGCGGGCGGCATCGGAATCACCCCGTTCCGCTCGATGCTCCGCTACATCGCGGACAAGGGGCTCGACGACTACAAGGTCACGCTGGTCTACTCGAACCGCGACCGCGAGTCGGCTGCGTTCTTCGACGAGCTGCAGGAGCTCGAGTCGAAGGTTGCGGGCCTCCGCGTCGTGTTCACGATGGACGAGGACGAGAGCTGGGACGGCGAGAGCCGCAGGATCGGCCCGGACATGCTCCGCGACGTGCTCGGCCGCGATCTCTCCTCCTTCCACTTCATGATCGCCGGGCCGCCCGGGATGGCGAAGGCCGTCGAGGCCTCGCTCCTCGAGGACGGCATGCCCGAGGATCAGGTCCAGTCGGACAGCTTCTCCGGCTACTAGACGCCCGGTGAAAGTCGCGGTCGTCGGCGGGGGAGTCGTCGGGCTCTCGTGTGCGTTTGCCCTGCGGCGCGCAGGGGCCGACGTGGTCGTCTACGAGCGCGGCCGGGTCGGCGAGGGGTGCTCGCGCGGCAACACCGGCTGGATCTGCCCGGGCCTCTCCGCGCCGCTCCCAGCGCCGGGCGTGATGGGCGGGGCCTTGCGCGGGTTGCTCCACCGGGACAGCCCACTTCTGATCAGCCCCCTACTCGGCCCCTCGTTTCTGCGCTGGTCCTGGGGCTTCTGGCGGGCGTGCTCGGCCGAGCGCTACCACGCAGGTCTCGAGGCGACGGTCGCGCTCACGAAGTCGGCCGTCGCCGAGTACGACGACGTTCGCGCCGCGGGGGTCGAGTTCGAGCTCTACGACGCGGGGATGCTCGTCGCCGCGCTGACGCAGCCCGGCCTCGACGAGTACGCGACCATGCTGCGCGAGGCGGAGGAAGCCGGCTATGAAGGCCCGGTGGAGGTCGTGTCCGGGGAGAAGGCACGAAGGCTCGACCCTGCCCTTTCGGAGGCGGTGATCGGGGGCGTGCACGCGCCGAGCGAGCGCTACGTGCGTCCCGAGACCGTCGCCCGCGGCCTCGCCGCCTGGCTCCGTGAGAACGACGCCTCGGTGGAGGAGGGCTCGGACGTCGCCGATCTCCGCGATCTCGACGCCGAGGCAGTCGTCGTCGCGGCCGGCGCGTGGTCGGGCGAGCTCCTCGGGCCAAGCCGCTTCCCCATGGAGGCGGCGAAGGGCTACAGCATCACCGCGAGGTCGAGGGGCAAGCTGCCCCGCCATGCCCTCTATCTCTCGGAGGGCAAGGTGGGGACGAGCACCTACGGCGAGACCCTCCGGATTGCCGGCGTCTTCGACCTGACCGGGATCGACGAGACGCTCCGCCGGCGACGAATCGACGCGATCGTCCGCTCGTCGGCGGCCTTTCTCGAGGACTGGCAGCCGGAGGAGATCGAGCTCGAGTGGGCCGGCCTCCGCCCGTATCCGCCGGACGGCCTGCCGGTCATCGGCGCCGTCCCCGGGCGCGAGGGCGTCTTCGTCGCCACGGGCCACGGCCGCATGGGCATCACGCTGGGTCCGATCACGGGCAAGCTCCTCGCGAAGGTGGTCCTCGAAGGCTCCTCACCGCCGGAGCTCGAGCCGTTTCGCATCGAGCGCTTCTCGCGCTGAAATCGGCACGAACGCCGTCGGGTCCCGCTCGTAAGATCGGGAGGTGGCGAAGGCTGCTGCAGTCCAGCACGCCTGCTCCGAATGCGGGTACACGACCGGCAAATGGCTGGGCAAGTGCCCTGCCTGCGGGAGCTGGGGCACCCTCGTCGAGGAGCGGATCGCGGCGGCCCCGAGGGGTGCGCCGGCCGCCGCCGCCCGCCCCCTGCTCCGTCTCGTCGACGTGGAGGCGACCGACGCCGAGCGCATTCCGACGGGCGTCTCGGAGCTCGACCGCGTGCTCGGCGGCGGGCTCGTCCCCGCCAGCCTCGTCCTCGTGAGCGGCGACCCGGGGATCGGGAAGTCGACTCTCCTGCTCATGGCCCTTCGCGCCATGTCACCCTCGCACAAGACGCTCCTCGTCACGGGCGAGGAGTCCGCGGCGCAGGTGAAGCTCCGCGCCGATCGCCTCGGAGGCGGCGCCGAGATCGAGATCCTCGCCGAGACGAATCTGGACGATGTCTGCGCGACGCTCGAGTCCGAGCGCCCGAAGGTCTGCGTGATCGACTCCGTTCAGACGCTCTATGCGCCGGAGCTCGGCTCGGCGCCGGGGTCGGTGGCGCAGGTGCGCGAGGCCGCGGGCCGGCTCCTTCGTGTCGCGAAGGAGCAGGGAATCGCAACGTTCCTCGTCGGGCACGTAACGAAGGAGGGCGCGGTCGCGGGCCCCCGCGTGCTCGAACATCTCGTCGACTGCGTGCTCCAGTTCGAGGGTGACCGCTACCGCTCGCACCGGGTCCTGCGTGCCGTCAAGAACCGCTTCGGCTCGACGAACGAGCTCGGTGTCTTCGAGATGACCGGTGCCGGGCTCGAAGGCGTCGAGGATCCCTCGGAGATCTTCGGGCGCGCGGAGGACGACCAGCCCGGCTCGGCTGTCGTCTGCGCGCTCGAGGGGACCCGACCGCTCCTCCTCGAGATCCAGGCGCTCGTCTCGCCGACCGACCTGGCCATGCCCCGCCGCGTCGCGACGGGCGTCGATCCCAAGCGCCTCTCGATGATCGTCGCCGTCCTCGGCCGGCACGCCGGCGTATCACTCGGCCAGGCCGACGTCTTCGTCAACGTGGCCGGGGGCGTGCGGATCGACGAGCCCGGGGCTGACCTCGGGATCGCGCTCGCGATCGCATCCGCGGCGCGCGGCGTGCGGGTTCGGGACGCCCTGGCCTGCTTCGGAGAGATCGGCCTCACCGGTCGCCTCCGCCCTGCGAGCCAGGCCGAACGGCGTCTCGCCGAATGCGCGAAGCTGGGCTTTTCCGCCGCGATTGTGCCGAAAGGCACCGATCCCCGTGGCAAAATGCGTCTGACGGCAGCGGAGACGCTGCGGCAGGCCATTCAAGCGGGCATCGATGCGAGCGGACCCACGGACGAATAAGAACCTCCTCGCGGCGCTCAGCCAGGTTGCGCCCGGCACCGCTCTGCGGGCCGGGATCGACGACATCATCCGCGCCGAGCTCGGCGCCCTCATCGTCATCGGCGACCCGAACGCGCTTTCGTTCCTCTACTCGGGTGGCATGCGGCTCGACCTGCCGTTCACGTCCCAGCTCCTCTACGAGCTGGCCAAGATGGATGGGGCGATCATCCTCAACCAGCAGGCGCAGAAGATCGTCTACGCCAACGTTCAGCTCATGCCCGACCCGTCGATCGCCTCGTCGGAGACAGGCACCCGCCACCGAACGGCAGAGCGCGTCGCCAAGCAGACGGACGCGCTCGTCATCTCCATCTCGCAGCAGCGCGAGACCGTCACGATCTTCATCGGCGACCTCCGCTATCAGCTCGGCGAGATCTCGGACGTCCTCGCCAGGACGAACCAGGCCCTCGGCACGCTCGAGACCTATCGCCAGCGGCTCGAGCAGGGGCTGACCCGGCTGACGGCGCTCGAGTTCCAGAGCGCGGTGATGCTCGACGACGTTCTCGTCGTCGTCCAGCGAGCCGAGATGACGACGAGGATGGCGGAGGAGATCGAGCGCAACTGCGTCGAGCTGGGCGGCGAAGGACGCCTGATCCGCATGCAGCTCGACGAGCTCATGGAAGACGTGCCGCGGGACAAGGCGTCGATCGTCTTCGACTACGAGCCGAGTGGAGAGCCGGCCAGGGCGGCGGAGGTGCTCGAGCGTCTCGCGGCGCTCCCACACACCCAGCTGCTCGAGTTCGAGGAGCTGGCCGAGGTGCTCGGGTACCCGCGCGACACGAACCCCCTCGACTTCGGCGTCCAGCCGCGCGGCTACCGGGTGCTGTCCCGCATCCCGCGGCTTCCGGACACGGTCATCCGCCACCTCGTGCGCGATTTCTCCTCCCTCGATGCGGTCATCCGGGCGAGCCATCGCGACCTCGAGGCCGTCGACGGCGTCGGGTCGGTGCGCGCGCGAGAGATTCGCGAAGGCCTCCGGCGCCTGCAGGAGCACAATCTTGTCGACCGCTATTTGCAGCTTTAGGGCCGCCCTAGGGGTAAAAGTGCCCGCAATCGGGCACAAAATCCCTGGAAACTTGGCGTTTTAAGCGCAATTTCGGTACAATGGCAGGGTTCCGCAGGCATTTGGCGCGGCTTTTTTTGGGCCCGGGAAGAGGAGGAGAGCTTGTACAAAGTCGGCGATAAGGTCGTCTATCCCCATCACGGCGCTGGCACCGTGGTCAAGCGGGAGAAGCGAACCATTCTGGGGCAGGAGCGCGAGTACCTGACCATCAAGATCCTGCACAACGACATGACCGTGAACGTGCCGGCCGAGAACGCAGAGCGAGTCGGTCTGCGCAAGGTCATCGACGAGGAGATGGTCGAGCAGGTGCTCGAGGTCCTGCACGGGAGTGGGACCAAGATGCCGAAGAACTGGAATCGCCGCTTCAAGCACAACCGGGACAAGATGAAGACCGGCGACATCTTCGAGCTGGCCGAGGTCGTCAGGAACCTGTCGCTCCGCGACCAGGAGAAAGGCCTCTCGACCGGCGAGAAGCAGATGTTCGTCAAGGCGAAGAAGATCCTCGCGAGCGAGCTCATGTACGCGAAGGGGCTCGACGAGGAGGCGGCCGGCCTCTGGCTCGACGAGGTGCTCGAGTCCGTCGCGGCCACCCCCGCCTAGGCTTCGAGCTTCGACTGCGACCCGCGGTCGGCTGCGGTCGGCATCCTATCCGCGTGCGCGTTTTTTCCCTCCTGGCGCTGGCCGTCGTTCTCGCCATGTCCCTGGCCGCGTGCCGGGGAGGTGGGGACTCCTCCTCGCAGCAGCCGCTGAGCCAGCGGGACTTCAAGAACAAGGTGGCAGCGGCGATCGTGACCCGGTCCGATCTCCAGGCGGTGCCGGGCTTCGGCATGAAGGTCGACGTCAGCGAGGCCGAGGGCCTCGACACGCTCGAGGTACTGCTCGACGAGCCGTACCGGCGCTATCGCGCCGCTCCGGCGAGCCAGCAAGCGGTCGTGAACGGGCTCGTCGACGAGGTGGTCACCGAGATCGAGGACGGCAACTCGAAGCGCAGCTTCGCGGAGGTTCGCGACCAGCTCCGGCCGATGCTGAAGCGAAGGTCTGACGTCGAGAAGACCCAAGACCCCGCCTTCACCCGTTTCCACGATCTCGACGTCGTCTACGCCGTCCAGCGAGAGCATTCATTCACCGTCGTGACGAAGGACGATCTCGAGCACTGGGGGCGCTCGCTCGACCAGATCGACTCGATCGCGCTCGCCAACCTCGAGCGTGAGACCAACAAGGAGGAGAAGCTGCGCTGTGAGCCGACCGGGGGCCAGGAGCTCTGCGGCTGGGCGTCCGGCGATGGCTACGACGCGACGAGGATGCTCGTGCCCGGCCTTCGGCACCAGATCCTCGAGGAGCTGGGCGGGCCCGCCGTCTACGCGGTGCCGCTCGAGAGCGTCTACGTCGCCCTCACGCGCAACTATGCGAGCGTGATCAGGGGCAAGGTCCTCCAGGAGTTCACGACCGGGGAGAACCCGCTCAGCCCCGACCTCTTCGTCGAGCGCGACGGACGCCTCGAAGTCCTCCCGCGGTGAGCACCTGGGCCGTCCTGGTCGCGGCGGGCCTCGGCGAGCGGCTCGGGGGCGACCGGCCCAAGGCCTTCGCCGGCCTCGGCGAGCGAATCCTCCTCGCCGAGAGCCTCGAGCGCCTCGAGGCCTCGGGGTGGATCGACGCGATCGTTGTCGTCGTTCCACCCGACTGGGAGGAGCCGGCGATCCTGCTCGCCGAGGAGCTCGGCGCCGGCAAGCTGAACGCTGCGGTCGCGGGCGGGACGACACGGGCCGACTCGGTGCGCGCGGGGGTTGCGGAGGTCGCCGACGACGCGCTCGTCGTGCTCGTGCACGATGCGGCCAGGCCCTTGCTTCCCGAGGAGGTGATCGCCCGGGTGCTGGGGGGTCTCGCGGAGGACTGGGACGGTGTCGTCGCCGGCTTGCCGCTCGCCGATACCGTGAAGCGCGTCGACGCGCACGGCGCGGTCGCCGAGACCGTCGACCGAACCGGGCTCTTCGCGATCCAGACTCCACAGGCCTTCCGCGCGTCGACGCTCCGCGACGCCCTCCTCCGCGGCGGGAATGCGAGTGACTGCGCCGGCCTCGTCGAGCACGCCGGCGGCCGCGTCCGAGTGGTCGAAGGCGATCCGCGTCTCGTGAAGGTCACGACCGCGGCAGACCTCGCCTTCGTGGAGACTCTTCTCGCTGGCGAGCGATAGAGCCCGTAGGCTGAGGCGCCGTGCGTCAGAGGCGAGGAGCGAGAGAGCGTTGGCCCTGAAAGCGGTCGTCTTCGACATCGGTGAGACGCTTGTGGATGAGACTCGCATGTGGGAGCGGGCGGCCGATTCCGCCGGAGTGCCTCGCTTCACCCTCATGGGAGTGCTCGGCGGTCTCGCTGCGCGTGGCGACCATCACGATGAGGCGTGGGCCCTGCTCGGCGTCGAGCAGCCCGACTCGAGCTGGGACCCGGACGATCTCTATTCGGACGCCGCTCCGTGCCTCCAGAGGCTCCGTGAGCTAGGTCTCGTCGTCGGCGCCGTGGGAAACACCCCGGCGAAGACCGAGGAGCTTCTCCGCGATCACGTCGACGTCCTCGGCTCGTCCGGTCGATGGGGCGTGGCTAAGCCGGCCCCCGAATTCTTCGCCCGCGTCGTTTCGGCAATTGGGTTCGGGCCCGAAGAAGTTGCTTACGTGGGCGATCGGGTCGACAACGACGTCCGACCGGCTCGTGCTGCTGGGATGATCGCGGTCCATGTGCGTCGTGGGCCCTGGGGATACCTCCAGGCAGGGCGGGAAGATGCCCACCTCCGTATCGAGTCGCTCGACGAACTACCGGGGGCGCTAGGCCTTGTCTGAGCTGCGAGTCGGGATCGGGATCGACGCCCACGCGTTCTCGGGGGCGTCGAAGCTCGTGCTCGGCGGCGTCGAGTTTCCCGGCGAGCCCGGGCTGGCCGGCCACTCCGACGGCGACGTCGTCGCCCACGCTCTCGTCGATGCCGTGCTCGGCGCGGCCGGGATGGGCGACATCGGGGAGCTCTTTCCCTCGGGCGCGCCGGAGTGGGAAGGCGCCTCCTCGCTAGCGCTCCTCGAGCGCGCCTATGCGGACGTGACCGGCACGGGCTGGGAGCTCGTGAACGCCGACTGCGTGCTCATCGGCGAGCGGCCCCGCATCGCGCCGGTCCGCGACGACATGCGCGCGTGCCTCGCCGGAGCGCTCGCCGTCGAGCGCGAGCGCATCACGGTTCGCGCCACGACCACCGACAGGCTCGGGTTCGCCGGACGCGGAGAAGGGCTGGCCGCCCAGGCCGTAGCTTTGCTGCGTCGCGCGGGATAGCATCCGGCTGCGATGCCTGACTGGGCGATCTGGGTGATCGTCGCGGCGGTGCTGGCTGGGGGCGAGATGCTGACCGTCAGCCTCTTCCTCGGCCCCGTCGCCCTCGCTGCGGGGGCAACGGCGATCGTGGCCGCTGTGGGCGCGGGGACGATCGTCCAGCTGGTCGTGTTCGTGATCGCCTCGCTTGGGACGCTCGCGCTGGTTCGCCCGATCGCCCGGCGCCATCTGCGCATGCCTGCCCACCTGCGAACGGGGACGGCGGCGCTCATCGGCGCGGGTGCGGTTGTCACGGAGCGGATCGATGGGACGGGCGGCCAGGTGAAACTCGCAGGCGAGATCTGGTCGGCGCGGGCGTACGACGACGGGCGCGTGTTCGAGCCCGGCACACGCGTATCGGTTCTTCAGATCGAGGGCGCGACTGCGCTCGTCTCCGACTAGGAAAGCGAGGTTTCCGTGTCCCCAGGTCTGATCGTCCTCATCGTCATCGCGGCGCTCGTGCTCCTGCTGATCGCGAGGGCGATCCGCATCGTTCCTCAGGCGCGCGCGGGCATCGTCGAGCGCCTCGGCCGCTACCAGCGAACGCTCGATGCCGGGCTCGCGCTCGTGATCCCGTTCGTAGACCGGCTCCGGCCGCTCGTCGATCTGCGCGAGCAGGTCGTGTCCTTCCCGCCGCAGCCGGTCATCACCGAGGACAACCTGGTCGTCTCGATCGACACCGTCGTCTACTACCAGGTCACGGACGCCAAGGCGGCCACCTACGAGATCGCCAACTACATCACCGGGATCGAGCAGCTGACTGTCACCACGCTTCGCAACGTCATCGGCGGGATGTCCCTGGAGGACACGCTCACGTCGCGTGACCAGATCAACGCCCAGCTTCGCGGCGTGCTCGACGAGGCGACCGGCAAGTGGGGGATCCGTGTGAACCGGGTCGAGCTGAAGGCGATCGACCCGCCGGGAACGATCCAGGAGGCGATGGAGAAGCAGATGCGCGCCGAGCGCGACCGCCGTGCCGCGATCCTCACCGCGGAGGGGGTCAAGCAGTCGCAGATCCTCACCGCCGAAGGGGAGAAGCAGGGCGCGATCCTCCGCGCGGAAGGCGAGAAGCAGGCGCAGATCCTCCGTGCCGAAGGCCAGTCGAAGGCGATCGATACAGTCTTCAAGGCCATTCACGAGGGCGACGCCGACCCCAAGCTCCTCGCCTATCAGTACCTGCAGGTCTTGCCGCAGATCGCCCAGGGCGATTCGAACAAGGTGTGGATCATCCCGAGTGAGTTCGCCCAGGCGCTCGGCCAGCTCGGCTCCGCACTCGGCCGCGGCGACGCTCGCGACGGTGTCACCTAGCGGGATAGGCTTCAGGTCGTGAGGAAGACCGTCGACGACCTCCTCGACGACGCCGCCGTCAAGCTCGGGCGGCTGTCTCCGCTCGAAGCCTGGGCGGAGATGCGCGCCGGCGCGATCCTCGTCGACACGCGCTCTCCCGACCAGCGCCAGGAGCAGGGCTACGTGCCGCGCTCCGTCCACCACCCGCTCTCGACGCTTCCCTGGCGACTCGACCCGGACTGCCCGACGTCGAACGAGAAGATCCCGCTCGAGTCGCGCGTCATCCTCATCTGTCGCGAGGGCTATTCGTCCGTCCTCGCCGCCGCTCAGCTTCAGGAGCTCGGATTCGACGACGCCACGGACGTGATCGGCGGCGTCGAGGGCTGGAAGGCCGCGGGCCTGCCGCTCCTACGGCAGGCGGACGACGTCGCCGTCGAGTCGGACGAGGCCGTCTCGCGCTAGCGCGGCCACGGCTTCTCCGTCGAGCTCCTTCGCCGGTCGCGCCTCCTCGGCGACCAGCCGCAGGATCCCCGCCCGCCGCTGTCGGAAGGATCCCTCGAAGCGGCCCTGCTTTCGGAGCGGCGCGTAGCGCCGTCCGCGTGAGGGGCATGCGTCGGCAAGCGGACACTCCTCGCAGCGCGGTATCCGCGCGAGGCAGACCGTCGCGCCGAGATCCATGAGCGCGTGCGCTGCTGCGGGGCCGAAAGAGGCTCCCGTGCGCTCGAGCACCCGGGCGACGTTCGTGTCTACCGGCAGGACGTCGGCGCCGTGGGCGAACCGGGCGACCGCGTCGGCGGTGTAGCGCCCGACTCCGGGCAGCTCGGTCAGATCGTCCGGCCAGCCGTGCGCCGCGATGTGCTCGGTGGCACGGTGCAGGCTGACCGCGCGCCGGTTGTACCCGAGCCCTTGCCATTCCCGGATGACGTTGGCCCGCGGGGCGGCCGCGAGCGCCTCGGCGGTGGGCCAGCGCTCGAGCCAGCGCAGGTAGCGCGGGATGACCCGGTCCACCTGCGTCTGCTGGAGCATGATCTCCGAGACCAAGATCGCATACGGGTCGCGCGTCCTCCGCCAGGGCAGATCACGGCCGGCATGGTCGCACCAGGCGAGGAGTAGCTCCTCCGACCCGCTAGTCATCGAGCCGCGCATCCTCGAGATCGAGGTCCCGGATCACCCGGCGCATGACGTCGTCGTCGATCCGACGCTGCCGGCGCAGCTCGAACACGGCCTCGCGCTCGGCATCGAGCACCTCGCGCACGAGGCGCTGGTAAGCGACGGAGCGGTCCTCGACGGCGCCGTCGCTGTCGGGGTCGAAGCGGCTCCGAAAGCGCTCGCGACGAAATCCGAACGCTCCCCGCAGCCGCTCGACGGTGTCGTCCCGCACCCAGTCCTCGCCGGCGAGCTCGTCGAGCCGCGCAAGCGCTGCCTCGGTCGCGTGGAGTCGCGCCTTGACCTCTTCCTTCTCCGCATGGCCCTCGTCCTCGATGCCGAGCAGATGGACGACCCCGGGGAAGGTCAGGCCCTGGACGACGAGCGTGCCGAGGATGACGCCGAACGTGAGGAAGATGATCAGGTCACGGTTGGGGAAGCGATCGCCTCCCTCGATCGAAAGCGGCAGGGCGAGCGCCGCCGCGAGCGAGACCGATCCGCGCATGCCGGACCAGCCGAGCAGGATCGAGGCCCGGCCGGGCTCCTGGATCGGGCGCTTGTTGCGCCGGACGAAGGCGGTCACGTACGTGCCGGGAACGGCCCAGAGGAAGCGCGCCGCCGTGACGGAAGCGGCCACCGCTGCCGCGTAGCCGATGAGCGCCGCGGTCGAGTAGCCGGAGAGATTGTCGACCACGCCCGCGAGTTGGAGGCCGACGAGGGCGAAGAGGAGCGCGTTCAGCATGAAGAAGACGATCTCCCAGACGGCGTTTCCCTGGAGCCGTGTCTGCGGGGCTGTCAGCTCGGGGGTGTGCCAGCCCATGTAGACGCCGATCGTCACGGCGGCGAGCACCCCGGAGACGCCGGCGGCCTGGGCTGGGAGGTAGGCGAAGTAGCCGCTCAGGAGCGAGATCGTGATCTCGAGCGGCGCGTCGTCCAGCCGCCGGCGGATGTGGCGGACGAGGAAGCCGACACCGAGGCCGATGGCGATCCCCCCGAACACGTTCCAGACGAAGTCGGCGGACGCGCTCCCGAGCGAGAACGTTCCGGTCACGACCGCGGCGACGGCGAACTTGTACGCGACCAGTGCAGTGCCGTCGTTCACGAGGCTCTCGCCCTCGATCAGGGCAACCAGCCGCCGCGGGATGCCGAGACGGCCTGCGAGCGCTATCGCCGCAGTGGGGTCCGTCGGCGAGACGATCGCGCCGAGGACGAACGCCTCGGCCCAGCCGAGCTCCGGGATGAGCTCGTGCGCGACCACGGCGACGACCAGCATCGTCGTCAGGACGAGGCCGACAGCGAGCAGGCTGATCGCGCCTGCGTTCTCGCGCAGGTCGCGGAGCGACGTGAAGAATGCGGCGCCGTAGAGAAGCCCGGGTAGGACGGCGATGAGCACGAGGTCGGGCGGCAGCTGGATCTCCGGAATGCCGGGAACGAAGCTGAGGCCGAGGCCGCCCACGACGAGCAGGATCGGGTACGGGACGCGGAGGATGCCCGCTCCGATGAGGAGGAGCGCGGCAGCGACCAGCAGCGCGAGCAGGATCAAGCTGTCGTGCTCGGAGAAGGTCATGCGCCTCGCGCAACGTTAGATTGATCCGGTGGTTCGCGTCCGCTTTGCGCCCAGCCCGACCGGCTCGCTGCACCTCGGGGGCGCGCTGACGGCGACGGCGAACCGGCGCTTCGCGGACGACCGGGCCGGCGTCCTCGTCCTCAGGATCGACGACACGGACGAGGCCCGCGCCGATCCGGGCGCAGAGGCGGGGATCCTCGCCGACCTCGCGTGGCTCGGAATCGCCTGGGAAGAGGGCCCCTTCCGCCAGAGCGACCGGGCCGAGCGGCACCGCGAGGCGGCAGCGGCAATGAGCGGAGCCACGACCGACCCCGACGGCGCGGTTCGGTTCGGCCGGACCACCCTCGTCAGGGCGGACGGCAGGCCGACCTACCAGCTCGCCTCCGTCGTCGACGATGTCGATTTCGGGATCACGCACGTGATCCGCGGGAAGGATCATCTCGCCAACGAGCCTCTACACCGGGAGCTGACACGCGCGCTCGGCGCCGAGCCGCCAGAGTACGTCCACCACGGGCTCCTCCTCGGCGACGACGGGAAGAAGCTCTCGAAGCGCCACGGTGCGAGCTCGCTCGCCGACCTCCGCGACGCGGGGATTCCGGCCGGTGCGGTGCGCGCCTACCTGGAGGAGCTCGATCTGCCCCGGGGAGACGTTCGGCTCGACCCTGCGCGCATACGCCGACTGGCCGTCGAGGCGATCGCGGCCCTCGGCGACGAGGAGCTCGCAGCCTTGGCTGGTGCGCCGCTCGAGGTCGTGCCCGCCTTGCGCGGCGCCCGCGACCTCGTCGAAGCCCGGGCGATCGCTTCCTCGCTGCTCACCCCGCCCCGGGAGGAGCCGAGCGCACATCCCGAGACGCTCGCGCGCTTCCGGGAGCTCCGCGAGCCTGCCGACGGCAAGCTCGACCAGGCTGCCGCAAGGGAGATCCTGCGTGAGCTGAAGGCTGTCGGCGGCGACCTGAAGGCGCTGCGGCTTGCGCTTACCGGGTCCGAGCGCGGGCCGGAGCTCTGGGCCGTGCTGGTCGCCCTGCCGCGAGAGGAGGCGCTACGGCGGACGGGCGGGTCGTGAGCTCGTCCCGGATCTCCTCGAACGTGGCGAGGAAGGCCTTCGACTCGCCGGCCGGCGGACCCGCGCCACGACGCGTGATGGCGACGATCTTGCGCCGCACGGGCGATGCGTCGACGACGTCGACCTCGGCCAGCGTGCCCGCCTCGAGCTCGTCCGCGACGGACGTCTGCGGCAGGAGCGCCACGCCGAAGCCCTGCTCGACCATCTTCTTGGCGGCGGCGATGTTGTCGAGCTCCATCGTCGCGGCCGGCGAGACGCCGGCCGTTCGGAAGAGCGCGCTCGTGAGCTCGTGGTAGCTGGAGGTGCGGTCGAAGAGGACGAGCTGCTCGCGCCCGAGCTCCTTCATGCGGATGCGGCTCTCCCCGGCGAAGGGGTGTCCCGGCTCGACGACGAGGATGAGGCGATCCTCGTAGAGCGGCGTCGAGACGATGTCCGGGTGCTGGAGGGCTCGCACGAGCCCGAGCGTCACCTGCTCGCGGAGGACGAGGTCGAGGATCTCTTCCGAGTGCCCCGTGCGCACGCTGACCGAGACGCGCGGATAGCTCTCCGAAAAGCGCTTCAGGAGGGCGGGGAGGACGTACGTCGAGACAGCCGGCGCAGCCCCGAGGGTGAGACGGCCGGCTCCGCCGCGCTCCAGAGCGTTCACCTGCATGCGTCCGTCCGTGAGGGTCTCGAGCGCGCGGACCGCGTACGGGAGGAAGGCGCTTCCGGCATCCGTGAGCCGCATGCCGCGCGGAGTCCGGGTGAAGAGCTGCGCCCCGAGGTCGGCTTCGAGCCCCTTGAGCCTGGCCGTCAGAGCCGGCTGCGAGATGAAGAGCACCTCGGCGGCCCGGCTGACGCTCTGGCGCCGGGATGTCTCGACGAACGCAACGAGTTGCTGCAGTAGCACGGTATAGATCTTACTGATAACGAAGATCGAAACAAATCATGTTGTAGATATCGGGACGCGCGGTACTCTCAGGGTATGGAAGCGGCAGTCAGCTTCGAGTTCGAACAAGAGGAACGGGAGGATGCGCGGAGGCCCACGCCGCCTCGCTCGCCCTCTTATCTGAGTAGCTCCGAGGTCGCGGAATGCACCTGCCCCGAATGGTGCGAGCGCGACCACGATCGCGACTAGCCCGGCCTTGGAGTCCGTGTCGGTGAGGGGGTTGGAGCTCAGCGCGCCCGTCGACGGCCGAGCCGCCGAGATTCTCACCGACGATGCCCTCGAGTTCATCGCCGGCCTACACCGGCGCTTCAACCCCGAGCGCGAACGCCTCCTCGCGGCCAGGAAGGCGCGGCAGGAGCTGATCGCGGCAGGCGAGCTGCCGGACTTCCTGCCCGAGACGAGAGAGACTCGCGAGGCCGACTGGCAGGTCGCCCCGGTGCCCGCCGACCTTCAGGACCGCCGCTGCGAGATCACGGGACCGGTCGAGCGCAAGATGATGATCAACGCCCTCAACTCGGGGGCGCGCTGCTTCATGGCGGACTTCGAGGACGCGAACGCGCCCACGTGGTCGAACTGCGTCGAGGGTCAGGCGAACCTGATCGACGCCGTCGAGCGGACGATCGAGCTCGAGATCGCGGACAAGGCCTATGCCCTCGACGAGGAGACTGCGGTGCTGATCGTCCGGCCGCGCGGCTGGCATCTTCCCGAGCGCCACGTCCTCGTGGACGGCGAGCCCGTCTCCGCGAGCCTCTTCGACTTCGGGCTCTACCTCTTTCACAACGCGCAGCGGCTGCTCGAGACCGGCAGCGGGCCGTACTTCTACCTGCCGAAGCTCGAGAGCCATCTCGAGGCGCGCCTCTGGAACCGGGTCTTCGAGACGGCCCAGGACGAGCTCGGCATCCCACGTGGGACGATCAAGGCGACGGTCCTCATCGAGACGATCCTGGCGGCGTTCGAGATGGACGAGATCCTCTACGAGCTCCGCGAGCACTCGTCCGGGCTCAACGCCGGCCGCTGGGACTACATCTTCAGCATCATCAAGAAGTTCCGCGACCGGCCCGACTTCCTCCTGCCGGACCGCTCGCAGGTGACGATGACGGTGCCGTTCATGCGCGCCTACACGGAGCTTCTCGTCAGGACGTGTCACCGGCGCGGCGCGCACGCGATGGGCGGGATGGCGGCGTTCGTGCCCAGCCGCCGCGATCCCGAGGCGAACGAGACGGCGCTCGTCAAGGTCCGCGAGGACAAGGAGCGCGAGGCCGGCGACGGCTTCGACGGCACCTGGGTCGCCCATCCCGATCTCGTCCCGGTCGCCACCCAGGTCTTCGACGGCGTCCTCGGCGAGCGCCCGAACCAGGTCGACCGGCGCCGTGATGACGTCTCCGTCGAGGCGCGCGACCTGCTCGACGTGGACGTTCCCGGCGGCGAGGTCACGCCCGAGGGGATCGAGAACAACGTCAGCGTCGGGCTCCAGTACCTCGAGTCATGGCTGCGTGGCGTGGGTGCGGCCGCCATCTACAACCTGATGGAGGACGCGGCCACCGCCGAGATCTCGCGCTCGCAGATCTGGCAGTGGGTGCGCCACGGAAAGGTCGACGAGCGCGACGTCCGCGCCGTCGAGAGCGCCGAGCTCGAGCGGCTGCGTGACGGGGGCCGCTGGGACGAGGCGCGCGACGTCTTCGAGCAAGTCTCGCTCGGCGAGGGGTTCGTCGAGTTCCTGACCCTGCCTGCCTATGACCACCTGAGCTGAGGAGGCTCGCGATGGACCGCTGGGACGGAATCGAACGGCTGTACACCGAGGAGGACGTTGAGCGGCTGCGCGGCACGGTGCGCGTCGAGCACTCTCTCGCCCGCCTCGGCGCAGAGCGGCTCTGGCAGCTCCTCCAGGGCGAGGACTACGTGGCCGCGCTCGGTGCCATGACCGGCGGCCAGGCAGTCCAGATGGTCAAGGCCGGCCTCCAGGCGATCTACCTGAGCGGCTGGCAGGTTGCCGCGGACGCGAACCTGGCGGAGCAGGTCTACCCGGACCAGAGCCTCTACCCGACGACGAGCGCGCCCGCACTCGTTCGCCGCTTGAACAATGCGCTCCGGCGCGCCGATCAGATCGAGCACGCCGAGGGCTCGAACGACCGCTACTGGCTGGCGCCGATCGTCGCCGACGCCGAGGCGGGCTTCGGCGGGCCGCTGAACGCGTTCGAGCTGATGAAGTCGTTCATCGAGGCGGGCGCGGCGGGCGTCCACTTCGAGGATCAGCTCGCATCCGAGAAGAAGTGCGGCCATCTCGGCGGCAAGGTGCTCGTGCCGACGAGCCAGTTCGTGCGGACGCTCACCGCTGCCCGGCTCGCGGCGGACGTGTGCGATGTGCCGACGCTCCTCGTCGCGCGCACCGACGCTCTCAGCGCGACCCTCATCACGAGCGACGTCGACGAGTACGACCAGGAGTTCCTCACCGGCGAGCGCACCGCCGAGGGCTACTTCTTCGTGCAGTCGGGCCTCGAGTCCGCAATCGCACGGGGTCTGGCCTACGCACCCTACGCAGACCTGATCTGGTTCGAGACCTCGACGCCCGACCTGGACGAGGCGACCGAGTTCGCCGAGCGGATACACGAGCGCTTCCCGGGCAAGCTCCTCGCCTACAACTGCTCGCCGTCCTTCAACTGGAAGCGCCATCTCGAGGACGATGCGATCGCATCGTTCCAGACCGAGCTCGGCCGGCTGGGCTACCGCTTCCAGTTCATCACGCTCGCGGGCTTCCACGCGCTCAACGCGTCCACGTTCGAGCTCGCGAAGGGGTACGCGGCCGAGGGCATGAGCGCCTACGTCAGGCTCCAGGAGCACGAGTTCGAGCTCGAAGACGCCGGCTACACGGCGACGAGGCACCAGCGCGAGGTCGGCGCGGGCTACTTCGACCTCGTGGCGCAGGCCGTCTCGGGCGGCGAGAGCTCGACGCTCGCGCTCAGGGGCTCGACCGAGGAGGCGCAGTTCTCGAAGAGCTGAGTTCGCACCCGGTATAACGCCGGGGTGCTGCTCTACGACTCCCTCGCCCGGCACAAGGTCGAGCTTCCTCCCCAGCCGGGGCCGATACGCATGTACGTCTGCGGTCCGACGGTCTACCAGCGGATCCACATCGGCAACGCACGTCCGTTCGTGCTCTCGATGTGGCTGCGCCGCTGGCTCTCCGAGCGTGGCTACGAGGTCAAGCTCGTCGAGAACATCACGGACATCAACGACAAGATCTACGAGGCGGCTGCGCGCGCGAAGATCGGGAGCGCCGAGCTCGCCGAGCAGGCGACGCAGTGGTACCTGGAGGACACGGAGGACCTGGGCCTCGGCCGGCCCGACGTCGAGCCGCGCGCGACCGAGGTCCTTCCCGAGATCGTCGAGCTGATCGGGGAGCTGGTCGAGCGCGGCCTTGCGTACGAGTCGGGCGGCGACGTCTACTTCCGCGTGCCCGCCTATCCCGAGTACGGCTCGCTCTCGGGGGCGCAGCCGGACGACATGATCGCCCAGGAGCCGAGCGACCTGAAGGAGGACCCGCGCGACTTCGCGCTCTGGAAGGCGACGAAGCCGCACGAGGACACGTCCTGGGACTCGCCGTGGGGCCCAGGCCGGCCCGGCTGGCACATCGAGTGCTCCGCGATGGCCGAGAAGCACCTCGGGCCCGAGTTCGAAATCCACGGCGGTGGGCTCGACCTCCGCTTCCCTCACCACGAGAACGAGCTCGCGCAGTCGCGCGGCGCCGGGCGTCCCTTCGCGCGGCTGTGGGCGCACAACGGGATGCTGCGGCTCGACGAGGAGAAGATGTCGAAGTCGAGCGGGAACATCGTCTCGCTTCGCGAGGTCCTCGACGAGTACGGGCGTGAGGCGGTGCTCGTCTTCTTCCTCGGCGGACACTACCGCGGCCCGCTCGACTACTCGGACGAGGCGATGGAGGCCGCCGAGGCCCAGGCGGAGGGCTTCCGGAACGCGTTTCGCAGTCCGGCCGGCCAGGGCGGCGCCGGCTGGGAGGCGTTCGAGGCCGCTCTCGAGGACGACTTCAACACTCAGGCGGCCCTCGCGGTTCTCCACGAGTGGCGCTCGGAGGGACAAGTGGAGCTTCTCCTGCGCGGCCTCTCAGTCTTCGGCCTCGAGAGCCTTGCCAAGCAGGAGGCCGCCCCCACGGAGATCGTCGAGCTGGCATCCCGGCGCCAGGACGCCCGCGGACGCGGCGAGTACGAGGAGGCGGACCGCCTTCGGGAGCAGGTCGAGGCGGCGGGCTGGCAGGTGCGGGACAGGCCCGACGGCTTCGACCTCGTTCCGCTTTGAACCGCGAGCTCGTCTACGGGCGCCGGCCCGTTCGGGAGGTCATCCGTGCCGGCAGGCGGCAGATCCTGGAGCTCTCCGCCAGTGAGCGCGCCCTTGCCTCGGAGCCCTGGCTGCGCGAGGAGACGGGCCTGCGGGTCCACGTCGAGCGCGAAGGGAAGCTGAACGAGCTCGCCGGCAGCCGCGACCACCAGGGGGTCGTCGCCTTCTGCGAGCCCTACCGCTACGCGGACGCCCACGAGCTCGCGGCGGGCGAGCGGCCGCTCATCGTTTGCCTCGATCAGGTGACCGACCCGCAGAACCTCGGCGCGGTCTGCCGGAGCGCGGAGGGGGCGGGCGCGACCGGGGTCGTCGTCACCGAGCACAAGGCCGCGCGCGTCACTCCCGCCGTCTGCCGGGCCTCGGCGGGCGCCGTCGAGCACGTCAGAGTTGCGGTCGTCGTCAACCTGGCGCGCTACCTCGCGGACGTGAAGCGCGCCGACCTCTGGGTCTGGGCAGCGGCGGGCGATGCCGAGACGCCGGTCTGGTCGGCGGACTTCGCGACCGGCGCTGCCCTCGTCTTCGGCGCGGAGGGCCGCGGTCTCCGTCCGCTCGTACGGAAGTCCTGCGACGAGGCCTTCTCCATCCCGCTCGCCGGCGCCGTCGAGTCGCTGAACGTGAGCGTCGCGGCCGGAGTCGCGCTCTTCGAAGCCGCCCGCCAACGCCGCAGCTGACTGTCCCCCGCGGACACCGGGGTCTGACCCCTGGGTGTCCGCTTTGGCCGAGCCGTCGTTGCGTATTTCGTCACACGTCGAGAACTGCGTTTTGGCTCTGTTGAGCGGAAAGGCCGGCTCGTCCACGGCGCTTTCAGACACGACGGGGTCTGACCCCGGCTTGTCTCAACGCGGCACGTTGCTTTCGGCCGGTGGGTCGAGCTCCGCGATCGCTCGGCGCAGGATCTCGGCGTTCGTACCCGGCTGGGCAGCGGCCCACGAGCGCAGCGCGGGCTTCGGCAGCCAGACGCCCTCGCGCGCGAAGCGGAGCGAGCGGCCTGCGTTGAGGACTGCGTCGTCGCTCTCCGGGTCTTCGCGCTCGTACCAGCGCAGCACGTCGGCCAGCAGCGGCTGGAGCACGGCCGGCTCGACCGCCGCGAAGACCTCGGAGGCGGGCGGACCGAAGAGCGCGATTCCGTGGCGGGCGAGCACGCTTCGGTCGATCGCGAACCAGTGGCGCTCGCCGGGCTGCGGCTTTCGGTCGGCGCGAAACGTCCACTCGCCGCCCGTGTTCAGATTCAGCTCAAAGGCGGGCTCCGTGTTGGGAGTGGCCGCGGACGTGCTCGTATAGACGACCAAGTCGATCCCACGCGCGGGACAGGGAAACGCTTCATGCCGTAGGCGCCCGACGATCTCATTCGCCTCCGCGTCGGTCAGCGGGCGGCGCACCACGACCGAGACGTCTAGATCGCTGCGCCCGGGCTCGTAGCCGCCAAGCGCCCACGAGCCGCCCGCGTAAACGCCGACAAGCTCCTCGCCGAGAATCGGCTGGAGCCGCTCGACGAGCTCGGCGAGGTACGCGCGCTCCGTCTCCACGAGGGCATCCTTAGCGAGTGCTCTACCTCTTCGACGGCTACAACATCCTCCACGCGGGCACGTTCCGCGCCCGCGACGAGCTGATCGACCGCCTCGCGAGCTTCGTCGCGGTGCGCGGCGCCCGCGGGGTCGTCGTCTTCGACGGGGTCGGAGACGACGCGAGCTACGGCGGGCTCAGCGTGCGCTTCGCCACCGAGGCGGACGCGCTCATCGAGCGCCTCGCCGCCGAGCATCGCGACCGCGAGGAGGTCTGGGTGATCTCCTCGGACGCGGCGATTCGCGGCACCGCCGGCCAGGGGACGCGGCGGGTCGGGTCGGGTCCGTTCCTCCGCGAGCTGGACGAGAGCGCGAGGCAGGAGCTGGGGCCTCGCTCTCGAATCGAGGATTCTCTCGACGAGGAGACGCGCTCGGTGCTCGAGCGTTTGCGCCGCAGGCGACGTTGAACTTTCCGGGACCGCCTGCTACGATCGTGACCTCAAGTTGAGGGTTAGGGTTGTCGAGGAGGACGACTTCTCGGCACCGGCACGTTCCACAGCCCAGGAGGAAAGCCGATGCCCCGCCGCCAGCTCGCCACGGTCCGCCCGCAGGAGAAGGCTCAACGAGAAGTCGAGGATCTCCGGCTCGTCCTCCGCGCCCGCAACGGCGACTCGGGGGCGATGGACGCTCTGCTGCGCCGCTACACCGGATTCGTCCGGCTCAAGGCGAGCTCCTACTTCATCGCCGGGGGCGAGTCCGACGACCTCATCCAGGAGGGCCTCGTCGGTCTCTACAAGGCCGTGCGCGACTTCCGCTCCGACAAGGAGACCTCGTTCCGGAGCTTCGCCGAGCTCTGCATCACGCGCCAGATCATCACCGCGATCAAGACGGCGACCCGCTTCAAGCACGCCCCGCTCAACACGTATGTCTCCTTCAGCCACTCACCGGCCGGCCAGGAAGACGGCGACTGCACCCTCGGCGACGCGCTTCCGGGCCCTGCGGTCGACGATCCCGCGGTCTGCGTCATCTCGACCGAGGAGCTCCAGAGCCTCGTTTTCTGCCTCGGAACGGGCCTCTCGCCGCTCGAGAGCGACGCGCTCCGGCTCTACCTCGAGGGGAACTCCTACGAGGAGATGGGGGAGGAGCTGGGCTGCGACACGAAGACGATCGACAACGCCCTCCAGCGCGTCAAGCGCAAGGTCCTCCAGCACCAGCAGGGGCGCGCGGTTCTCGACTAGTCCCCCTCGTGAGCTACGCTGGCCGGGCGCCGGTGTAGCTCAACTGGTAGAGCAACGCATTTGTAATGCGTGGGCTGGAGGTTCGAGTCCTCTCACCGGCTCTGGCCGTGGAATGACCTCCTGCGCCACCTCGTTAAAGAGGTTGTGCGTACAACGAACGAGATCCGTGAGCAGCTGGACCAGGCGATCGCGCGACGCGCCGAGCTGTGGAACCGGCTTGCCCAGGGATCAGACGCGGAGACGTCGGCCGAGCTCGCCGGCCTCTCGAAGCAGATCGAAGAGCTCTGGAGCGAATACCGGACCGCCGAGGCCCGGAACCGCTTCGGCTCGCCCGAGCTCATCCACGCGCGCGCCCGGGCCGAGGAACGGCTCGAGCGTGATTCGCGCCGCGTGAAGCAAGCGGCCTGACCGAATGCAACGGGCGGTCGCCTTCGGGCGGCCGCCCATCCCGGCGGGCCCAGCCTCTCGTTACGAGGCGGCGACTCGATCGGCCGCGAGCGGCATCAGGTACCCGCAGCGCTTGCACATCACCACGACGACGGCGATGCCGTCCTTCGCGTCCGTGCCCGAGATGATGCGGCACTCGTCCTGGGCGACGCCGAGCTGGCCCACTGCTTTGCAGAGCGGGCACGAGACGGCGTAGCGTGAGAGGTGTTCCTCCACGGCTTCGACATCGACGCCCGGGGCGACCGCAGCTTTCGCCATAAATTCGACGTTAGCGGGGTTTTTCCGGCCTTCCTCCCCCATCCGGGTCATACCGACAATGCGCATTCTCCTCGTCTCCCAGATGTATCCCGGCCCGACGGCGCCCGACCTCGGCGTCTTCGTCGCCCAGATCTCGGATCGGCTCGAACAGGCCGGGAACGAGGTCGCCCGCGTCACGATCGACCACCGCGGCGGCACGCCCGCCAAGTACGGCCGCCTCGCCGCCCGGGCCCTCGCGGAGGCGCGCCGCTTTCGGCCCGACGTCGTCTACGCGCACTTCCTCTTCCCGGCCGGGGCGGCTGCGGCGCTCGCTGCGCGGTCGGCCGGCGCGCGTCTCGTCCTGACTGCGCACGGCCGCGACGTCCGCAACATCGGCGCGATTCCTGGAGTCGCGACCGCCACGCGGCTCGCCGTGCGCCGGGCGGATGCGGTCGTCGCCGTCTCGGACTTTCTCCGGCGCGAGCTCGAGGCGAAGCTGCCCGAGGCGCGCGGGAAGATCTCGGTGATCGACTCGGGCGTCGATCTCGACCGCTTCCATCATCGCGAGCCCGCTCCGCTTCGCGCCGAGCTCGGGTGGGACGGGAACGGGCCCTTCTACCTCTGCGCCGGCACGCTCGACGAGCGCAAGAACGTCGTTCGCCTCGCCGACGCCTTCGCGACGCTCGACGCCGGCACGCTGATCTTCGCCGGCGATGGCCCGCTGCGCCCCGCCCTTTCGGGCCGGCCTGGCGTCCGGCTCGTCGGAAGGGTCCCGCACGTGCGCGTGGCCGACCTGATCGCGGCGAGCGACGTCGTCTGCCAGCCGAGCCTGATCGAGCCGTTCGGCCAGGTCGTCCTCGAGGCTCTCGCGTCGGAGCGTCCGGTCGTCGCCACGCGAATCGGCGGCCCGGCCGAGCTCGTCACGCCCGACGCCGGAGTGCTCGTCGACCCAGGAAGCGTCGAGTCGATCGCCGCCGGCCTCCGCGCGGCGGCCGAGCTCCCGCGGCCCAATCGCGCAGGCCGCGCCGTCGCCGAGGAGCACGACGTCGCCCGGCAGGCCGGCCGCGTCGCCGAGCTCCTTCGCGGCGACGAGCGAGAATGAGCTCGATGCACGTCCACGCAGACGCGGGCTCGGATCGGCGGATCCTCGGCATCTCGCTCGCCCTCCTCCTCGCCTTCATGGTCGCGGAGGTGGTCTTCGGGATCGCGGCGAGCTCGCTCGCGCTCCTCGCCGACGCCGGCCACATGCTCACCGACGCCGCTGCACTCGGCCTCGCGCTCTTCGCCGCCTGGGCCGCCGCGCTTCCTGCGCGTGGGCGCTTCACGTTCGGCTTCGCGCGCGCGGAGATCCTCGCCGCCCAGGCCAACGGCATCTCGCTCCTCCTGATCGCCGCCTGGATCCTCTACTCGGCCGTCCGCCGCCTCATCGACCCGCCTGAGGTGGAGGGCGCGATCGTCCTCTTCGTCGCCATCGCCGGAATCCTCGTGAACGTCGCGATCCTCGCGCTGCTGGCGCGGGCGAGCCGCCAGAGCCTGAACGTCCGCGGCGCGTATCTCCACATCGCCACGGACCTCGCCGCGTTCCTCGGGACGGCGTTGGCCGGGGGGCTCGTGCTCGCGACCGGCTGGGACCGCTTCGACCCGATCGCGTCGCTCGTCGTGGTCGCGCTCATGCTCTGGGCGGCCTTCGAGCTTCTGCGGGAGTCGGGCCGCATCTTCCTGGAGGGAGCGCCGGCCTCGGCACCTCCGGGGGAGGTCGGGCGGGCGCTCGTCGAGCACGACCAGGTTGTCGAGGCGCACGACCTCCATGTCTGGACGGTGACGAGCGGCTTCCCGGCTCTTTCCGCCCACGTCCTCGTCGAGCCCGGCGCGGACTGCCACCGGATCCGGCTCGAGCTCGAGCGCATGCTCGAAGAGCGCTTCGCCCTCGACCACACGACGCTCCAGGTCGAGCACGTCGGGGCGTCACGCGGTCTCGAGATCCGACGGTGAGCCCGCTCGCTATCCTGGGAGCGTGCTCGACGTCGTCCTGCCCGTTATCCAGGTTCTCCTCTCCGCGATCCTGATCACGCTCGTGCTCATGCACTCGGGGCGCGACACGGGCTTCGGCGGGATGGGATTCACGCCCGCCTCCCAGGGCGGCCAGCACATCGTGGAGCGGAACCTGACACGGCTCACGCTCGCCGTCGCCGCCCTCTTCGGCATCAACACGATCGCCCTCTTCTACGTTCTCTAAAGGAAGCCGCCGGCGATTGCGCCGACGAGCCTGATTTCCTCGCCGCCCGCGAGCGGGAGCTCGATGCCGCCGCGATCGCGGACGTCGATGCCGTCGACGTAGACGTTCACCAGCCGGCGGAGCTCTCCGCGCTCGTCGAAGACGAGGTTCGCGACCGGCAAGGACTTCAGCGCGGCGGCGACGGTCTCCGCCTCGATCTCGAAGCGGCGCTGCCCGCCGACCTCCGCGGCGAGCATGCCCGGCAGGAGGACTACGGCCAGTCGGCGGCCTCGACGGAGAGGATCGGGGGGAGCTGCGAGGCGGCCTCCGACCAGCTCTCGCCTCCGTCGGCCGTCACGAAGACCGAGCCGCTCTGCGTGCCGAAGTAGACGCCGCGCTCGTCGAACGACGACGCCTCACGGAGCACGGCGACCCAGGCCGGCTTGGGGAGCCCGCCCTCGAGGAGGTTCCAGCTCTGCCCTCCGTCGCCCGTGCGGTAGACGCCTAGGCGGCCGTCCGGCGTGACGCGGTTCTCCGCTCCCTCCTCGGGGATGACGAAGGCCACGTCCGGGTCGGAGGGGTCGAGGGCGATCGGAAACCCGAACCCGCTCGGAAGCCCGTTGTCTTCGAGCCGCTCCCAGCTTCGCCCGTGGTCGTCCGAGCGGTAGACGCCGCAGTGGTTCTGCTGCCAGAGGCGCTCGGGCCTCGCGGGATGGACGAGGAGCTTGTGCACGCACTGCCCGACCTCGGGGAACGGGTCCGGCATGAAGTCCGCGGCGACGCCCTGGTTGGCG
Source organism: Gaiellaceae bacterium (assembly GCA_036279015.1). Classification (GTDB taxonomy): domain Bacteria; phylum Actinomycetota; class Thermoleophilia; order Gaiellales; family Gaiellaceae; genus DATEOR01. Next base: position 5,793 of record DASUJY010000054.1, on the reverse strand, counting down.
GGCGTCCAGGACTCGCCGCCATCCTCGCTGCGGAAGCCGCCCGCCGCCGAGATGGCGATGTACATGCGCTCCGGGTCGTCCGGGTCGAGCTGGATCGAGTGGCAGCACATGCCTCCAGCGCCCGGATTCCACTGGTCGCGGGTCGCGTGTCCGACGACTCCGTCGACCGGATGCCAGGTCGTCCCGGCGTCGTCGGAGCGGAAGAGTACGCCGGGCGCGCCGCCGAGCCAGAGGCGTCCGTCCTCGCCGTCCCGGCCCGGCCTGACGTGCCAGGTCTTCTCGAGCGTGAGGCCCGTCTCCTCCGGGAGGCCGAGCTCCTCGGCGCGCGTCCAGGTCTCGCCGCGGTCGGTCGAGCGATGGACGGTGGCGCCGTAGACGAAGCTGTTCGTCGCCGCGTACACGCTTCCGTCGCGCGGATCAGGGACGGCGTGGAAGACCTCCCAGCCCTTGAGGAGCGGGCCGGAGACCTCCCAGTTGCGGCGCTCCTCGTCGCCCGAGAGCACGAAGAGACCTTTGCGCGTGCCGACGAGGAGCGTGTTGGCCATCTACAGACCTGGCCCCGAGCCCGTTCCGACGATCGTGAACGCGCTCGTCGCGACCGCCGGGACGCGTGTCCCGAAAGGATAGCGCTCGTCGTAGAAGTCGCTCCGGTTCACGAGCACGATCTCCTCCGAGAGCCCGAGGATGCCCTCGACGAGCTTCGGGAACGACGTTGTGAAGCGGAGGTTCACGAGCGGCTTCGTCACCTTACCGCCCTCGATCCTGAATGTCCCGTCGCGGGTCATGCCGGTGATGATCCCCTCGCGTGGGTCGACGACGCCGAGGTAGTGGAGCCGGGTCACGTAGATCCCGTCGCCGACGCGTTCCGGGAGCGCGCTCGCAGCAGCGTCCCCGCCCCGGACCGAGAGGTTGAGCGGAATCGGGCCGAACCCCTGCGCCGGAGCCGGGAGAGCGTGTCCCGTCGACTCGCGCCCCTCTCCCGCGCGCTTCGCGGTTCGGCGATCCCAGACCACATCCCTGGCGACCCCTTCCTCGACGATCGTGACGGGCTGCTTCGGCACGCCCTCGAGGTCGAAGGCCTTCGGCATGCCCTGCGGATCGAGCCCGTCGTCTACGAGCGTGAAGCTCTCGTGGAACAGGCGCTCGCCGAGGCGTCCGCTCAGATAGCTCCGTCCCTCCAGGCAGGAGAGCGCGCCGAGCGAGCTGAACGCGAAGTACCAGAGGAGCTCTGATAAGGCGTACGGCTCGAGGATGGCGGCGTGCGTCCCCGGCTCGATCTCCGTCGCTCCCCGCGTTCGCGCCGCCTTCTCGGCCGCCTCCCGCGCGCAGCCGGCGAGGTCGAGCTCTCCAGCCCGCCAGGACGTCGCCTCGGCGTAGCCGGAGGAGTCGTCGGTGGCGGCGATCGCGAGAACGCTCGCGTCCGTCATCCGCTGGCTGACCGCGTGGCCGGTGCTCGAGGCGACCGCCGTCTCCGTCACGCCGCTCGTGAAGTAGCCGTAGAGCCCGTAGTCGGGCGCAGCCTCGATCGCCCCGGCTGCGGCTGCTGCCTGCTCCTCGGCGGTGAGGGCGGCCGTCTCCTCGTCGTAGCCGGCCACGTCGGGGACCGCGGCCGGCGGCTGGAGGCCCGGATAGCCGGGATCCGGCGGAGCGCTGTCGGCCGCCTCTGCGGCTCGGCGCCCTGCCTCTTTCAGGCCCTCGTCGTCGATGCGGTTCGTGACGGCGCAGCCCACCCTGCCGTCGCGGACGACGCGAAGCGTGACGGTCTCGTCGCGGATCAGGGTCGGCTGGTGCACCTCGGAGGCCGCGAAGCGCGCGAAGCCGGACTCCTCTGCCTGGACGACGGCGTCGGCCTCGTCGGCCTCGGCGGCGCGCCAAGCGCGCTCGGCCAGCTCGAGGGCCCGACCGTCAGACGTCACGGACGCCGACCTGGACGTTGCGGAAGCGCCCGGCGGACGTGCCGTGCGAGACGTGCGCGTGCTGGCCGGGCTGGCCCTTGCCGCAGTTCGTGAGGCCGTAGAGGTGCCACTCGTCCTTGCCCGCGACGGCGTCGAGGCTGCCCCAGAAGACCGGCGTCACGCCCGTGTAGGTGGCGTCGCGGAGCATGCGTCCCAGCTTCCCGTCCTTGATCTCCCAGGCGATCTGCGTCCCGAACTGGAAGTTGAGGCGCTTGTCGTCGATCGACCAGCTCTTGTTCGTGCACATGAAGATGCCGTCGTCGACGTCGGCGAGCAGCTCGTCGAACGAGCCTTCGCCGGGCTCGAGGTGGAGGTTGGTCATACGGACGAGCGGCATACGGCTCCAGCCGTCGGCGCGCATCGAGCCACCATGGCCGGCGCCGATCAGGCCGGCGGTCTCCCGCGAGGAGAGGAAGCCGCGCAGGATGCCCGCCTCGACCACCGGCTGTCGACCCGCCGGGATGCCCTCGTCGTCGAAGGCGAAGGTACCGAGCCCACCGGGAGTGGTGGAGTCGGCGGTGACGTTCATGTGTTCCGAGCCGTACCGGAGGCTGCCGAGGTCGCCCGGCTTGAGGAAGCTTGTGCCCGCGTAGGCCGCCTCGGTTCCGTAGACGCGGTCGAGCTCGGTCGGATGCCCGACCGACTCGTGCACCTGGAGGACCATCTGCTCGTTGTCGAGGACGACGGTGGTGATGCCGGAGGGGCATGGATCGGCCCGGAGCAGGGCCGCAGCCTCCTCGGCGACTCGAGGAGCGTTGCCGGCCAGGTCGAGCGCGTCGACGTATTCCCAGCCCGACTGCGAGCTCGAGCCGCCGTGGGCGCTCGGGTAGCTCCTGATCTGAACCCGGCCGTCGCGGATCGCGAGGGCGTCGATGCCGGCGCCGCACTCCACGAACTCCTGGTAGACGTCGGCGCCTTCCGAGGAGCGAAACGCTCGCTGCTCCCGCTGTGCCCGCACCGTCGACTCGGTGATCTTGACGTCGCCGTGCTTCATCGCGGCTTCGGCGCGCAGGCAGAGGTCGACCTTCTCCGAGAGCGGCACGTCGACCGGGTCGCGCTCGGCTGGAGTCCTGTACTCGCCGCTCTTCGCCGGCGCGGGCGCGAGCTCGACGGGCTTCCTCCCGGCGCGGCCGGCGCTCGCCCGCGCGAAGGCGACCGCCCGCTCTGCGGCGGCGCGAGCCCCCTGCGTCGAGAGCCTGCGGTCGCACGCGAATCCCCACGCTCCACCGACGAGGACGCGCACGCCGATGCCCTCGGTCTCTCCGTCGGCGACTGACTCGACCTCGCCGTTCTTCGTCGCAACATTCTGCGCGCGTCGCGTCACAGCCCGGGCGTCCGCATAGCCGGCGCCGGCGCCCGTGGCCACGTCGATCGCCTCTGCACAGAGTTCGCGCACGGCCGCGTACCTTAGCGACGCGGGAAAGCGAAGGCACCCCCTTCGGAGTGCCTCGAGCATGCGCTGGAGAGGACTTGAACCTCCACGCCCCGCAAGGGGCACAAGGCCCTCAACCTTGCGCGTCTACCAATTCCGCCACCAGCGCGCGCGGACCGCATTGTAGCGAGGGATCTCTTCGTTCCGGCAGCCGCTCCCGGAGCCGGGAGTTTGACTCCGTCCGAACGGCGCGCTACCTTGATGCGAACAGCTGTTCGACCAGGGAGACGCGATGCTGAGCAAGCGCCAGCAGGAGATCTACGACTTCGTCGTCCGCTACGCGGCCAAGCACGGCTACCCGCCGACCGTCCGCGAGATCGGCGAGGAGGTCGGTCTCGCTTCACCCTCGACGGTGCACGCCCATCTCGCGAACCTCGAACGTGCCGGCCTCCTCCGCCGTGACCCGACCAAGCCGCGCGCTCTGGAGATCGTCGGACGGGAGCAGGCGGCCGCCGCGCCACCCGCGCGGGCGGTCGCGCGCGACTCCCGCCGGCTTCCTCTCGTCGGCGACATCGCCGCGGGCGGGCCGCTCCTCGCGGAGGAGAACATCGAGGATTACCTCGCCGTTCCCGAGCCGCTCACGGCCGGCGGCGACGAGTTCCTCCTGCGCGTGAAGGGCGAGAGCATGATCGACGCGGGCATCCTCGACGGGGACTACGTCGTCGTTGCAAAGCAGGCGACGGCGCGAGACGGAGAGATCGTCGTCGCGCTTGCGGGTGAGGACGAGGCGGCCGACGAGGCGACCGTGAAGCGGTTCTTCCGCGAGAAGGGCCGCATCCGGCTCCAGCCCGAGAACGAGTCCCTCGACCCTCTCTACCCCGCGCACGTGCAGATCCTCGGCAAGGTGATCGGGGTCTTCAGGCGGGTGTGATGACGGAGATCGTGCCCCTCAACCGCACGCTCGACCAGGAGCTCCTGGCGCTCATGCGCGGCGCGAGCCTCGAGTGCCCGGTGTGCGGCGAGTTCGTGCTCCACACGCACCAGGCGATCGTCTGCCCGCAGTGCGAGGCGAGCTTCGAAGCCTCCGCGGAATCGGGGCTACAATTGAGCTTGCAGGCCGGGTGACCGCGAGCCGTGCCGTCTCCGGACGGTGCGGTTCGAGGAAAGTCCGGACACCGCAGGGCAGGACGCTGGGGAAACCCCAGGCGGCGAAAGCCGACGGAAAGTGGCACAGAAAGGAGACCGCCAGCGGCGAAACGTCTCTCTCCGGAGACGCCGAGGGCAAGGGTGAAACGGTGGGGTAAGAGCCCACCAGCGCCGTGGTGACACGGCGGCTAGCCAAACCCCGTCCGGTGCAAGGCGAACAGGCTCCGCTCAGGCTGCCCGCCGAGGAGCCGGGTGCGCTGCTCGAGCCGCCGGGAAACCGGCGGCCTAGATGGATGGTCACCCCCGACAGAATCCGGCTTACAGGCCTGCTACGGAAAAAGCCCTGGTAACGGGGCTTTTTCTATGAGGTCGTGTTCTCCGGAATTCGTCGTAGTTTCGGCGAGGCAGTCGTTCGGCGGTCTCACCGTAACCGCCCGGCGTTCTCGCCGGCTTCGCTCCGCCCGCAACGTTGAGCGAGAATCCGGCGTAGTGGCCTGCGACGGAAGGAGCCCCGGAAACGGGGCTTCGTCGTCAAGGCCCTGCCGATGGGGCCTGGATCTCATGCGCAGGCCGTAGACTTGCCCCGTGGCGGCGTGTGCGGAATGCGGTAAGGCCGTCTCCGGCGACTTCGCGTTCTGCCCGTTCTGTGGGGCGCCGCTTGCGGAGGCGCCCGTACACGGGGGCGAGACGCGCAAGGTCGTCACGGTGCTCTTCTGCGACCTGACGGGCTCGACCGAGCTTGGCGAGCGCCTCGACCCTGAAGCCCTCAGAAGTCTCCTCGCGCGGTACTTCGACCGGATGAAGGGAATCGTCGAGCGGCATGGGGGCTCGGTCGAGAAATTCATCGGCGATGCCGTGATGGCCGTCTTCGGGATTCCGGTCGTGCACGAAGACGATGCGCTCAGGGCGTTGCGTGCCGCAATCGAGATGCGCGACGCGCTGCCCGAGCTGGGCGTGCGGGGTCGGATCGGCGTCACGACCGGCGAAGTCGTCGCCGGCACTGGGGAGCGGCTCGCAACCGGCGATGCCGTCAACGTCGCGGCCAGGCTGGAGCAGGCGGCCGAGCCGGGCGAGATCCTCATCGGCGCCGAGACCCTCCGCTTCGCGCGCGATGCCGCCGAAGTGGAGCCCATGCCGCCGCTCGAAGTGAAGGGAAAGAGCGAGCCGTTGCGCGCCCACCGTCTGGTCGCGGTGCACGGCGACGAGGGGGTCGCGCGCCGGCTCGACACGCCGCTCGTCGGGAGGGAGACGGAGCTCCGCAGACTACGAGATGCATTCGAACAGGCAGGGGCCGACCGTTCCTGCCAGCTCTTCACGATC
>DASUJY010000053.1:0-31841 GCA_036279015.1 Gaiellaceae bacterium | reverse complement strand
GGGCTGCCGACGATCCTGGAGGTTCCCGGGCCGGACAACCACGGCCCGGACGCAGCGGAGGTGCAGAAGCTCAAGGACCTCCACGCCCGCTGGTCGTCCTAGTTCCGGCTGGCAGCCCAGGATCTCCGCCTCGACTCCTCCCGGCGAGGGGGAAAATCGACACACTTCTGGCACATTTTCCCCGCGCGCTGGTCCTCTCAGCTTCCGGGGCGCTTCTTCCCGCCGATGAAGGCGAGGATCGCGGAGTAGTCGAGCTCGCCCCAGCCCTCGCTCTCCGCGCTACGGAACCAGTCGCGCGCAGCGGAGGCGAGGCGAAGGTCGAGGCTGACGCGCCCTGCGTCCTCGACGACGAGATCTCCGTCCTTGGCTGCGAGGCCGAGCGCGAAGCGACGGGGGTAGCGGCCTTCCTGGACGGCTGGACGCCGCCGTTTCGCCTGCGCGCCGAGCGGCGTCGAGGCGAGCACGTCGAACACGACCTCCGTCTCGAGCCCGAGCCGCTCGCCGAGCGCAAGCGCCTCGCCGAGCAGGGAGAGGACTCCGAGGAGCGTCGAGTTCGCGACGAGCTTCGCCGCGGCGCCGCTTCCAGGCGGGCCGACGAGGATCGGCTCCCCGAGCGCGACAAGAAGGGGCGCGACGCGGGCGAAGCCGTCCTCGTCGCCGCCGACGAAGATGCGCAGCGTTCCTTCCTCGGCCTCGCTGATGCTGCCGAGCACGGGCGCGTCGAGGAGCGTGGTCCCCTCCGGCATCTTCTCGGCGAGATCGTGAAGCGCGGCCGGTCCGACGGTCGACATCTCGATGAGGAGCGAGCCTGGCTCGAGCCCCGCGAGGACGCCGTACGGGCCCGCGGTGACAGCCTCGAGCGCAGCGGGATCGCTGACCGTGGTGACGGCGACCTCCGCCGAGCGGGCCGCGTCGGCAGCGCTCGCGGCGCGGCGGGCGCCGGCAGCCACCAGCGCCTCGGCCTTGGCCGGGGTCCGGTTCCAGACGCTCAGCTCGTGGCCGGCGTCGAGCAGCCGGCGCGCCATCCGCTCGCCCATCGCGCCGAGGCCGACGAAGGCGACGGCGGTCAAAGGGTTACGCGGGCTCGGAAGGCTGCTGCTCGACCACGCGGAAGGATGGCTTGCCGCGCGGGAGCTCGAAGAACTCGGGGTTGACGCAGCCGAGCTCGTCCGCCCGGTGCTCGTAGCAGGCGGCGACCTCCGCCTTGCACATGGGCAGCGGCTGGCGCACCGTCTTGACGGCGCCGAAGCCGCCCTTGCGCTTCTGCGCCTCCTGGAGAGCATCGAGGTCGATCTCGACGTCGTACACCTTCTGCATGCAGCCGATGTAGGTGTGCCCCCACTCCTCGTACGCATAGAGGAACGGACAAGCCCGCGTGACGCACGCGGCCGGGTACACGACCTTGTCGCAGTGGACCCCGCAGCGGCGACATTCGATCTCGTCCTGTGGCCGCAGGGGTAGCTCTTGAACGATCGGCAATCGCCGTTGCATCCATCTGGATTTTGGGTGAGGTGCAGGCGTCCCGCAAGACTTGACACGCCGCCGAACCGGGTGTAGCGCGCTGTTCGGCTACAGCTCGCCGCTGAGCCGCCGAACCACGTTCAGCACGTCCATCGGGGTGAACGCCTCATAGTCCGGCTCCAGCCCGCGCTCGTCCTCGTCGGCGCGGAACCAGTACGCCTGGACCGCCTTCATGCCGAGCTCCTTCGAGCCGCGCACATCCTCGTAGCGGCGGTCGCCGACGAAGAGGGCCCGGCTCGGGTCGACGCCGAGCCGGTCGAGCGCCGCCTCGAAGATCGCCGGGTGCGGCTTGCGCTTGCCGATCTCCGACGAGAAAACGGCTGCATCGAGACGGTTGCCGAGGCCCATCTGCTCGAGGTCGCCGTGCAAGAGGCCGGGCGGGTCGAAGGCGTTCGAGACGAGGCCGGTCTTGAGGCCTCGCTCGCGGAGGACGTCGAGGAGCGCGTGCGTCGAGTCGCCGAGCAGGCGGGCCGGGTTCCAGGCGGCGTGCTCCGCGGCGAGGAACCGCTCGAGCTCGTCGTCGTCCACCCGCACGCCGAGGCCGCCGAGGCACTCGCGGACGAGTCCCGGATACTCGACCTCCTCGACGGAGCCGGGCTGCCAGAGAAGCGGGACGTAGCGCTCGCGGAAGCGCGCAGCCGCTGCCTCGTGGGCCGGAAGATCCGCGCGGCCGAGCGCCGCGAGCCCTGCTTCCCACCCGGCCTCGAGCAGCGCCTCGTCGTAGGCGAAGCGAACGAGGGTGTCACCCCAGTCGAAGAGAACCGCATCTAGCACGCGAACCCGAACGTTAGGGTGCGCGCGGCATGGTCCGCAAAGTCCTCTACGGCTTGCTCGCTCTCGGGCCGGCCGTGATCGCGCTCGACCGGACCGGCGCGGGCGACATCGTCCTCTTCGTCGTAGCCGCCTGCGCCCTCATCCCACTCGCCTGGCTGATCGGAGAGGCGACCGAGCAGGCCGCGCACCACACCGGCCCCGGCATCGGCGGCTTCCTGAACGCCACCTTCGGCAACGCGCCCGAGCTGATCATCGCGCTCTTCGCCGTGAGCGACGGCCTCACGGAGGTGGTGCGCGGATCCCTCTCGGGAAGCGTGATCGGGAACCTCCTGCTCGTCCTCGGCTTCTCGCTCGCCTTCGGCGGACGCGGCGAGCTCGACCGCGAGTCGAGCCTCACGTCGTTCGCGCTCGTCGCCTTCGCGGTCCTCCTCTTCCTCATCCCAGCCGTTCCCGGCTGGAGCGGCGACCCGGACCGGCACTCCCTGGCCGAGCTGTCCGTCCCCGTCTCGATCGTCCTCCTCGTCGTCTATCTCGGGGTGACGTGGCTCTCGCTCCGGAGGCACCGCCGGCAGCACGTCTCCGACGAGCCGGCCGCGGGCGAGGCCTGGAGGCTGACGACCTCGCTGCTCGTCCTCGGCGCCGCCACCGTCGTCACCGCGCTCGTGGCGGAGATCCTCGTCGGCTCCCTAGAAACCTTCGCCGAGAAGGCCCACCTGAGCGACTTCTTCGTCGCCGCCGTGATCGTCGCGATCGTCGGAAACGCCGCCGAGCACGGGGGAGCCGTCGTCGTCGCCTATCGCGGCAGGATCAGGCTCGCGGCCGAGATCGCGCTCGCGTCGAGCGCGCAGGTGGCGGTCTTCCTGATCCCGGCGGTCGCGCTCCTCTCCTGGGCGATCGAGCCGCTCGCGCTCTCCTTCCGGGAGGTCGAGCTCATCGCGCTCGGCGGGGCCGTCGCCTTCGCCGCAGCGGTCCTCTGGGGCGGGCGTTCGAGCCGCGGACGGGGTCTCGCGCTCATCGCCGCGTACGCCGGCGTCGCCGTCGGCTTCCTTGCCGCAGGAGACCGCTAGGCTCTTCGTGGTTCGGTTAGCCACACGTTAAGAGTCGCGCCTTCCTCCTTGGTGGCCGGCTCGCGGTTTGACAGGCTAGGTGAGTCAAAACACTGGGAGGACTGAGAGATGACTTCGGCGATTTCCGAGGAGCAGCCGAAAACCGAAGAACGTGACGGCGCCGTCGTCGAGGCGCACGAGATCACGCGCGTCTACGGCGAGGGTGAGACCGCGGTCCACGCATTGAACGGCTGCTCGATCGAGGTGCGACACGGCGAGCTGACGGCCGTCATGGGGCCGTCCGGCTCCGGCAAATCCACGATGATGCACATCCTCGCGGGGCTCGACCGCCCGACGTCCGGCACCGTCTCGATCGAGGGCGCCGAGATCACAAAGCTGAACGACAACGAGCTGACGAAGCTCCGTCGCGAGCACATCGGCTTCATCTTCCAGTTCTTCAACCTCCTTCCGATGCTGACCGCCGAGGAGAACATCCGGCTCCCACTCGAGCTGGCCGGCGGCAAGTTCGACAAGCATTGGCTGGAGGAGGTCATCAAGCGCAGCGGTCTCGACGACCGGCGGACGCACCGCCCCTCGGAGCTTTCGGGCGGCCAGCAGCAGCGCGTCGCCATCGCTCGCGCCCTTGCCTCCAAGCCAACCGTCATCTTCGCCGACGAGCCGACGGGCAACCTCGACTCGGCCACGAGCGGCGAGATCCTCGATCTCCTCCGCGACATGGTCGCCGAGTTCGGCCAGACGGTCGTCATGGTCACGCATGACGCCCGCGCCGCGGCGATCGCAGACCGGATCCTCTTCCTCGCCGACGGCTGCATCGTCAAGGAGCTCCGAGGCGCGAGCCAGAGCGAGATCGTCGCCGCGATGGACGAAGTCGCGCGGCAATGACACGGGTCGCGCTCAGAGGCCTTTGGGGCCGGAAGCTCCGCAGTGTTCTCACCGCGGTCGCGATCGTGCTGGGCGTGGCGCTCGTGGCCGGCACCCTGGTCCTCACCGATTCGATCGACAAGGCCTTCGACAACATCTTCACCGACTCCCGGCAGGGCTCGAGCGTCGTCATCAGCGGGAAGTCGGCCTTCGACTTGACCGACGACAGCGGGGCGACCGCGCCTCCGCTCGACGACTCGCTGCTCCAGACCGTCGAGTCGCAGCCCGATGTCGCGGAAGCAGAAGGGAGCGTCTCGGGCAACGCCCAGATCATCGGCGACGACGGCAAGGCGATCGTGTACGGGGGCGCACCGAATCTCGGCTTCTCGATCGCGAACGGAGACAGCCGCTTCAACCCGCTCTCGCTCGTCGAAGGCTCGTGGCCGCAAGGGAAAGAGGTCGTGATCGACGCCTCGACCGCGGACAAGGAGGGATTCAAGGTCGGCGACACGGTCGGCGTCCAGGGCCGCGGCCCGGTCGAGAATTTCGGCATTTCGGGACTCGTGAAATTCGGCTCCGTCTCGACGATCGGCGGTGCCACGCTCGTCGGCTTGGACCTGCCGACGGCACAGAGGATCTTCGCCAGGGAGGGACAGCTCGACGAGATCGCCGTTGCAGCGAAGCCCGGCGTCTCGGACACCCAGGTCGCGGATGAGCTCAGAACCGTCCTCCCCGCGGACGCGCAGGTGCGCACCGCAGCACAGCAGGCGAAGAACGACGCCGAGGATACGGACGAGTTCATCAGCTTCCTCCGTACGTTCCTGCTCGCGTTCGGCGGCATCGCCCTCTTCGTCGGCGCCTTCGTGATCGCGAACTCGCTCTCGATCACGATCGCCCAACGCACCCGCGAGCTAGCAACGCTTCGCACCGTCGGAGCGTCGCGGCGCCAGGTTTTGAGGTCGATCCTGATCGAGTCGCTCGTCGTCGGAGTCTTCGCGTCGGTGGTCGGTCTCTTCCTCGGGCTCGGGCTCGCCAAGGGTCTCTTCTGGCTCTTCGACGCGGTCGGCTTCACGCTTCCGAACAGCGGTCTGATCTTCGAGACGCGCACGATCGTCGTCGCGCTCGTGGTGGGCATCATCGTCACGGTCGGCGCGAGCCTCCGGCCTGCGATCAGGGCGACCAGGGTGCCGCCCATCGCCGCGGTGCGCGAGGGCGCCACCCTGCCGGAGTCGCGCTTCGCGCGCTTCAGGACTCCCGCTGCGTTGGTCCTCGCCGCGATCGGCTTCGGCCTCGTGATCTACGGCCTCTTCGGAGGCGGAGGAACCTCCACGGTTCTCCTGTCCATGGGCGCCGGCGCGCTGCTCGTCTTCATCGGCGTTGCGCTCTTCGCCTCGAAGCTCGTGCCGGGGCTCGCAACGGTCCTTGGCTGGCCCTCCGCGCGGGTGGGCGGAGCGTCCGGCCGGCTCGCGCGCGGCAACGCCAAGCGCAACCCGCAACGCACCGCTTCCACTGCCGCGGCGCTCATGATCGGCCTCGCGCTCGTCACGCTCGTGGCGGTGCTCGGGCAGGGGATTCGCTCGAGCTTCACCGGAGCGGTGGACAAGATCTTCGTCTCCGACTACGCGATCACGGCTGAGAACAACTTCTCGCCGATTCCGACCGACGCGGCGGACGCCGCCGCGCAGGCGCCCGGTGTCGAGGCGGTTGCAAGCGTCCGGGCCGGGCAGGCGCTCGTCTTCGGAGACGTTCATAACGTCACCGCTGTGACGCCGGACGCCGGCCAGGCGCTCAACCTCGACTGGAAGGACGGCTCGCAAGCGGTCTTCGGCGCGCTCGGCGAGAACGGCGCCTTCGTCGACGACGACTTCGCCGACGATCACAACCTGACGATCGGCTCTCCGGTCAAGATCACGGCGCCGAGCGGCACCGTCGTCCCACTCGTCGTCAAGGGAATCTTCGACCCACCCGCGGGAGGCTCTCCCTTCGGTGCGGTGACCTTCTCGGCTGCGACGTTCGACAAGAACTACGACCAGCCGGAGAACCTCTACTCGTTCGTAAAGATGAGCGGCGGCGTCACCGACGCGAACACGCAGGCGCTCGACAACGCGCTCGCGGAATTCCCCAACGCGAAGGGGCAAACGCGCGACGAGTTCAAGGACAACCAGGTCGGCTTCCTGAACAACATCCTGAACATCCTCTACCTCCTGCTCGCGCTGTCGGTGATCGTCAGCCTCTTCGGGATCATCAACACGCTCGTCTTGACCGTCTTCGAGCGCACACGCGAGATCGGGACGCTGCGGGCGGTCGGGATGACGCGCCGTCAGGTTCGCAGGATGATTCGCTACGAAAGCGTCATCACGGCACTCATCGGCGCGGTGCTCGGAATCGTCCTCGGAGTCGTGCTGGCAGCCCTGCTCACGGTCCGGGTCGACTTCATCAAGTTCGACGTGCCGGTCGGCCAGATCATCGGCTTCGCCGTCGCCGCGATCATCGTGGGCATCGTCGCCGCGATCCTGCCTGCGAGGCGGGCGGCCAAGCTGAACGTCCTCCGCGCACTCCAGTACGAGTAAGCCGCTCCCCGGGGCCCGGTCTCACGGCCGGGCCCCTCACTACCCTTGACACGTGGAGACCGGCAGGCTCGAGGCGTTCTCGGACGGCGTCTTCGCCATCGCGACCACGCTCCTCGTGCTCGAGATCGCGGTCCCGCACCTCGAGGAGCCGGGGGAGCTCGGCCAGGCCCTGCTCGATCTGTGGCCCTCCTACCTGGCCTACGCGACGAGCTTCCTCACGATCGGGATCATGTGGGTGAACCACCACACCGTCTTCCGGCAGCTCCGCGAGGCGGACTTCCGCTTCCTCTACCTCAACCTCGGGCTTCTGATGCTCATCGCCTTCGTCCCCTTCCCCACCGTGCTCCTCGCCGACTACGCGTGGGGAGGAAACGGGCGCGAGGCGGCAATCACGTACGGGGTCACGATGACGATCACCGCCCTCCTCTTCAACGCCCTCTGGCGCTACGCGGCCACCGGCCGGCGGCTCCTGCGTCCGGACGCCGACCCGCGCGAGGTGAACGGCATCTCCCGGGCCTACCTCCCCGGCCCGTTCATGTACGGCGCGACGACGCTCGTGGCGCTGGCGAGCCCGGAGACGAGCGCGGCCCTCTACCTCGCCATCGCGGTCTTCTACATGCTCTCGAGCTCCGTCTTCGGCGACGAGGCGGCAATCCACCCCGCCGAGTAAAGGGGCCGCTCGAACGCTAGTACGGCGTCGGCGCGTCGCCCGCGAGCTCGACCGCGCGCTTCGAGCCGCTGAAGGCGCGTGCGGCGCCGGCGACCGCTTGCTCGATGTCGTCGGCCGAGACGTCGAGGTGCGTGAGTGCCCTGAGGACGTCCTTGCGCGCTGCGAATGAGACCAGGACGCCTTCGGCGCGCAGAAGCGCGATCGCGTCGTCCCCGGTCAGGCCGATCCTGGCCGCGTCGAGCTGGACGAAGTTCGTCTCCACCTGCTCGAGGTCGACCGGCAGGCCGGCATCCGCGAAGCCCTCCGCGAGGCGGCGTGCATTCGCGTGGTCATCGGCGAGCCGGTCGACGTGGTGGTCGAGAGCGTAGAGGCCCGCCGCCGCGACGATCCCGGCCTGCCGCATCGCTCCGCCGAAGAGGTGCTTGAACCGGCGAGCTTTCGCCATCCGCTCGCCCGAGCCCGCGATGACTGCACCGAGGGGACAGCCAAGCCCCTTCGACAGGCAGAGCGTGACCGTGTCGAACTCGCGCCCGTAGTCGGCGGCGGGCGTGCCGCTCGCGACGGTGGCATTCATCAGCCGGGCGCCGTCGAGGTGGAGGCTCAACCCATGGCTGCGCGCCTCGGCGGCGACCTCGCGCAGATGCGCGAGCGGCCAGACGCGTCCGCCGCCACCGTTGTGGGTGTTCTCGAAGCAGACGACCCGGGTCGGCGCCGTGTGCAGGTCGCCGGGCGGGTTGACGGCCTCGCGGACGTCCTCGGCGCCGAAGATCCCGTGCTCGGTCGAGAGCGACTTCATGGCGAGGCCCGAGTGGACCGCCGGGCCTCCGAGCTCGTAGCGGAAGACGTGCGCCATCTCCTCGGCGATCACCTCGTCGCCGGGCTCGGTGAGCGTCCGGAGCGCGATCTGGTTCGCCATCGTCGCCGTCGGGAGAAAGACCGCTTCCTCCTGGCCGAGGAGGTCGGCGGCGCGCTCCTCGAGCGCGGCGACGGTCGGGTCCTCGCGCTTCTGCTCGTCGCCGACGACTGCGTTCGCGATCGCGCGGCGCATGTCCGCCGTCGGCTGCGTGAGCGTGTCGGAGCGAAGGTCGATCACGCGTCAACCGTACCGAAGAACGTGTCCTCGTCCGCATAGGGCGGCGCGCAGCAGCAGAGGAAGCGCGCACCCCTGGGCCCCGCGACTATCCGGTGCCAGGCACCGGCGGGAATGAGGACCGCATCTCCCGCCGAGACCTCGCCCGAGTCGCCGTCGACCTCCATCTCGCCGCCGCCCTCGAGGAACACGTAGATCTCCTCGGAGCGGCCGTGGTAGTGCCGTTCCGTTCCCTGTCCGGCGGCAAGGCTCGCCTCCGCCAGGCTCTGGTTCGCCGCGCCTCCGAGAGCGGCGTCGAGGATGACCTTGATCGTCGAGCCGTCCAGCGTCGTGAACTCAGGGGCCTCGTCCCGCGACCGGACCTCCACCCTAGCGTCGCCTCCGCCGCTCGAAGCGCTCGCGCTGCCTGCGCTCGGATTCCTCGAGCTTGCCCAGGGTCCGTCGAAACCAGCCTCCCTCCGCGATCCGCTGGTCGATAGCGGCGTTCCCGCGCGCGTACTGCTTCGAGCGCTGGAGCAGGATCTCGCGGAGGTCCTCCTGCTCCTCGGGCCCGAGCTCCTCGGAGAACTCTGCCACGGCCGCGGCGAACTCCTCGCCGTCGTAGCGCTCGCGCAGCACGTTGACCCGGTCCTCGAGCTCGCGGCGCGACCAGACCCGCGCCATCACGCGCCCTTCTGCGCCTCAACCGCCTCGCCCGCCGCCGGTTCGCCCACGAGGTTCGGATGCTGGTCGAAGCCGTACTTGACGATCCCACGCTTCGCCGCCTTGACCTCGTCGAGCCGACGGACCGGACGCCGGTGCGGCGCCTCCTTCAGGATCTTCGGATCGTCGGCGGCTTCCTCCGCGATCCGCTCCATCGCGTCGCAGAAGGCGTCGAGGATCTCCTTCGGCTCGGTCTCGGTCGGCTCGATCATGAGCGCCTCGGGAACGATGAGCGGGAAGTAGATCGTCGGCGGATGGAAACCGTAGTCCATGAGCCGCTTCGCGACGTCGAGCGCGTTCACCCCGAACTCGCGCTTCAAGTTCCGTGCCGAGAGGACGAACTCGTGCATGCAGAGGCGCTCGAAAGGCAGGTCGTAGGTGTCCTTGAGGCGGGCGAGCATGTAGTTGGCGTTCAGGACGGCGACCTCCGACATGCGCCGGAGCGCGGGCCCATAGGCTCGGATGAACGCGTACGAGCGGACGAAGACGCCGAACGGCCCGTAGAACCCGCGCACCTTCCCGATCGACTTCGGACGGTCGTAGTCGAGCCGGAAGCGGTCGCCGTCGCGGACGACGGCAGGCGCGGGGATGAACGGCTCGAGGATGTCCCGGACGACGATCGGCCCGCCGCCCGGGCCGCCGCCGCCGTGCGGCTGGGAGAACGTCTTGTGCAGATTGATGTGGACGATGTCGAAGCCCATGTCGCCCGGCCTGGAGATGCCGCAGACGGCGTTCAGGTTCGCGCCGTCGTAGTAGAGGAGCGCCCCCGCCCCGTGGAAGATGTCCGCCACCTCCTCGATCTGCTCGTCGAAGAGCCCGAGCGTCGAGGGGTTCGTGAGCATGAGGCCGGCGGTCTCCTCGTTCACCTTCGCGCGGAGGTCGTCGAGGTCGAGGTTGCCGCGCGCATCCGTCTCCGCCTTCTGGAGCTGGAATCCCGCCATGGTGACGCTGGCGGGATTCGTCCCATGCGCCGTGTCGGCCGTGATCACCGTCTTGCGCTGCTCGCCCTCCCCCCGATCGGCGAAGTAGGCGCGCATGAGCATGAGGCCCGTCAGCTCGCCCTGCGACCCCGCAGCGGGCTGGAGCGATACGGCGTGGAGGCCGCAGACCTCGGCGAGGATCTCCTGCAGCCGCCACATGAGCTCGAGCGCCCCCTGGGCGCCGTCCTCCTCCTGGAGCGGGTGCAGGTCGCGGAAGCCGGGCAGCGCGACGACGCGCTCGTTCACCCGCGGGTTGTGCTTCATCGTGCAGGAGCCGAGCGGATAGAAGCCCGTGTCGACGCCGAAGGTGCGATCCGCGAGAGCCGTGAAGTGGCGGACGATCTCGGGCTCGGCGAGCTCCGGCAGCCGCGGCGGCTCGCGCCGACGGAGCCTCTCCGGCACCTCGGCCGCGGGAAGGTCGTAGGTCGGGAGGGTGCCGGCCCTCCTCCCGCGTTGGGACTTCTCGAAGATGAGCTTCATCCCGCGAGCACCTCTGCGAGCCGGTCGATGTCGGCAGGGGAGCGCTTCTCGGTCACGCACACGAGCAGAGCGTCCTCCATGCCCGAGTAGTCGCGCTTCAGCGCATAGCCGGGATGCACGCCCTGGTCGCGCGCAGCCCGGATCGCCTCCTCGGCGGGCCGTCCGACCCGGATGCCAAACTCCTTGAATGTTGTCTGCTCCGGAAACAGAAGCGGGAGCCCGAGCCGCTCCTTCGCATAGGCCGCGAGGCTCATGCAGGTCTCCCCCAGCTCCCGCAATCCCTGCGGACCGAGCCACGAGAGGTGCGCCAGACCGGCGAGCGCCAGGAGCGTCTGGTTCGTCGTGATGTTCGACGTCGCCTTCTCGCGACGGATGTGCTGCTCTCGGGTCTGCAGGGTGAGGACATAGCCGCGTTCACCCGCGGTGTCGGTCGTCTCGCCGACGATCCGTCCGGGCATCCGGCGGATGTAGTCGGAGCGCATGGCGATGAAGCCGTAGTGCGGGCCGCCGTACGACTGGTAGTTGCCGGCTGACTGCCCTTCGCCGATTGCGATCGCGCAGCCGTAGCGGCCTGGTGCCTCGAGCACGCCGAGCGAGACGGGGTCGACGTGCGCCACCGGGAGCGCCTCGGCCTCGCTGGCGGCGGCTGCGAGCTCGGGGGCGGGCTCGAGGCAGCCGAAGAAGTTCGGTTGCTGGAAGATCGCGCAGGCCGCATCTTCGGCCGCCCGGCGAAAGTCGTCCGGATCCGTGACGCCGTCGCGATGCGGGACCTCGACGACCTCGAGCCCGAAGCCGGGTGCGTAGGTCTTCACGACCTGGCGCACCTGCGGGTTGAGAGTCTCGGCGAGGACGACCTTCTTGCGCCCGGTTGCATGCTTGGCGACGTAGCAGGCGTCAGCCGCGACGGTCGTCCCGTCGTAGCCCGACGCGTTCGAGACGTCCATGCCGGTCAGCTCGCAGATGACCGTCTGGTATTCGAAGATCGCCTGGAGGACGCCCTGGCTCATCTCCGGCTGGTACGGCGTGTAGGCCGTCAGAAACTCGCCGCGCGCGAGGATCGCGTCGACGATCGCCGGCACGTAGTGGTCGTAGATGCCGGCGCCGAGGAACGAGAGCTCGCGGCCGGTGTCGACGTTTCTCGCAGCGAGGCTCTCGAGATGCGCGACGAGCTCGGGCTCGGAGAGCGCCGGCTCGAGGTCCAGCTCCCGATCGAAGCGAACACGGGCGGGGATGTCCGCGAAGAGCTCCTCGATCGACGAGACGCCGATCGCGGCGAGCATCGCCTCCTGGTCGGAGTCGGTGAGCGAGAGGTAGCGCACAGTCCGGGCTTCCGGCTACTGCTCCTCGAGGAGCGCCTTGTAGGCCGCCACGTCGAGGAGACCGTCGGCCTCGGCCGTGTCGCTCAGGCGCACGCGGATGAGCCAGCCCTCGCCGTAGGGGTCCTCGTTCACCTTCTCCGGCTCCTCGACGACCGCGTCGTTCACCTCGAGAACCTCGCCCGTGAGCGGCGAGATCAGGTCCGACACGGCCTTCACCGATTCCACCTCGCCGTAGCTCTCGTCGGCTGCCACCGACGCGCCCGTCTCGGGCGGCTCGAAGTGGACGAGCTCGCCGAGCGCGTCCTGCGCGTACCAGGTGATGCCGAGCGTCGCGGTGTCGCCGTCGATCCGGGCCCAGTCGTGCTCGCGGTGGTACCTGAGGTCCTCCGGGTACGACTCGTCCGCAGCCATCAGCGCTCCTTCCCGTGATTGTGTCGCCGGTGCACTATTGCGCCTCCCGCTTGTAGATCGGCTTCTTGACGATGTGAGCGGCGCGCGCCCGCCCGCGCAGGTCGACGGTGACGGCCGTCTCGGGAGCGGCGAGGTCGGTCGGGACGTAGGCGAGCCCGATCCCCCGCTCGAGCATCGGCGAGAGCGACCCGGACGTGACGGTGCCGCCCTCCTCGATCGCCATGCCGGGACGCGGGATGCCCTTGTCATCCATGACGAAGGCGACGAGCCGCTCGGGCGTGCCCTCCTCCTTCTGGGCGCGGAGCACGTCCACGCCGGTGAAGTCCTTGTCGAGCGCGCAAGCCCAGCCGAGGCCGGCCTCGATCGGCGTCCGCTCCGGGCTGATGTCGTTTCCGTGCAGCGGGTAGCTGGCCTCGAGCCGGAGCGTGTCGCGCGCTCCGAGACCGCAGGGCGTGACGCCGGCCGCGAGGATCGCGTCCCAGAGGCGCACGGCGTCGTCGGGAGCGCAGCCGAGCTCGCAGCCGCGCTCGCCGGTGTATCCCGTGCCCGCGATCAGACAGTGGACGCCGAGCACCTCGCCCTCGCTGAAAGTGAAGGGGGCGATCTCGATCCCGAGCTTCGCCAGTGCCTTCGGGCCCTGGACGGCGAGGAGCGCCCAGTCGGCAGACACGTCGTCGGTCTCGGAGAGCGCAGCGTGGTCGGGCTCGACGTTCGACGCGTTGACGACGAGGAGATAGTCGTCGGGGCCGCGGCGATACGCGATCAGGTCGTCGACGATCCCGCCCTGCTCGTTCGTCAGCAGCGTGTACTGCGCGTGGCCGTCCGGGATGCGGTCGAGGTCGTTCGAGAGGCGGCCCTGGAGGTAGGCGTGCGCACCCTCTCCCTGGAGCCGCAGCTCGCCCATGTGCGAGACGTCGAAGACGCCGGCCGATGTCCGAACCGCCCGGTGCTCGGCGACGATGGACGTGTACTGCACCGGCATCTCCCAGCCGGCGAAGGGGACGAGGCGCGCGCCGAGAGCGGCGTGGCGCTCGTAGAGAGGCGTGCGCCGAAGCGTCTGCACCGCGGCGGATCCTACCTAGAACCCGCCCGCTGGCCGCCCGTCTCTCGCCGGGCCTAGAGCGGCCGGAACCGGGCGGTGAAGTGACGCAGGACCGGGGCCTCTTCGACCATCTCGAGCCCCGGCACCGAGCCCGGGTCGGCCAGCACGTCGGCGGCGGCGTCCGCGGCCTGCTCGAGCTGCCTCGAGCTGTAGACGCGCCTCGGCACGGCCAGGCGGACGAGCTCGAAGGCGGGCACGCGGTTCTCGCCGCTCACCGGGTCGCGCCCGGCCATCACCGAGCCGATCTCGACGCCCCGTACCGCGCCGGCGAGATAGAGAGCGCCCGAGAGGGCCTGGGCCGGGAACTGCTCGGCCGGCACCTCCGCGAGCATCGCGGACGCGTTCAGGTAGACCGCATGGCCTCCGACCGGCCGCAAGATCGCCGCGCCCCGCTCCGCGAGGACATGACCGAGGTAGGCGACCTGCTCGATGCGGTGGCGGAGGTAGTCCTCGTCCAGCACCTCGCGCAGACCAACGGCGATCGCCTCGAGGTCGCGCCCCGCGAGCCCGCCATAGGTCGGAAACCCCTCGAACACGATCCCCCTGGCCTGAAGGCGGTGGAAGAAGACCTCGTCCTCGCGGATCGCGACGAAGCCGCCGATGTTGGCGATCGCGTCCTTCTTCGCGCTCATGAGGACGGCGTCCGCCTCGCCGAGCATCTCGCGCACGATCTCCTCGAGCGGGCGCGCGCCGTAGCCGTCCTCGTGCGCGCGAATGAACCAGGCGTTCTCGGCGAAGCGGGCGATGTCGAGCACGAGCTTCTTGTCGTGCTCGCGGGCGAGCCGGGCCACTTCGCGGATGTTCGCCATCGACACCGGCTGACCGCCGCCCGCGTTGTTCGTGAGGGTCAGCATGACGATCGAGACGCGCTCGCCGTTCTCGCCGGCGAGCAGGTTGGCGAGCTGTTCCGTGTCCATGTCTCCCTTGAACGGAACCTCGAGATCGGGGTCGAGCGCCGCGGCGACCGGCAGGTCGAGCGCCACTCCCTGCCTGACCTCGATGTGGGCCCGCGTCGTGTCGAAGTGGGCGTTCGAGGGGACGATCTCGCCCGGGTCGATCACGGCTCCGAAGAAGACGCTCTCGGCGCCCCGGCCCTGGTGGGCGGGAACGACGAGCGGGAAGCCGAGCACCTCTTCGACCGCCGCCCGGAAGCGGTCGAAGCTCTGCGAGCCCGCGTAGGACTCGTCCCCCTGGATGAGGGCGGCCCACTGCGCCTGGCTCATGGCGCCCGTGCCGGAGTCGGTCAGGAGGTCGAGCTCGACGTCCCGCGCCGAGAGCTGGAAGAGGTTCCAGCCCGCTGCCTCGAGCGCACGCTCACGCTCCTCGCGAGTGGTCGAGCGGATCGGCTCGACCATCTTGATCCGGAAAGGCTCGCGCGGCGGTCGCATCCCGCGCGCGAGCGTATGGCAGTTCTTACCTGCGGCGCAGGAATGACGGAACTTCGAGCACGTCGGACGGCACGTCGAAACCACCGCTCACGGGCTCGCGCTCCCGCTCCGGGACGACGTCCTCACGCTCGCGGCGCTCCCGCCGGAGCGAGCGGTCGAAGCCCGTCGCGATCACCGTCACGCGCACCTTGCCCTGCATGCCCTCGTCGATCACGGCTCCGAAGATCACGTTCGCATTCAGGTCGGCCGCGCCCGTGACGACCTCGGCGGCCTCGTTCACCTCGAAGAGGCCGAGATCGGATCCGCCCGTGATGTTGAGGAGGATGCCGGTCGCGCCTTCGACCGAGGCCTCGAGCAGCGGAGACGACACCGCCGCGCGTGCGGCCTCGGCGGCGCGGTTCTCGCCCTCCGCCTCGCCGATTCCCATGAGGGCCGAGCCGGCGTCCGTCATGATCGTGCGCACGTCCGCGAAGTCGAGGTTGACGAGCCCGGGCACCGTGATCAGGTCGGTGATGCCCTGGACCCCCTGGCGGAGGACCTCGTCGGCCATCCGGAATGCCTCGACGACGGACGTCCGCTTCTCGACGACCTGGAGGAGCCTGTCGTTCGGGATGATGATGAGCGTGTCGACCTTGTCGCGGAGACTCGCGATCCCGGTCTGAGCCTGCTCGGCGCGCTTGCGACCCTCGAAGCCGAACGGCCGCGTGACGACGCCGACCGTGAGAGCCTTCAGGTCGTCGCGGGCGATCTCCGCGATCACGGGCGCGGCGCCCGTTCCGGTGCCGCCGCCCTCGCCGGCCGTGATGAAGACCATGTCGGCGCCCTTGAGGGCCTCCTTGATCTCGTCCTTCGACTCGAGCGCAGCCTCTTCGCCGACCTGCGGATCCGCCCCCGCTCCGAGCCCGCGCGTCCGGTGCGTGCCGATGTGGAGCTTCTGCTCGGCTTCCGACATGAGCAGCGCCTGCGCGTCGGTGTTGACCGCGACGAACTCGCAGCCTCGCAGGCCTGCCTCGATCATCCTGTTGACGGCGTTCGTGCCGCCGCCGCCGGCACCGACGACCTTGATGACG
The DNA here is from genome assembly GCA_036279015.1 of Gaiellaceae bacterium. GTDB lineage: Bacteria > Actinomycetota > Thermoleophilia > Gaiellales > Gaiellaceae > DATEOR01. The sequence continues at coordinate 15,836 of DASUJY010000053.1, read as the reverse complement.
GCGAGATAGCTCCCCGACTGGTCTCTCACCTCAGCACTCCTTGTCCTCTCCGTTCCTCAAGCTCACCTTGAGCGTGCGCCTGAGCGTACGTCCACCGCCGGACGATGTCAAACGGCTATTTGCAGGGAAGAAGGTGAATAAGACTAACCCTCAACTAGAGACTTTAGGGTTGCTGGAGGCGACGGGCCGGTCGGGCAGGCTGACGTCCAGATACGCGAGGGAGGCCCGCTCCTCGGCACCGAGCTTGCGCAGGACGAGCGCCGCGACGCGCAGCTTGAGAGCCACGTCGCTCGCCTCCCCCAGCAAGAGCAGGGGGCGCGTCCCCCCTTCCCCCGTGAGGACGAGGGTGAGCTCGTCGTCCTCCTCCAGGCGAGCGGAGCGGATCGGGAGCGCCATGCGCCGGGGTGCCGCTGCGAGCGCGGAGAGAAGCATCCGTGTGCCCGCGTCCGGAACGAAGCCGCCGGTCGTGAGCGGCTGCTCGAGGCGGTAGCGGATACGCGGGAGGTCATGTTCGGCATCCGTCTCGACGGGGCCGATGACGCGTCCCCGGACGGAGACGACCCAGTCGTCGTCTCCCTGCACGACGACGGCGACCGGGCGCTCGGGCCTAACGACGAGACGCAGCGTGTGCGGAAAGGCGCGGTCGTAGCCGACGCTGAGCACCGACGGCAATGCCTCGAGGCGCCTTGCGAGAGCGCCGCCGTCGAGCGCCACGAGGCTGTCGCCTCGGAGCTCGTCGACCTCGCGCAGGACGGACGCGCGGACGTCGCCCGAGACGCCCTGGACCTCCACCGTCCGAAGCGCGAAGAGCGGTGTCTCGCGTGCGGCGACATAGAGAATGCCGAGCGCGGCAACCGCGCAGGCGAGGACGACGACCGCACGCCGCCACAAGCCCGCCGGCGAGGGCAGGGCCTGCGGGCGCACGAGGGCAAGTGCCTGTTGCAGGACCACAGCCGACAGTTCGGCGCGGCCGCGCGCCGTCCTACCCGAGCGGCGGGATCTCGATCGCGCCGAGGAGCTGCACCTCCGGCTCGAGCGTGACCCCGAACTGCTCATGGGCGCGGCGCCTCGCCTCCGCGATGAGCGCGATCGCGTCCTCGGAGCGCGCGCCGCCCGCATTCTCGATGAAGTTCGCGTGCTTCGCCGAGATCTGGGCGCCGCCGCTTCGGAACCCGCGCAGGCCGCATGCCTCGAGCATGCGCCCGGCGGTGAGCTCGTGCTCCGGGTTCTTGAAGACGCTCCCGAAGGTGCGCTTGTTCGTCGGCTGCGCCTCCTTGCGCGTGCGCTGCATATCGGCGACGGTCGCCTTGATCTCTTCGACGCTGCGGGGCACCACGGCCAGCTCGGCGCCGGCGACGATCTGACCGGGCTCGAGCTGCGACCGCCGGTAGCTGAGCCCGAGCTCCGCCGGGGTGCGCCAGCCCGCCCCATTCGCGTCGGCGACATGCGCCCGGACGAGCACGGATGCGATGTCGCCTCCGTAGGCGCCCGCATTCATCTTCACGCCGCCCCCCACCGTGCCGGGAATCGCGCAGACGAACTCGATTCCACCGAGCCCAGCGGATCGGGCGCGATGGAGGCACACAGCCAGTGGAGCACCGCCGCCGGCGAGCAGCCGGCGCTCGCCGATCTTCGCCATCGCGAGCACGCCGTTCAGCTTGAGAACGAGGCCGTCGAAGCCCGCGTCTGCGGCGAGGAGATTGGAGCCGAGGCCGACCGGGGCGACGGAGAGGCCCTCGTCGCGGGCCCATGCGAGCATGTCGACCAGCTCCGGGACGATCTCCGGCCGCCCGATCCAGCGGGCGGGGCCACCCGTCCCGAGTGTCGTCAGCTTGGTGAGGGGGAACTGCTCCTCGAGCGTCACCGGGCGACCAGCTCCTCGAGCAGCGGCAGCGCCGAGTCGACGTCGCCCGCGCCCACGGTGAGGACGAGGTCCCCGCTCCGCACCTCGCCGACGAGGAGCGCAACGGCGTCGGCGAGCCGCGGCGCCCAGCCAACGCGCATCCCCGGCCTGAGCTCGGCGAGGCGGTCGACGACGAGCTTGCCGCTCACCCCGGGAAGCGGGTCCTCGCGCGCGGGATAGATATCCGTCACGCAGGCGATGTCGGCCTCGGCGAGGGCGCTCGCGAGCTCGGGCGCCAGGTGGAGGGTCCGTGAGTAGAGGTGCGGCTGGAAGAGGACGAGCACGCGGCCGCCGTCGGCGAGGCCCCGTGCTGCCGCGAGCGTGGCCGCGATCTCGGCGGGATGGTGGCCGTAGTCGTCGTAGAAGCGGATACCGGCGGCCTCGCCGCGCGGCTCGAGACGGCGGTGGGCCCCCGCGAACTCGGCGAGCACGGGCTTCGCGTCCGCCTCCGTGACCCCCGCCAGCGCGAGGCCGGCGAGAGCGGCAGCCGCGTTGCGGCGGTTGTGCTCCCCGGGAATCGTCAGCTCGAGCTCCACGGGCTCGAGCTCCTGTCCCCAGACGACATGTTCCGGTGCCAGGCACCGGGACCAGTCTCGGAAGGCCTCGTCCAGCTCGGCCTCGGAGGCGAAGGTCGTGTGGTGGTCGAGGTCGACGTTCGTGATCACGGCGATCTTCGGGCGCAGGGAGAAAACGCTCCGGTCCGACTCGTCGCCCTCGACGACCAGCCAGCCGCTGCCCGCGCGGGCGTTGCCGCCGAGCTGCGGGATCTCGCCGCCGACCAGGAAGGACGGGTCTCGCCCGAGGCGGTCGAGGACGAAGGCGATCATCGCGGTCGTCGTCGTCTTGCCGTGCGCGCCGGCGACGACGATCGTCTCGGCGAGACCGACGAGCTCCGCGAGGAGCTCGGCGCGGCTCCCTCCCTCGACCTGACTGGTGAACGCGCTCGAGACGAAGGCCTCGGCGCCCTCGGGCGGCTCGGGCGGTGCCTCCGAGATCTGGACGGGAATCCCTGCCGCGCGGACGCCGCTGAGATACGGCGTCTCGCGCCGGTCCCACCCGCTGACCTCCGCGCCCCAGGCGCGGGCGAGGATCGCGTAGCCGCTCATGCCGGCGCCGCCGATGCCGGCCAGCCAGAGCGTGCGGCCCTCGAGGCTAGGCAAGAGCGAGAAGCTCCCTCGCGATGACGTCGGCTGCATCCGGGCGGGCCAGCGAGGTCATCGCCTCGCCCATGCGCGCGAGCCGTCCCAGATCGGCGAGCAGCTCGTCCACCTGCCGGCGGAGGTCGAGCTCGGCCTCGGGGACGACGATCGCGCCTCCGCCCCGCTCGAAGAAGCGCGCGTTCGCCGTCTGGTGGTCGGCCGTTGCGTGGGGATACGGCACGAGGAGTGCCGGGCGCCCGGCCGCCGCGACCTCCCACACCGAGCCGCCCGCCCGCGCGACGACGAGATCGGCGGACGCGAGGGCGGCGCCGAAGTCATCCGTGAAGGCGAGCAGGCGATAGTCGGGCCGCGCGACCCGCTCCGCCAGCCCGGGATAGTCCCGCTCGCCCGTGAGATGGAGGACGGCCGGGCCGGAGCGGCCGAAGGCCTCGACGGCCGCCTCGTTCAGGCGGCGTGCGCCCTGGCTTCCGCCGAACACGAGGACGACGGCGCCGTCCTTCGGAAGCTCGAAGCGGCGGCGCGCCTCGGCCCGCGCCACCGGGCGCGACCGCGTGGGGATCGGCCGCCCCACGACCCGGTACTTCGGCGGCTCGAGGCCCGCGATCGGGAAGGCGAGGAAGACCGCGCGGGCGAACGGCGCCGCGAGGCGGTTGCCGAGCCCGAGGCGGGCGTCGGCCTCGGTCAGCGCAGCCGGAATCCTGAGCGCTCCCGCGGCGAGGACGATCGGGCCGGCCACGTAGCTCCCGCCGCCGATGACGACGTCCGGCCTACGCCTGCGAAGGATCTGCATCGACGCCGGCACCGCGGCTGCGGCTCGCCCGAGGGCCTTCACCAGGCGCACGCCCGGCTCGCGCGGGAACCCCTCGACTCCGAAGACGTCGAGCTCGTAGCCCGCCTCGCGGACGAGCCGCGACTCGGCGTTCGACGCGAACGAGACCTCGGCGCCCAGGCCCCTAAGCGACTCGGCGACGGCGAGTGCCGGCAGGACGTGCCCGGCGGTTCCGCCGGCCGCGAGCAGGCACCTGGGTTTCCCGGACGACGGCATGGTTGGAGGCGATGTTAAGGAGGATGCCGACCGCGGCGAGGCCGACTACGAGACTCGAGCCGCCGTAGGAGACGAAGGGGAGCGGAATGCCCGTGAGTGGTGCGAGGCCCATGACGGCGCTCACGTTGACCGCCGCCTGTCCGCAGACGAGCGCCGTGATTCCGGTCGCGAGCCGCTTCCCGAACGGATCCCGGCAGCGGAGGGCGATGTTGAACCCCGCGTAGGCGAAGACGACGAACGCAGCGATCACGCCCACGGCGCCGATCAGCCCGAGCTCCTCGCCCACGATGGCGAAGATCATGTCGGTCGAGGCCTCGGGCAGGTAGTAGATCTTCTGCACGCTCTCGCCGAGCCCGACGCCGAAGACGCCGCCCGAGCCGAGCGCGATCATCGACTGCACGGACTGGAAGCCGGCTCCCTGCGGGTCGTGCCAGGGGTCGAGGAAGCTGAAGATGCGCTCTCGGCGGTACGGCTCGAGCCAGATGGCGAGGAGCACGACGGCGGTGCCGATCGTGGCCGCCGAGGCGAGGAGCCGGATCTTCGTGCCCGAGACGACGAGGACGGCCGAGACCATGATCGCGATCGCGATCGCGGTGCCGAGGTCCGGCTCGACCAGGATGAGGGCGCACGCGGCCCCGACGACAAGCCCGATCGGCTTGGCGAGCTCACCGAGCGTCTGCGGAGGTGGACGGCGCGCGAGCAGCCCGGCCATCCAGAGGGCGAGCACGAGCTTCGCGAGCTCCGACGGCTGGAAGTCGATGAAGCCGAGCGGCAGCCAGCGACGGGCGCCGTTCACCGCCGTCCCGAGCACGAGCACGGCGACGAGAAGAGCGAAGGTCACAGCGAGCAGCGTTCCGGTGGCGGGCCGCAGGCGGTGGAAGTCGACCTGCGAGAGGACGACGAGCGCCACGAGCCCCATGACGGCGTAGACCGCCTGTCGCTTCAGATAGTACGAGGGCGCGTCCGACGAGAGCAGGGCCCTCGCCGAGCTCGCGCTGTAGACCATGACGAGGCCGAAAGCGACGAGCCCGAGCGTGACGAGGACGAGCAGGTGATACTCGAGCTGCGTGCCGGTCCCGCGCCTCACAGGGCCTCGACGAGCTCCCGGAAGCGCTCGCCGCGCTCCTCGAAGTCCCGGAACTGGTCGTAGCTCGCGCAGGCGGGCGAGAGGAGCACCACCTCGCCGGGCTCCGCGTCGCGGTAGGCGTCCCGCACGGCCGTCTCGAGGTCGCGCGAGTAGGTGAACCGGACCCCCTCCGCGGCGAGAGCCTCGGCGATCTCGTCGGCGGAATCCCCGATCAGGTAGGCCTGCGCCACGCCCGTGGCGCGCGCTCGTCCGGCCAGCTGGGCGAACGCGATCCCCTTGCGGCTGCCGCCGAGGATCAACCGGATGCCCGGCGGATAGGCCGAGAGCGCCCGCTCGGCCGCTTCGGGGTTCGTCGCCTTGGAGTCGTTCACGAAGCGGACGCCGCCAACCTCGCGGACGAGCTCGAGCCTGTGCGGCACTCCCTTGAAGGCTGACAGTCCTGCGGCGATCGCCTCGTCGCCGATCCCCGCGGCGCGCGCGGCAGCCGTCGCCGCGGCGGCGTTCTCGCGGTTGTGCTCGCCCGGAAGCGACGGCTCGGCCGGCAGGACGTCGTCGAGCCCGAACTCGGCGCGCTCTCCGTTCCCGGGCACGGCTCCGAAGCCGCGCGGAACGACGGCGACGTCGTCGGCGGTCTGGTGCTCGAAGATGCGGAGTTTCGCCGCTCGGTAGTCCTCGATGCTCTCGTAGCGATCGAGGTGATCCGGCGCGACATTCAGGAGGATGGCGACGCGCGGCCGGAACCGCTCGATGTCCTCGAGCTGGAAGCTCGACAGCTCGCAGACGATCCAGGCCTCCTCGTCGAGCGCGCCGTCGAGCCCCGAGAGGGGCCTGCCGACGTTCCCCGCGACGGCGACGCCCTTGCCGGCGGCTCGAAAGATCTCCCCTAGGAGCTCGCTCGTCGTCGTCTTGCCGTTCGTCCCGGTGACTCCGAGGATCGGGTTCGCGAGGAGCCGGAAGCCGAGCTCGACCTCGCTCCAGACTGTCAGCCCACGCTCGCGCGCGGCCGCCGCGAGCGGCGCCGTCGGAGGTACGCCGGGGCTTTTGACGAGCAGGTCCACGCCGTCGAGTAGCTCGGGGTCGTCCGCGCCGAGGACGACTTCGACGCCGGCCGCGCGAAGCCTGCCCACATCGAGATCCTCGCGGCGGTCGGCGCCGACCACCTCCACCCCACGCCGCTCGAGCGCGAGCGCGGCCGCCTCGCCCGAGCGGGCGAGGCCGAGCACGAGCGCCTTCCTAGGAAGCCAGGTTGTTGAAGTTGGAGAAATAGGCGTAGTAGAGGACGAATCCGCAGGCGCAGAGAATCGCGGTCGCGATCCAGAAGCGCACCATGATCCGAGTCTCCGACCAGGCCTTCATCTCGAAGTGGTGGTGCAGGGGCGCCATCAAGAGGATCCGGCGCCCGAGCCACTTGAAGGTCAGGACCTGGATGATCACGGAGAGCGCCTCCACCAGGAAGATGCCGCCGATCAGGATCAGGAGAAGCTCGGTCTTCGTCATGATCGCGAACGCGGCGAGCGCGCCGCCGAGGCCCATCGAGCCCGTGTCGCCCATGAAGACCTGAGCAGGGAAGGCGTTGTACCAGAGGAAGCCGATCGAGGCACCGATCAGACTGGCGCCGAGGATGGCGAGGTCGAGGTCGATCGGGTCGGCTGGGCCGCCGCGCCGCACGGCGGTCAGGGCGGCGACGAGGCTCATAGCCGTGTAGGTGAGGACCGCGATCGTCGTCGTCCCCGCCGCGAGACCGTCGATCCCGTCCGTCAGGTTCACGCCGTTCGAGGCCCCGGCGATGATGAAGAAGACGAGGACGTACCAGCCGTACGAGAGCGGCACGTCGACATCGATCAGAGGCAGGTACACCGAGGTCGAGAAGCCGCGGTCGGAGACGACGAGCGCGACGATGACCGTGATCCCGGCGAGCCAGACGATCTTCCAGCGCCCGGCGAGCCCGAGCGAGCGGCGGCGGGCGATCTTCGTCCAGTCGTCGACGAAGCCGATCGCGGCGCACCCGAGCGTGACGAAGAAGGCGGTCAGCGCCGGCAGGGTGTGCTTCGAGAAGGCGAGGAACGGGATCGACATCGCGAGCATGATCAGAAGGCCCCCCATCGCGGGCGTGCCACGCTTGATGGCGTGGGCCTGTGGGCCCTCCTCCCTGATCTGCTGGCCGAACTCGTTCCGGCGCAGGAACTCGATGAACTTCGGCCCCGCGACGATCGAGATGACCATCGCGATGAGCCCCGCGAGAAGGACCTGGACCACGCGCGGACCCTAGTTGGGGGCGGGGACGACGGCGACGGCTTCGCCGATCGCCTCGAGCCCCATCGACCGGGACCCCTTGACGAGGACGCAGTCGCCAGGCGCCAGGACCTGCCGGAGGGTCGACAGGCCGGCCTCGACCGTCCCCGCCCAGCGCACCGTCGGCACGCCGCGTGCCCCCTCGACGTAGCCGCGGGCGAGCGGGCCGACCGCGATCAGCACGTCGACGCGGGCGCGCGACACCGCGGCGCCCACCTCGCGGTGATAGGAGGCGGCACCCGGTCCGAGCTCCGCCATGTCTCCCAGGACGGCAACCTTGCGCCGCTCGCCGGCCCGCTCGGCCAGATGCTCGAGCGCGGCGACCATCGAGAGCGGGTTGGCGTTGTAGCAGTCGTTGATGAGGATGCCGCCGTCGGGCAGCGGGATCTCCTCGCCGCGGAGGCGGGAGAGCTGCACGTGTCGCGCCCCGCGTCCCGCCTTTCCGAGCGGCAGGCCGAGAGCGTGGTAGGCCGCGAGCGCGGCGAGCGCGTTCGTCGCGTTGTAGCGCGACGAGAAGCTGAACTCGAGCGTGAGCGGCCGCCCGAACGCGTTCACCTTCATCCGCGCCTCGCCGCCGTGGGCGGCGAAGTACGAGAGCGAGACGTCGCCGCCCTCGCCGAAGCGGAAGACATTCAGGTCATCGCGCGTCAGGTAGGGCTCGAGGTGCGGCTCGTTCGCGGGAACGACGGCGGTCCCGCCCGGCGGGAGCGCCTCGATCAGCTCGGCCTTCGCCTGCGCCACGCGCTCGACCGAGCCGAGGAGCTCGAGATGAACGGGCCCGATCGCCGTCACGATGCCCACGTCGGGTCGGGCGACCGCGCAGAGCTCGGCGATCTGTCCCAGCCCGCGCATGCCCATCTCCACGACCCCGACCTCGGTGTTGGGCTCGAGCTTGCAGAGGGTCAGCGGCAGCCCGACCTCGTTGTTCTGGCTCCCTTCGGCGGCGACGGTTCGCGCGTGCGGCCGGCAGAGGGCGGCGAGGATGTCCTTCGTCGAGGTCTTCGCCGTCGATCCCGTCACGGCCACGACCTTCGCCCCGCTTCGCCTGCGAACCTCGCCCGCGATCGCCGCGAGCGCGACGAAGGCGTCCTCCGGCAGGAGCGCCGCCGCCGCGCCCGCCGCGAGCGCCTCGTCCAGGTACTCGCTCCCGTGCCCGACCGCGACGAAGAGGTCGCCCGGCTCGACCCGGCGGGAGTCGACTGTCACGCCGGTTATCTCCGCCATCGAGGAGCCCCGGCGGAGCTCGCCCGGTGCCAGCCCCGCCACCTCGTCGAGAGGGAGCGGGATCACGCCGTCGCCGCCAGCCGGCGGAGGGCTTCGCGCGCCACCTCGCGGTCGTCGAAGGGGATCGTGCGCCCGCCGAGCTCCTGCCCCTGCTCGTGGCCCTTGCCTGCGACCACGACGACGTCGCCGTCTTCCGCCTGCTCGAGCGCCGCCACAATCGCGGTCTCGCGGTCAGGCTCGACGTCCACCTCGCCCGTGATGCCGGCCAGGATCTCGTCGATGATCGCCTGCGGCTCTTCGCTGCGTGGGTTGTCGGAGGTGACGATCACCGAGTCGGCGAGCCGGGCCGCGGCCTCACCCATCAGCGGGCGCTTGCCGCGGTCGCGGTCGCCGCCGCAGCCGAAGACGCAGACGAGGCGCCCGAAGGTGATCTCGCGCGCCTCCTTGAGCACGTTCTCGAGCGCCTCGGGCGTGTGCGCGTAGTCGACGAGCACGGTGAAGGCCTGGCCCTCGTCGACCGCCTCGAAGCGGCCGGGGACGCCCGTCACGTGCCGGATCCCGGTGGCGATCGCCTCGGCCTCGATTCCGAGGACGCGCGCCGCCCTCACGGCGCCGAGCACGTTCTCGACGTTGAAGCGCCCGCGCAGCCTCGTCTCGATCTCGATCCCGTCGACGGCGAAGCGCGCCCCGGCGGCGGTGAGCTCGAGACCCCGGGCGTCCTCGAGGGAGAACGTCGTCGGTTCCTCGCCGGCCGCCCTGAGCTCCTCGATGAGGCGGCGGCCGAAGTCGTCGTCGAGGTTGACGACCGCGCGCGGGCGGCGCCCGTCCACGTCAGGCTCGGTGAAGAGCCGCCGCTTGGCGTCGAAGTACTCCTCGAGCGTTCCGTGGAAATCGAGGTGATCCTGGCTCAGGTTCGTGAAGACGAGCACCGCGAAGCGAATCCCGACGAGGCGCTTGAGGGCCGAGCCGTGGGAGGTCGCCTCCATCGCGCAGCTCGTGTCGCCCGCGTCGAGCATCTCTCGCAGCAGGCGCTGAACGTCGATCGCCTCCGAGGTCGTGCGCACGGCGGCGCGGCGCTCGCCGCCCACCCTGTTTTCGATCGTCCCGAGCAATCCCGGCCGGCGGCCGGCTGCGGCGAGGATGGCGAAGAGGAGGAAGGCAGTCGTCGTCTTGCCGTTCGTGCCGGTCACCCCCACAACTTCGAGCTCCCGCGTCGGGCAGCCGAAGAAGGCGTCGGCCGCGAGCGCCATCGCCTCACGCGAGTCAGCGACGACGAGTTGCGGCACCGGCAGCTCGAGCTCGCGCTCGACGACGAGCGCGGCGGCCCCGGCGGCGAGTGCCTGCGGAGCGAAGTCGTGCCCGTCCACGCGCAGGCCGGGGACGCAGACGAAGAGGGCCCCCGTGGTCACCCGACGCGCGTCGTAGGCGAGGTCGGTGACGTCGACAGGGGCCGGGTTTGCGACACGCGTCGCGCGCGTCGCCTGGGCCAGAAGCTCGAGGTCGATGGCGCGTGATTCTACCAACGGCCCCGCGTTCCCTTCCTCGGCAGCCCACGCGAAAACACGTCCATTTGCACGCAAATTCTTTCTCGATCCGCGCGCCACCCGCGCGCTTTTTCACGATAGGCTGGAACCGGAGGGTGGCCCGCGGCGGCCCCGGGGATCTAATCGCTCATCGGCTTCCCGCAAGCCTCCTTCTCCCACACCGAGACGTGCATCGTGCTCTCGCTCGTGAACGGCTCGCGTCTCCAGCCGCCCCAGCGGTCGCGCAGCCTGAGGCCGGCGACCCGGGCCATCAGGTCGAGCTCGGACGGCCACACATACCGCTGCGGCAGCGAGGACGCCTCGAGCCGACCGTTCACGATCGAATAGTGGTGTGAGATCAGGCCCTGGGACACGACGTCGTATTCATCGACCCCGAGGTGCGTCGGGCTGCGATCGAAGACCCTCATTGTCTCTCCGGCGGGCAGCCGGCGAATGCCGGGCACGCCGACCTCGACCACGAAGGTGCCGGCCGGCTCGAGGTGGCCGGCAACGTTCTCGAAACACGCCACCTGCTCGTCCTGGGTGGTCAGGTTTCCGATCGTGTTGAACACGAGGTAGGCGAGCGCGAACGTGCCCTCGACTCGCGTTGCGGCGAAGTCGCCGATCGTCACAGGGATGTCCTCGCCGGCCGGCTTCGCGCGCAGCCTCGCCACCATCGCCGGCGACAGATCGAGCCCACGAACCACGACTCCACGCCGAGCAAGCGGCAGCGCGACTCGGCCCGTGCCGATGCCGAGCTCGAGCGCCGCGCCGTCGCCCGCCAGCTCCGCGAGTAGGTCGACCATCGGATCGACGACCGCCGGGTCGAACATGCCCGCCTCGGACTCGTGGTAGCGTGCAGCGACGCGCTCCCCAAAGTGGTCTTCGGGCACGCGTGCACTTTGCCAAGGTTGGCTGTACACCGCCCGACCGGTATGCCATCGTGTCGCCCCATGCGAACCGCCGCCGTCGCGCTCGCCGCAGTCCTCTTCGCGGCAGCGACCGCCGCCACCGCCTCCGGCGTCGTGACGAGCGGGACGATCCGTGTCAATCACGGGGCAGCCGGGATCCGCCTCGGCATGAAGAAGGCAGACGTGATCGACAAGCTCGGCCCACCGGTCTTCCAGAATGCGAACGGCTTCCTCCAGTACGGCCCCGACCCGCCGCCTCCCCTCTTCGACCTCTATCTGGGCAGGCGGGACCGGGTTCGGCAGCTCGGCATCTCGGGCCGCCACTTCTGCCTCCCCGGCGGTCCGTGCATGTTCCGCCGCCACGGTCTGCGGCAGCTGCGGCACCGGTTCGGGGATCGTCTCAAGAAGGTCGAGCTCGAGACGGGCGAGACGGTGTACGTCCTTCGCGGGCGCATCGACGGACGCCGGTCGTTCACCTCGTTCTCGACGACCTCGGCACGGGGGCGCGCGAAGATCATCATGGTCTTCATCGCCTTCTGCCCGCCGCGGCCGACCGTCTGCGGCCACTAGCCGCGGCCTCCACGCTCAATCCGGCGGGATCTCGAGGTACTGGAGCGCGAACTTGGCGATCTCGGCGAAGGCCGGCGCGGCGACCACTCCGCCCCAGATCGCGCCTCTCGGCTCGTCGACGGCGACGAGGATGACGAGGCGCGGCTTCTTCGCCGGCACGAAGCCGACGAACGAGGCCACGTAGTTCGTCGTCGAGTAGCCGCCCGACGCGTCGGGCTTGGCGGCCGTGCCGGTCTTGCCGGCGATCTTGTAGCCGGGCACCTGGGCCGCGGTGCCCGAGCCCTCCTCGACGACCTTCCGCAGCATGTGCCGGACTTCGTCCGCCGTCTTCGTCGTCAGGATCCGGCGGCGTGCGGGCGCAGGAGCGTCGTGGTCCCCGATCCGCTCGACGAGGTGGGGCTGCGTCCAGATCCCCTTGTTTGCGATCGCGCTGTAGGCCGCGACCATCTGCACCGGCGTCACGGCGATCCCCTGGCCGATCGGCACGTTCCCGATCGTCGAGCCCGACCAGCGCTCCGGTGGGAGAACGATGCCCTTGCTCTCGCCGGGGTAGTCGATCCCGGTCGGTCGTCCGAAGCCGAAGCGCTCGATCCAGTCGGAGATCCGGTCGCGCCCGAGGGCCTCCGCGATCGTGACGACGCCGACGTTCGAGGAGCGCGAGAGGATCTCGCTCGTCGTCATCGTCTCGGTGCCGCGCGGCTCGGCATCGTGGATCTTCCGGTCCGCGACCTGGATCGTGGGGGGCAGCCTGAACTTCGACGTCGGCGTCACCTGGCCGGTCTCGAGCGCCCCCGAGATCGTGACGATCTTGAACGTGGAGCCCGGCTCGTACGTGTCCGTGACGGCCCTGTTGCGCTGGCGCTCCTGCGGGACCCGCGGAAAGCGGTTCGCGTCGTAACCGGGATCGACGGCGAGCGCGAGGATGCCTCCGGTCTTCGGGTCCATCACGATCGCGCTCGCCGACTTCGCGTCCCAGCGCTCCCGCGTCTCGGAGAGGACGCGCTCGACCTGTCCTTGAATGGAGTGGTCGAGCGTGAGGTAGACGTTCCTGCCGTCGCTTCCCGGCTTCGAGTCGACGACCTCCAGCGTCCGCCCGAACGGATCCTTCACGATCGTCTTCTCGCCGCGCGTGCCCGTGAGCGTCTTGTCGAGCTCGAGCTCGACCCCCGCAAGCCCCTTGTTGTCCACGCCCGCGTAGCCGAGCACCGACGCCCCGACGCGCTTCTGCGGATACTCGCGCTTCTCCTCCGGGTAGAAGCCGAGCCCGGGGATGTGCTTCGCCTGGAGCGCGGACGCGAGCGCCGGATCGGCCTGCCGCTCGACGTAGACGAAGCCGCGCGAACGATCCGCGAGCAGCGGATAGACCTTCTCCGCCTTGAGCCCGAGCTGGTTCTCGACTGCAAGGGCCGCGGCCCGAGGGTCGCGGATCTGGCGTGGGTTGGCGTACACCGTCGTCGCCTGCGTGCCGACCGCGAGCTCGACGCCCCGACGGTCGTAGATCGTGCCGCGGTGGGGCGGGACGGCGATCGTCTCGCGGTGCTGGCTCGTCGCAAGCTTGTCGAGCGCGTTCGCCCGCACCGCCTGAAGCCAGCCGGCCCGCAGGAGCGCGAGCGCGAAGACCCCCGCGAAGACGGCGATCAGGAGGCGGATGCGCCGGTTCGCCACCCGCGCGGCCACGATCAGCCCCCGTGGCGCTCGAGCTCGAGGTACGTCGTCTCGGCCGGCGCGCCGAGGCCGAGGTGCTTGGTCGCGAGCTGCTCGATCCGCCCGGCCGCTGCGACGCTCGAGAGCTGCGACTGGAGGTTGTCGCGCTTCGAGACGAGCTCGTCGTGCTGGTCGTCTAGCTGCTCGAGCTGCATGTTGAGGCGGAGCACGCCGACGTTGAGGGCCACGATCCCGGCGAGGAGCGCGGCGACGACGGCGATCCAGAGGACGCCGCCCGCGACGCGGGGCCGAGCCTGCCTGCGCGGGACGCTCCGCGGACGCGCCTTCGGCTTCGGAGGCGGCGGCGCGGGCCGTCGGCGCGGCCGCGCGGGCGCGTACGCGCGGGCGCTCGCAGGCGCGAAGCTCGCCATCAGGAGTCGGCCACCTTGACCGCCGCCCGAAGCTTCGCCGAGGCCGAGCGCGGGTTCTCGGCCGTTTCCTGCGGCGACGGACGCACGGCCTTGCGCGTCAGGAGACGCATCGTGGGCTCGTGTCCGCAGACGCAGACGGGAAGCTCGGGCGGGCACGTGCACCCGCGTGCCTGGGCGGCGAAGAAGCGCTTCACCATCCGGTCCTCGAGCGAATGGAAGCTGATGACGGCGAGGCGGCCGCCGGGCCGGAGCATCGCGAGCGCGGCCGGCAGCGCGCGCTCGAGCGAGTCGAGCTCCTCGTTGACCGCGATGCGGAGAGCCTGGAAGACGCGCTTGGCCGGATGCCCGTCGCCGAAGCGCCGCGGCGCCGGGAGCGCCGACTTGACGGTGTCGACGAGCTCGCCCGTGCGCTCGAACGGGCGCTCGGCGCGGCGGCGCGCGATCGCCTGCGCGATCTGCCGCGCGAAGCGCTCCTCGCCGTAGCGTCGGAAGATCGTCGCGAGCTCGCGGGGATCCCACTCGTTGACGATCTCCTTCGCCGTCAAGTCGCTCGACGAGTCCATCCGCATGTCGAGTGGCGCGTCGACGGCGTACGAGAACCCGCGCTCGGGGCGGTCGATCTGCATGCTCGAGACGCCGAGGTCGATGAAGATGGCGTCCGCCTCGACGCCGTTCGACCCGAGCTGCGTGAGGACGAGCGAGAGCTCGCCGCGCAGGAAGCGCGTCTGGACGCCCGCCTCGCGCTCGAAGCGCTCGAAGTACGGCCGCACGGTCGCGTCGCGGTCGATCGCGATGAAGCGTCCCTTCCTCTTCAGGTCGGCTGCGAGGACTCGGGCGTGCCCACCCGCTCCGAAGGTCGCGTCGATGACCGTCTCGCCCGGTCGAACGGCGAGCAGCCTCCGGACCTCGTCCGCAAGGACGGGGACGTGGTCAGTCCTGCTTCGCGGCAAGGCGCTCGGCAACAAGCTCGACACTCCCTTCCACCTCTTCGAGTTGCTTACGCCAGGCGGCGCGATCCCAGATCTCCACGTGGTCCCGCAGACCCGCGACGACGACTTCGCGCCCGAGACTCGCATGCTCGAGGAGCGCGGGCGGCACCATCACGCGTCCCTGCTTGTCGAGCTCGGTCTCGGCGGCGCCCGCGAACACGAAGCGGCTCATCTGGCGGGCCTCCCGGCTGAACGGGTTGAGGCCCTCGAGCCGCGAGGCGACGAAGGACTCCCAGTTGTCGCGCGTAAACACGAAGAGACACCCGTCGAGCCCGCGCGAGACGACGACGCCGTCCTCGAAGGCCTGGCGGAACTTGGCCGGGAGGGTGAGTCGATTCTTGTCGTCGAGGGTGTGTTCGTATTCGCCGAGTAGCATCGAACCGCCTGAGGCTCAATTCCCACTTCGCCCCACTGTAAACCACGATCCACCACTTGGCAACCCTGCAATCCCACGAAAGCGGGGTACCGTTCGTCCGAATGGGAAGCCTGATCGCGACCACCCAGGCCACCATCGACGGCGTCGTCGACCCGGTCGGGGAATGGGTGGGCACGTACCACGCGGAAAGCTGAGCTCGGTGAGTGAGCCGCTGGTCATCGCCCCGTACGACTCGGCCTGGCCGCAGTGCTTCGAGACCGAGCGCGAGCTCCTCGAGCGCGTCCTCGTGCCCTGGCTCGACGGCGGCGTCCACCACGTCGGCTCAACGGCCGTCCCCGGCCTCGCGGCGAAGCCGATCGTCGACATGATCGCTGGGGTGCGCGACCTCGACGAGGCTCGGTCCGCATTCGGGCCGTTACTCGACGAGGGCTACGCCTCGACGCCGCACCGCCCCGGGATCGCCCACCACTTCTCGAAACTGTCGCCACGATCGTCCGAGCTCGGTTACGGCCTCCATCTCACCGAGCCGGGCAGCGACCTGTGGCGCGAGCGGCTCGCGTTCCGCGAAGCGCTTCGAGCCGACCCCTCCATCGTCCGCGAGTACGAGGCGCTCAAGGTCCGGCTCGCGGCGGACCACACCACGGATATCGCCGCGTATACGGCGGGCAAGCGCGCCTTCGT
>DASUJY010000052.1:0-2467 GCA_036279015.1 Gaiellaceae bacterium | reverse complement strand
CTCGATGTCGTCGGCCCCGTACTTCTCCTCGAACCGCTGGCCCTGGTAGCGCTGCGCGTCCTTGCCGCGTTGGAAGCGCCCGCGCTGGCGCTCGGTGACGGCGGTGGGCTCGGCGCCGAGCAGGCCGAGCGCGGCCATGCGCCCTGTGTTGCAGCGTGCGGCGTGCGACCAGCGCGCCCTGCCTTGCAGTCGCTTGTCGGCCATCAGAAGTCCTCCGGCAACTTCGGCGCGATCTTCGAGCGCCAGTGCTCGACGGCGGGCTTGAGCAGACGGACCAGTTCGGTCATGTCGGCCATGTCGCCACGTTCGAGTTGGTCACGGTAAGCGGTCGGGTCGAGGAATGGCCCTGCGGCGTGCATCAGCTCGTTCACCTGGGTCAGCGGATCGAGATCGACGGTCGCGATCATCTTCATCCCGATGCCGATCCGCTGATACGCGTTCCGCATGAGGGCGGTATCAGCGGGCCCTCCCTGCGGATCGAACGTCAGCAGTTCGCTCACGACCTCTCCTCCCACGTCGACGGGAACTTCTCGCGCGCCCACACCTCGAGCGCCTCCGCGAACTCCGGATACGGCTCGAAGTAGCGAGCCGACGACGGCCGCACAGCGAACTCGATCCAGTTCGCGGGCATGTCCTTCAGCCGCTTGCCGTGCTTGTGGCCGTCGCCGATCGGTACCAGCATCTCCCCGGCGGCCTCCACGTCGAGCGCCGGCAGCGGCTCGACGGGAGGCTCACCAGGCAGATCGTCCGGGGTCGGGGCTGCGGGCTCATCGTCGCCCAGTCCCGCAGCTGCCGTTGTGTGGGACGGGCCGGGCCCTTCCCCGGACTCCGGCGGGACGTCGGACCGCGGATCCAGCCGCTCGACGTCACCTGTCCCGCCGTTCTCCTCGTCGACGACCTCTCCCTCCACCGGCTCCGCCGGCAGGGCCGCCTCCAGCATCTTCCAGTAGCGCTCCGCCTGCTCCGCGTCGAGATCAGCCGACCCCTCGACACCGAACACGCCGATCAGCATCGCGCGAACCGAGTCCTCCGGCAACTCGGCCTCCATCGCAGCGATCTTGTTCAGAAGCCACGACGGCACCTCCGCCTCGGGCTCCTCACGGGTCTCCTCCTCCTCGCGGCCCGGCGGCAGCGCGAGCGCCTCACGGAACGCGCGCCCCTCGATCGCCATCCGGCTGCGCTCCGGCAGACCGAACGCCTGCCGGTGCTGCTGAAGCGCGACGCGAAGCTCGGCAACCGTGTGCGGCGTGTCGAGCACCAGCTCGTACACGTTCGTCTGCACGTACTTCTTCTCGTCCTTCACGAACCGCTGCGTCGAGCGCGGCCGCAAAGCGAGCCGGAAGGGGATGCCCTCCAGGTGGCCGCCGAACATGCCCCACTCCGTCCACAGCGCCTTGTAGAGATTCCGGGTCGACGCACGGCCCGACGTCGAGATTCGGGCGACCTTACCGAGCCCCATGATCTCCGGCAGGCAGAACTCGAGCGACGTGACGACCTTCACCTCGAGCTTCTTCACGCGCGGGTCGCTGGGCCCGTCGAGTTCGCCGTACACCGGCTCGCCCTCCCACGTCTCTCGAAGCTCGGGGCGCACCTCGCCGACGTCCTTCGGGAAGAACGTGAACCCGTCCCTGAACGCCCGCGAGCCGAACACGCGCTCCTCGAACTCGGTCTCGTCCGTGAGGGTCGCGAAGTTCGTGTCGCCCACACCGCGGATCCCCGACGTGGAGAACGCGAGCAGGCGAATGTCGAGCACGGCCTGCACGTCGTTGGAAAGGAAGAACACATCTCGGAGTTCCTTCGGCGCGTCGCCGTAGTGCTCCGTGAACATGGCGGCCTCGGCCGCGTACTGGGCGAGCTGTCCTTCCTTCGGCCGGAAGTGGTCGATCGCGCGGCCCGGTCCCCGCTCGGGCTTCTCCGCGCCGATGGAGAGGAGCAAGCCGACCGGGAGCCGAATGTTCCGCGGGCGGGGCTTGTCGAGCGCCTGGCTGCTCATGCCCTCACGACCTCGACCTTCACCTTGACGATCGTGCCGTCGGGACTCGGCCCGTCCGTGTTGAGGATCGCGTCGAAGGGGGCGTAGTAGCCAGAGCCGCCCTGGCGCCAGTCCTCCGGAGCCGTATCGGGCTTCTGCACGCGCCACCACGAGTTTCCCTTCCTCATGTAGAGCGCCTCGCCGACGTCACCGATCACTGGATCTCGCCTCCCTCGATCTTGCAGTAGAACCCCTCGGGCAGCAGCGAGTTCAGTGTGTCCTCAGCCTCGGACGTCAGACCGCCCAGCCAGCGAAGCGCGGCCGGCAGTTCGTCCTCCTCGTGCTGCTCCATCACGTCGAGGATCTCCTCGTGCGTGTACGCGTCGAGTTGCTCAGGCACCTCGATGCGAAGTGTGAACGTCGCGCGGGGCATCAGACGGCCTCCGGCCCGGTCGTGTCGAGGAACGCCGCCGAGTAGACGATCGCGTCGCCCAC
>DASUJY010000051.1:0-55631 GCA_036279015.1 Gaiellaceae bacterium | reverse complement strand
GCTAGCTCTCTTCGACGTCGACCGAGACGATCGTGTCGGGCTTGAGGAAGCGGCCGTTGACGAAGGGCCAGTCGTCCGCCTCCGAGACCGCGAGCTGCTTCGTGAGCGCCTTGGCGTAGCCCTTGGCCTCGCCAAGATCGGCGCACTCGGCGACGACCAGGCGCTCGCCGCTCGTCAGCCGGATGAAGACGGTGACGCTCCCGCCTGCGCCGGCGTCCGCTTCGGCCTCGGACGTGACGGTCTCGACCGGCGCCGGTGCGGCGGGCTCGGCGGCGGCGAGCACTCGCTCCGTCGGGCGGAGGTCTTCCTCGAGATCGGGGGGAAGCTGACCGTTCGTGTGCGGTGAATGCTCGACGGCCGGCTCGGTCGCCGCGGGTGCGACCGGTTCGGTCGCCGGGGCCTCGCCGGGTTCGGGGTCGAGCGTCGGCGAAGTGGGAGCCTCCGCGAGGACGAGTGGCTCGGCTGCGGGCTCGGGCTCTTGTTCAGCCACGGGCTCGGGCACTTGCTCCGTCGCGGGCTCGAGCTTGGGCGCAGGTGCTTCGAAGACGGGTTCCGGCTCGGGCACCGGTGACGCTTCCGGCTCCGGGGCGGGCTCGGGCTCGAGTGCCGGCGCCTGGAAGACGGGCTCAGGCTCGGCCTCGGGTGCCGCGAAGGGCTCAGGCTCGGGCTCGGCCGCCGCGAAAGGCTCAGGCTCGGGCTCGGCCGCCGCGAAGGGCTCAGGCTCGGGCGCGGCCGCCGCGAAAGGCTCGGGCTCGGCCGCCGCCGCAGGCTCCGCTTCGGGCGCCGGGTCGGGCTCCTGGATCGTGGGCAGAGGCTCCGCGGTCGGCGGAATGCTCGTGTCGACCCGAAGCGGGGGCAGCTCGGGAGGGGCCTCGGCGTCGGCCTCTGCCTCGTCGGCTTGCGGCTGCGGCGAGAAGGCCTGCAGCGTGCCCGCGTAGGCCTCGCCGATCACGTCGTTCAGCTCCGTCCGTCCGGCGACGACGAAGCGGATGTCCTGGCCGAGCGCCTCGCGGATGTTGCGGTTCAGGACGTCGTTGGTCGGATCGGTGACCGCGACCAGCGGAACCCCGTTCTCGAGCCGGATCGATAGCGCGCTGAAGAGCCGCGCCTGATCCTCGCTCAGAAGCTTCGTCGCCTCGGGGTCGATCTGCTCGCTCCGCAGGCTGACGAATGGGAGGCCCTTCTGGCCCGCGAGCAGGCGGGTGAGATCCTCTTCCTCGAGGAGTCCGCGCTCGATGAGGATCTCCCCGAGCCGCCGTCCGGTCTTGACGCCTTCCTCGAGCGCGTTCTCGATCGTCTCCGCGGGCAGCAGTCCGGCCCGGAAGATCAGGGTTCCAAGTGGGGCGTCGGGACGTTCTCGCAACGGAGTGCTCATGGCCGCAGATGACTTGGGGCGACAACTTCCGCCCTGTTCCGACTATCGGTGAGAGCCGAGGCGGAGGTATCACCCCTTCGGGGGGTTGATTCTCGTTCAGCTGGGTTTCCGGCTAAGATTTTGATGCGTCTAAACTCAGGTTTCTGATGACCGAGACACGAGAGCCAGAAGTGATGCAGCCGCGCCGGCCCCGCCGGCTCGGCGTCGGCAGCGTCCTTCCCGGAGAAGCTGCGACTCTCCGCGCGGCGCAAGCCTCGCTGGCCGGCGAACGCGCGGGCCTCCAGGGTCTTTGGCCATTCCTCGGGCCCGCCTTCATCGCGGCAGTCGCCTACATCGACCCCGGCAACTTCGCGACGAACATCGCCGGGGGCGCGAAATACGGGTATCTGCTCCTCTGGGTCGTCCTCTCGGCGAACCTCATGGCGATGCTGGTGCAGACGCTCTCCGCCAAGCTCGGCATCGCGACCGGCAGGAACCTGCCCGAGATGTGCCGGGACAACTTCCGCCGGCCGGTCTCCTTCGCCCTCTGGCTCCAGGCCGAGGCGATCGCGATGGCGACCGACCTCGCCGAGGTGCTCGGCGCGGCGCTCGGGCTACATCTCCTCTTCGGCATGCCGCTCTTCCCCGCGGGGCTGCTGGCCGGGGCGGGGGCATTCGGAATCCTTGCGCTTCAGCGCTACGGCTTCAGGCGGCTGGAGGCCGTCATCGCCGGCCTCGTCGGCGTGATCGTGGCGGCGTTCGCCCTCGAGGTGATACTCGCCAGGCCGGACCCCGAAGGGGTCCTTCGGCACGTGTTCGTGCCCGGCTTCGAGGGCTCCGAGTCGATCCTCCTCGCGGCGGGGATTCTCGGCGCGACGGTCATGCCGCACGTCGTCTACCTCCACTCCGCCCTGACGCAGAAGCGGGTCGTGGGGCGCAACGAGGCCGAGAAGAAGAGGATTCAGCGCTTCGAGCGGATCGACGTCGTCATCGCGATGACGATCGCGGGCTTCGTCAACCTCTCGATGCTCGCGATCGCCGCGGCCGTCTTCTTCGGCATCGGGATCGAGTCGATCGAGGACGCGTACTCGAGCTTCGACACGGAGCTCGGCGGTGGGGCGGCTCTCCTCTTCGGCATCGCGCTTCTCGCCTCGGGGTTCTCGTCGTCGTCCATCGGGACGATGTCCGGCCAGGTCGTGATGCAGGGCTTCATCAACCGCCAGATCCCGCTCTTCCTGCGCCGGGCCGTCACGCTCGCGCCCGCGCTCATCATCCTCGCGATCGGCGTCGATCCGAGCCGCTCGCTCGTGATCAGCCAGGTCGTGCTCTCGTTCGGCATTCCCTTCGCGCTCGTGCCACTCGTCATCTTCACGAGCCGGCGCGACCTGATGGGGTCTCTCGTCAACACGAGGCTGACGGCCTTGGCGGCCTGGGCGATAGCGGCCGTCATCATCACGCTGAACCTGTTCCTCCTGTACGAGACGTTTCTCGGCGGGTGAGCCTCGAGCTCTGCGACGAGCTCGAAGGCGGCTTCGGCTGGATCGAGCCGGGCTACCTCGGGCGGTCGTCCAGCTCCTCGACCGTCACGATCGCGACTGCGCCGCCGTGGCGGGGCGGCTCGGGGTGCCGCACTGGCGCATGCAGCTCGGAGCTCGGGCCGGCGGCGCCGAGCTTCGCCCGGTCGTCTGCCTGCGCCCGCCCTCGTCTCTGAGAGACGTGGCCCGGTGCCTGGCACCGGTACATGTTCTGTGCGGACACGGGCGGGGAATCCATGGGGACGAGGCCGCGTTGGCCCTCGCAGAAGCGCTCACGACGGCGCGCCGGCGGATCCCGCGCTGGCTCGCCGGCCAGGTCAGGAGGAAGCGATGAGAGCCGATCTCGTCCCCGGCAACCCCTTCCCCGACGTCAGCCTTCCGGAGCACACTGGGCGGGAGCTCACCCTGGGCGAGATCGCCTCCTCGCAGCCGCTCGTCCTCTGCTTCGTGCGCGGCTGGTGGTGCCCGAAGGAGCAGGTGCGCCTACGGAACCTCGTCTCCCTCCAGGCGGAGATCCAGCGCGAGTACGGGCGGATCGCGGTCGTCACCGTGGACGAGTCGTACGTCAACGGCGCCTTGCGGGCCGGGCTCGGCGCCGCGTTTCCGTTCCTCTCCGACGAGGAGCGGCGCGTCGCCGACGAGCTCGATCTCCTCGAGCTGACCGACGAGCTCCACCGGCCGTTCCTGCCGCTCACGTTCGTGCTCGACTCGAACCTCGTCATCCGGAACGTCTGGTGCGGCTTCTGGTACTGGGGGAATCCGACTCCCGACGAGCTGCGCCTCGCCCTGCGCGAGATCACGCGCGCCGAGCAGCCGACCTTCGACCCGCAGCGCGTCTGGGAGAGCGGGGGCGCTGCATCGGCAGCCGCCGGGATCGAGGGCGAGGTGGTCTGGATCCGCGAGAGCTCCGAGGGCAAGGAGCTCTGGCGGGGTGTCCACGAGGGAGCCGTCCCCGCGGTCGGCGACGAGCTCGGCCGCTCCCCCGTCGACGGACGGCCGTGGGTCGTGGCCGAGGTCGAGCGGACGGACGGGCGCGTCGTCATCCACGTGCGCAAGCGGGGCCCCTCGCACGACCCGCGCAAGGTCGGACACCACATGACGGTGCCGCCGGGGGTTCCCTGAAGACGGCCTAGCCCGTGAGCGTGGCGATCGTCTTCGCCGCGAGGCGGTCGAGCGCCTCGACCGACCGCTCGAGGTCCTCCGGCTTCGTGTCCTCGAGCTTCGTGTGGGAGAGGCCGCGGAGGCTCTGGACGAAGAGCATGACGGTCGGGATTCCGGCGCGCGCGACCTCGGCCGCATCGTGCAGCGGCCCGCTGGGAAGGCGATGCGACCCGCCGGCAACCTCGCGGACGGCGGCGTCGGCGAGCTCGATCAGCTCCGGGTCGAAGAGGATCGGCTCGATGCTCCACACCTTCTCCCACTCGACCTCGACGTCCTCCTCGACCGCGAAGCGCTCGCTTGCCTCTCTGGCCTCGGCGAGCATGGCGGCAAGCCTCGCCGCGTCGAGATGTCGCTGGTCGAGCAGGACGGTGCACGTCTCGACGACCGACGTGACGATCCCGGGCCGCGTCACGCAGCTCCCCATCGTGCAGACCGCGCCGTCGCCGGTCCGCTTCGCTATCTCCCGGATCTCGAGCGCGAGCTTCGCGGCGGCCGCGAGCGCGTCGCGGCGCTTGTCCATGGGCGTGGAGCCGGCGTGCGCTGCCTGGCCGCGGAAGGTGATCTCGTGGCGCTCGACGCCGAACGTGCCGAGGACGACACCGAGGGGCAGGCCGAGCGACTCGAGCATGGGGCCCTGCTCGATGTGCAGCTCGAGGTAGGCGGCCGCGTTCTCGAGCCGGCGCCGGGCGTCGAGCGCGCTGTCGAGCTCGACGCCGTGGCGGGCGAGAGCGTCCGGAAGGGGATTCCCGTCCGCGTCGCGGCGCTGCCGGAGCTCGTCCTGATCGGCCATCGAGCCGGAAGCCGCGCTCGAGCCGAAGAGGCTTCGCCCGAAGCGGGCGCCCTCCTCGTCCGCCCAGTTGACGAGGCGAACCGTGACCGGCGGCTGCCCCTCCGAGACGATCCGCCGCAGCACCTCGACGCCCGCGAGCATGTTGAGGGAGCCGTCGAGCCAGCCGCCGTTCGGGACGGAGTCGACGTGGCCGCCGATCAGAAGGGCCCGCTCGGAGGCGCCTGCGAGCGTGAACCACTGGTTGCCGGCCTCGTCCGTCTCCTCGTCGACCCCGAGCGGCTCGAGCTTCGTCGAGAGCCATTCGCGCGCGCGGGCCCACGTGTCCGTCCACGCGACGCGCTGTGCGCCGTCCTCGTCGCCGGTGAGCTGTCGGAGCTCCTCCAGCTCCTCAACGGTACGGTTCGGCTGAAGCGCCACGGCGGGCAACTCTATAAGCTCCCAGACCTGATGGGACGCGGATCTCGGCCGCTCAAGCGGTGGCGGAACGACCGCCAGCGGAAGAAGAAAGCGCGCGACCGCCGCCGGGCCACCGAGCGGAAGGCGAAGGCGTGACGGGCCTCGTCACGGCGGTCCACCTCTACGTCACGGACCTCGATCGCTCGGTCGACTTCTACTCCCGCCTGCTCGGCTACGGGCCGGCGGCCGCCTACGACGAGGGCGAGAACGCCCACAGCGCGTTCTTCGTGCTCGAGCAGCAGACGTTCCTCGTCCTCACCTGGGATCCCGATCGCGGGCGCGAGGTCGGCGGCGCCGTCCGCCTCGAGCTTGCGGCCGACGAGATCGACGACGAGGTCGAGCGGCTCGGGTCGCACGGGATCCGCGGGAATGTGACGCGCACGCGATTCGGCACCGAGGTCTTCGACCTCTCCGATCCCGACGGGCACCTCGTCCGGATCGGGCCCGCCTGGACGCTGCACGCCATCGAAGGCGCTGTCTAGGCCAAGCCTCCTCCTCGTCAACCCGAGCTCAGGGGACCAGAGCCCTTCGGCCGACGAGCTCGCGGAGGAAGCGCGAGGCCGCGGGATCGAGGTGCGGATCCTGGCCGGGCACGACGACCCAGAGCGGCTCGCAGGCAACGCGGCGCGTGACGGCACCGTTGTCGGCATCGCCGGCGGCGACGGATCGGTTGCCCCGATCGCGGGGATCGCCGTGGAGCGAGATGCGCCGTTCGTCTGCATCCCGTTCGGCACGCGCAACCATTTCGCGCGCGACCTCGGCCTCGATCCCGACGATCCCCTCGGGTCGCTTGCTGCGTTCGACGGCGTCGAGCGCCGCGTCGACATCGGGAGGGCGGGAGACCGGTGGTTCGTCAACAACGTGTCGCTCGGGCTCTATGCGAGCCTCGTCCACGACCCGGGGCGGAAGACGAGAAACCGCCTCGTGGCCCTCCTTCGGATGCTGCCGGCGGCGCTCGGGAGCGCGCGGAGGCCGCTCCGGCTCTCGCTCGAGCGGGAGGAAGGACGCGAGCAGCATTCGGCGCTCGTCGTGCTCGTCGGCAACAACGCCTACTCGACGAGGAGAATGGCCGATCTCGGCGAGCGCGAGAGCCTCGACGAGGGCCTTCTCCACGCGTATGTGATCGAGTCCGTGAGCCGCCGTGCGCTGCTCGGGCTCCTCGCGTGCGCCGCTGCCGGAAGCCTCGACGAGGCTGAGGGCTGGAGCGAGACGGCGGCAACGAGCTTCACGCTCGAGGCGGCGCGCGGTCGTCTGCATGCGGCCGTCGACGGGGAGCCCGTCGTCTTGCCGGCGCCGCTCGACCTCGAGATCAGGCCGCGCGCTCTGCGCGTGCTGGTTCCGCCGCCGTCGTGACCGGGACCCGGGACGCGCCGGCCGAGAGCGCCCGCTGCACGAGCCACCAGGCGGCGAGGGCGAACGCGAAGCCCGCGACGATGTCGACGACGTAGTGCTCGCCCGTGTAGACGATGGCGAAGCAGACGCCGAGCGTCAGGAATGCCTGCGTCCAGAAGAGCCAGCGGGGTAGGCGGTGCTTGCGGACGACGAGCAGGCCGATGACGGGCCAGGCGGCGTGCAGGGAGGGAACCGCCGCGACGACGTTGTAGAGGCCGGCGTCGCCCTTTGCCCGCGCCAGCTCGTCGAGGCCGAGGTCCGTAAGGGCGCTCTTCAGGATCGGGTCGACCGGCGGGATGAAGCCGTGCTCGGCGGCGAGCCAGGGGGGTGCCGTGGGGGCGAGCAGGAATGCGATCTCGGCGAGGAACGAGACCATCACGATCCCGTAGAGGAGGTCGTTGAAGCCCCGGCCGGGCCAGCGCGCCCAGATGAGACACGCGAGCGCGAGCGGGGCGAGGAAGTGCGAGATGTACATGCAGAGCGAGAAGACCTCGAGCGCACCCGTCTTGCCCTGGTAGAGGTGAGACTGCAGCCATGTCGTCGGGAGGTGTCCGAGACCGACGACGCGGTCGAAGTCGATCTGCGGCGTGTAGTGCACCTGCAGGCCGAGGTCGGGCACCGCCTTCGCGACGAGGCCGTAACAGAGAAAGGCGAGGAAGACGGGCGCCCAGTCGCGGAGGAAGCGTCCGCCCCGATTGGTGTAGAGGGCGAAGGCCATGAGCGCGAGGAGAAGCGCTCCCGGCCACAGCACGCCGCCCGATTGGATCGAGCGGATGGAGGTCACGAGCGCAAAGACCAGGACGACGACGGCGAGCCCGCGGCGCAGGCGAACCGCGCCCGGCTGCTGCGAGGCCCTGCCCGAGTCGAGGTAGAGCGCGAACCGATCGAGCGGTCGCAGGAGCACGCGGAGATGCGTCATGACGCTTGTCCGGTATGTCTTCGGGCGACAGTGGCAGAGGCGGCGGCGCGTCGCACGGATTTCCGATCGGTCGCTGTGCCCACGCCCTTGAGAGCTAGCTGAGTATCAGCTTGTCGCCGACGGCGACGCCCACGCGCTTCGCCTCGCCCGCGGCCAGCTCGAGGACGCCCTTGGCTCGCCGGCAGCCCGCCGCTCGCCAGGGTGCGATGTCGTGGGAGACTCCGACCACGTTCAGCTCGCGGTCGACCCAGACGGCGTCGATCGCGAAGCGCATGAAGAACGTGTGGATGGAAGCGGCAGGGCGAAGGAGAAGTCCCTCGCCCTGCTCGAGCCCCCGACGCCCAAGGAGTCCCTTGAGCCGTGTGAGCGGCGTCTCCGCCAGAAGACACCGCTCACACACCGGGCTTCCGTCCTGTCGCTCCAGGACGACGGCCATCTAGTGCCCCTTCCAGTGATGCTGCCCGGCTTCTCGGTCGCGAGCACCAAGCGCTGGAAGGACGCAGGGAGCTCCGGTAATAGCCATTACCGGGGCGACCGAGGACGCGCCAGCGCGCCGCGTGATCGCGGGCGAGAAGCAGGCGTGTATCGCTGGATGGGGCACTTAACTAGAACCCCACGTGGATGTGGTCGTAGTGGTTCGCGAGGGCGAACGACGGGCCGCCCAGGCCGAGCAGCGAGATGACCTGCCGCGGCCGGAGCTCCACGGGGAGCAGGAGGATGTTGCGGACCGCCCTCTCGGTCAGGCCGCCCGGCTCCTGGTTCCCGTAGATCGAGGTCCCGCCGAGCGCGGCGATGTCGACCGCCTCGCCATAGATGTGCGCCGAGACGACGCCCGGGCGTGCATAGAGCCCGTGCCCGCTGATCAGGCAGGAGACCGTCACCGATCCATGCGCCTCAGCCAGATAGCGGAGCAGCGCGAGGATCCGGACGTCGATCTTGCCGGCCGCGATGTCGCTTCGGCCGCCGGCGTAGATCGAGATGCGGCCGTCGTTGAGGACGCGGTTCTGCAGGTCCGCCTTGGCTGCTAGGAGGCCCTTGACGAGAGCCCGCAGGCCGACGGCGCGGTTGTAGCGGGCGAGCGCCACGACCCGGTCGGCGAAGGCCGTCCGTCCCGAGAGGGCGAGCACGGCCTGCCACGCGCCCTGGGACGCGTGCAACCGGTGCAGCACAGCGGCCACCCGCGCGACCTGCTGCGCGGAGGCCGGGACGCGGTCGTAGTGTCCGCGTGCGCGGAAGACCCCGAGGACGAGCGCCCAGTCGACGTCGTAGCGCTTGGACACCGAGACGAGCGTCCGCGCGAAGTGACGGTCGAGCCGCTTGGCGGCGGGCGTCGGATCGGGCAGCGTGCGGTGCAGCCAGATCGTCCCGAACGCATTGGCCGTCTCCGCGGCGACGTCGGCGTCGTGCGCGGCGAGCTCCTGGATCGGAGTCGGCTCGGGAGCGGGCGGCGGGGTCTTGTCGCCCGCATGGCTCGGGGAATCGGGGCCGGCGTCCGGGGTGTCCTCCGGGGTCTCGCTCGATCCTTCGTTCCCGCCGGATGCGCCCGTGCCGCCGTCGCCCGGCTGGTCACCTTGGTCGCCCGGCTGGTCACTCTGGTCGCCCGACTGGTCACTCTGGTCGCCCGACTGATCACCTTGGTCGTCCGGCTGGTCGCCTTGGTCGCCCGACTGGTCGCCCTGGTCGCCCGACTGGTCGTCCCCCTCGCCCGACGCGGGAGCTGCGCCGCCGGAGGAGTCGCCGCCCGAACCTGCGGAACCCGGGTCACCTGTCTCGGTGGGCTGGGTCTCGGCCGGCTGGGTCTCCGTGGGCTGGGTCTCCGTCGACACACCCTCGGTGGACACGGTCTCCGCCGAACCGGCACCCAGATCGGTAGTCGGCGCGACCACGGATTGCGTCGCGTCGAGCAGCAGGGCCGCCTTGTCGCCGGCGCCCGCCGAGAAAGCCGCGCCCGCGAAGAAGAGGGTCGCGAACGCGAGGCTCGTGGCGAGGCGGCGCTTCGAGAATCCCGTCCGCGCGCGCGTGGGCTCAGGGGTCGGGGCCGCCTCGGCGGCGGTCTCCTGAACGGCGGGCTTTGCGTCGTTTCTGCCGAGCGCCCAGAGCGCCCAGCCCGCGAGAGTGAAGAGTACGAGGCGGAAGAGAAGCCGCCGCGAGTTCGAGCTTTGTGGCATTGCCTTTGCTCCCGTTGTCGGGCGCCGAGGCCGCCACTTCGGCGCGGATCGGTTTCAGATCATCCGCTACCGCAGACGGACTTCCTGAGACAAGCGGCGATCCGAGGCTCGGTCATCCCCCTTCCGGGGCAATGGTCTGGCGCCCAGATCGAATCCCCAGGGAGGGGGATTCTCCGGAATCCGTATTGCGACGATGCTCCGTCCAGTTTGTGGAGCCAACGGCGGAGCGGTCACGCCGGAGCGAAGCGGAGGTTTCATCGTCGTGACCATAAGCGTGCGCCCCAATTTCGAGGCTCACATGCAGGAAGAAGTTCCACTCTCGCACTCCACATCTTGCAGTTGCGTGCGCATGGGATGCGTGCCCGGGATGACGAAGGGAGGTGACTTCGCAAAATGACCTACCTCAACCAGCTCCTCACCGCCATTAGCCGGCGGGAAGAGGGTCAGACGATGGCCGAGTACGGCGTGATTCTCGCCGTCATCACGGTGGCGATCGTCGGCGCCCTCGTGCTCCTCTCCGGTGGCATCGAGAACAACCTCAACGCGGTGATCTCCGTCCTCACCCCGTAGCACGGTCGGTTTACGACCACGTCGCGTGGGGCGGGCTGCCTAGGAAGGCTGCCCGCCCCGTGCGATACGAGCACCAAGACAAACCGCAATTTCCGAACGAATTCGAAACCCAAATGCTCACAATCTTTCGCAGACGACGACAGCAGGGCCAGACGATGGTGGAGTTCACGCTCGTCTTTCCCGTGCTCGCGATCCTGCTCTTCGGGGTCATTCAGTTCGGAATCGCGTTCAACAGGTACCTCGCGGTCACGGATGCGGTGAGGGCAGGTGCGCGCCAGGCAGCCGTTTCCCGCTACCTGCCCGACGCGGACAGAGTCTCCACGGTCGAGGCCCAGGTTCGGCAGGCCGCGGACAACCTCGACCAGACGAAGCTCGACGTCGAGGTCGAGCCGGATGCCGTCAGTCCATGGCAGCCGGGCTCGGACGTCACCGTCAGGGCGTCGTATCCGTACTCGATCAACTTGCTCGGAGTGGTGGTCAAGTCGGGAACGCTCGAGAGCCAGACCACGGAGCGGGTCGAATGACGAGGCGCAAGGAGACCCGAGGGCAGGCGTACGTCATCACGATTCTCTTCCTCGCCGTCCTGCTTGCGATGGCCGCGGGCGTCCTCGACATCGGATCGTGGTACCGCGCCGACCGGAAGCTGCAGGCGACGGTGGACGCAGCCGCGCTCGCAGGCGCTCAGGCGCTACCCGACAGCACGGGCGACGCCGACGCCCTGGCCTCCCAGTACGCCGCGAAGAACGGCGGAGGGTCGATCGACGTGTCGTTCTCCACCCAGGTGTTCACCAACGACACGATCACGGTGGAGGCGACGCGCCCGGCACCCGGCTTCTTCTCGAAGATCCTCGGAGTCGACTCGGTCACCGTCGGCGCGACGGCTTCTGCCCGCACGGGCTACCCGACCGAGGCCAAGTGGGTGATGCCCATCGTCGTCGATGAGAACCACCCCATGCTCCAGTGCGACCCCAACCCCTGCTCCGACCCGACCGAGCTCGTCTACCAGCATTTCAAGAAGAACGGGTCGCCGGACGGCTCGGGCAACTTCGGGTTCATCAACCTCACGGGCGATAAGCAGGGAACGAGCGATCTCGGCGCGCTGATCGAGAACGGTTGGGACGAGTTCATGGCGCTCGGAAATTACGACGCAGTCACGGGAAACATGTTCAGCTCGACGTCGATCGACGGCAATCTCGAGGATCGAATCGGCGACATCCTTCTCTTCCCGATCTACCGCAAGCTGACCGGTACAGGCACGGGCGCCAAGTACGAGATCGTCGGCTGGGCCGGCTTCAGGCTCACCGGCATCGACGTGCACGGCTCGAACGAAAAGCTCTTCGGCAACTTCGAGAGCGTCACGTGGGAAGGGATTCAGGCCGAGAGCGCGGGTGACGCGCCTCCAGATTTCGGAGTGAAGACCGTTTCGCTCGTGAACTGATCAAGCGCAATTCGAACTGAGAAAGACGTGGTGCAATGACTTATCGGCTTCGTAACATCGCGATCGCCGTCGCACTTGCGGTGCTGGCGGCGATGATGACCAGCTTCTACGTGAAGCAGCAGAAGGAGGACATCCAGCAGGGTCAGGACCTCACGACCGTCTGGGTGGCCAAGTCGGACATTCCGGCCGGCACCGCCGGCGATGACGTGTCCGGCCAGCTCGAGTCGACACAGGTCGCGAAGTCGGCGGTCACGCCGGGCGCGATCGTGCAGCCCGAGGACCTCGCGGGCAAGGTCTCATCCGAGACGGTCTACGCGGGCGAGCAGGTCTCGCTCCTACGCTTCTCGACCGAGCAAGAGCAAGGCATCAGGGCGAAGATCAGCGGGAACCTCCGCGCAATCCAGCTTCCGGGCGACGCGAACCAGCTCCTTGCCGGGACGCTCGATACCGGCGATCACGTCGACGTGCTCGGCGCGTGGGGAGTGAAGGGCGCCGACGACCAGACCGTGGCTCGCATCATCCTGCGTGACATCCTCGTGCTGCAGGCGCCCGAGGTTGCCTCGGAGGGCTCGCGACTCACGGAGCAGAAGGGCGACCAGGCCATCATGCTCGCCGTCACCGACGCGCAGGCTCAGAAGCTCTTCTGGATCTTCACGACGGGCGACTGGTCACTCAGCCTCAGGCCGACGACCGATGCTGCCGATAGCCCCGAAGGGTTCGAATGGTCGGGCACCGTCCTCACCGACGGGCTCACCCGGGCCCAGGTCCGCAAGCTGCTTGTCGATCCGTTCAAGACCGAAAGGACGCCCACGCCATGACCCTCGAGACTCCTGTAACGACACGCGAGAAGGTCCGCGTCTTCGTCACGGGCAGCTGCGACGGTCTCGCCGAGCTCCGCGAGGCTCTCGGCCGCCACTCGGAAGTCGAGCTGGTCGGCTGGAGCGAAGGGGTGCGCGAGTCGGCCGCGACGCTGACCGGCGGCCACCTGGAGGTCGTGCTGCACGGCACGCGCAGCTCCGGGTTGCCGGAGGACGACCTCGCGGCGCTCCGCGAGCACACCCAGGCGCCGGTCATCCTGCTCGCCTCGGGCGAGGCCTCTGCTCTCCTCGAGCAGGCGCTCGAGGCAGACGTCTCGGACGTCCTGCTGCTCCCGCAGATGACCGAGAACGTCGTCTTCGCCATCCGCAAGGCCAGCCACGCCGGCCGGCGGGTGACGGCCCAGAGCCACGGCAGCCGGCGCGGTCGCATCGTGACCGTGTTCTCGCCCAAGGGCGGGACCGGCAAGACGGTCACGGCGACCAACCTCGCTTCGACATTTGCCAAGTACGAGGCCAAGAACACCCTCCTCCTCGACCTCGATCTCCAGTTCGGCGACGCAGCGATCATGCTCGGCCTCGAGCCGGAGAAGACGATCTACGACCTGGTCGTGGCCCCGGGCGAGCTCGATTCCGAGAAGCTCGCCGGGTACATCACGCGCCACGGGTCGGGGCTCGACATCCTGCCGGCGCCGCTGCGCCCGGAGGACGCCGAGCTCGTCACCGAGGCAAAGCTCGCCCGACTACTCGAGGTGGCGCGGGAGTCGTACGACGTCATCGTCGTCGACACCTCGCCGTTCTTCCACGGGCCGATGCTCGCGACGCTCGACCGCACGGACGAGCTCCTGCTCGTCTGCGGCCTCGACGTCCCGACCCTGAAGAACGTCCGCCTCAGCCTCCAGACCCTCGAGCTGCTCGCCTTCCCGCAGAACCGGATTCGCCTCGTCCTGAACCGCGCGAATTCGAAGGTGGGGATGAAGCCGGGCGAGGTCGAGGGTGCCCTCGAGGTCAAGGTTCGCTTCGAGCTCCCGAGCGACGGCAAGGTTCCGCTCGCCGTCAACCGGGGCACTCCGCTCGTCCTCGCCGACGACAAGGCCGACTTCTCCCGCGCGATGCGCGAGATGGCGAAGGGCCTCCAGCCGGTCGAGACAGCGAAGGTGCAGAAGCGACGGCTCTTCAGCAGGGCATAGCCATGGGACTCCACGATCGCCTCAAGGGCGGGAGCGGGAACGGCAGCGGCGCCAGCCTGGCCGAGACCGCCGCTCATCGCTCGGAGCCCCTCACCGCCGCCGCGGCTCCCGAACGCGGAGTCGCCGACCCGTACGCGGAGCTCAAGACCCGCGTCCACCACGCCTGCATCGCCAAGCTCGGCCCCGAGCTGTTCACGGCCGAGGCGACGGGCGACCTCTCCGAGCGCGTCCTCCGGGCCGTCACGGAGCAGCTCGCCCTCGACCGGACGCCGCTGACGCGCGAAGAGCGGCGCCAGCTCGTCCGCGAGATCACCGACGACATCCTCGGCTACGGCCCGCTCGAGCCCTTCCTCCGCGACGACTCCGTTACGGAGGTCATGGTCAACGGCGGCGAGCGAATCTACATCGAGCGCTCCGGCAAGATCGAGCTGTCGGACTCGACCTTCGTCGACGACGCGCATCTCCTGCGCATCATCGACAAGATCGTCTCGCAGGTCGGCCGGCGCGTGGACGAGGCCTCCCCGATGGTGGACGCGCGCCTGCCGGACGGCAGCCGCGTGAACGCCATCATCCCGCCGCTCGCGCTGCGGGGGCCGACGCTCACGATCCGAAAGTTCTCGCGCGATCCGTACACGATGGACGACCTGATCAACTTCGGCACGCTCACGGCGAAGTCGGCGCACTTCCTGGCTGCCTGCGTCCAGGGCAAGCTGAACGTTCTGGTCTCCGGAGGTACCGGTACCGGTAAGACGACGACCCTGAACGCTCTCTCGGCCTACATTCCCGGCGACGAGCGCATCATCACGATCGAGGACGCGGCCGAGCTCCAGCTCCAGCAGGACCACGTCATCACGCTCGAGTCCCGCCCGCCCAACATCGAGGGCCAGGGCGAGGTGAAGATCCGCGAGCTCGTCCGGAACGCCCTGCGCATGCGGCCCGACCGGATCATCGTCGGCGAGGTCCGCGGCGCCGAGACGCTCGACATGCTCCAGGCGATGAACACGGGCCACGAGGGCTCGCTCACGACCATTCACGCCAACTCCCCGCGCGACGCGCTGGCCCGGCTCGAGACGCTCGTCCTGACGGCCGGCGTCGAGCTCCCGCTTCGCGCGATCCGCGAGCAGGTGGCGAGCGCGTTCGACCTGCTCGTCCAGATCACCCGTCTCGTGGACGGCTCCCGCCGGATCAGCCACGTGACCGAGGTGCTCCGGATGGAGTCGGACGTCATCACGCTCCAGGACATCTTCCTCGCGAAGCCGCCCGACGAGGAGAGCGCCGCGGCGCAGCTCAGCCGCCTGATCTCGCCCCTCTCGTGCACCGGGCTCAAGCCTCACTTCCTCGAGAAGCTGGCCGCCAACGGGGTCACCCTGCCCGCGACGTTCTTCCAGCAGGAGGATCCGAGCTTCAGGCCGAGCTTCACCGCGGCGAGCTTCGGCGGGTTCCAGTGAGAAGGGTCGCCTTTGCACTGCTCGCGGCGCTCGTCCTCGCTCCGGCTGCAGTTGCGGCCGGCGAGGTTACGGCGGTCGACACAGCCGACCTTCCGACGGTCCACCTGACCGTCGTCGCGCCGTCGACGTCGTCCACGCCGCCGGCCCTGACGCAAGACGGCGTGCCCGTGGCCGGTCTCGTCGCCACGAACCTCGCGGCGGGGAAGAGCGTCATGGTCGCGATCGACCGCTCGCAGTCGATGGAAGGCTCCGCGCTCGCGGAGGCGACCGCGGCCGCGCGCTCGTTCGTCGCCGCGAAGCCTCCCGGCGACCGCATCTCGGTGCTCGCCTTCGGGTCTCGGGCGGTCTCGCTGACTGGCTTCTCGACCTCGACCATCGACGCCGACTCCGCGCTTCGGACGATGTCGGCGGACTCGGTCGAAGGAACTGCGCTCTACGACGCGGTCGTCGAGGGCTCGAACATGTTGGCAGCCGAGAGGCAGCCTGCGCGCATCCTGATTCTGCTCACGGACGGCAGCAACTTTGCGGAAGGTGGAGCGACGTTGCAGGATGCGATCCAGAGCGCCCAGGACGCCGGTGTCGCCGTCTACGCGATCGGGATCGAAGGCCGGCAGTTCTCGTCCACGTCGCTGAAGGAGCTCGCCGACCAGACCAAGGGCCAGTACTACGCGGCGGCTTCGGCGACGGTGCTGAGCGACGTCTACAGCTCGATCGCCGACGACCTCCGTCGGACGTGGCAGCTGGAGTATCTGACGAACGCCCGGGCCGGCGATCAGTTCGACCTGACGGTCAAGTTCCCGGACGGCGACGAGATCACGAAGACGGTCACTGCTCCGGGCCAGGCGTCGCCTTCCCCCTCCGGGCCCTCTCCGGTCCTGCCGGACTTCTTCTACACGAGCGACTGGGGCCTCCCCGTGCTGGCCGGCGTGGTCGGCCTCCTCGCTCTGCTCGCGGTTGCCTTCGCCCTGGCCTCGCCCAGGGGAACGTGGCTGAAGGGCCGCCTCGAGCCTCACGTAGCGAGCGGCCGCCGGCAGGCCGCCAAGCGTGAGCGTGAGAGCCGCAAGATCGCTCTCTTCGCGCCGCTCTTCCGGGCGACCGAGAGCGTCTTCGGTCAGTTCCGACAGTGGAAGAGGCTCGATGCGATCCTCCAGCGGGCGGACATCCCGCTCAAGACCGCTGAGTTCGCCTACATCATCGCAGCCTCGGGGCTCGTCATCGCTCTCATCCACGGCGCGGTCATGCAGACGCCGTGGTTCGTCGCGCTCGGCTTCTTCGAGGGCGCGTGTGTCCCCTACGTCTTCGTCGCCCACCGGGCGCGCAAGCGCCTGCAGGCATTCGAGGACCAGCTGCCGGACATCCTCGTCACGATGGCCGCGTCCCTCAAGGCCGGCCACAGCTTCCGGCAGGGCATGCAGAGCGTCGTCGACGAGGCTGTCGACCCGGCCGCGCATGAGTTCAAGCGGGTTCTCGCGGAGGCGCGACTCGGTCGCCCGATGGACGACGCACTCTCGGAGATGGCGG
The DNA here is from genome assembly GCA_036279015.1 of Gaiellaceae bacterium. Taxonomy (GTDB): domain Bacteria; phylum Actinomycetota; class Thermoleophilia; order Gaiellales; family Gaiellaceae; genus DATEOR01. The sequence continues at coordinate 38,874 of DASUJY010000051.1, read as the reverse complement.
TTCGAATCGGCTCGAAGAACTTCGAGTTCGTGATGAGCGCCGTCACCATCCAGCGCCAGGTCGGCGGCTCACTTGCAGGCCTCTTCGACATGGTCGCCGACACGGTGCGCCAGCGCCAGCAGTTCCGCCGCAAGATCAAGGGCCTGACCGCGATGGGCCGCATGTCTGCCTATGTCCTCGTCGGCCTCCCGTTCGTCGTCGCCCTCGCGATCTACGCAATCAACCGCGACTACATGGAGCCGCTTCTCTCGACCTCCACCGGCCACAAGCTCATCTTCCTGATCATCGTGATGATGAGCATCGGCTCCGCGATCCTGAAGAAGATCGTCTCCTTCAAAGGCTAGGAACCCATGGTCCTCGTACTCGTCTTCGCAATCGCCTCCCTCGCGCTCGCCGTCTTCCTGATCGGAGAGGCGGCCACGTTGCCCGCTCGCGAGCGCTCAGGCTCGATCCGTCGTGCGGCGAACTACGGCAAGTCTCGCCGTCCGGTCCACGGCCGTCCGCAGGAGAGCTTCGGCGACCGAGTCGTCGAGCCGCTGAAGATGGGCCTCGCGCACGGGGTGCTCAAGGTAAGCCCGCGCATGACGGTCGACTCCGTCAGCGCGAAGCTGATGGGCGCCGGCCTCGGACGCGTCCTGTCGCCGACGACCTTTCTCGCGTCGAAGGCGATCGGCGCGATCGGAGGCATTTTCGGCGGCCTCATGCTCGGTGGGATTGTCGGTGGGAGCCTCCCGGTCTTGCTCGCAATCGTCTTCGCCCTGATCGGCTTCTGCGTGCCAGACATCGTCGTCTCCTTCAAGGCACGCGGGAGGCGCGACCTCGTCACGGCAAGCCTTCCGGACGCTCTCGATCTCCTCGCCGTCAGCGTGGAGGCGGGGCTCGGCTTCGACGCGGCGATCCAGAAGCTGACCGAGCACATGGAGGGCCCGCTCGTGGAGGAGTTCGCCCTCGCGCTCAGCGAGATGCGGATCGGCGAGACGCGGCAGAACGCCCTCCAGAAGATGGTCGACCGCGTCGGTGCTCCGGAGCTTGCGTCTTTCGTGCGGGCCATCATCCAGGCCGACCAGCTCGGCATCTCACTCGGTCGCATCCTGCGCGTGCAGGCGACCGACACGCGCAACAAGCGTCAGGCGGCCGCCGAGGAGAAGGCGATGAAGGCGCCGATCAAGATGCTCTTCCCGACCGCGCTCTTCATCTTCCCGGCGATGTTCATCATCATCCTCGGTCCGGCCTTTCTCAACTTCAAGGGCATCTTCATCTAGCCGATGGCAGCTGCGGAAGACATGGCCGAGAAGACGCACACGGGCGAGACCGAGACCGGGTTCGGCACCGGCCTGCGGGCGAAGCTCGGGCGCCCGACCGAGGCGGAAGCCGAGGCCGCGGTCGAGGCACCGCGAGGCGAGCAGCAGACGGCCTTGCCGCTTCCCGCGACCAACGGCACGGCCGACGCGGACGTCGAGGCGCTTCGCGGCGAGCTGGCGGCAGCCCTCGCCCGCGAGCGCGATCTCCAGGCCGCGCTCGACCACCAGGCGGCTGCGCATGCCCACGGGCTCGACTTCCAGAGCGATCTGAGCGGGCGCTCGGCGGAGCTCGACGAGCGCGCTGCGCGGCTCGCGGCCTCCGAGGCCGAGCTCGAGGAGCGCGAGCGCCGCGTCTCCGAGCAGCTCAGCATGGTCCGGAGCGAGAAGGAGCGCCTCTCGGAGCTCGAGAACCGTGTGGTCGCCCAGGACGCCCTGGCGACCGAGCGCGAGACCCAGGTCGAGTCGCGGCTGCGCGAGCTGAAGGACGCCAACCGCGAGGCCGAGCGGCGGGAGTCACAGCTCCAGAAGCAGGCCTCTGCGCTGGCGGGCCAGGAGACGAAGATCGCCCGCCGCGAGGCGGCGGTCGAGGCACGCGAGGCCGAGGCGAAGGCCAGGCAGGAGACCCGCGACCGGGCGCTCGCGGAGCGCGAGGCGGCCGTCCGCGAGCAGGAGAAGGCGCACTCGTCGGCGGAGCAGAAATCCGCTCACCGCGAGCGCGAGCTCCAGAAGCAGCTCTCGGCCCTGGCCGCCAAGCAGGAGGTGCTGGAGGAGCGCGAGGCGGAGCTGGTCGCGAAGCAGGAGCGCCTTCGCGGCGACGCACAGCGGCTCGAGGCGGAGCTCTCAGGCCGCGGCCAGGCCGCGCAGGAGGCCCTCGGGCGCATGAAGGACATGGAAGCCCGCGAGCTCGAGCTCGCCGCCCGCGAGGCCGACCTCGGCCGCCGCGAGGCCCACCTCGGACGGGTCGAGACGGAGACTTCGCGGGGCCGCGACCTCGACGAGTACGACGAGCGCCTCAAGGAGCGCGAGCGCGAGCTAGCCGAGCGCGAGGCTGAGCTCATGAACAGCGAGCAGCTCACGGACTCGGCGAAAAAGCGGCTCGAGCGCAAGGAGAAGCGGCTCGGCGAGATGGAGGAGACGATCCGCGACCGGATGCGCGACCTCGACGACCGCGAGCTGACCGTCGAGCAGCGCGAGGCCAGCCTCGAGGCAGATTCGGAGATCCGCGAGGACAAGCTCGAGCGCCGCGAGGCCGAGCTGGCCGATCTGGAGGCGAAGCTCGCCAACAAGGAGAGCGAGCTCGCGAGCTACGTCCAGCAGATCCAGGGCCAGCTGAAAGACCGTGAGTCGACCTGGTGGAACAAGGTGACGGGCGACTCCGCGGATTCGGACGCCGCGGCGTAGCCACGAGCTTCAGGCGGCGGCGCCCTCGTGCGTCTCGCGCCAGCGCTCCAACGCCTGCCAGGACGCGACGGTGTCTCCGGAGACCTGCGCACCGAGCTCGACCGGCGAGCGCGCCCAGTGGAGCTCGGCCACCTTCGTCTCGTCCGGCGCGGGCTCGGCTCCGGCCCGGAGAAAGGCGTGGTAGACGACGAGGGCCGAGCCGGAGTCGTCGTTGAGGCAAACCGCGACGGCGCGGAAGTCCTCGAGATCCTCCTCGCCGAGCGACACCTCCTCGAGCGCATCCGCGAGCACGGCCGCGCGTGGCTCCTCCCTCGGCATGAGGCCGCCCGAGGACGAGGCCGTCCAGAGGAGCGGGTCGCGGCCCGTCGAGGCCGCGCGGAGCTGGAAGAGGACGACGCCCTCGCCCCGCTCGACGAAGAGCTGGACGCCGAGCGCGAAGCCGAGCTTGTAGGCGATGCTCGGCTCCTCGAAGACGACCATCGCCTCCGCGTAGCGTCCCGCCCGGCGGAGGATGACTCCATCCGCCGAGACCCCGTGGCAGAAGGCGATCGGGCCGTCGAAGCGTCCGGGCGCGCGCGAGAGCAGGCGTTCGGCGCTTCGAATCGAGCTCGTCAGCGGAGGCGTCTCCGGGAGCGCGAAGGGGAACGGCCGGAACGTCGGCTCGCCGTCGAGAACGACGATGGCGCGCATGCTTCCAGTCTGCTGACCGCGGCGGCTGGCCAAACCTCCTAACCCTCCTTCGCGGCCTCGAGGCCCGCCCGCAGCCGGCCTCGCCCCGCCTGGCCCTCCCAGACGGATGCGACGCGGTGCTCGCCCGTGAGGAAGAAGGTCGTGGGGAGCTCGCGGACCCCGAGCCTGGCCGCGACCCGGCCGTCCGGATCGGCGATCGTCGGCACGTCGACTCCGGACCCCTCCACGAACCGACGCGCTGCCGCCTCGTCGTCCTGGGTGGCGACCGTGAGGACCTCGGGTCGCTCGCGGCTCGCGGCGAGCTTGCGGAGCGGCTCCGCCTGTCCGGGGCACGCCCGGCACCAGGAAGCCCAGACGACGAGCACCACCGGCTCGCCCGTCAGCGACCGGAGGCGAACCGGTTCGCCCGAGCGGACGTCGGTGCCCGCCAGCCGGACCGGGCTGCCGCTCACCGGCTCCGCGGGCGCGGTGCTGGCGGTCGCCGGCTCGCCTGCCTCGTCCTCGCCGACGAGCACGACTGCAGCGGCGCCTGCGCCTACGCCGAGCGCCAGCGCGGCCGAGGCGACGAGCACGAGGCGAGGGAGGCCCACGCGGTTCAGGCTAGCCTGCCGTTTGAGCGCAGGCGTCGGCAGGGAAAATGCCGTTCTGTGCCGCGTCTTCGCCGCGTCGACTGCTCGGGCCCCGGGATTTCCCGCCGGGGGCGTGGGCGTGGGTTCGAGTACCTCGATGAGGACGGCGAGCGGATCGACGACCCGGAGACGCTCGACCGGATCCGCGAGCTCGCCATCCCGCCCGCGTGGCGCGACGTCTGGATCTGCCCGTATTCGTTCGGCCACATCCAGGCGGTCGGCACGGATGCGGCGGGGCGCCGCCAGTACGTCTATCACGAGCGCTGGCGAGTCCGCCGGGACCAGGAGAAGTTCGACGAGATGCTCCGGTTCGCGCGCGCCCTCCCCGGCCTGCGGTGCCGCGCCGCACAAGACCTCTCGCAGCGGGGCATGACACGCGAGCGGGTGCTCGCGTGCGCCGTCCGCCTGCTCGACCGAGGCTTCTTCCGCGTCGGAACGGAGGACTACGCCGAGCAGAACGGGTCATACGGCCTCGCCACGATGGAGAGGCGCCACGTCAAGCTTGGCGACGGTCATCTGCTCGTCTTCGACTACCGCGCGAAAAGCGGCAAGCAGCGGGTGCAGTCGGTGGTCGACCCGGAGGTCTACGCGGTGGTGAAGGAGCTCAAGGGCCGCCGGGGCGGGTCTGACCTGCTCGCCTTCAAGGAGGGCCGCACGTGGGTCGACCTCCGCTCCGACCACATCAACGACTACATCAAGGAGGTCACCGGCGAGGGCTTCTCCGCGAAGGACTTCCGCACGTGGCACGGGACCGTGCTCGCGGCCGTCGCGCTCGCCGTCTCGGGCCGCGTGGCGGAATCGAAGGCGGCCCGGACGAAGGCGGTCTCCCGGGCGGTCAAAGAGGTCGCGCATTACCTCGGCAACACGCCGGCGGTGTGCCGGGCCTCCTACATCGATCCGCGCGTGTTCGACCGCTACCGGGACGGCGTCACGATCGGCGGCGCGCTCGAGCGGCTCGGCGACGTCGACCTCGGCGAGCCGGCAACGCAGGGGGCGGTCGAGGAGGCCGTCCTCGACCTGCTCGAGGAGACCGACTCGGCGCTCCTCGAGAAGGTGGCCTGAGCCGTCTCTAGATGATTCTAGACTCGAGGCCGTGAGCGAGACCTGCCTCCGTTGCGGCGCCGCCATGGAGTGGCGGCACCAGTCGTGGCAGTGCCCGCGCTGCCGCTTCAAGATCGGCTGCTGCGAAGGGGACGCAGGTTGCGACTTGGGGGAAGAGGGAAGAGCCATCCACACATCCGAGGAAAGGACGAAGCGATGGCCGGCAACACCCTTCCCGAGCAGCTCGTCAAGTACCTGACCGACGCGCACTCGATCGAGGAGCAGGCGCTCGCCCAGCTCGAGCACGCGCCGAAGCTGGCCGGAGAGCCCGAGCTCGCCCGGATCTTCCAGGAGCATCTGGAGGAGACGCGGGGGCACGAGTCGAGGACGCGCGCGAGGCTGGAAGCGCTCGACGCCGACCCGTCGCGCCTGAAGGACGCCGTCATGAAGGCCGGCGGCACGGGGTTTCTCCTCTTCGCCAAGTCGCAGCCCGACACGCCGGGGAAGCTCGTGGCGCACGCCTATTCCTACGAGCACCTCGAGGTGGCTGCCTACGAGCTCCTCCGCCGGGTCGCCGAGCGGGCAGGCGACCGCGAGACGGCCGACCTCGCCCAGTCGATCTGCGACGAGGAGCGCGCGATGGGCAAACGGCTCGAGTCGTGCTTCGACCGCGCCGCGGACGCCTCGCTCGCGGACGTCGGGCGCGAGGACATCCTGGAGCAGCTGCGCAAGTACCTCGCGGACGCGCACGCGATCGAGGCCCAGGCCGTCCAGCTCCTCGAGAAGGCGCCCGACCTGGTCTCCGACCCCGAGCTGGGCCGCGTCTTCGACGAGCACCTCGTCGAGACGCGCGGCCACCAGGAGCTGGTCGACGCGCGCCTGGACGCGCTCGGCGGCGAGCCTTCGATGCTGAAGGACCTCGCGCTTCGCGCCGGCGCGCTCAACTGGGGCGGCTTCTTCGGCGCCCATCCGGACACACCCGGGAAGCTCGTCGCGTTCGCCTATGCGTTCGAGCATCTCGAGATCGGCGGCTACGAGCAGCTCCGCCACGTGGCCGAGGAGGCGGGCGACCAGGAGACGGCAGGCGTCGCCAAGCGGATCCTCGGCGAGGAGCGGGCGGCGGCCGAGAAGCTCGCGGCCTCGTTCGACCGCGCCGTCGAAGCCTCGCTCGAGGCTCTGGGCGTCACCGCGTAGGGCCGCGACGCGGCCGGAAACGGTATGACTCTCCGGCATGGAGAGCCGCACCGTCGAGGCCGCGCGAGTTCCGGCGCCGGCGCTCGTCCTCGCCGGCATCGTCTCGGTGCAGCTCGGGGCGGCGGTTGCGAAGTCGCTCTTCGACGACCTGACGCCGACCGGCGTCGTGGCGCTCCGGCTCCTCTTCGGCTCACTCGTCCTCGGGCTTCTCTTCCGGCCGCGCATCCGCAACCGACCGGCGGCGGAGCTCCGCCTCGCCGTTGTCTTCGGCCTCGTGCTCGTCTCGATGAACCTCTGCTTCTTCCAGGCGCTCGACCGCATCCCGCTCGGCATCGCGGTCACGCTCGAGTTCGTCGGCCCGCTCGCCGTCGCGCTCGCCGGCTCGCGCCGGCGCGCGGACGTCGTCTGGGTCGCGCTCGCCGCTTCCGGGATCGCGCTTCTCGCGCCGGGCATCGGCGGCGGGCTCGACGGCGTCGGCGTCGCCTTCGCGCTCGCGGCCGGGGGGCTCTGGGGCGCGTACATCCTGCTCGGTGTACGTGTCGGAAAGGCGTTCGCGGGACCCACGGGGCTCGTCGTCGCCATGGCCGTCGGCGCGTGCATCGCGGTTCCGCTGGGCGCGGCGAGCGCCGGGGCGAGCCTGCTCGTCCCGGGGCTCCTCGCCGCGGGCTTCGGCGTGGCGCTCCTCTCTTCGGCGATCCCGTGGTCGCTCGAGCTCGAGGCGCTCCGCCGTCTGCCGACGCACGTCTTCGGGGTCCTCATGAGCCTCGAGCCGGCTGTCGGTGCGCTCGTCGGCTTCGTCGTGCTCGGCGAGCACCTCGGGCTGCGGCCGGTGGTGGCGATCGGGCTCGTCGTCGTCGCAAGCGCGGGGGCGGCGCGGGGAGCCAGGGCCGGGTCGGCTCCCAGAGATGTCTAAGCCGGGCCCGAATGGGTACGCGCGCTCCATGGCTACCCGCAAGCAGACACAGGCAGCACGCCGAAACGTCAAGCACGCGCAGGCGGCGGCGAGGAGGAAGCGCACGATCGCCAACCTGCCGAAGAGCACGCGCAGCGAGCTCGGCAAGCAGGCCGCCCGAGGGCGCCAGCGGGCCGGCTCCGCCGGCCACCGGCTGGAGGATCGCAACCGCGAGCAGCTCTACAGCGAGGCGCAGAAGCTCGACATCCCGGGCCGCTCGAAGATGGGCAAGAGGGATCTGATCGCGGCGATCCGCAAGGCCCGCTGACCGACAAGTAACAGATTGTCACTAGGGCGGTGATAGGCTCGCCGCGTGGCCGTCAGCACAGAGACGATGCAGGTTTTCGAGCCCGCGACGGAGCAGGTGCTCGCCGAGCTTCCGCGTGCGGGGATCGAGGAGGCAGACGCCGCGGTCGCACGCGCGAAGGCCGCCTTTCCGGACTGGCGGGCGGTCTCCCCGGGTGACCGCGCGAAGGTCCTGCGGCGGCTTGCCCGGGTAGTCGAAGAGCGGGTCGAGGAGCTGGCACAGCTCGAGGCGCGGAACGTCGGCAAGCCGATCTCCGACGCCCGCGGCGAGGTCGGGAGCGTCGTCGACGTCTTCGACTACTACGCGGGCGCGCCCGAGCGGCTGCTCGGGTCGACGATCCCGGTCGCGGGCGGCATCGACGTCACGTTCCGGGAGCCGCTCGGGGTCGTCGGGCTGATCACGCCCTGGAACTTCCCGCTCCCGATCGCCTGCTGGAAGATCGGGCCCGCCCTGGCGGCCGGCAACACGGTCGTCCTGAAGCCGGCCGAGCTGACGCCCCTGACGGCGCTCGAGCTCGAGAAGCTCGTGCTCGAGGCCGGGATTCCGGAGGGAGTCCTGAACGTGGTCAACGGCCCCGGCCGCACCGTCGGGGAGCGGATCGTCGAGCATCCGGACGTCGCCAAGGTCGCCTTCACCGGCTCGACGGCGGTTGGCCGCCGCGTCGGCGAGCTCGCGTCGCAGTCGATCAAGCGCGTCACGCTCGAGCTCGGCGGCAAGTCGGCCAACGTCGTCTTCGCGGACGCCGACCTGGAGCAGGCGGCCGCCGCCGCGCCCCTCGCCGTCTTCGGAAACGCGGGCCAGGATTGCTGCGCTCGCTCGCGCATCCTCGTCGAGGAATCGGCGCTCGAGCCGTTTCTCGCTGCCCTCGAGCGCGAGGTGACGGGACTCCGCGTCGGCGACCCGCTCGACGAGAAGACGCAGATGGGCCCGCTCATCTCGGCCGACCAGCGCGAGAAGGTCTCCTCCTACCTCGACGGCGACGCCCCTGTCGCCTTCAGAGGCTCGGCGCCCGAGGGGCCCGGCTACTGGTTCGCGCCCACCGTGCTCAGCCCCGTCTCGAACGACGACCGCGCCGCGCGCGAGGAGATCTTCGGGCCGGTCGCCGCGGTCATCCCGTTCGCCGACGAGGCCGAGGCCGTCCGCCTCGCGAACGACACGATCTACGGCCTCTCCGGCTCGATCTGGACGCGCGACGGGGCGAAGGCCCTCCGCGTCGCCCGCGCCCTCGAGACCGGCACCCTCTCCGTGAACTCGAACACGTCCGTCCGCGTGACGACGCCGTTCGGCGGCTTCAAGCAGTCGGGGATCGGCCGCGAGCTCGGCCCGCACGCGCTCGACTACTACACCGAGCTCAAGAACGTCTTCATCGCCACGGGCTGAGCGGCTCGCGGCGCGGCTCGCCATGAAGCGCCATCCAGCACTCGTCCCGCTCTCGCACGACCACCACCACGGGCTCGTCGAGGCCCGCAGGCTCGTCAAGGCGGCCGGCGGCGATGCAGGCGCGCGAGCCGAGGCGGGCCGGGCCTTCGTGCGCTTCTTCGCCGGCGAGACGAATCGGCACTTCCGTGAGGAAGAGGAGGAGCTCTTCCCGCTCCTCGCCCGCCGGGAGCAGGAGCTGCCCGACGTGCTCCTCCGAGCCCTCGCCGAACACCAGGTCCTGCGCGGGCTCGTCCGCGAGCTCTCGGCTGCCGACGAGCCCGACGGCGGGCTCATGCGTCTCCTCGGCGAGACCCTGGAGGCCCACATCCGCCTCGAGGAGCGTGAGCTCTTCCCCCTCATCGAGTCGTCCGTGGAAGAGCGCGAGCTCGAGTCCTTCGCGGTCGCCCAGGGAGCGGGCCCCGCCGAGGAGAAGACAGAGGTCGTCGACCTGCGCGCCCCCGAGGGGAAGGGGCCGCTTTGGGGAACTGCGAGCGCCGATCTGAATGCGACCCTGCTCGGCTGGCCGGCGGGCGGGGGTGTCGGCGAGCACGTGAATCACGAGCGCGACGTCCTGATCGTCGTCCTCGCCGGCGCTGCGACCCTCGTCCTCGACGGGGAGCCGCAGCCGTTGGCGGAGGGAAGCGCAGTGATCGTCCCGAAGGGAGCGGGCCGTTCGATCGCGGCCGGCCCGGAAGGTGTCCGCTACCTGTCGGCGCACCTCCGGCGAGCGGGCCTCACGATTGCCCGCGCGAGCGGGGCCTGACCGCTCACGAACCTTCCTGCACGGCGTAGATCTCGTCCGCGACGAGCCCGTGCGCCTGGCGATGGACGGTGTGGGCGGCGTCGGCGTCCGGCGCCTCGACCAGGCAGAAGATCTTGCCCTCGGTCTCGTCGACCCAGTAGCGGAGGTAGTTGACGCCGTGCCTCTCCTGTTCCTCGAGGTCGCGCATATGCGCGCCCGCGACCTCTTGCGCAGACACGCCCCCATCGATCGAGTGGACGTCCATGAAGAGTGGCATTCGGTTCTCCTAGCTTCGTTTGCCGGAGTTCGGTAGCTCAGGGGCAATGCACGTTCGGGTTCCACATCGCGAACGTGCCGCTCGGGTTGTGCTTCCAGATCCAGGCGTGGAGGCTGTAGAACGCCGGCAGCCCGAAGCGGTTGCCCCCCTCCGTCACCATGAACTCGTGCCCGAAGAGCCTCGGCGGGCTCGAATGGCTCGCGTCCCAGACCGACTTGATCATCAGGTACTCGAGCGCGACCAGACGGGGCTTGCCGTGCGCGCGCGGCTCATAGACGAGCAGCTCCGGGGACGTCGCCGAGATGGAGTCGTCGAGCAGCCCGGGGTTCAGCCAGTGGACGCCCATCGTGCCCTCGCCGGCCTCGGCGATGCACGAGATGCCGTTCACGTCCACGACCTTGGCCGTGTAGTCGGCTGCCTGGCCGCGGGCGAGCTTGTGGAAGCCGGCTGTGGCGCTGCGAGCGCCGCTCAGGCCACTCGCGGCGGCGGTGCCGGCCGCGGCGAGCGTGCCCACGAGCACCGCGAACGCCACAAGTTTCGCTGTTGGTCTCCTCATCCGGTCAGACCTCCTACGCTCATCAAACTTACAGCGTAAGCATTACACCTTACGCTGTAAGCTGTCAACGTGCCCGAGACCCCGACGACACGCGTGCGCCTCACGCGCCGCCGGATCCTCGAGGCGGCGCTCTCCCTCGTCGACCGCGAGGGCTCCGAGGCGTTGACGATGCGTCGCCTCGGTCGCGAGGTCGGCGTCGAGGCGATGTCGCTCTACAACCACGTCGCGGGCAGGGCGGAGCTCCTCGACGGACTCAGCGAGGTCATGGTCACAGGGATCGAGGCCGGGGCGGAGGCAGCGAAGAGCTGGGACGATGCGCTCAGGCAGTTCATGCGCGGGATCCGCGCCGTCGCGCTTGCTCATCCGGCTGCCTTCCAGCTCGTCGGGATGCGGCCGCTCAACACACGCGCGGCGATGCCTCCGGTCGAGCGCCTGCTCGGCGCGCTTCGCGCGGGTGGGTTCGACGCGGACTCCGCCTCGTCCGCCTATCGACTGGCGGTCAGCTACGCCCGTGGGTTCGCGCTCGCCGAGATCGGCGGCTTCACGCTCGATGCCCCCGGCGAGCGCCTACGCGCGCCCGATCTCTCGGCGGAAGAGTTCCCGCGCATCGTCGAGCTCGCGCCGAGCCTCTCCCGCTTCGACCACGAGGCGGCGTTCGAGTTCGGCGTCGAGGCGATCGTCGCCGGCCTCGGTCGAGCCGCCGGCGCCTGACCGCTATCCGGTCGAAGGAGCGAGCTCGCGCAGGGAGATCTGCCTGTCGCGCGGGCTGATCTCCTCGACCGACTCGACCGGGACGAGCTCGACGCGCGCGCCGAAGAGCCCGCCCCGCACCGCGAGCGCCGAGGGCCGGTCGAGCTCGGCGCCGTAGAGGACGTCCTCGACGATCCCGACCCGCCGCCTGGGCGAGCGAACCCGGAATCCGTGGCAGTTCTTGAGCCAGTAGGTCTCGCTGGTCACCATTCCCCCCTGTTCGAGTGTCTGCGAGTTGGACGGACCGAGGCGCTCGATCCTTCACCGGGCCGCGAGGGAGCCGGCGACCCGCAGGAGCTCGGCTCGCCCGAGCGCCCCGCCGACCGTGACGACGAGGCCGTCCGTCTTCGTCCAGAGGTGCGGGATCCCGCGCGGGACGACGAGGAGATCGGCGCTGCGTCCGTCGAGAGCCCCGCCTTCGAGGACCACGTGCTCGGGCTTGTCCACGAAGCCCTCACCCGTGGCGAGCGGGTCGCTCCACGGGCCGCCGGCGTTCAGGCGCGTCGTGACGAGGAACTGGTCGAGCCCGCGCCGGTACGAGAGCGAGACGACCATCTTCGACACGGGATTCCCGCCCTCGGTACCCGTCGGCGTTCCCTTCCTGGCGACGGCGACCTCCACCAGCTCGTAGCCCTTCGGCACCCAGCTCGGGACGAGCGGCGCGTAGCCGACGACTCCCTCCACCTCGCCGAGGCCGACCCGCTCGAAGCCCTCGTCCGTGCGGGACACCTCGGCGCCGGACGGGAAGTCGAGGCGGAAGGTTCCGGGCGCCAGATCGGAGTTCAGCTTCAGCTTCCGGATCCTGAGCTCGCGCAGGAACTCCCCCTTCTTCGTCTCGAGGACCCGCACCGGCATTCCGCTGGCCTGGTCGACGGTGATCTGGAAGCGGTCGCCGGTGAATTCGGGCACGATCGCGTTCGGGACGGTGTCGACGCCGAGCACCCAGGCGGGACGGCCGTCGTAGGTCGTCTCCTGGACGCGCGCGTCGTCGGCGGCGAGGAGAGCTCGCACGAAGGCGGCGAAGTCGGTCGGGACGAGCCAGGTCGGCGGAGACGGGTCGGGTAGTCCGGGCGCCACTCCGGTCCGCTCCGCGTAGAAGAGCGGCCCGCCGCCCAGACTCTCGCTGCGCTGGGCGGAGCGGGCGACACCGGTCGAGGCGTCGTAGGTAATCCGCTCGCCGCTGGTCGGTCCCACGAGGGCGAAGTCGCCCTTCGCCGTCAGCGTGAAGCGCCAGCGGTTCTTGTCTCCGCGCTCGGGACCGTCGTAGACGAGGACGCCGCTCAGGTTTCGCATCGACTCGAGGGTGGACGTGACCTTCGCCTTGATCGCGGCGAACGCGGCGTCCGGCCCGCCCAGCCGGTCGGACTCGTCGCCTCCGCGGGGGATGCCGATCGCGACGACGGCGGCCGCGACTGCCGCCGCCACGAGGGCGAGCCCGACGCGGCGGCGGTTGAAGCGCCGGCGCGGCGCCCGTGCGGGCCGAACAGGGACGACGCGCTCGTCCGTGAGCCGTCGCCGCAGCTCGTCGTGGAAGCCCGGCCTGTGCTCGGGCACGTCGAGCTCGCGCAGCGCGGCGCCGAGGGACTCGTCGCGGTATTCGCTCGTCCTGCGGTCGGTCATCGTTCGGACACTCCTTCGGCCCGCCCGCCGAGTGCATCCCTCAGCGTCGCGCGGGCACGGTTCAGGCGGGAGGCGATCGTTCCCTCGGGCACGCCCAGGGCTTCGGCCGCGTCGCGGTAGCGGAACCCCTGCGCGTCCACCATGAGCACCGCGGCTCTGTCCTCCGGCGTCAGCGACTCGAGCGCCACCGCCAGGTCACTCCGGTCGGCCACGGACTCCGCCACCGCAGCGCGCGGATCGGCTCGTTCCGCGACGCTCTCGAGCGGAAGCTGGACGACGCGGCTCGCCGCCTCGAGCTCGTCCATGCAGGCGTTGTAGACGATGCGGTAGAGCCACGTGCCGAGCTTCGAGTCGCCTCGGAAGTGAGGTAGCGCGCGGAAGGCCCGTATGTAGGCCTCCTGCAGCGCGTCGTCCATCCGCTCCGCGTCGCCGAGCAAGCGGAACGCGAGCGCCCGCAGGCCGGGGTCGTAGTGGCGGAGGAGCGCACCGAATGCGGCCTCGTCTCCCCTTCTCGCCTGCTCGACAACGGCTGGCGAGGGCTCGGGCGCCGGCCTCTGCTTCATCCCCCTCCATCAACGCGTTCCCACGATCATGTCGGTTGGACCGGCGAAAGCGGGATTTCCTTCGCCTCTCGCTTGGCAAGCGTGGGGGCGCGCGCTACCGTGCTGGCCCGGGAAACGACAAGGGGGTAACACACATGAAGAGGGCTCTCGCCGCCTGCGGCGCCGTCGCCGCGGCACTCGTCCTCGCGTCCGCTGCGGGCGCCGTCACCTTCGGCGCGCCGGACGGCAACGCTCATCCGGAGGTGGGCGCCCTGCTCGCCCCCGTCGCATATTCCGACGGCACGTGGACGACCTGCAGCGGCACGCTCATCGCGCCGAAGGTCTTCCTGACCGCCGCGCACTGCGACCAGGGCGTGAACCGCGTCGCGGTCACCTTCGACTCGCACTACGACTCGGCGACCGGAACGACCCACTGGGGCACCTGGCACGCGAACCCGGCGTACGGCGGGGGCCAGAACGACCCTCACGACGTGGCGGTCGTCGTCTTCGACAGCGCGGTGACGGGGATCACACCCGCCCGCCTTCCCACGGCCGGCTCGCTCTCGAACGTCGCGCACGGCACGCGCTTCACGTCGGTCGGCTACGGGGCGCAGTCGGTGACCATCGACCACGGCCCGACCTTCCACTACGAGGACACGCGCTTCGTCGCTAGGGGCAGGCTCCTGACGGCCACGAAGGCGTGGCTGAAGCTCTCGATGAATCCCGCACGCGGTGACGGAGGCACCTGCTACGGAGACTCCGGCGGGCCGAACTTCCTCGGCGCCGGGGCGACCGAGACCAACATCGTCGCGGCTACGACGATCACCGGCGATGCAATGTGCCGGGCGACGAACGTCGACTACCGGCTCGACACGCCGTCGGCGCGCTCATTCCTCGCGACCTACGTGACGCTTCCGTAATCAGGCTCGGGCGGGGCGGCTTGTGAAGCGCCGCCCCGCCCGTTTCGGTCGAGGAAGCGGTGCATCCGCTCCGCGACCCGCTCGGGGTCGTCGAGCCACGGCATGTGGCCGCCGCCCTCGATCACGAGAAGCTCTCCGCCGGGGATGAGGTCGACGGCCCGCTTCCAGGTCTCGACGGTCCCGACCCGGTCGGCCGTCCCGTACGCGAGGAGCGTCGGCTGCTCGACCGCGGCGAGCTCGGCATCGGAGAGCGTGAGCCCCGGACGAAAGCCCCGCCCGGCCACGATGGCTTGCACCATGTTGCGCTCGTGCTTCATGGAGTCGGTATCCCGTCCCAACGACGCGCGCCAGTCGACGAAGACGTCGGGAATTCGTCCCTCCTCCAGGCTCACCGCGTGCCCGGCGTCGCGCAGGATTGCGCGCACCCGGCCGGGCTTGAGGGGCAGGCGGACGATCACCGCGCCCAGCGGCGAGGCTACGAGCCGGATGAATGGCGGAACCTCGATCTCGGAAACGAGCGGCCCTCCACCGAGGAGGACGACCCGCTCGACTCGTTGCGGATACGCGGACGCGGTCCGAAGGGCCCAGAGGTCGCCGATCGAGGCGCCGACCAGGTCGGCCCGCTCGAGATCGAGGGCGTCCAGCACGCCCCTGAGGACGTCCGCGACCACCGTCCCGTACTCGTGCTGCGAATAGTCGAGCGGGGAGCTGAAGCCCCAGCCCGGCCGGTCGACGAGCAGACAGCGGAATCCGCTCAACTCGCGGAGAAGCGGCGCCCAGACCGGACCCGTGCCCGCGGTCCCGTGGACGAACACGAGCGGTGGGCCGGAGCCGAGTTCCGTGATGCGGAGCCGCACCGGTGGCGAGTCGAGCTCGACGAAGCGCTCGGTGGGCGCGAGGCCGTAGTGGCTCCAGAGTGCGCGCTCGGCGGCGCGATAGCGCGCGAGCTGCGGACTCTCCGTGGATGCAGTGGAAACCGCGCTCATGATTCCGCCTCCCGCCTCGTTGAGTCCAGCTCCGACGCGACTGACGCTAGGAGGAGGCGGGGCGAGACGCCATGGGGAGTTCTCCCCAGGTCGCGAGGCCGTGCTCCATGGCGAAGAGCGCCGCCGCTGCGCGCGTCGACACCCCGATCTTCCCGTACGCGTTCTGGATGTGGTGGTCAGCCGTCTTCGCGGAGATGCCGAGCGCGCGAGCGACCTGCTTCGTCTGGAGGCCGCGGGCGAGCAGGCCGATGACCTGTGCCTCGCGCTCGGTCAGGCCGGCCGGCCGCTCGATGCGCGGCGACTTCTCGCCGGCTGCCTCGACGACCGCGGTTACGGCGTCCGCGTCTAGGCGCCCGGCCCGGGCTTCCTCCGCCACGACCGCCGCAGCCTCCGGCGCGGCCCGCGCCAGACGGTGCGGCCGTGGCTCCGTGAGTGCGTGATACACGTCGGCCGCCGCGAGCAATCGCGCGCCTCGGCTCAACGCCGGACCGGCGGCGCCGCGGTGGTAGCCGCTTCCGTCGAGGCGCTCGTGCTCGCAGGTCGCCGCCTGCGCGAGCTCGGCGAGGAACGGCGAGTGGGCGACGATCCGGTCGGCCTGGTACGGGTGCAGCCGGACGCGCTCCCACTCGTCGGCTGTCAGCGGTCCCTCTCGCTGCCAGATCCACACGGGAACGGAGACGCGGCCGACCTCGTGCATGAGCGCCGCGCGCCTCGCCGCGGCAACCTCGCCGTCCGCGAGCCCGGATCTTCGAGCCGCATCAGCGACCAGCTTCGCGACGCCCGCCGAGTGGCCGACGAAGTAAGGCGAAACGAGATCGGCGAAGTCGCCGATCGCACCGAAGGCGCGGTCGATCGTCTCGCCCGTGAGGACGAGCGGCCGACCCGGCTCACAGGCGAGCGTCTCGTCCCAGGCCGAGCCGGGCGCGTCGAAGGCGAGGATGTCTGCGGCGTCGCGCTCGAACAGCTTCGCGATCGCGGGGTCGAACGCCCCTCCCGACCGCTCTCGCACGATGGTTCTGGCTGCGTCGGGCCCGCCCAGTGCCCGATGCAGCGCGGCATCGCGCGCGACGTGCACGATCCGAAGCGGGAGCGGGATCGCGTCGCCCCGGAGCCGGCCCGGCTCGCCCTTACCGTCCCAGCGCTCGGTCAGCACAGCGAAGAGGTCGCTGACGGAAGGGTCGAGCCCGAGCCGGTCGGTCAGCATCTGCGCTACCTCGCAGAGCGCCGTCAGGTGCGAGCCGTGCATGCGCAGCGCCTTCGGTAGGCGGCGCGCGGCGCGCGCGGCGCGGACGGGGGCAGGGCTTCCCGGCGGCGCGAGCGAGCGGAGGATCCCGCCGAAGACCTCACTTCGCGATCCGAACATGACCGGGTTGAAGTAGCGGGCGAGCGCGTCCGGCTCGAAGATCTCGGCGACGATGTCGGCGTCAGCCGTGCAGCCCGAGTAGAAGAGAAGGCACGCGTAGTAGGTCTGCCGTGCTGTCTTCTCGTCGGCGCCCAGGCGGTCCGCGAGCCGCATCGCGACGAGCGTGCTCTGGAGGCCGTGCTCGAACGGAAGGCCGGTGCCGAGATCGGTCGCGAGGCAAAGCGCCGCAATCACCTCGGCGGCACGGACCTCCTCGCGACCGGGAGGCGAGCTCATCGGAGCCGAGCCGGATCGGTCAGGGGCTCTGCATGGGATCCATCTGCCCCATATCGCCGGCCGGATTCATGCCGCCGGAGGGAGTCATGCCGTCGCCGGGGGTCTGCCCCATCATCCGCATCCGGGCGCGGTCGGCCGCGTCCGAGTTCGGCAGCGTCAGGCCGGGCACGCTTCCCGGCGCCGCCGCCACCCAGATCCCCGCCGCGAGGAAGGCGACCGCGAAGGCGCGCATCAGGCGCTCGCCGAACGGGAGCACCTTCTGCGCGAAGATGAGCGCCGCCACGACGGCCATCCAGGTCAGGCTCATGATCCCGAGCGCGAAGAGCACGATCATGAGCCCCCAGCAGCAGCCGACGCAGAAGGCGCCGTGCTCGAAGCCCATCCGAAGAGCGCCGAGCCGCCCCGGCCGCCAGTGGCCCATGACGAAGTGGAGCGGACCGCGGCAGTGGCGCAGGCAAACCGACTTGAGCGGCGTCAGCTCGTAGAGCCCGGCGGCCGCGATCGCGCCGCCCGCGACGTAGCGTCCGCCGCTGTCCCAGGCGAGGAAACCGAAGTCGAGATGGACGACCAGGCGGTAGAGGCCGTAGGCGAGAAGCCCGTAGAGGGCCCAGACGGCGAGGTAGCAGAGCGCGAAGCCCCAGACGGGGACGAAGCTCTGCCCGCGCTTCGCCCGCTCGCTCGAGACCCGGTGGAAGATGAGGACCATCGGCGCGGCCGACGGCACCATCATCGCGGCCATCATCGTCACCCAGATCCCCATGTACCAGCCGAGCCCGCCGAGGTCGGTACCCGGGCCGGCGTCCATGCCCCGCATCCGGTTCACGGTCACGATCCAGGTGACGAGCGCGGCGCCGAGGAGCAGGAGGACGATGGTCACCCCGCTCGGCCGGGAGAGCGGCCGGCGCGGTTCGGAGTAGGCGCTCATCGAGCCTGCGTCCGTGTCAGGCGGCCCACGAGAAGGAGGAGGACGTGAGCGCCGAGCGCCCTTCGTACTCGATCCCGAACGCGTTGATGTTCGAGCGCCTCGCCTCGGCGAGATTGAACTCGGAGGCGACGGGATGGAAGATCCCCGCGATCCGCGCCGGCTCGCCGGTCTCGACTCCGAAGGGCACGATCTCCTCGATCTCGAAGTCGATCGCGTCGCCGACCTTGACGCTGTGGCGCAGGCCGTCGTCCTGAATCTCGATCGGCGCGCGCTCGACCCCGAGGTTCTCGCCGACGAGCGGCCCGAGGGCCTCCATCGGCCCGCCGAGCTGTCCGCTGAAGACGCCGAGGAGCTTCTCGGTCTGCTCCTCTGAGGCCCGCTCGTCCATGAAGATGCCGAGCCGCCAGTTTCCGTCGGTCATGATCTTCGGCGTCTCTGCGATCGCGGCGACGTTGAGACCGCCGACGTCGGTTCCCTCCACCTCGCCCTCGGTGATCTGGAAGACGAGCGCGACGCAGCAGTGGTCGTAGGTGGCTCCGTGTGCGAACGAGGCGTTGCACGGGCAGATGAGCTCACACGAGCACGTCTCGAGGTAGCTCCCCGCAAGATTCCAGGACATCTCACTCCTTCCGTATTCGGCGATTCTCCGCCTCGAACGCCGCCGCCGTCAAATCCGGCGAGCCCTCGCTAACGTGCCGGTCGAGGATGGGCAGGATCGTCGTAACGCAGTTCGTTACCGTCGACGGCGTCATCGAGGACCCGGGCGGGTCCGAGGGCCACGAGCGAGGAGGGTGGGTCTTCCAGTTCGATCGCGGCGACGAGGGCGACCAGTTCAAGCTCGACGAGCTGATGGCGAGCGAGGCGCTCTTGCTCGGGCGGGTCACGTACGAGGGGTTCGCGGAGGCGTGGCCGTCCCGTGAAGGGGAGTTCGCCGACAAGTTCAACACGATGCCGAAGTACGTGGTCTCGAGCACCCTGCGAGATCCGGCCTGGAACAACACGACCGTGATCTCGGGCGACGTAGCCGGGAGCTCGCGGCGCTCCGGGAGAACGTCGCCCGCGACATCCTCGTGAACGGAAGCGTGAAGCTCGTCGACCTGCTCGTCGAGCACGACCTCGTCGACGAGTACCGTCTGATGGTCTTCCCGGTCGTCCTCGGCGCCGGCAAGCGGCTCTTCGGCGCCACGGACGGAACGAAGACGTTGCAGCTGGCGGAGGCGAAGGCCGTCGGGCCGGACGGCGTCGTGGTTCTGACGTACAGGCCGAAGTGAAGATCACGCCGGTTCCGCCGGCGCGCCATCTCCTGCGAGCGAAGGATCTCGCCGACGCGCGCTTTCGAGAGCCGCTCGACGTGCCGGAGCTTGCGCGCGCCGCCCGGCTCTCACCGGCGCACTTCAGCCGGGAGTTCCGCCGCGCCTTCGGTAAGACGCCACACCAGTACCTGCTCGCCCGGCGTCTGGAGCGGGCGGCCGAGCTCCTCCGCAACACCGATCGCTCCGTCGCCGACATCTGCTTCAGGGTCGGCCTCTCGAGCGTGGGGTCGTTCACGACGAGCTTCGGGCGCGCCTTCGGGCTCTCACCGACGGCCTATCGCGCTGCTCACCCACCGGCTTCGCATCGCGCGCGGATCCCGACCTGCGTCATCCTCGCCTGGACGGCTCCCAACAGCAGTTTTGGAGAAGACACCCGTGCTGCGGCCGACTAGCTTGGCCTCCGAACCGTTCAATCGAGAAGGAGGAAAACGATGCTAACGAGTCTCACCAACGTCTCCGTGTGGGTGCACGACCAGGACGAGGCGCTCGAGTTCTACACCGAGAAGCTCGGCCTCGAACTCCGGGGCGACGTCACGGTGCCGGAGATGGGCAACTTCCGCTGGCTGACCGTCGGCGTACCTGGCCAGAAGGACGTCTCCATCGCCCTGATGGCGGTCCCCGGCCCGCCGGTCTTCGAGGCCGAGACGGCCGAGCAGATCAAGAGCCTGATCAGCAAGGGCGTCATCGGCGGACTCTTCTTCGCGAGCGACGACGTGCAGGCGAGCTACGAAGAGCTGAAGGGCCGCGGCGTCGAGTTCTCGCAGGAGCCGACCGAGCAGCCCTACGGCATCGACGCCGGCATCCGCGATCCGTCCGGCAACCAGATCCGGATGGCGAAGGTCAACTCGCTGGTGAGCGGCGGTTAGTGCACCGCCTGATCCGGGAAGGCGAGATCCCCCGCAGCCCCGGCGGCACCCTCACCTTCGAGGGCGAGCCGCATGGCTCGGGGGTCTCGTTCTTCCTCGTCTACAACGAGCCGGGCGCAGGTCCCGACCTGCACAGGCACCCGTACGCGGAGACCTGGATCGTCCGGAGCGGACGGGCCCGGTTCACCGCCGACGGCGAGGAGGTCGAGGCCGGGCCCGGCGACATCGTCGTGGTCGGACCGGAGACGCCGCACAAGTTCAAGAACATCGGAAGCGAGCGCCTTGACATCGTCTGCATCCACGCCTCGCCGCGCATCATCCAGGAAGACCTGGAGTAGCTCAGGCAGAGCCGTGGCCGCCTGAGATCCAGTCCGGTCCCGAACCGACATGGCCGGTGCCTGGCACCGGCCATGTCTGCAGCGGCCGTGGCCCATGCCTGGTCACCGGCCCACGGCGAAGCTGGACAGGGGGCTCGTGCGACTCGCCAGCGATTCCCCTGCTCCGCAGGAGGATCCCGCGGCTTCGGGCATGGCGAAAACGGATGGGGGGTGGCGGCTTGGGTCACGCCCTGGCTACGGGTCTCCGAGGTCAGGTCGAGGCGCGCACGACGAGGTGGGTCGCACAGACGACCGACTCGTCCTCCTCGCCGAGACCGTTCATGCGCCGGAGCAGAAGCTCGGCCATCGCCTTCGTCATCTGCTCGAGCGGCTGGCTGACCGTCGTGAGGGGCGGGTCGCTGGCGGCGGCGTCGGCGACGTCGTCGAACCCGATCACGCCCACGTCGTCCGGGACGCGGCGTCCGAGGGAGCGCAGCGCTTCGAGGGCGCCGAGCGCCATCGGGTCGTTGGCGACGAAGACGCCGTCCACCTCCGGCACCCGTGCGACGAGCTCCCTCACCGCGCGCGCGCCCGAGTCCCTGCTGAAGTCGCCGTGCGCCACGAGCTTCTTCCGGAAGCGGCGCGCCGCCTCGCGCAAGGCGTCCCGGTAGCCGTCGAAGCGATCGACGCCGACCGTCATGTCGATCGGGCCGGTGACCGTGGCGACGTTCCTCCGCCCGGCCGCGAGCAGGTGCGCCGTCGCGGCGCGGGCGCCGCCGCGGTTGTCGGCGTCCACCCAGGGCAGCCGCTCGTCGCCCCGGGGCCTGCCGACGAGAACGGTCGGGACGCCCAACCCGGGAAGCGTCGTCGGGAGCGGGTCGTCGCCGTGGAGCGACATGAGGATGACTCCGTCGACGTGACCCTGGCGCACGTACCGCTCGACCTTCGCGTGCTCCCGGTCGTCGCGGGCCATCAGGAGGAGGAGCTGGAGATCCGTCTGGGCGAGCGCTGCGGAGACGCCGCGGACGATCCTCGGGAAGAACGGGTCGGAGAAGACGCGTGTCTCGGACTCGGAGACGACGAGGGCGATCGTGTCCGTCCGCCGGGTCACGAGCGTCCTGGCGGCGCGGTTGGGGATGTAGCCGAGCTGCTCGATGGCGCGCAGGACGGCCTCGCGCGTCGCGGGCCGCACGTTGGGCGAGCCGTTGACGACTCGCGAGACGGTCGCCGTCGAGACGGTCGCGAGTCGCGCCACCTCCGCGATCGTCGGGAGCGGGCGACCGCCGTCGGACTGCTTCTCCGCGCTCTTCGTCTCCGCCTCCTTTACACGTGGACGGTTGCAGTGTAATGTAAGCGCTTCCAATGAAAGCGCTTACATCGGATAGAGCGCTTCGGGCGGCGGAGCCGGCGGGCTCCCGAGCGGATTCCTCGAGGAGGTCGAAATGCTGAAGCCATGCAAGGCGTCGTCAACGTGGGCGCGGATCGTTCCCCTGCTCGCGGTCGCAGCCGGTCTGGTCCTGGCGGTCCTCGGCTGCGGCGGCGACGGCACGAGCTCGGGCGGGCCGGAGGACGCGGACGCGGCGGCGAACGAGAAGGTGACGCTCACGGTCGGCCTCTTCGGCACGTTCGGCTACAAGGAGGCCGGGCTCTACGACGAGTACATGAAGCTCCACCCGAACGTCACCATCAAGGAGACGAGCATCGAGTTCGAGCAGGACTACTACCAGGCCCTCCAGACCCATCTCGCCGGGGGCGCGGGTCTCTCCGACGTGCAGGGCATCGAGGTGGCGCGGATCGCTGAGGTGACGCAGACGCAGGCGGACAAGTTCGTCGACCTGCGCGATCTCGGCGCCGACGACATCAAGGACACGTTCTTCCCGTGGAAGTGGGACGCCGCGACGAGCCCGGACGGCGCAGTCGTCGGCCTCGGGACCGACACGGGCCCGCTCGCGATCTGCTACCGGACCGACCTGTTCAAGCAGGCCGGCCTGCCGACCGACCGCGACGAGCTTGCCTCGATGTGGCAGACCTGGCCCGACTTCATCGAGGTCGGCAAGCAGTACGCGGCGAACGCCCCCGGGGACTCCGCGTTCATGGACAGCGCATCCGGCTACTACAACGCGATCATCGGCCAGTCGGAGACGCAGTATTACGACGCGGACGGCAATCCGATCTACGACACCAACCCGGCGGTGAAGGAAGCCTGGGATCTCGCCGTCCAGGCGATCCAGGCAGGTCTCAGCGCGAAGCTGAAGCAGTTCGACCAGCCGTGGAACCAGGCCTTCGCCAACGGGCGCTTCGCGACGATCGCCTGCCCGGCCTGGATGATCGGCTACATCAAGGGCCAGGCCGGCGACTCGGGTGCAGGCAAGTGGGACGTCGCTCCTATCCCGGGCGGCGGCGGCAACTGGGGCGGCTCGTACCTCGCCATTCCGGCCGCCAGCGAGCACAAGGAGCAGGCCTACGACCTCATCGAATGGCTGACTGCCCCCGAGCAGCAGGTGAAGATGTGGACGCAGGCGCAGCACTTCCCGTCGAGCTCGACCGCGGCGGATGACTCGGCGGTGGCCGCGGCGACGGACGAGTACTTCTCGAACGCCCCCGTGGGCGAGCTCTTCAAGGAGTCGGCCGACAACCTCACCGTCGCCACGCTCGGGCCGAAGGACGGCGTCGTGAAGGACACGATCTCGAACGGCCTCCTTCGGATCGAGCAACAGGGCGAAGATCCCGACACGGCCTGGCAGAAGACGCTCGACGACATCGCGAACGCGATCGGCTGAGCCGCTGCCCGGCCTGCCCTCCTCACCGGCGGCTCCCGGCTGGGCTGTATGGTCGGGGGCCGCCGGACGCCCGCGGATGATCGATCGGAAATTGACCGGAAACCGTGGCACTGCCGGATGACGCCCATGACGCTTCGCCTGACGCCACGCTCGGTCATGAGCGCCCCCGACGGCACCACACTTCCCGATCAATCACCTAGGCGACCATCGTGGTGAAGACCAGGACCGATACCGAGCTCGCCGGAGCGCTCACGCTCCCCGTGGAGCCGGCGGCCCCGCGCCCGTGGCGCACGCGGCTGACGAAGCTCGACCAGCGCTTCTCGCCGTACGCCTACGTCTCGCCGTTCTTCCTCCTCTTCTTCGCGTTCGGCCTCTTTCCGCTCGTCTACACGGCGTGGGTCTCGCTCCACAGCGTCGCGCTCCAGAACACCGACGAAATGACGTGGGTCGGGCTCGACAACTACACACGCCTCATCCATGACGACCGCTTCTGGAACGCCGTCACCAACACATTCACGATCGGCGTCATCTCGACGGTGCCGCAGCTCCTCATGGCGCTCGGACTGGCCTACGCCCTCGACTGCAAGGTCCGGGGATCGACGTTCTGGCGTGTCTCGCTCCTCATGCCGTATGCGACCTCGGTCGCCGCCGCGACGATCGTCTTCGCCATGCTCTTCGGCCGTGACTTCGGCCTCATCAACTCGTTCCTCGGGGTCTTCGGCTTCGACAACGTCGACTGGGAGAGCGGTCGCTGGTCGTCGCAGATCGCAATCTCGACGATCGTCACGTGGCGCTGGACGGGCTACAACGCGCTCATCTACCTCGCGGCGATGCAGGCCGTCCCGAAGGACCTCTACGAGGCGGCGGAGGTGGACGGCGCGAACCGCTGGCATCAGTTCCGCCACGTGACCGTCCCGGGGATCTGGCCGACGATCGTGTTCACGATCATCATCTCGACGATCGGAGCGACCCAGCTCTTCGGCGAGCCTCTCCTCTTCGGCGGCGCCGGCGGCCACTCGGGCGGCGCCGACCATCAGTACCAGACCCTCGGTCTCCTTCTCTACGAGCAAGGCTGGTTCAACTTCCAGCTCGGTCGTGCTGCGGCGACGGCCTGGACGATGTTCCTCATCATCATCGTGGCGGTCGGGATCAACGCGCTGCTCGCGGCGCGCGGCAGGAGCGCGTTCACGCTTGGCCGGAAGGGGAGGACGGCGTGAGCGCCGTCGCGAGCCCGCGCAGGTTCCTCGGCCGCCGGACCGTCGGCGAGCGCCGCGGAGGCCCGGTTACGTACGTCGTCCTCACGCTGACGACGGTGCTCGCCATCTTTCCGCTCTATTGGACGGTCGTCGCGGCGTCGCGAACCAACGCGGACATCTCGAAGACGCCGCCTCCGCTCACGCCGGGCGGAAACCTCTTTTCCAACATAAGGGACGCCCTCGACCAGGTGGACATGTTCAGGGCCCTCCTGAACTCGCTCGTCGTCGCCGGAGCGATCGCGCTCGGGACCGTTTTCTTCTGCACGCTCGCCGGGTTCGCGTTCGCGAAGCTCCGCTTTCGCGGCAGCACAGCGCTGCTCATCCTCCTCCTCGCGACGATGATGGTGCCGGCCCAGCTCGGCGTCGTCCCGCTCTTCATCCTCGTCGCGAAGCTCGGCTGGGTGAACCATCTGCAGGCCGTGATCCTGCCGACCCTCGTCAGCGCCTTCGGCGTCGTCTTCATGCGGCAGTACCTCATCCGGGCGCTTCCCACCGAGATCATCGAGGCGGCCGTCGTCGACGGCGCCTCCACCTTCCGCATCTTCCGCTCGATCGTCCTCCCGGCCGCCCGTCCGGCGATGGCGGTGCTCGGGATGCTGACATTCCTCACGGCCTGGAACGACTTCTTCTGGCCGATCATCGCCCTGTCGAGCCAGAACCCAACCGTGCAGGTTGCGCTCAACAGCCTCGGGCAGGGCTACGTCCCCGACCGCTCCATCATCCTCGCGGGGACGCTCGTAGGCACCGTCCCCGTGCTCGTCGTCTTCGCACTGCTCGGCAAGCAGATCGTCGGGGGGATCCTCGAAGGGGCGGTCAAGGGATGAGCCGGCCGATCCTCGACCCGGAGCGCGCGCAGGAGCCGGCGGGAGGTCGGCGCTTTCCGGCCGGCTTCGTCTGGGGAACCGCGACGGCGTCCTACCAGGTCGAGGGCGCGGTCGCGGCGGACGGTCGCGGCGAGAGCATCTGGGACCGCTTCGCGCACACACCGGGCCGTGTCTGGAACGGGGACACCGGTGACATCGCCTGCGACCACTACCACCGCTATCGCGAGGACGTCGCCCTGATGGGAGAGCTCGGCCTCGACTCCTACCGCTTCTCGATCGCGTGGCCGCGGATCGTCCCCGACGGTTCCGGCGCGGTCAACCAGGCGGGCCTCGACTTCTACGACCGCCTCGTCGACGAGCTCCTCGAGCACGGCATCGAGCCGTACGCGACGCTCTATCACTGGGATCTGCCGCAAGCGCTCGAGGACGCCGGCGGCTGGCCCGAGCGCGCGACCGCGGAGGCCTTCGCCCGCTACGCCGGGATCGTGGCGGAGCGGCTGGGCGACCGCCTCCGGCACGTGGCCACGATCAACGAGCCGTACGTCGTCGCCGAGCACGGGTACGGCATCGGCTCGCATGCGCCCGGGCGGACGGAGCCGGGAGCGGCCCTGGCGGCGGGGCACCACCTCCTCGTCGCCCACGGCCTTGCCGCCGCGGCGATTCGGGCCTCGGCCCCGGAGGTCGAGGTCGGGATCGTCCTCAACTTCCACCCGAAGCATCCGGCCACCTCGCACATGCTCGACCAGGAAGCGGCGATTCTGGCGCACGATCGGCTCAACCGCTGGTACCTCGACCCGATCGCCGGCCGCGGCTATCCAGAGGAGTCTGTGCGCCTCGCAGGCTGGCGCCGCGACGAGGTGAGGGACGGCGACCTCGACCTCATCGCGACGCCGCTCGACTTCCTCGGCGTCAACTACTACTGCCGCCACCTCGTCCGCTCGCCCTTCCTGCCCGAGCTCGCCTCGGCCGACGGGAGTGAGCTGACCGAGATGGGCTGGGAGGTCTATCCCGCCGGCCTCGTCGAGGTGCTCGAGTTCGCAGCCTCACGGACGGGCGACCTGCCGCTCTACGTGACGGAGAACGGCGCCGCCTATCCGCTCGACGCTGCCGATCCGACGAGCGATCCCGAGCGCATCAGCTTCCTCGAGCGTCATTTCGAGGCCGCGCTCACCGCCGTCGAGCGCGGCCTGCCGCTGCGCGGCTACTTCGTCTGGTCGCTCCTGGACAACTTCGAGTGGCCGCACGGATACAGCTACCGCTTCGGCATCGTCCACGTCGACTTCGACACGCTGGAGCGCCGGGTGCGTTCGAGCGCAAGGTTCGTCTCGCGCATCGCGCGGGAAGGGCTTCCACCGGCTGCCGCGGATTAGCTCGCCGGCACGCCTCCGTCAGTCGACCGGCGCGGAGGTCATCGGTGAAGATGCAGCGGCAGAGGAGCATCGCCCATCGCAGATGACCCGAAGGTGAGCCGCAGCGAGCGAGGGGACCGGCGCCTGCCGGCCATCGATTTCCGCCGCCTGCTCGAGGCCTTGCCGCTCGTCGTCTACGTCGATGCGCTCGACGACGTCAGCTCGGCGCTCTACATGAGCCCGCAGGCGGAGGAGATGCTCGGCTACCCGGTCGAGCAGTGGGTGGAGGAGCCAGATCTCTTCGCCCGCATCCTTCACCCGGACGACCGTGAGTGGGTCCTGCGCGCGATCCAGAGGTCGAACGACGCGCATGAGCTCTTCCACGCCGAGTACCGCCTGCTCGCCCGCGACGGGAGCGTCGTCTGGGTCCAGGACCAGTCGGTGGCCTTCGGCGGCGAGGAGACCTTCGCGGTCGGCTATCTGGTCGACATCACGCGGCGGAAGCAGTCGGAGGCCGACCAGGCGCTGCTCGCGCGCGAGCGCGCCGAGCTCGCCGCCGAGCTGGAGCGCGAGAAGGACCGCAGCGTGCTGCTCGCCACGGCCTCGCACGAGCTTCGAACGCCCCTCGCCTCCGTCTACGGCGGCGCGCAGACGCTTCTCCACCGCAGCTCGCTCGGAGCCGCCGAGCGGGAGCGGCTCCTGCACGTCATGGTCGCGGAGGCCGAGCGTCTGCGCGCGGTGGTCGACTCGATCCTGACGGCCAGCAGCCTCGAGGCCGGCGCCTTCGAGCTCGCGCTCGAGGCGACCAGCGCCGCCGTGATCGTCGAGGAGGCCGTCCAGAGAGCTCGCGAGCGCGCTCGCCGGGAAGCGAGGATCGCGTTCGAGCACGTGGAGGCTCCCCTCGCGCGGGCCGATCCGGAGCGCCTGCGCCAGGTGCTCGACAACCTGCTGGACAACGCCCTCAAGTTCTCGCCCGAGGTCGCAGAGATCCTCGTCTCCGTCACGTCGTCCGAGGGCCGAGTCCAGATCGCGGTCTCCGACCGCGGAATCGGGATCGCGCCGGAGGAGAGCGAGCGCGTCTTCGAGCGCTTCTACCGCGCGTCCGAGGCCAAGGAGCGCCAGCCGAGCGGCACGGGCCTCGGCCTCTATGTCGTCCGTGAGCTCGTCGAGCGCATGGGCGGCGAGGTCAGGCTCGAGCCGAATCCCGGCGGCGGCGCTCGCTTCTCGTTCTCGCTCGAGCAGGCGAGCTGATCGCTGTCCCATGCTCGGCGCGCCTGCGAGAATCCCCGCCTGATGGAGATGCCCGAGCGCAAGGCGATGGCGAGAGCCATCGTCGACGCCAACCGCTACATGACGCTCGGCACGGCCGACGCCGACGGGCTGCCGTGGGCGTCGCCGGTCTGGTATGCGCCGGCGTCGCTCCGCGAGTTCTTCTGGGTCTCGAAGCCCGACGCCAGGCACTCCCGGAACATCGCCGTACGTCCCGAGGTCGGCATCGTCATCTTCGACTCGACCGTGCCGAGCGGCACCGGAAAGGGCGTGTACATGGCGGCGCGCGCAGAGCAGGTCACCGCGCCCGGCGAGGTCGAGCGCGGCATGGCGGTCTTCTCGGCGCGGTCGGTCGCGCAGGGAGGGGAGGAGTGGGCACCGGGCGACGTGGGGCCGTCCGCCCGGCTCCGCCTCTACCGCGCGCTCGCATCCGAGCAGTTCGTGCTGTCGCAGCAGGACGAACGGCTGCCGTTGAGCCTGGACTAGGGCGCGCGTCTGTCGTCGCTCCCACCAGCGGCGACGCGGCTCTGCACGAAATCTCCACGAAATAGCGGCGACTTCGTGACATCGCTCGCCTACGCTGCGAGTGATGGACGGGCGTCGGATCGCAGTCATCGAGGATGAGGCGACGATTGCCGAGTCGGTCGCCGCGCGCCTGAAGGCGGAGGGCTTCGAGGTCGAAGTCGCGGAGGACGGCCCGGCAGGTGTCGATCTCTGTCGGCGCTTCCGACCCGATCTCGTCGTCCTCGACCTCATGCTGCCGGGGTTCGACGGGCTCGAGGTCTGCCGCCGCATCCAGCGTGACCGGCGCGTCCCGGTGCTCATGCTGACGGCGCGTGACTCTGAGGCCGATCTCGAGGTGGGTCTCGGAGTGGGGGGCGACGACTACGTGACGAAGCCCTTCAGCCCGCGTGAGCTCGTCGCGCGCGTCCGTGCGCTCCTCCGCCGGACGACGGCCAGCGTCGACCTCGACGGTGACCCGATCCGGATCGGCGGGCTGGTCATCGATCCGGCAGCGAGGACGACGAGCCTCGACGGACGGGCGGCGAGGCTGACGCCGAAGGAGTTCGACCTCCTCCACCGCCTCGTGCGCACGCCGACGGTCGTTCTGAGCCGCGCCCGGCTGCTCGAGGAGGTGTGGGGGCACGAGGTTCCGGCAGGCGAGCGCACCGTCGATTCACACGTCCGCGCGCTCCGCCGCAAGCTCGGGCCCGACGTCGTCCGCACGGTGCACGGCGTCGGCTACGCGTTCGGTCCCGGAGAGCGCTCGTGAGGCCGCTCGACTTTGCCCGCTCGATCAAGCTGAAGCTCGGGCTCGTGATCGTCGCCGCTGTGGCGGTGACGGTCGTCGTCGTCTCGCTCGGAGACCGTGCGGGGCTCTCTCCGCTCATCACCGGGGTCGTGGCCGCGGTCCTGGCTCTCGCGATGGTTCAGGTTCTCGCGCATGGAATGACCTCGCCGCTTCGCGAGATGGTCGCTGCGGCTCGGGCGATGGCGCGCGGGAAATACGACCGTCGCGTGACGGCGACCTCGCGGGACGAGGTCGGAGAGCTGGCGCGGGCCTTCAACACGATGGCGGCCGAGCTGGCCGAGGTCGATCGGCTGCGCCGCGACATCGTCGCCAACGTCTCGCACGAGCTGCGAACGCCGCTCGGAGCGCTGCGCGCCAAGCTCGAGAACCTCGTCGACGAAGTGGAGAGGGCGGATCGCGCGACGCTGCGGGCGATGCTCACCCAGGTCGAGCGGCTCGGCGATCTGGTCTCTCAGCTGCTCGACCTCTCCAAGCTGGAGTCCGGCGCTGTTCCGCTCGAGCGCTCGACGTTCAGCGCGGCCGCGCTCCTTGCCCAGGTGGCGGACGAATGGCGCACGCGCGCCGAGATCCGTGACATCCGGGTCGAGACGCAGGTCGCGTCGGAGCCGCTCGCGCTGGACGGAGACGAGACGAGGCTGCGGCAGGTGTTCTCCAACCTGGTCGCCAATGCCGTTCGCCACTCGCCGCGCGGCGGCCTCGTGCTGCTTCGGGCGGAGGGCGGGAACGGGACCGTGCGGCTCGAGGTCGTCGACGAAGGGCCGGGAATTCCGGCCGGCGAGTCCGAGCGCGTGTTCGAGCGCTTCTACCGCTCGGACGGCGCCCGCTCCGCGGCCGAGGGTGGGAGCGGGCTCGGGCTCGCGATCGCGCGCTGGATCGTCGACTTGCACGGTGGCCGAATCTGGGTCGCAACAGAGCAGCAGGAGGGTTGCCGGCTCGTCGTCGAGCTGCCGCGGTGAGAGCCGCGGCGCTGGCCGCTGCCCTCGCCGCGGCTCTCTTTCTCCCTGGTCGGGCTCTCGGGCTCGGAGCCTTTCTCGTCGCCCTCCTGGTCGCCCTGGCTCTCGAGCGGACGGGCGCGCTCGGCCGGCGGGCGATCCTCTACGGCTTCCCGGCGCTCGCGCTCGTCGCCATGTGCGCCCTGCGCGACGCCGGCTGGGTGATCGCGCTCGACCTGACGGCCGCATGGGGGCTCGCAACGCTCGCAGTCTCCGGTCCCAGGGTCGTTGCCCTGGCGGCGCCGCTCCTTCGTCTCCGCGAGGCGCCTTCCGTCGCTCCCGCGCCTCCCGCGGGTGCGGCCCCCGCCGTCCGCGGTGCTCTCCTCGGCAGCCTTGTCGTCCTCCCCTTCGGTGTCCTCTTCTGGACCGCTGACGCTGCATTCGCGCAGACGGCCCAGGCGCTTCCGCTTCCGTCGGCGGCCTCGCTCCCCGGTCGCGTGGCGGCGTTCGGGCTCGTGCTGGCGGCGGCGCTCGGCCTTGCGCTCGCCGCCCGGCGGCCGCTCGCCGCTCGCCGGATCGTCGTGCCGCGCCCGCTCGGCATACTGGAGTGGGCGATCCCGCTCGCGCTCCTCGACGGCCTGTTCGCCTCCTTCGTCGCAGTCCAGTTCACCGTCTTCTTCGGCGGCCACGATCACGTCCTCGAGACCGCCGGGCTCACCTACGCCGAGTACGCGCGGCAGGGCTTCTGGCAGCTCCTCGCCGCGTCCGGACTCACGCTCGGGATCGTCGCCGCAGCCGCAGAGATCGCCCGGCCCGCGCGCGGGTCTCACCGGCGTCTTCGGGATGCACTTCTCGGTCTCCTCTGCCTCCTGACCCTTGTGGTGCTCGCCTCCGCCGTGCGGCGGCTGCTCCTCTACGAGGAGGCGTTCGGGCTCACGCGCTCGCGGCTGGCTGCCGAAGCGGCGGCGCTCTGGCTCGGCGGCTTTTTCGCGCTCGTCATCGCGGCGGGCCTCTCGGCCGGCGCTCGCCGCCGCTTCGCGCCGGCGGCGAGCGTCGGCTCGGCGCTCGCGTTGCTCGCCTTCTCCCTCGCCAACCCCGACGGCCTCATCGCCGAGCGCAACGTGGACCGCTGGCGCGACAGCGGCCGGCTCGACGTGCGCTACCTCCAGGAGCTGAGCGCAGACGCAGCCCCCGCCATCGCCGCGCTTCCGCCGGCCCTCGAACACGCCGCGCTGGAGCCTCTCGCCGAGCGCCTGGCCGGAGGCGATCCGTGGAGCTCCTTCAACGTCGCACGCCACCGCGCCCGCGGGATCGTGGCGCGCAGCCGTCACTAGTCCGGGTCGAGTGTGTTACGCCCCTAGCGCCGCGACAGCTTCGCTCACCCAAGAGGAAGAACGAAGAATGCAATCGCCGCGAACTGACAGCCGGCAGCCGCGACGGTCAGTACGTGGAAGAGCTCGTGGTAACCGAGGACGCCAGGGACCGGATCCGGCCGGCGGAGGGCGTAGACGATCCCTCCCGCGGAATAGAGAAGTCCGCCCACCAGCACGAGCACCAGTCCGGCAACGCCGACCTTGAGCAATTCCGAGAAGGCCACCACACCCACCCAGCCAAGGGAGAGACCGATCACCGCCGAGATCCACTTCGGCGTGTCGGACCAGAACAGCTTGAGCACGATTGCGAGCGCCGCGCCGCCCCACACCACCGACAGCACCGGTACCGCCCACCCTGCTGACATGACGAGCAGGCCAAAGGGCGTGTACGTCCCGGCGATCAGCAGGTAGATGCCGGCATGATCGAGCCGCGCCAGCCGCCGGCGCGCGGCCGGAGGCCAGGTCGGCCGGTGGTACAGCGCGCTCGCGCCGAAGCAACAGGCGAGACAGCTCGCAAACACGATCGCGGCGAACCTCGGCCTCCCTTCGTCCGCCGTGAGCACGAGCGGTACGCTGAGAGCGATCGCTGCATAGAAGCCGATCTCGTGGAAGACCCCGCGGAGCCTCGGCTTCGTGGTCGCTGCGGGAGCATCCATTCGGGACACTCTACGCCGCCTTCATCCCGCAACGTGCGCGTTCGGCGCAGCGCATACAATGAGGGTCAGCGTCGCGGTAGTTCTTCTTTCGCGCCCACCCCTTTTCGAACGCCTGAGACCGGCGAGTTCGCGAGAGGCGCTCGCCCGACGAGTCAAAAGGGGGACGCGATGAGCATGAAAGAACGGCAAGTGGCGTTGAATCATCGTCTGAAGGCAGTTCGCAACGGCGAGGACAGCGCGGGATCAGGCTTCGGCTGCGAGTGCGCGGACCTCCGGTGCAACGCACGTCTCGAGCTGACGGAGGAGGAGCTGAGTCGTAGCCGGTCGAGCTCCAGCCGGTTCTGGGTGAAGCCCGGTCACGAGCTCGAGAGTGAACGCGTCGTCGAAACGCACGCACGCTATTCCGTCGTGCAGCTCGAGGCGGTCCCGCTCTAGATCGTCTCGCCGGTCGCCGACGGGAAGCAAGTACGGGCCGCTGGTCCGCTTTCAAGCCGCCGCGGCCAGGATGAGCCCGACGTTCTCCTCGGAGAAGAAATCCGCCGGCGACGTCATCCCGGCGATGACCCGTGCGAAGTCGTCCATCGCCGTCTGATTCCCGTGCACGGCTGCCAGGACCTGCTGGAGCTCGGCCGGCGGGGGCTCGAGCGAGGCGAACTCCGCTGTGAGCTCGTACATCGGGAGCACTTGTGTGTCGCGGGCCGACTGGTACTCGCCGAGCGCGTCCTCGTAGCTGCGCGTTTCGGAGAACGCCTGATCCAGGGCGGTCGCGCACAGCTCGGCGTCGCGGAAGGCGTCGCTGATGCCCTGCGCGGTGATGAAGTCCTTGTTGTAGCCCGCATCGCCGACGAGCGCCCAGCCGGGACCGTACGGCTGGCGGAAATACCCGCGGACGGCCGCGCCGACGTAGCGCTCCTCGCGGGTTCCGGCGCGGAGACGCTCTGCGAAGGCCGGCGCCAGGTCGATGGTCGCCAGGAAGTTGGCTTCCACGTCGTTTCGGTTTGCGTCGAACTCGCGGTACGGCCAGCCCGCGATGACGAGCGTGAGATCGTCGTTGGTCGGCCAGGCGGCGAACCCGCGGTGGGGACGGATCCAGTTCCCGAAGCGGCCGTCGAGCGGCAGCCCGCTCCAGTAGCTGTAGTAGCCGGCCAGCAGCTTCGGCTTCTGGTCGTATTCCTCCGCGTCCACGGCGTCTGCGACGAACGAGTACCGACCGTCCGCTCCGACGACCATGCCGGCGCGCTCGGTGACGGCCGGGCCGCCCCTCTCGTGACCGCGGACGCCGACGACTCGGCCATCCTCGAACACGAGACTCTCGACCGTGAACTGCTCGCGCACTTCGACGCCGGCCTCGGCCGCGGCACCTACGAGCAGCGCGTCCAACACCGTTCTCCGGGGGGCGTAGGCCATCGGCGCCTCAGGAGTCGCGGGCCGGCCGCTGATCGTGAAGGGGCCGAAGTCGAACTCGTATGTGTCGACGGGCGGGCAGCCCGTCGCGACGACGCGGTCAAGGAGCCCCCAGCGTGCGAGCGCTGCCACGCCCGGCGGGTGGATCATGTGGGTGGAAACGGTGTCGCTCGGGAACGTCGCCCGGTCGACGAGCAGCACGCGGTAGCCCTTGCGCGCGAGCAGCATCGCCGTCGGCGAACCGGCGCAACGCGCTCCCACGACGATCGCGTCGAATGCCTGGCTCATGAGACTCCTCCTCGTTCCGGATGCACGGTTCCCCGAACGTAGGAGTCGTGAGGCAGAGGCTCTTCGGTAGAACTACCCAACTTCCGCCCGGTCGCGGCATGGGTACTTCGGCCTAGATGATTGATCGAAAATTGACCGGAAACCGTGGCACCGCCGGATGACGCCCATGACACATCGCCTGAGAGCCACGCTCGTTCCTCGCCCGTACCTTCGGGCACGAGCTCGGAATGATCGCGGCCTCATGCTCGGTCATGAGCGCCCCCGACGGCACCACACTTTCCGATCAACCATCTAGAGGAGCCCGTGCTCGTACGCGTAGGCGGTCGCCGCCGCGCGGGACGACACTCGCAGCTTCGCGTAGATGTTGCTGACGTGGCGGTCGACCGTCCTCTCGCTGAGGACGAGCGCTGCCGCGATGGCCCTGTTGGTCTCGCCGGACGCGACCAGGCGGAGCACCTGGAGCTCCCGGGGGCTCAGCTCGTGTGTGTCCGGCACCGAGAACGATGCTCGCAACGAGCCCGCGCGGGACGCGTCCGGACCGGCGCCGAGCTGCTCGAAGACGGTGCGGGCCGTCTCCAGCTCGAGCGCGGCGCCGTCGTCGTCGCCGAGACCCGCACACGCGAGGCCGATGAGAACCCGCGCTCTCGCGGCCTCGTACGGCGCTCCGAGGTCCTGCCACAGCTGCAACGCGCGACGCAGCCCGGTCAGGGCGTCCGCAGGCTCGCCTCGCGCGAGCGCCACGGCGCCGCTGGCGTACGCCGACATCGCTCCGAGCGCGCCGCTTTCGTGAACCTGCGAGATCCCCGCGAGCTCGTCGCTGGCGCGCTCCGCCTCCTCGACCTCGCCGGCCGCGAGCGCAATCTCCACGTAGGCGGGAAGCAACGCCGCACGCTTCAGCGGCTTGCTGGACTCGCCGACGACCCGGCGGATCCCCGCCACGGCGGCGTCGACGCTGTCCTGCACCAGTCGGAGCAGTGCCAGGCCGGGCTGCGGTTGTGCGCCCTTCTGGGCTGCGGCGCGATACGCTCGCTCGGCTGCTCGGAAGTCGCCTCGCAGGCGATGCAGGTCTCCCTGGACACAGAGGGCCGGGCCGAAGGCGCGTTCGTTCAACACTCCGCGGGCTGCGACCTGTTCTGCTTCCTCGAGGGCCGCCTGCCAGCCTCCTTGCAGCTGCATGATCTCGGCCCGATGAACGAGGCAGACGCCGGTGTGAGCCACCATGTCGGGCTGACGCTCACACCAGTGCGTGAGGGCGGTGGTCCACTCCCGGGCGCGGCGCAACTCGTAGACGCTCCGGCAGACCGAGATCGTGTTGCAGTAGAGGATGCCGGCAACGACCGGCGAGAGTTCGCCGCTCGTCACCGCCACCATGCCCTCGTCCACGAGCCGGAGCCCCTCTTTGGGTCGTCCGAGCTCGAGGAGCGCGTGACCCAGGTCCATCACGCCGAGCGCGATCAGGTCGCGATCGCCGAAGCGCTCGCCGACGGCGATGGCCTCGGCTGCGTACGCCCTTGCCGCTTCGAAGTCGCCCTCCGCGAAGCTCTCGAGCATCGACGCGAGGAGGAGGTAGCCGCGCTCGGCGCAATCGGGCTCCTCGCTCTCGAGCAAGCGCTCTCCGCGGGCAAACCAGCCCGTCGCCGGCGCTCCTTCGCCACGGAGCAGGAGGCTGAGGCCGATCCACCAGGTACAGCGCGCAGCCCGCGGCACCTCGCCTGAGTCGAGGTAGGCGTAATGAGCGCGCTCGAGGGCACGCACGTACTCGTCCTCCAAACCTTGCATATAGGCGGAGGTCGCCAGCAGCTCGAGATCCTCCGGCTCCAGCCGGCTCGCGTCGTCGGCGCGGGAGAGCGACTCGTAGGCATCGCGCCACGCGTGTCTCGCGTACGAGGCGCGGCCGCGCTCGAGCGCTCGTCGGGCCGAGCTAGTGTCGATGCTCACGGTCCTCATTTTGGGGCATCTGGGACGCGCGAGCCGGCGCGCGGGGGCCGGGCCGGAAACGGCGGTGTGCTAGGCCGGGACGGGCGCAGCCCTCGCCGCGGTTTCAATGATCGTTACGACCTCGTCCGGGTGGGAGACCATGGCCACGTGATTCGTCGCGACCTCCGTGGTCGTCGCCTTCATGCGCGCGGCGAACTGTCGCTGCGCGTCGGGTGGGATCGTCTGATCGCCTTCCGCGACGAGGAACCACGTCGGCAACGACTTCCAGGCCGGTGGCCCCATGACCTCATCCAACGCGGACGCGTGGAGCGGTTGCTGAACCGCGTGCATAACGCGTGCTTTCGTCGAATCGACATCGGCGGCGAAATGGTTCAGGAAGTCGTCGACCGGCAGCCACGCAAAGCCCTGATCGTCGATATCGAGGTGTGCGATCGCAGGGGTCGGAGGCACTTGTGCCAGCAAGCCTCCGATCGATTCTCCTTCGTCGAGGCCGAACCCGGCGATGTACACGAGGCCGATGGCATTCGGCGCATCTTCGCCAAGGGAGGTCATGATCTGCCCGCCATACGAGTGGCCCACCACGATGGTCGGCCCATCTTGCCGAGTCAGGACGTGCCGAAGCCGGGCGGCGTCATCAGCGAGCTTCGTCAGCGCGAACTGTGGCGCGGTGACGTGGTAGCCGGCTGCTTGTAGGCGCTCGATGGCCGCGCTCCAACTGGAGCCGTCGGCCCAGGCACCGTGGACGAGAACGATATTCGGCCGATCACCCATTGAGGTCTCCTTCCTTCAGGGGATCGCGAACGAAGAGCCATCGACCATGGTCGCACAGTTCCTCCGAAGAGCGCGAAGTGGCTACAACGGGGTTCCGACACGTCGACGTCTCAGCGCCGCTCGACGCGCGAGCCACCGACGATAGTCTCGAGGCCCGAGCCGAGCCTCACGAGGGCCTTGTTGCCTCCGTCGTAGTCGGGCGCCCAGAGAAGGAGCGTCGCCTCGTCCCCGTTCACGCGGCACGGCTCGCCGACAAGCCCCTCGCCGTCGAGCCATGCGCGGATGAACGGATTCGAGCGACGCTCGTCTCCGATGGTCGTCTCCTCCTTGTGGCCGGGGAAGACCTGCGTCTTGTCGTCTAGGCCGAGGAGGACGTCGAGGATCGAATGCTTCAGCTTGGCGAGGTCCCCGTCCGGAGCCGAGGTTCCGCCGACGGTACCGCGGAAGAGCACGTCGGCTGTGAAGCAGTGGCTCTTGTTCACCAGGAACGCGACGTGGTCCTCGCAGTGGCCCGGCGTGTAGAGGGCCCGGATACCGAGGCCTCCGCTCTCGACCTCTTCCCCGTCGCCGAGCTGCGACTGCGCGAGCAGCGGCACGGCGTGCCGAGCGGCGAGCTCCTCGATCCCGAGCACGTGATCCTGGTGGCCGTGCGTGCAGAGGACGTGCGTGATCGTGATCTGATCGCGCTCGACGCGTTGTTCCAGAGTCTCTGTCAACCCGTTGCTGTCGATGAAGACGCCATGCCCGCCCGGGCCTTCGGCGATGAGGTAGGCGTTGGAAAGCCATTCGGGATGCTCGACGCGCTCGACGATCATGCGAACTCGATCACGCTCCTGATGCCGTCCTGGGCCTCCATGAGCTCGAAGCCGCGGTTGACGTCGTCGAGCGTGATCCGGTGGGAGACGAATGCGGCGACGTCGATGTCCCCGGCTAGCGCGCGCTCGACGAACTGCGGAACCTGATCGCGCCCCTTGACGCCGCCGAATGAGGAGCCGGCGACGCGCCGGCCGGTGATCAGATAGCGCGGGACGACCTCGAGCACCTCGCCCTTGCCGGCGACGCCCGCGACGGTGCAGAGACCCCAGCCCATACGGGCGGATTCGACGGCCTGGCGCATGACCTGGACGTTGCCCGTCGCCTCGAAAGTGTAGTCGGCGCCGAAGCCGTCGATCATCTCGACGATCCGCTCGACGACGTCGGCGCCGCCGACCAGCGTGTCGGTGGCGCCCTGGGCTGTCGCGAGCTCGAGGCGCTCCTCGGAGAGATCGACGCAGACGATGCGCTCGGCGCCCTGAAGCCGGCAGCCTGCGACCGCGCCCAGTCCGACCATGCCCGCACCGAAGACGACACAAGTCGAGCCGGCCTCCACCTTGGCAGTGTTCATCGCGGCCCCGAGCCCCGTCGAGAGGCCGCAGGCGAAGAGGCATGCGTGCTCCGGCGGCGCCTCTGGATTGACCTTCGCAAGGGCGATCTCCGGCATCACGGTGTACTCGGCGAAGGTCGACGTCCCCATGAAGTGGCGGATCGATTCGCCGTTCCTGCCGAGCCGGGTCGTCCCGTCCGGGAGGAACCCCCTCCCCTGCATGTCGCGGATCGCGAGACAGAGGTTCGTGCGGTCGCTGAGGCAGTGGATGCACTCCCGGCACTGGGGCGAGAAGAGCGTCACGACCTGGTCGCCGGTCGCGACGGAGGTGACGTCCGGGCCGAGCTTCTCGACGATCCCGGCGCCCTCGTGGCCGAGCACCGTCGGCGCGTAGCCGGAGGGATCAGCTCCGGAGGCGGTGTAGAGATCCGTGTGGCAGACCCCGCAGGCTGTCAGCCGGACGAGCACCTCGCCGGACTCCGGCTCGGCGAGATCGACCTCCTGCACCTCGAGCGGTCGGCCGAACTCCTCGAGGACGGCAGCATTGATCTTCACCGACCCGGGCCGCCTTCGCTGTTCAGCCGCTCGCGCACGTGGTCAGGAGAATAATCAGGCCGCGAGTCTCCGCGGGAGCAGCACCGCCATCGTCAGGTAGACGGCGGCGAGGAGCAGCGGCCCCGGCCCGAGGATGGGGAGCATGCTGCCGATCGCCCAGGCGAGGACCCAGATTGGGAGGAGCCAGCGGGGGAGTAGCCCGGCGCGCCAGGAGCCGGCGGCGAAGAGGGCCACGCCGACGATGGTTGCGAGCGAGGCGAGGACGTAGGTGGGCCCGAGGGAGCTTTCGGTGGCGGCGGCGAGACCGTGCACGAAGACCACGAGCAGGGCGACGCAGCCGAGACCCGTGAGCGCGATGCCCGCCTGGCCGAGTCGTCCGTCGCGACGCTGCTGGAGGGTCCGGAGCGTGGGAAGCAG
>DASUJY010000050.1:0-2659 GCA_036279015.1 Gaiellaceae bacterium | reverse complement strand
GCTCGACATCGCCGCCCTCGCGGAGACCCACGAGGTCGCCTGCGCGCCGCACAACTACTACAGCCACCTCGCAACGTTCATCGCGGCGCAGTGGTGCGCGGCGATCCCGAACGTGCGCATGCTCGAGATCGACGTCGACGATGTTCCCTGGCGCGAGGAGCTGACGACGGCGGTCCCGGAGATCCGGGAGGGGGAGCTCGTCGTGCCGGCGGGCCCGGGCTGGGGCTGCGACGTCCGCGAGGACGTCCTCGCCGCGCACCCGACCGTCTAGCGGCGCTGTAGCCGACCGATGACCGCGCTCGTCGGTAGGAGGGCGGCGGCCGCGATCGTCACGACGAGCCAGAAGGCCCACCCCAGCGGCGGTGCCCACGCTGAATGGGAAAGGAACAGGATGGAGCCGTCGGTCCCGACCGCCTGTCGGCGTGCGTTCCAGTACCACGCGATGACATGGATCGCCGCCGTGAAGGAGACGATCGCCAGCGTGACATGGATACTCCACCGCGGCAGACGTCTCTGGGTGACGAGCTCGCCAGCGAGCAGGGGGATCACGACGAGAAAGGGCATCAGGTGACGTGCTTGCACGTTGCCACCCAGCTCGCCTGCCCTGAGGGTGGCCGACAGAAGGACGGCGGAGGCCACGGCAAGGCCGAGCGCCACGAGGAGCGCGAGTCGCTGGCGCGGG
This sequence comes from Gaiellaceae bacterium, assembly GCA_036279015.1. GTDB lineage: Bacteria > Actinomycetota > Thermoleophilia > Gaiellales > Gaiellaceae > DATEOR01. Next base: position 1,977 of record DASUJY010000050.1, on the reverse strand, counting down.
CGGCCGACGACGAGCGCCAGGGCCACGAGCGCTGCCCCCAGCACGAGCCACGCGAGGAACACAGGTTTCGGCAGCGTCGTGTCGAGCCACCCGAACGTGCCGATCCACTCGCGGCCGAGGCGATCCAACCTCGAGAACGCCTCCCCGATCTTGTCCGTCCACGGATACGCGAGCGGTCCCTCCCGGGCGACATCCGTTCCGTATGTCGCCTCCCAGGCGCGGTTCGCCGCAGCGGCAGCGACCAGCACAACGGCGGCTCCGATGACCGGTGTGCGGCTGATGCGCACGCTCTCGCGCAGACCCGAGAGGCCGACGAGGATGCAATACAGGGCCACGCCGAAGCACATCCAGAGGATCCCCGTGGTACGGGCGACGGTCATCAAACCGCCGCTCACCGCGGCAGCGGCCCACACCCAGGCGCTGTGCCTCCCGGGTCGTGCCAGCCTGATGATCGCCGCCGCGAACATCAGGCCGGCGGAGGTTTCGAGCGCGCTGTTGGTCAGCATCGAGCTCACGAAGATGACCATCGGCGTCACGGCGACGGCAAGCCCGACCAGCGACACGTAGCCGGCCTCATGTGACCACAGCAGCACAGCGGCGAGGACAAAGAGGACCGACGAGATCCCCACCAGCACGAGGCGCCCCGCACGGTCGGCGTCCTGCGCGTTCGACTCCAGCCTCGCCGCCGCTCCGGACAGGAGGTACGCCGCCGGCGGATAGAGGCCGGCCGCGGATTCCACGGTCAGGCTGCGGTCCGTGGGCACCAGGGCATCGACGCACGCGGCAGATTGCTCGGGGTGGAACTTGTTGCACCCCGGATCGCGTGTGAACCACAGGCCGGCGGGAACCTCGACGTCCATGTTGCCCGCAAGCGACACGTCGCCGACTGCCAGCGCCCGGAGATAGTGGGCTGGCTCGTCCGGCGCCGCGAACGGCGGGTTGCCGACCGCCCAGGAGAGGGCCAGGACCGCGTACGCGACCCCCGCCACGAGCGCCGGCAGATATGTCCTCGAGGTGAGCCGGGTCATGCCGGAAAGGACGAGAGCCGCCGACGGACCGAGCGCGGGAGCCGCTCGTGGCGCAACCCGAGCTGGAGCCCGGCGAACTTGCCGAGCTCGTAGACCACCGTGTACGGGATCCACCGGCGCCGCCCCGTCCGCCACAGCCAGGCGAGCTCCTCCCGCGCGTACCGGAAGCCGGCCCGTCGCAGCGCGGCGCGCGACTCGTCTCCCTCGACGTACGCGTGCTCGGCGGAGACGCCCGAGTCGAAGAACCGCCGGAACGCCGAGCGGATCGTGTACGCGTGCGAGTGCCGTACCGCCGCGTGCGGCTCGTACACGAGGGAGAACCCTGCGCGGAGCGCACGTCGCGACCACTCCTGGTCCTCGCTCATCGTCAGGTCGTCCCGGAACGGGAAGCGCTCGAGCGCCCAGCGCGGCACGGCGGCGTTGACGTTGGAGAAGAGCGTCGACTCGAAGGTCAGCTCCTCGTCGTCGTGCACGCGCTGGATGCGCGGCTCGGGGCCGTAGAGGAAGTCGAGGAAGAACCGCTCGGGCGGCCGGGAGTCGGCGTGGGGGAGCTGCCGCCCATAGGCGCCGGCCACCTCGGGGCCCGAGCGCGCAGCCGCCGAGAGGTGCGCGAGCCAGGTCTCGTCATCTGCGACGGCATCCTGCGACGTGAATACGACGAGGTCGCCCTTCGCGAGCCGCACGCCGAGGTTGCGCGTGCGCCCGTGACCGAACTCGGCGGCGTCGATCTCCTCGACGACGGCGCCGGCGGCACGGGCGACGTCGGCGCTGCGGTCCGTCGACCCCGAGTCGACCACGACGACCTCGATCTCCTCGTCGATCCGCTGCGCGGCGATGCCCGCGAGGCAGCGCTCGAGGTCCTCGCCGCCGTTCTTCACCGGGATGACGATCGAGATCATCGCGGCGTGGCCGCGAGAAGAAACTGGTACGCGAAGAGCGATGGGCGGAC
>DASUJY010000049.1:0-27489 GCA_036279015.1 Gaiellaceae bacterium | reverse complement strand
AGCACGAGCGCGATCGTGAGCTCGGCCGTCGCCTCGGTGAGGACGTCGGGGGTATTCGTGACGACGATCCCGCGACGCGTCGCCGCCTCGAGGTCGACGCTGTCGTAGCCGACCCCGAAGTTGGCGACCACGCGGAGCCCGGGCCCGGCCACGTCGAGGAAAGCCTCGTCGACCGTGTCCGCGGGAGTGGTCAGGAGGCCGGCGGCGCCCGCTGTCTCCGCGCCCAGGATGAACGAGCCCTCGAGGCGGACCATCACGGCCTCGGGCAGCGATCGCGTCACGTGGATGCGGGGGATCGGGCGCTGCACCACGTGCGTGCTATCGATCCAGTCCGACCGGCGGAATGATCGGAAGGGCGGTCGCGACCGTTCTCCGACCACCCACGTCGTAGACGACGTCGACGCTGTCGTTCTTGCGGTAGGTGCCCGCGACCCCGAGGAAGATGGAGAGCCAGCGAACCGCGCCAAGCCGCCCCTCCTTGGCCAGCGGCTTCGCGAACCGGAGCTCGCGCCCGCGCACCTCGTAGTCCACCCCGCGCTCCTGGCGGACGCCGTTCACGAACACCTCGAAGGGCTCCTGCACCGATGATGGGAGGGGGACGATCCAGGCGTCATCCATCGCACCGAGAGCCTAAAAGGAGAAGAGGAGCACCGTGGCTCCCCTTCTCGCAACCCTCGCACCCTGTCCGATTCCCGGAGAAGCACCCCGATCGAGGTATGTCCGTCCCCCGCACTGAACCACAGAACGGGTGAGAGAGAACCCCTCGACCGGGGGAGATTCGTGCGTTTCGAGGCAATCGAGGACGCGGCTCGCGCTCGGCGAGGCCGATTAGAATGCCGACGCTCCATGCCCTGCCGGAGGCCTACCGCCGTGGTTGTCGTCGCCTTGGTCCTGGCGCTCGCCGGCGCGGGAGCCGCCGCGGCAGCCCCGGGCGGGATCGGGCCGCCGACGCCGCGCACCCCGAGCGGCGAGGCGATCAGCCAGCTCTACTGGATCGTCTTCACGATCTGCGCGGTCGTCTTCGTCCTCGTCGAGTCGGCCCTCATCCTCTTCATCATCCGGTTCCGCAGGCGGCGCGGGGCGGCCGACCGCGAGGGCCCGCAGATCCACGGCAACACCCGGCTCGAGTTCATCTGGACGCTCGTCCCCGCGATCATCCTGGCCGGCATCGCGGTCTTCACCTTCACGCGTATCCCCGCAGTGCAGGCGCGCGACGTCGAGGATCAGAACCCGCTCACGATCCGGGTCGAGGCACACCAGTTCTACTGGCAGTACGTCTATCCCGACGGCACCATCTCGGTCGACACGCTCTACCTCCCGGTCGGACAACCCGTGCAGCTCGATCTCGACGCCATGGACGTCATCCACAGCTGGTGGGTTCCCGACCTGACCGGGAAGATGGACGCGATTCCGGGGCAGAACAACAAGCTTCGGTTCGTCCCCGAGCACGTGGGGAGCTACGAGGGCAAGTGCGCCGAGCTCTGCGGCGTGCAGCACGCGGTCATGCTGACGACCGTACGCGTTCTGGAGCGGCCGGACTACGACTCGTGGCTCGCCGCCCAGCAGGGCGGCGCCGGGCTCGGCAAGGAGACCTGGGAAGGCGTCTGCGCAAAGTGCCACGGGCTCGCCGGGCAGGGAGACATCGGGCCGGCGATCGCGGGCAACGGCACGCTCATGAACGAGGACAGCCTCTCGCCGCTCCTGCACGAGGGCCAGAACACGCCACAGTTCGACAGCTACATGCCGCCGGTCGCGATCGGCTGGCCGGACCGCCAGGTGACGGCGCTCGTCAACTACATCAAGTCGTCGAAGACGCTCTCGACGGCACCAGCGCCCGCTCCGACGACAGGCGGAGGCGGCTGATGGCGACCCGGACGGAGGTGATCGCGCCGACCTGGAAGGAAGGGTCGGTGATGAGCTGGCTCACGACGGTCGACCACAAGCGGATCGGCCTCCTCTACCTCGTGACGTCGTTCGTCTTCTTCGGCGCCGCCGGGATCATGGCCCTCCTCATGCGGATCCAGCTCTCGCACTCGGACGCTGGCTTCCTGACGAAGAGCGCCTACAACCAGGTCGTGACCATGCACGGCACGGCGATGATCTTCCTCTTCGTCGTCCCGGTGCTGGCGGGGTTCGGCAACTACCTGATCCCGCTCATGCTCGGCGCGCGGGACATGGCCTTCCCGCGCCTGAACGCGGCCTCCTACTGGCTCTTTCTGCTCGGCGGGCTCGTCCTCCTCTCGAGCTTCCTCGCCGGCGGAGGAGGCGCCCAGTGCGGCTGGACGTCGTACACGCCCTGCTCGGACGCCCAGTTCAGCCCGGGCAACGGCCAGGATCTCTGGGTCCTGGGCATTCACCTGACCGGGATCGCATCGATCCTCGGCGCGATCAACTTCATCGTCACGATCCACAACATGCGGGCGCCCGGGATGACCTGGATGCGGATCCCGCTCTTCGTGTGGACGATCGAGGCCTACGCGGTCATGCTCCTGCTCGTCCTGCCGACGATCGCCGCGGCGGCGACCCTGCTCCTCCTCGACCGCCAGGTGGGCACGACCTTCTTCTCGCCGGACCACGGCGGGCCGGTCCTCTGGCAGCACATGTTCTGGTTCTTCGGCCACCCCGAGGTCTACATCATGGTGCTGCCCGCGATGGGCATCCTGTCCGAGGTGATCCCGGTCTTCTCCCGCAAGCCGATCTTCGGCTACAAGGCCGTCGCCTTCTCGACGATCGGCATCGCCTTCGCGAGCATGCTCGTGTGGGCGCACCACATGTTCACGATCGGGATGCCGACCTACCTCCAGGCCTGGTTCGCGGTCACGTCGTTCTCGGTCGCGGTGCCCACCGCGGTCAAGATCTTCAACTGGCTTGCAACTCTGTGGCGTGGGAATCTCATCTTTCGTGCGCCGCTCATGTTCTCGCTCGGGTTCGTCGGGCTCTTCACGATGGGAGGGCTCTCGGGGATCCTGCTCGCCGTCTTCCCGGTCGACTACCAGGTGCACGACTCCTACTACGTCGTCGCCCACTTCCACTACGTGCTCTTCGGCGGGACCGTCTTCGGAGTCTTCTCGGGCATCTACTACTGGTTCCCGAAGATGACCGGGCGGATGTACGACGAGCGGCTCGCGCAGATCCACTTCTGGCTCCTCTTCATCGGCTTCAACGCCGCGTTCCTACCGCAGCACATGCTCGGCCTCATGGGCATGCAGCGGCGGATCTACACCTACAGCCAGGGCGGGCTCTTCGAGTGGTACAACCTCGTCTCGTCGATCGGCGCCCTTCTCATGGGCCTCGCCGTGCTCACCTTCCTCTGGAACGCGATCGTCAGCTGGCGCAGCGGCCGGCGGGTCGGACCGGATCCCTGGAAGGCCGACACGCTCGAGTGGTACGCGACGTCACCGCCGCCGCCGCACAACTTCGACCGGGTCCCCTACGTCTCGAGCGCGCGGCCGCTCCGCGACCTGCGCCTCCGCCTGGAGGAGCGAGAAGCGTGAGCCCGGGGCCCTGGCTCCGCCTGCTCGCGATCGCCGCGACGGCCGGCGTCGCGGCCGTGGTCGCGACCGGTGAGTGGGGTCTCGCGCACGACGTCGTCGCGAACGTGACGCTCGCGCTCCTCGCCGGGGTCGTCCTCACGGCGCGCCTGGCCCACCGGCACAGGCGATCGCTCGTCGCGGCGTCCGGAACGGCGTTCGGGCTCTTCGCCCTCGCGGGCGCCTCGGCGCTCGCAGGCGCGCCCGCCGGCCTCCACCTCTCGCTCGGGGCGGCCGCCCTCGTCGTGGCCGCGGTCGCGGCGGCGGTGTGCGCCCGGGGCGGCGCCCCCGTGCCGCGCGGGGCCTGGCGCGACTACCTGACGCTGACGAAGCCACGCATCATGGTCCTGCTCCTCCTCACCGCGGCAGGCGGGATGTTCGTCGGCGCCGAGGGGGTGCCCTCCGCGGGCCTCTTCGCCGCGATGCTGGGCGGGCTCGCTCTCGCCTGTGGAGGCGCGAGCGCCCTCAACCACGTCCTCGACCGCGACATCGACGTGCACATGCGTCGCACCGACAAGCGGCCGGTCGCGTCGGGACGGATCCCGGTCGAGCGCGCGCTCGAGTTCGGCCTCGCGCTCTCGGCGCTCTCCTTCGTCGTCCTCACGAGCTTCGTCAACGTCCTCGCCGCCCTCCTCGCCCTCGCCGGCAACCTCTTCTACGTCCTCGTCTACACGCGCTGGCTGAAGCGCTCGACGCCGCAGAACATCGTGATCGGCGGCGCCGCGGGAGCCGTGCCCCCGCTCGTCGGCTGGGCGGCGGCGACGGGCAACCTGACGCTCCCCGCTCTCTTCCTCTTCCTGATCGTCTTCTTCTGGACCCCGCCGCACTTCTGGGCGCTCGCGCTCCTCATCCGGCGTGACTACGAGGCGGCCCGGGTGCCGATGCTCCCGGTCGTGAAGGGCGAGGCCGAGACGGCGCGCTCGATCGTCGGCTACTCGCTCGTCCTCGTCGCCATCTCGCTCCTGCCGTTCCTGTGGCGCACGGTCGGCGTCTTCTACCTCGGCTCGGCGCTCGCCCTCGGCCTCGCCTTCATCGCCCTCGCGCTCGTCCTGCGGCGGCAGACGACGCCGAAGAACGCACGGCGCCTCTTCTCCTTCTCGCTCGCGTACCTCGCGCTTCTCTTCGTCGCCATGGCAATCGACCCGCTGCTCTGATGGAACCCGAGCTCGCGCGCAAGAACGTCAGGCTGGGGATCTTCCTCTTCGTGCTCGTGCTCGTCCTCTTCGGCGGCTCGATCCTCGTCGCCGTCATCTGGGACAACGTCTACTAGGGCTGCCTTCATCACGGAGGTCGAAGGCCCGGGCGCCGGCATCCGGCTCGGCGTCAAGGACCTCTTCGACACCGCCGGGCTCCGGACAACCTACGGCTCGGCGATCTTCGCCGAGCACGTGCCCGAGCGGACGGCGACCGCCGTCTCGCGGCTCGTCGAGGCGGGGTACGCCCTTGTCGGCAAGACGAACCTGCACGAGTTCGCCTACGGGATCACGTCCGAGAACGAACACTTCGGCGACGTCGAGAACCCGCTCGCCGCCGACCGCTATCCGGGCGGGTCGAGCGGGGGCTCCGCCGCGGCGCTCGCCGCCGGCCTCTGCGACGCGGCGCTCGGCACCGACTCGGCGGGCTCGATCCGGATCCCGGCGGCCTGCTGCGGGATCGCCGGCTTCAAGCCGACCCACGGGCTCGTGCCGATGGACGGCTGCTGGCCGCTCGCGCCCTCCTTCGACACGGGCGGTCCGATGGCGCGCGACGTGGCCGGGTGCGCGGCGATGCTGCGCACGCTCGACCCGAGCGTGCCCTCGCAGGAGATCGCCCTGGAGGACGTCCGCGTCGCGGTCGCCTGGCTCGACGACGCCGACCCGAGCGTGCGTGCCCGCGTGTCCGCGGCGGCGGGTGCCTTCCCGCACAGGACCGAGATCGGCTTCCCGCTCATGCCGGCCAACATCGACCCGGCCTTCCAGCGCGAGGCCGCCGACGTCCACCGCGCCCTCTTCGCCGAGCACACCGACCGCTACGGCGAGAACGTGCGCCGTAAGGTCGAGCGCGCGCTCGCCGTCACCGACGAGGCCTACGAGGAGAGCGTCGCCGCACGGGAGCGCTACCGGGGCGAGGCCGCCGAGGCGCTCGAGGGCTTCGACCTCCTGCTCGTCCCCACGATCGGATGCGTGGCACCGCCGCGAACGGTCCCCGAGCGCGACCTGCGCTCGCGGATCCTCCGCTTCACGGAGCCTTTCAACGTCCTTGGCTGGCCGGCGCTCGCGCTGCCGTGCGGTCCGGCCGAGAGCGGGCTCCCGGCTTCGGTCTCGCTCGTCGGCCGCCCGGGCGAAGACGCGCTTGTCCTGGGCGTCGGCCTCGCGCTCGAGGCCTACGCGGGAACGGCGGCGAGGCCGCGGACGGCTTCCTCGTAGATCCGGTCGCGGGCGAAGATCTCAAGCTGGTCCGAGAGCAGGTCGCTGGCCGAGCGCCGCTCCGCCCGCGCGGGCGCGACCTCGACGCCGTCGATCTCGACAAGCTCGATCTCCCCGGCCGGCTCGTGCTCGAGCTCGAGCTCGCGGCGAAGACGGGACCGGAGCCAGCCCCAGAGGAGGAGAACCTCGCCGCGCAGCCCGGCGATCCGCACGGACTCGGCCTCGGCGATCCCCGGCCAGAGGCTCGCGCACGCCTCGCGCCACGGCTGCACCTTCGCCCACGCGATGTCGGAGACGACGATCCGGTCGAAGAGCTCCGGCAGGCGCTCGAGGGCGAGGTCGCAGTCGCTCCATTCGTTCGAGTCGAGGACGAGGCGGTCGGCGATGCCGGTGAGCTCCGCGAGCGGCCGCCCCCCGAAGTCGGGCTCCCCGCGCCAGCGGAGGAAGACGGGCAGGTCGGGGATGAGAAGCGGCGCCACGACGCTCGCCGGCACCTCGGCCCGCGGCCCGCAGAGCTTGATCGACACGACCTCGGAGCAGACCTGGCCCTGCTCGCCCGCGCGCACGAAGCAGCGCAGGTCGACCTCGCCGTCCAGCTCGTCGCGCGGCTCGTCCGCGCTCGGGAAGAGCAGGATCGTCCGCGAGGGGTGGCGCTCGCCCATTCCGGCGAGCGTGTCCGTGGCGGCGTCGACCCAGCGCTCCGGCACCCAGGCGATGTGGGTCATGACGCTCGTGCGCAGGTTCGGGGCCTGGCCGGGGGCCGTCGCTGCGTCCCGCAGGCGCGCGAGCTCCTGCTCGATCTGGCGGATGGTGACGTTTTCCGTCAGTGCCGCCTCCACGTGCGCCCGTCGCGGTGGATGAGCTCGTCGGCCGACGTCGGGCCCCAGCTGCCGGCCTGGTAGTTCGGGAAGCTCGGACGGTCGCGCTTCCACGGCGCCACCATCGCGTCGACGAGCGCCCACTGCTCCTCGACCTCGTCCGAGCGGGTGAAGAGGGTGGCGTCCCCGAGCATGCAGTCGAGGATGAGCCGCTCGTAGGCCTCGGGGAGGCCGGTACGGAAGGCGCCGCCGTAAAGGAAGTCCATGTGCACGGTCCGGATCGAGGTGCCCTGCCCCGGGACCTTCGCGCCGATCGCGAGCGAGACGCCCTCGTCGGGCTGGATGTGGACGAGGAGGACGTTGGGGCGAAGCGCCTCCTCGGAGTCGAGCTCGAACGGCGGATGCGGAGCCCGCTTGAACTGGATCGCGATCGTGGTCTCGCGCCTCGGCAGCCGCTTGCCGGTGCGGATGTAGAACGGCGTGTCGGCCCAGCGCCAGTTGTCGACGTAGAGCTTGGCGGCGACGAAGGTCTCCGTCATCGACTCGGGGGCGACCTTCTCCTCCTCGCGGTAGCCCGGGACCAGCTCTCCCTCGATGTGACCCGGCCCGTACTGGCCGCGGACTACGTGCTTCGGGCCGGGAGTGTGCAGCGCCTTTAGCACCTTGACCTTCTCGTTTCGCACCGACTCGGCCGTGAAGTCGATCGGCGGCTCCATCGCCGTCAGCGCGACCAGCTGGAGCAGGTGGTTCTGCACGATGTCGCGGACGGCGCCGGCGCGCTCGTAGTAGTCCGCCCGGCCCTCGATGCCGAGCGACTCGGCGACCGTGATCTGTACGTGGTCGATGAACTGGCGGTTCCAGATCGGCTCGAAGATGCCGTTGGCGAAGCGCAGCACCAGCATGTTCTGGACGGTCTCCTTGCCGAGGTAGTGGTCGATCCGGAAGATCTCCTCCTCGGCGAAGTGCTCGTGGACGACCTCGTTCAGGTGCTCGGCGCTCGCGAGGTCGTAGCCGAACGGCTTCTCCACGATCATCCGCGTCCAGCCCTCGGCGGAGCGCCGCTTGCCCATCTCGACGACGATCGTCTCGATCGCCGAGGGTGGAACGGCGAGGTAGTAGATGCGGTTGCCGCCCGTGCCGCGGTCCGAGTCGAGGCCGTTCAGGCACTTGAGGACGTGCTGCTCCCCGCCCGAGTCGGCGAAGTCGGTCGCAACGTAGCGGATCCCCTCCGCGAGCTCGTCCCAGACGTCCTGGCGGAACTCGTCGCGCGCGTGGTCGACGATCGCCTGCCGCATCTTCTCCCGGAACTCGTCGTCGCTCATCGGCGTCCGGGCGACGCCGACGACGCCGAAGGTCGGCGGCAGCAGGTTGCGGACGGCGAGTGCGTAGAGCGCCGGAAAGAGCTTGCGCTGGGTCAGGTCGCCCGAGGCGCCGAAGATCGTGAGTGCGCAGGGCTCGGGGGTCCGCCGGCGGCGCAGTCCCTCCTCGAGCGGATTCGGGGCCTCGACCTCGACGGGTGCGCTCATTCGCTCTTCACGGCGTGGCCGCCGAACTGGTTGCGAAGCGCGGCGTTGATCTTGGCCGCGAAGGACTCGTCCTCGCGCGAAGCGAAGCGGGCGAAGAGGGCGGCGCTGATCACGGGGGCGGGCACGCTCTCGTTGATCGCCTCGAAGACCGTCCAACGACCCTCGCCGGAGTCCTCCACGTAGCCGGCGATGTGCTCGAGCTCGTTGCCCTCGGTCTCGAGCGCCGTGTGCAGGAGCTCGAGGAGCCAGCTGCGGACGACGGAGCCGTAGCGCCAGATGCCGGCGATCTGATGCAGGTCGAGCTCGAACTCCGAGGCGTTCATCACGTCGAAGCCCTCCGCGTAGGCCTGCATGAGGCCGTACTCGATCCCGTTGTGCACCATCTTCACGAAATGCCCCGCTCCCGCCGGCCCGACGTGCGCGTAGCCGTCCTCGGGAGCTAGCGTCCGGAAGGCGGGCTCGAGGAAGCCGACCGCGTCCTCCTCCCCGCCCACCATGAGGCAGTAGCCGTTCGCGAGGCCCCAGATGCCGCCCGAGACGCCCGCGTCGACGTAGCCGATCGAATGCTTCGCGGCCTCGGCGGCCCGGCGCTTCGAGTCGCGAAAGTTCGAGTTGCCGCCGTCGACGATCACGTCGCCCGCCTCGAGCAGGCCGAGCAGCTCCTCGACCGACTGCTCGGTCGGCTCACCGGCCGGGATCATGAGCCAGACGGCCCTCCGAGGCTCGAGCTGGCCGACGAGCTCCGCGAGCGAGGACGCGGTGCCGCCGCCGCTCCGGGCATACGTCTGCACGACGTGCCCGTCGTTCTCGAGCCGCCTCGTCATGTTGCCGCCCATGCGGCCGAGGCCGACCATTGCGAGCTTCATGCGACCTCCTCCAGTTCGACGCGAACGATAGGCCGACCTCGCTCTCGAAGCGAGGCGAGGTCGCCGTCGGCCTGGGCGCGAATGAGCTTGCCGAAGCCGAAGGGGCGCCCGGGGATGGCGAGCTCCTTGCCGGGGTCGTCCATGACCTGGACGAACCGACCCGTCGGCGGCCCGCCCTTGTGCAGCTGGCCGGTCGAGTGCAGGTAGCGGGGGCCGAGCCCGTGCGTGACGACGCACCCCGTCTGTCGGGCCCGCTCGAGCAACGGCTCGAGCTCGGGCGCGCGGGCGGGGTCGACGAAGGCCTGGATGCAGACGTACGCGGGCGGCTCGGCGCCGGCGAGCAGCTCCTCCAGCGTTTCTTCCGGACCGGTCCCGGGATCTGTCCCCGGGTCATGGCCGGAAAGGACATCGTTCGTCCGGTCCTTGGCCTCCTGGACGTTGGGCTGGTCGAACGGGTTGATGCCGATCAGGGAGCCGGCGACGGCCGTGGCGAACTCCCATCGGTAGAACTCCTGCCCGAGCTCGTAGGGATCGGCGACACGCGCCTCCTCGGTCTGGCGGTCGGGCCCGTCGGCCGGCGTCTCGGTCGGCACGGGGACGAGCCCCTTGCCCTGCTTCCCCGTCGACTCCGCGAGAAGCTGCTCGACCCAGAGCCCGAACCCGCTCGGGATCGGGCTGACCTGCACCTTGTCGCGCCCCTCTTGCCAGCCGCGGCCGAGGCGCTCGCCGAGCTCGAGCCCAGGGTTCCCCTCGTCGAGACGGCACGCCTCCACCATCTCCTCGACGCGGAGAAGAAGCCGGTCGAGGTCGGCGCCCACGAGCGCGGCGGGCACGAGGCCGAAGGCCGAGAGCGCCGAGTAGCGGCCGCCGATCGTCGGCTCGCCCGCGAAGACGGCCCGGAAGCCGCGCGTGCGGGCGAGCGACTCGAGCTCGGAGCCCGGGTCGGTGATCGCCGCGAACGCCTCGTTTCGGCCTCCGGTCAGCTTCCAGAAGTAGTCGAGATGGCACCGTGTCTCGAGCGTCGTGCCCGACTTCGACGAGACGAGGAAGAGCGTGCGCTCGGGATCGAGCGACTCGGAGAGGCGCCGGACCGCAGCCGGATGCGTCGTGTCGACGACGGTGAGGCGCTCGCTCGCGAACGTGCGCCGGAAGACTTCCGGGGCGAGGCTCGAGCCGCCCATCCCGAGGAGGACGACCCGGTCGAACTCCCCGGCCGCGCCGGCCGCGAAGGCCCCGAGCTCGCCGATCCGCTCCCGCATCCGCAGCGGCTCGTCGAGCCAGCCGAGCCAGCGATTCTCGTCCTTGCCCGTCCAGAGCGTCGGGTCGCGGGCCCAGAGGCGCTCGACGAGCTCGGCGGCGGCGAGTGGAGTCAAGAAAACCCGCCCGTTACGCGGCGACGAGCTCGCCCGACTTGGCGCGGATGCCCTCGAGCAGCTCGGAGAACGAGTCGGCGAACTTCTCGACACCCTCCTGCTCGAGCGTCTCCGTCACGTCGTCGTAGTCGATGCCGGCCTTCGCGAGGTCCTCGAAGAGACGCTTCGCCTCGTCGATTCCCTGCTCGACGGTGAGCGCCACCTTGCCGTGATCCTCGAAGGCGCTGATCGTCTCCTCGGGCATCGTGTTGACCGTCATCGGCCCGATCAGCTCCTCGACGTACATGACGTCGCGGTACTCGGGGTTCTTCGTCGAGGTCGAGGCCCAGAGCGGTCGCTGCGGGGTCGCCCCCTTCGAGGCGAGGAAGTCCCAGGCCTCGCCGGAGAAGAGCTCCTCGTAGCGCTGGTAGGCGAGTCTCGCGTTCGCGATCGCGAGCTTGCCCTTCAGCTTGTCGTGCCCGCCGATCGCATCGAGCCGCTTGTCCGTCTCGGTGTCGACGCGGGAGACGAAGAAGCTCGCGACCGACGCGACCGTGCTCGGGTCGCCCCCGCCGGCGACGAGACGCTCGAGGCCGCGGATGTAGGCGCGGGCCACCTCCTCGTAGCGGCGCAGCGAGAAGGTGAGCGTGACGTTGATCGACCTGCCCTTGGCGATCATGTCCTCGATCGCGGGCAGGCCAGGCTTCGTCGCGGGGATCTTCACGAAGAGGTTCGGCTCGTCGATCCATTCGTGCAGGCGAAGGGCCTCGGCCACGGTCGCCTCGGTGTCGTAGGCGATGTTCGGATCGACCTCGATCGAGACGTAGCCGTCCCTGCCGGAGCCCTCGTCCCAGACCGGGCGCAGGAGAGCGAGCGCGTCCTCCACATCCTTGACGGCGAGCCGGAGGAAGATCTCCTTCGGGTCACGCTCCTCCGCGAGCACCTCGCGCAGCTGCTCGTCGTAGGCATCGCCCGAGGAGATCGCCTTCTGGAAGATGGTCGGGTTCGACGTGACTCCGACCACCGAGTGCTCGCGCATCATCCGCTCGAGCTCGCCCGAGCGGATCAGGTCGCGCGAGAGGTAGTCGATCCACACGCTCTGGCCCAGCTCCGACAGCTTTCCAAGTCTGCTCTTCTCAGCCATGTCCCTCCCTTTTCTCAGCCGACGCGCTGCCGCTTGCGCAGGAGCGCCTGGGCGCGCATGACGACGTTTTCCGGCGTGAAGCCCAGCTTCTCGAGCACGGTCGTACCCGGCGCGGAGGCCCCGAACCGCTCGAGCGAGACGACGTCCCCCTCCAGCCCGACCCACTTCCACCAGCCGAGCGCCACCCCGGCCTCGACCGCGAGCCGCGTCTCGACGTCGGGCAGGAGGACGGAGTCGCGGTACTCGACCGGCTGCTTCTCGAAGAGCTCCCAGCAGGGCATCGAGACGACACGGGCGGCGATCCCCTCCTCCAGGAGTCGCTTCGCCGCCTCGAGGGCGACCGAGACCTCCGAGCCGGTCGCCAGGAGGAGCAGGTCTGGCGTCCCGTTGCCGTTTCCGTCCCAGAGGACGTAGGCGCCGCGCTCGACGCCCGCGGCGTCCGCGAGCTCCGTGCGGTCGAGCACCGGCAGGTCCTGGCGGCTGAGCGCCATCCCGACCGGGCCGTCCTGCCGCTCGAGGGCGATCTTCCACGCATACGAGGTCTCGTTCGCGTCGGCCGGGCGGACGAACCAGAAGTTCGGAATCGCGCGGAGAGCCATGTAGTGCTCGACGGGCTGGTGCGTCGGGCCGTCCTCGCCGAGGCCGACGGAATCGTGCGTCCAGACCCAGACCACCGGGAGCCCCATGAGCGCCGAGAGACGGACCGCCGCGCGCATGTAGTCGCTGAAGATGAGGAACGTCGAGCCGTAGGGCTTGACGATGCCGCCGTGGACGGCGAGCCCGTTCACGATCGCCCCCATCGCGTGCTCGCGGACGCCGAACGGGATGTTTCGCCCGGCGAAGTCCTGCGCGAAGACGCCCGCGCCGTCGAAGTTCGTCTTCGTCGACTCGACGAGATCGGCTGCGCCTCCGAGCATCGTCGGCGAGTAGGGCTTGAAGGCCTCCATGACCGCCGCGCCCGCCGCCCGCGTCGAGAGCTTCTCCTTCTCGGCGGGATCGAACTCGGGCAGCGCCTCGGCCCAGCCCGGCTCGAGCTCGCCGGCGTAGGCCCGGTCCCAGTCCTCGGCACAGTCCGGATACGTGTTCCGCCACCGCTCCCAGCGCACGTGCCACTCATCCTCGAGCTCCTGGCCCTTCTCGCGCAGGTTCATGTGCTCGTAGACCTCGTCGGGAACGACGAAGTGCTCGTCGGGATCCCAGCCCATGATCTCCTTGGTCGCCCGCACCTCGTCCTCGCCCAGCGGGGAGCCGTGCGCCTTCGCGGTGTCCTGGGCGTTCGGGGCCGGGTAGGCGATGTGGCTCCGCACGATGATGAGCGAGGGGCGCTCGTCCTTCTGCGCATTCGTGAGCGTCCGGCGAATCGCGCTCAGATCGTTCACGTCGGCGACGTGCTGCACGTGCCAGCCGTAGGCCTCGAAGCGCCGGCCCTTGTCTTCGGAGTCGAACGAGAGCGCGGTCGTCCCGTCGATCGTGATGCGGTTGTCGTCGTAGAAGAAGATGAGCTTGCCGAGCCCGAACGCACCGGCGAGCGAGGCCGCCTCCTGGCTGACCCCCTCCATCAGGTCGCCGTCGGAGGCGATCCCGTAGACGCGGTGGTCGACGACGTCGTGCCCCGGCCGGTTGTAGCGCTGGGCGAGGAACTTCTCGGCCATGGCGATCCCGACCGCGTTCGAGATTCCCTGCCCGAGCGGCCCGGTCGTCGTCTCGATCCCGGGCGTGAGGAAGTGCTCCGGGTGGCCCGGCGTGAGCGACTCCCACTGGCGGAAGCGCTTGATCTCCTCGAGCGCGAGGTTGTAGCCCGTCAGGTGGAGCGTCGCGTACTGGAGGATGCACGCGTGCCCCGCCGAGAGCACGAACCGGTCTCGGTCCGGCCAGTCGGGATTCGAGGGGTTCGCGCGCAGGAACTCCCGGTAGACGACGTAGGCGACGGGCCCAAGTGCCATCGCGGTTCCGGGATGGCCCGCGTTCGCCTTCTGAACGGCGTCCATCGCGAGCGTGCGGATCGTCTCGATCGAAAGCTGCTCGATCGTTTTCGTGTCCCTTGCCACGTCACTGCAACCATACCCATCATGGCTTTGCTCATCGCCTCCCGCCTCCGGAAGGAGATCGCCGGCGACGCGCTCTTCGACGGCGTCAGCTTCAAGGTCGAGCGTCGCGACCGGCTAGCGCTCTCCGGGCCGAACGGCGCCGGCAAGACGACGCTGCTCCGCATGCTCATGGGTGAGACGCGCGCCGACGGCGGCGAGCTCGCCTTCGAAAAGGGGACACGCGTCGCCCTGCACGACCAGCGCCCGCCGCTCGAGCGCCGCCTCACCCTGCGCGAGTACGTGCTCGGCGGCGCCCGGGACCTCGTCGCGGCAGAGGAGGAGCTCCGCCGGCTCGAGGCGGCGATGGCGGCCGGCGACCACGGGCCCGCCACCCTCTCCGCCTACGCCGCAGCGCAGGCCCGCCTCGAGCACGCAGGCGGCTACGGCTGGCGGGAGCACGCGACGTCGGTCGTGCGCGGGCTCGGCTTCCAGGACGCCGACTTCGAACGCAGCCTGCGAACCTTCTCGGGCGGCGAGCTGACTCGCGCCTCCCTGGCGCGGGCACTCGCCGGCGATCCCGACCTGCTACTCCTCGACGAGCCGACGAACCACCTCGACGTCACGAGCATCGAGTGGCTGGAGCGCGAGCTCGCCTCGCTCGACGCGGGCGTCATACTCGTCGCGCACGACCGCTGGTTCCTGGAAGCCGTCACGAACGCCACCCTCGAGCTCGAGGCCGGCCGGGCGACGTACTTCGCCGGGCCCTGGCACGCGTGGCGTCGCGAGAAGGCGGAGCGCGCGCAGCACGCGGCCAAGACTGCGGACCGGATCTCGGACGACATCGAGCGCCTCGAGCGCTTCGTGACCCGCTTCCGCTACAAGAAGTCGAAGGCCAAGCAGGCGCAGGCGAAGCTGACCCAGATCTCCCGCCTCGAGAAGGAGCGGGCGGGCGTCCGCGCCGACCACGACCTCCTCACCCGCCGCTCGAAGCGGCTCGGGTTCGACTTCGGCGACCCGAAGCGAAGCGGCCGGGTCGTCCTCGAGGTCGCCGAGGCCGACGTGCGCGCCGGCGAGCGCGAGCTCCTGCGCGACGTCTCCCTGGCGCTCGAGCGCGGAGAGCACGTCGCCCTCGTCGGCCCGAACGGAAGCGGCAAGACGACGCTGCTCGAGAAGATCGTCGCCGGAGACTTCAAGCTCGGCTACGGCGTCGAGCTCGGCTACTTCCCGCAGCAGGAGGTCCACCTGGACGAGCGCGGGAGCGTGCTCGACTGCGTCCAGACGATGACCGGCCTCACACGGCCGCGTGCCCAGTCCCTTCTCGGCCGCTTCCTCTTCTCGGGCTGGGAGGCCCACGAGAAGCCGGTGACCGCTCTCTCGGGCGGCGAGCGGCGGCGGCTCGCGCTCGCCGTGCTGGTCGCCTCGGGGTCGAACTTCCTCGTCCTGGACGAGCCGACGAACCACCTCGACCTCGAGAGCCGCGAGGCGCTCGAGGCGGCGCTCGAAGCCTTCCCGGGCACGCTCCTCCTCGTCTCGCACGATCGCGCCCTGCTCGACGCCGTCGCCCACCGCACGGCGGCGATCGAGGGCGGCACGATCCACGCCTACGACGGCGGCTGGGCCGACTACATTCGCGCACGGGAGGAGCGTTCCGCTCCGCCGGCCGAGCCGAAGCCGGCCAGGACGCCCAGGAAGCCGCCGCCGAGACAGCGGTCTGAGCGCGAGCCGCTCGAGCTCCTCGAGCGAGAGATCGAGGAGAAGGAGGCTCTGGTCGCCGAGCTCGAAGGCCGGCTCGCGCAAGACTGGAGCGACGTCGACGCCGTCGCAGCCCACCGCGCCGCGCGCGAGGAGCTCCAGGCTCTGCTCGCCCGCTGGGAACGGCTCTTCGACGAGGTCGCCGGCTAGGCTGGAGGAAGCCGCAGCGACCAGAACCGGGCCGCGTCTGCGTGATTCTCGACCCAGAGGATGCGGCGGCCGGAGAGCCCGGCGCCGACGGGTGCACGCCGCGGCCGCCACACCGTCCAGGTGCGTCCTGAGGCGGCCGCAGACGCCCGCAGTGCATGCCGCGTCCTGGAGAGGATCCACGGGCCGTGGACGTCGAGCTCCGGCACGCTCGCGCGCGGAAGGCGGTGCGGCTGGAGCCTCTTTGCCGTCGAGATCCGCAGACGCTCGAGCCGCATCCGCCCGGCCGAGCCGCGGACGAGCACGGCGACGAGATCGTCCTCGAGCGCCAGAGCGGTGACGTTGCCGCCAAGGTTCAGGGAGCGCTCGAGCGCACACGTGGCAGGATCCCGCACCTGGACGATCCCGCCGGAGGCGGCGGCGACGAGACCGGCCCCCGCAGCGAGGACGGCCCCCGGCGGAGCCGGGCAGTCCGGCCCGCCGAGGGTCGTCACGCGCGAGCCGTGCTGGAAGGCCAGGATTCCGCCCCCTCCGGCGATACGGCCGAGCGGATCGGAGTTGTCGAAGCTGCCGAGCTGCGCCACGCCGGCGGCGGTCGCGGTGGCGAGGTGCGCCGTCCCGCCCTCGGGCCAGGACCAGAGAGCCCGCGGCCCCGCGGAGACGAGGCGAAAGCCGGCGCACGAGCCGGCCCCGGTCTCGAAGCGCCGCCCCTCTCCGTCGCGGCTCCGGATCGAGACGATGCCGCACCGGCCGAGCACGGCTGCCGAGTAGCGGCCGTCGACGGCCAGGCGCCCGGTCGCAGGAGCGCGCTCGCCCGGGCGCGCCACCCCGGCGAGCAGGTGCCGGGCCAACCCGCGCAGCGTCTCCTTCCCGTAGGCATGGTCGGGGTTGAAGCGGGTGAAGAGCGCGAGTGCGAACCGCTCGCCGTCCAGCCCGTAGCGGGCGACCTGATGGTCGACGAGGCCGGTTCCGGATCCCCAGCCGCCCTTGAAGTAGAGCCGCCAGCGTCCATGCGTGACCCGGCCGACGCCCCAGCGCTGCGCGGGAACCACCGTCGCGAGCAAGTGGAGCGCATACCTGCGGTGGCGGGGCGGCAGGAGCGAGGCGATCCGATCGAAGAAGCGTGCCTGCCCGCGCGGCGTGATCTCGGACTGACCCCAGATGGGCAGGTGCAGTCGAAAGTGCTCCATCCCGGCCGCTCCGGCGAGTGCGTTCAGCCGTGCCTCCCCGACGAGGCCGACCATGCGCGAGGCGGCCGCGTTATCGGAGCGGCGGATCATCGGCGCGAGCAGCTGCCGCTCCCACGCGGCCAGCGCGCGGTGACGGACGTCGGGGCGTCGCAGATAGGCGACGAGGAGCATCGCCTTGAGGACGCTCGCCGAGGGCGCGACGGCCCGCCGGTGGAGGCCGTGCAGGCGTCCGGCCTCGTCCACGACGGCGAAGCTGACGGTGCCGGCCCGCTCGCCTGCATAACGAGCGGCCTCCGCGACGCGTGACTTCCAGGTCGGCGGCGGGGCGGCTCCTGTGCCCGCGGGGACGGCGAGGAGCGCCAGAGCCGCCAGCGAGGCGGCGACGGTCGCGCCCCCGGCTCTCACCCGTCGCCGAAGGTCGCGATCACCGCTTCCGCCACGACCCCGAGTGGCCGGCCCGACGCCTGGCTCGTGCGCCGCAGCCGGGCGAAGGCGTCGTTCTCGGAGAGGCCCTCGCGCTCCATCAGGAGGCCCTTGGCCCGCTCGACGACCTTGCGCGTCGCGAGCGCCTCCGACAGGGACTCGGCTTCCTCGCGCAGCGTCTCGAGCTCGGCGTACCGCGCCCTCGCCGTCTGGATCGCGGGGAGCAGGTCGGTCTCCCGGAACGGCTTCACGAGATAGCCGAACACGCCAGCCTCGACCGCGCGGGCGACGAGCTCGTCCTGGCCGTACGCCGTCAGCATCACGATCGGGATCGGTCGCTCCGCAAGAATGCGCCGCGCGGCCTCGATCCCGTCCAGGCGCGGCATCTTGACGTCGAGGATGGCGAGCTCCGGCTGCTCCGATTGCGCGAGCGAGACCGCCTCCTCGCCGTCGCGGGCCTCCGCGCAGACCTCGTGTCCCGCCCGCTCGAGGAGGGCGCGAAGATCGAGGCGGATGATCGTCTCGTCCTCAGCGATCAGGATGCGCAGGGGAACGCGACCCTCCGCCGGCACGGATCTGTCACCTCCCCGTGTCACCCGCGCGCGTCGGGGAGGATTAGGCTGAAGCCATTGGGCCGGGGAGGTGGGTCTCCCAGTCTGACGCCCGTGTAACTCAAGGGACGAAGATGACCTCGGCCGTCAGACCGGCCTCGCCCGAGAGGGTCAGCTCGCCGTTCAACTCGTCCTGAACTAGCGCGCGCACGATCGAAAGGCCGGTGCCGTCGGCGCTCGGCGACCACCTGCCGTTGTCGGCCACCGTCAGCCGCACCGCGCCGTTGGCGCGCACGAGCTCCACACGGACCTCATCCCCACCGTGCTCGAGCGCGTTCTGAAGGAGCTCGCTGAAGACGAGTGCGAGCGCCGTCGCACGGCCCCCATGCAGCTCGATCGACTCGACCCGAGAGGCGACCCGCTTCTCGCCGGCGAGGCCCTGCACGATCATCGCGCGGAGCCGCTCGACGAGCTCGCCGAGGTCGACGTCCTCGTCGCGCCGCTCGGTCAGCACCTCGTGCACCGCCGCGATCGCGAGGATGCGGTTGACCGAGTCGGCGAGGGCCTTCCCGGGCTCCGTCCCCGGCGCGCGCGCCTGGAGCCTGAGGAGCGACGCGACCGTCTGGAGGTTGTTCTTGACGCGGTGATGGATCTCCTGCGCGACCACGCCTCGCATGACGGCGCGACCCTGCTCGAGCGCCACGGCTGCATGGCGCGCGATCGAGACGAGGAGCCGCTCCTCCTCGGCGGTGAACGGCGTGTCCCGGTCGCAGACGAGCTCGCCGACCCGGCGGCCACGCCAGCGGAGCGGAAACCGCGCCGCGTGCTTTCCTGCCCGGCCCTCGGGCCAGGCGATTCTGCCGTCCTCGAGGACGAGTGCGGCACCCGTCGCCTGGACTGCCGCAACCGTCGTCCTGACGATCGCCTCGAGCGATTCCTCCAGGTAGAGCGACTCCGAGACCGCCTCCGAGATCGAAGCGAGCGCCTCGAGCTCGGCGACCCGTCGCTGCGCATGGTCGTAGAGCTTCGCGTTCTCGATCGCCTGGGCGACCTGGCCGGCGATCGCCATGAGCAGGTCGACCTCGTCGGCACCGAAGTCTCGCGGCGCCTCGGTGCGGACGTTCAGGGCCCCTTCGAGCCGCTCCCGGGCGAGGATCGGAACGGCGAGGATCGACTCGTACTGCTCCTCGCGCAGGTTCGGGAAGCTCTTGAAGCGCGGATCGAGATGTGCGGCGCTCGGAAGCATCACGGGCGCCCGCTCGGCGGCGGCCGTCCCCGTGATCCCCTCGCCCGGCCGCATCTTCGGCACGCGCGTCATCTCCTCCACGCGCGTGCCGTGGGAGGCGCGGAGGACGAGCTCATCCGCCTGCTCGTCGTAGAGGTAGACGAAGCAAGCGTCCGTCTCGAGGGCCCCAGCGACCTTCCGTGCGATCAGCTCGAATACCTCGTCCAGGTCCAGCGTGGAGTTGACCGCGGCGATGGTTTCGGTGAGGAGCCGCAGATGACGCGCGGAACGATCCACGGGCCAAGCTTAAGCGAGCCGATCGCAACTCCGATAACGAGCCCGTGAGCACTTTCGCAGGCCCCACGAGGCCCGGCCTCATCCTGCGCTTCGCCCTCTACAGCGCGATTGCGATGCTCCTCGCAGGCGGGAGCATCCTCTGGTTTGCCCGCCACGCGGCCGAGTCCCGCTCGGAGCGAGAGGTCCTCGAGCGAGCGAAGTCGACGGCGAGGATCCTCGCCGATCGCCTCGAGCGCTCGGACTTCGAGCGGCCGGTCGACGGGCTGCGACAGGCCGAGCTCGATCGCCTCTTCGCTCCCGTCCTCGGCGGCGAGGTCGTTCGGGTCAAGCTCTGGAACGCGGGCTCGACGGTCACGTACTCCGACGACGGTTCGCTCATCGGGACGCGCCATCCCGAGACGGAGGTCGACAGGGCATTCACAGGGGACCTCGATACCGAGATCGGCCACCTGAACGATGAAGGCGGCTCCGGGGAGAACATCAAAGTCCTCTCCGCCTACGTGCCAGTCCGCCTGGGCTCGGGCCGGCCCGTCGGCGCCCTCGAGCTCTACACGCGCTTCGACGAGGTGACGGCCGACGCGGCGGCCGCCGTCAAGCCGGTCGCCGCGGCGCTCGGGCTCGCGCTCCTGCTCCTCTACGCCTCCCTGTTCCCGATCCTGCGTCAGGTCACGAGCGCGCTTCAGGCGCGCACGAGCCGCCTCCAGGAGAAGACCGACGAGCTCGAGCGGACGATGGGCGAGCGAAGCGAGGCGATCGCGAGCCTTCGGGAGGCCGATGCGCGCTACCGCGCGCTCGTCGAGGAGCTGCCCCTCGTCACATACGTGAGCGCGCTCGACAGTCCCGGCTTCTCCACCTATGTGAGCCCGCAGCTGGAGCCCCTGCTCGGCTACACGCCGGAGGAGTGGCTCGCGAATCCCGGCCTCTTCTGGGAGGTCGTCCATCCCGACGATGCCGAGCGTGTGCGCAAGGAGCATCGAGACGGCTATGCAGGCGGCTCTAGCTTCTCGAGCCAGTACAGGTTGCGCTCGAAAGACGGTCGTGCGATCTGGGTCGAGGACCAGATCCGGATCGTTCACGACCGGGACGGCCGCCCGGTGCAGGCACAGGGATTCCTCATCGACATCAGCGCCCGCAAGCACAGCGAGATGGCGCTGACCGAGAACGAGGAGCGGTTCCGGACGCTCGTCGCCAACATTCCGGGCGTCGTCTTTCGCTGCCGCATCGACGCCGACTGGACGATGGAGTTCCTGAGCGAGGCGGTCGAGGAGGTCACCGGCTACCCATCACCCGACTTCATCGACAACGCGGTTCGGACCTTCGCGAGCGTCGTCCATCCCGAGGACCGCGAGCAGCTCGAGCGGCAGGTCGCGGGATCGGTCGCGGACGCCAGGCCGTACACGACCGAATACCGGATCCTGCACCGAGAAGGCGACGTGCGCTACGTGCTCGAGCGCGGGCAGCCGGTCGTCGGAACCGATGGAGAGCTGCTCCTCGACGGAGCGATCTTCGACGTCACCGAGCGGCGCATCGCCGAGAACGAGCGGCTCAAGCTCGCGGCGATCGTCGAGTCGTCGGAGGACGCGATCATGTCGGTCGACCTCGAGGGCCTGGTCACGAGCTGGAACAGGGGCGCCGAGCTAACGTTCGGCTACACGGCCGACGAGATGGTCGGCCGCTCGATCACCCTGATCGCGCCGGAGCAGGAGCGAGAGGAGCCGCTCGAGATCCTGAAGGACGTGATCCGAAGCGGCGAGGGGCGCCACGAGGTCGTCCGTAGGCGCAAGGACGGCACCTTCATCGCCGTGGCCCTGACCGCCTCGCCCGTGCGGGACTCGACGGGCAAGATCGTCGGAGGATCGGCGATCATCAACGACATCACCGAGCGCAAGCGCGTCGAGCAGGAGCGGGAGCAGTTCATGCGCGAGCTCGAGGACAGAAACGAGCGGCTGCTCGAGCTCGACCGGCTGAAGGACGAGTTCGTCGCGCTCGTCTCGCACGAGCTGCGCACTCCGCTGACCTCGATCCGAGGCTACCTCGAGCTCGTCCTCGACGAGGAGGCGGGCGCCGTCAGCGACGAGCAGCGCCACTTCCTCGGCGTCGTCGACCGGAACGCGAACCGGCTTCTGACCCTCGTGGGCGACCTCCTCTTCCTGGCTCAGATCGAGGCCGGCAAGCTCTCGCTCGACTTCGGCCCCGTCGACCTCGCCTCGATCGCGGCGGAGTCGGTCGAGACGGCGCGGCCGCTCGCCGAGGCGAAGGAGATCTCCCTGACCCTCGCGACGAGCTCGGTGCCGCTCCTCGCCGGCGACCGCGACCGGCTCGCACAGCTGCTCGACAATCTCGTCTCGAACGCGGTCAAGTTCACGCCCACGGGCGGCCGGGTCGACGTGCGGGTCACGAAGGCGCGCGGAAACGCGGTCCTCGAGGTGCGCGACACGGGAATGGGCATCCCGGCCGCCGAGCAGGAGCACGTCTTCGAGAGCTTCTTCCGCAGCTCGCGCGTCGCCGACGAAGCGATTCAAGGGACGGGCCTCGGCCTCGCGATCTCGAAGGCGATCGTGCACGCGCACGGCGGCCGGATCACCCTCGCGAGCAGCGAGGACGAGGGCACGACGTTCCGGGTCGCCATCCCGATCAGAGCCGTTCAGCCGGAGCCGGTCGTGGACGAGGTGATGGTGTCCTGAGCGGCGCCGCTCAGCGTCCGGGCCGGTAGCGGTAGCCGAACCCGCGCAGCGTCTCGATCGGCTCGGTACCCGCCTCCTCGAGCTTCTTGCGCAGATACCCGACGTAGAGCTTCGCGCGGGCGCGAGAGCCCGTGAGGGCATCGCCCCAGACGAGCTCGAGCAGCTGCTCGTGCGAGAGGACCTGGTTCGGATGGCGGACGAAGGCGACGAGAAGCTTGAACTCGAGCGGCGTGAGGCTGACCTTGGCGTCGCCGACGGTCACCTCGCGCTGGGCGAAGTCGATCGTCACGAGCCCGTCGTCGTGGGTCGTCTGCTCCTCGTCGCGCGGCCCCGAGCGCCGCAGCAGGGCCTCCACCCTGGCCAGGAGCTCCTGTCGGCCGAACGGCTTCGTGAGGTAGTCGTCTGCCCCGGCCTTGAGACCGCGGACCTTGTCGAGCTCGCCGGCCCGCGCGGTCAGCATCATCACCGGCACCTCGCTCAGATCCCTGATGCGCTCGAGCGTCTGCCAGCCGTCGAGCTCGGGCATCGACACGTCGAGCAGGACGAGGTCGGGCGCGAGCGCGAAGAACTGACGCAGCCCGGCCTTCCCGCTCTCGGCGGCGGAGACGTCGTAGCCGGCCCGGACGAGCAGCTCGCCGAGCAGCCCGCGAATGTCGTCGTCGTCGTCGACGACGAGGATGCGGCTCCGTTTCATACCGCTTCCATACCAGATGCCGCCGACATTCGGCCTGCCGAGACCGATCGTGAGCGTGTGCCGCGAGTCCTCATCTGCGAGCCCGATCCGGAAGTCCGCGAGCTCCTGCGGAGGATCGTGCTCCGGCTCGGACACGAGCCCGTCCTCGAGGACGCAGCGGTGAGCGAGGTCGCTGCGATCCTGGTCGAGCCGGCCCACCCGGCGTCGATCGAGCGCGCCCAGGCCTTCCGGGCCGCGGGCCGCGACATTCCTCTCATCTGCGCGAGCACCGACCTCCCCAACGGCGGCTCGAAGCGGCTCGAGCCTGTCCGGCACCTGCTGAAGCCGTTCGCCGTCCCCGAGCTCGAGTCGGCGCTCACAGAGGCGCTCGCCGGAAGCAGGTAGTGCCCCTTTCAGTAATGCTGCCCCGCTTCTCGGTCGCGAGCACCAAGCGCTGGAAGGACGCAGGGAGTCCCGGTAATAGCCATTACCGGGACGACCGAGGACGAAGCAGAGCGCCGCGTGATCGCGGGCGAGAAGCAGGCGTGTATTGCTGGATGGGGCACTAGACCCCTTAACGACCACGAGCCGCTCATGGGGGTGAGTGGCTCGCAGTCGGCCGTCAGTCAGTCCCCCCGCTTCATGGAGAAGCGGCGGCACAATCGGTCATCATAGCTCCGGGCGGGCGCTCAGAGGACGCCCAGGTATTTCTCCATCTCCCATGGCGTGAGCTGCACGCGGTAGTCGTCCCACTCCCGGCGCTTGAGCTTGACGTAGCTCGTGAACACGTGGTCGCCGAGCGCCTTGCGGGCGAGCTCCGAGCCTGCGAGCTCGTCGATCGCCTCGCCGAGCGTCTCCGGCAAGGCGACGATGCCACGTGACTTTCGGTCTTCCGCGGAGAGCTTGTAGAGGTTCTCCTCCATCGGCGCCGGCAGCTCGTATCCCTGCTCGATTCCCTCGAGCCCCGCGTGCAGGAGCGCAGCGAAGGTGAGGTACGGGTTGCAGGCGGGATCCGGACAGCGGATCTCGGCGCGCGTCGCCTGCTCGTTGCCGGGCTTGTAGAGCGGGATGCGGATGAGCGCGGAGCGGTTTCGCCGCGACCAGGCAACGTAGACGGGAGCCTCGTAGCCGGGCACGAGCCGCTTGTAGGAGTTCACCCACTGGGCGAAGACGGCCGAGATCTCGCGGGCGTGGTGGAGCTGGCCGGCGATGAACGCCTTGCCGACGGTGGAGAGATGCCACTCGTCGTCCGGGTCGAAGAAGGCGTTCTTGCCGTCGGCGAAGAGCGACTGGTGGGTGTGCATGCCCGACCCGTTCTCTCCGAACAGCGGCTTCGGCATGAAGGTCGCGTGGTAGCCCGCCTTCTTCGCGATCTCCTTGACGACGAGCCGGTAGGTGACCGTGTGGTCGGCCATGTCGAGCGCGGAGGCGTAGCGCATGTCGATCTCGTGCTGCGAGGGCCCGACCTCGTGGTGGACGTACTCGATCGGGATGCCCATCGACTCGAGGGCCTTGACGGTGTCGTGGCGCAGGTCGCTGGCCGCGTCCATGGTCGTCATGGCGAAGTAGCCGCCCTCGTCGAGCGGCTCCGTGCCCTGGTCGTCCTTGAAGAGGAAGTACTCGAGCTCGGGGCCGACGTTGAAGGTGTCGAAGCCGAGCGAGCCCATGCGCTCGAGGGCGCGGCGGAGCACGTAACGCGGGTCGCCGTCGTACGGCTTGCCGTCGGGCGTGACGACGTCGCAGATCATGCGCGCGACGCGTACGTCGCCGTTCGGCATCAGCTGGAACGTCGCAGGATCGGGAATCGCGACCATGTCCGACTCCTCGATCGCGTTGAACCCGGTGATCGACGAGCCGTCGAAGCCCATCCCGTCGTCGAGGGCACCTTCGAGCTCGGCCGGCGTGATCGAGAAGCTCTTCAGGTGCCCCTCGATGTCGGTGAACCAGAGGTGGATGAACTTCACGCCCTGCTCGTTCACCTCTCGGAGCACGCGCTCCCGTTCCGTCATCGCGCTCGTCGCCCGACCCTTCTGCTCCATCGTCGCCATGCTCCTCCTCCTTTAAACGCAAAGAGCCCCGGACGGGATCCGCCCGAGGCCACGTCGCCTCCAACAGGTCTCACTCTAGCCGAAGCACCGGTCGGCGTCACCCCGAGCGCTTGAGCTTTCCGTGTCGCTTCGCATGGCGCTCGCCGCGGCGGAAGACTTCGAGGCCGGCCGGCACCGCGACGGCGCCGATGAGGAGAAGAGGCCAGAGGTCGCCCCACACGGCGCCGATGCCCGCGCCGTCGAGGATCGAAGCCCTGATCCCGTCGAGGGCATAGGTCGCCGGCGAGACCGTCGCGACCGCCTGCATCCAGCCGGGCAGCACATCGACCGGGTAGTAGACGCCGGACACGACCAGGAGCACGCCCTGGGCGATGAAGCCGAGCTGCACGCCCTTCTCCGGCGAGATGAGGGGCAGAACGGCGGTCATCATCCCGATGCCGACGAACGACACAGAGGCGACGGCCAGGACGACGAGGGCGGCGGCGAAATCGGCCTGCGGCATCTCGAGATCGAAGAAGAACGCAACGACGCCGAACAGGAAGACCGCGCGGACGACGCCGTAGGCGATCGCGAAGAGGCCCATGCCGGCGAGGTGGACCGGCCGGGCGACCGGGGCCATGAAGGTGTACTCGATCGTCCCCTCCCAGCGCTCCCACGCCACCGTCTCCGTGAGCACCTCGAAGATGATTCCGAGGTAGGCCCAGATGACCGCGCCGATCAGGAGCACCGTCGTCGTCCTCTCGACGTCGATTCGGCCGCCGGCCGCCTCGATCCCCTTGGCGATGTAGACGATCGTGAGCGTATTCGCGACCGTCCACACGAAAGAACGCGACGTCCCACCAGATGTAGCGGCGTACGAGGTAGACATTGCGCTCGACGACGCCGGCGAGCCCGATCAGCTCGCCGCGCAGAGTGACCGCGGCGCCCCTCATCGGTCGTCCTTTCCGTCCCCGTCCTCCTCGAGGCCGCGGCCGGTGGCGGCGAAGAATGCCTCCTCGAGCGTGGCGGCGGCGTCGTAGCGCGCTCTCAGCTCCTCGGCAGTCCCCAGTGCGATGAGCTCGCCTCGGTCGAGGATGCCAACCCGATCGGCAAGCGCTTCGGCCTCGTCGAGGTCTGCGTGCAGAGGAGGATCGTGGCGTCGTGCACGGATCGGACCTCGCGGATAAAGCTCTGCACCTCGAGCTTCGAGCGCGGGTCGAGCCCGGTCGTCGGCTCGTCGAGCAGCAGGAGGATCGGGGCGGTCAGGAGCGCCCGCGCGAGGGCGACCTTCTGCTGCATGCCGCGGGAGAGGTTCTCCATCGCCTCGCCCTTGCGATCGACGGGGAAGCCGACGCGGGCGAGGATCTCGGGGATCCGAGAGTTCGTGTCGCGCGCGGTCAGCCCATAGAAGCGGGCGGCGTAGCTGAGGTTCTCGACCGACGACATCTTCTTGAAGAACGAGGCCTCGACCGAGACGCGGTTGACGAGACGCTTGACCGCGCGCGGGTCGGCGAAAACGTCGTGGGCGAACACGTGCGCGCTGCCACCGTCGTGGAGCAAGAGCGTCGAAAGGAGGCGCACGAGCGTCGACTTCCCCGAGCCGTTCTGGCCGAGGATCGCGACGCACTCGCCTCGCTCGATCGTGAACGACACGTTCTGGAGCGCCGGCACACGCCGGCGCCTGAGGCGACCCTCACGGCGGACAAAACCTTACGGAGATCGGAAACCTCTACGGCGGTCATTCAGCATGCTCCTTCGCGGTAAGCGGGTCAGAGTCGATCCGGGCAAGCAGAAGCAGGGCCAGGCGGGCCCCGGCAACGGATAGGTCAGACTCTGCGCGCGAGCATGCTGCAGCCACGATACCTCTGGCTCCGCGATCCGTCTACTCGCGGGCACGGTCGGTGCCGGGACGGCCCTACGTGACGAGAAAACCGCTCAGGCGGCCGCTGTCGACGTGCCGAAGGCGGACAGGTACGGCTGCCAGACGTCCGGGACCCGCGGGGCGGCGAGCGTCACGAAGAGGGACGGGGACGGCGGCTTCGGAGCGGAGATGAGCCGCATCTCGACCTCGTCCAGGAGGCGGTTTCCCTTCTTCAGGTTGCAGGGCGCGCAGGAGGTGACGACGTTCTCCCAGACCGAGTCTCCTCCGCGGCTCCTGGGCACGACGTGGTCGAGCGTCAGCTTGCCGGTCGACCCGCAGTACTGGCAGCGCCAGCCGTCCCGGGCGAAGAGCGCGCGGCGCGAGATCTTGCGCTTGACGGCGCGAGGGACGCGCACGTAGTGGACGAGCCGGATCACGTGTGGCCAGCGAAAGGTGTCGCTCGCCGAGCGGAGCGGACGCGGCAGGTCCTCGAGCACCTCCGCCTTGCCCTTGAACACGAGCACGTGGGCGCGCCGCACCGAACAGACGTTGAGCGGCTCGTAGCTCGCGTTCAGGACGAGAACCTGCTGCACCGAAGCGAATCGTAACGAAGCGCTACAGGGCCAAAGGGGCTTCTAGGAGGGATTGACGAAACGCTCTATCGCTGAATTCAGGCGGTCTCTCAGAGTGCTCAAGATGGCGCGCACCCCAACGTCGATGGCGTCTTACCCCATTCGGCGGCCCGTAACGCTTTCTTCTGGGGATGCGTCAATCCGAGAAAGCTCGTTGCGGGGGACCTAGACTTTCGTATAATCCGGTGACGCCCGGGTGGCCGAGGGGTTAGGCGGGGTACTGGCAAAGTCCCATACACCGGTTCGAGTCCGGTCCCGGGCTTTCGGCGCATACGCCGAACCACCCTTCTGCGGGCGTTGACGAACGGCGAAATATGGTATATCTACAGCACTTGCCAGTACCCAGGCATCATTCGGTG
>DASUJY010000048.1:0-82742 GCA_036279015.1 Gaiellaceae bacterium | reverse complement strand
AGAGGGCGGCGACGTGATCCCAGACATCACCATCGGCGAGATTGCGATCCGCCTCGTGATCGCGGCTGCTCTCACGGGAGCGGTCGGGCTCGAGCGCGAATGGCGCGAGCGGGCCGCCGGCCTGCGGACGCACATGCTCGTCGGCGTGGGGTCGGCGCTCTTCACGCTCGTCTCGGCCTACGGCTTCAATTCCTTCCTGACTGGAGGAGCCAACGTCGTTCGTGCGGATCCCTCGCGCATCGCGGCCCAGATCGTCACGGGGATCGGGTTCCTCGGCGCGGGCGCGATCCTGCGCCAGGGTCTCACGGTCCGCGGGCTCACGACAGCCGCCGGGCTCTGGGTCGCCGCCGCGATCGGCATGGCGGTCGGGGCCGGCTACTACTCGGCCGCACTCCTCACGACGGGCGTCGTCCTCTTCGGCCTCGGGCCGCTGCGCTGGGCCGAGGGCTATCTGGTCGCCCGGAGGCGCGCAGGCGGTCATCTCGAGGTCGACCTCCGTCCCGACCAGCCACTCGCTCCGGTGCTCGCCGTACTCGAGAGGCGGCGCGCGAAAGTGCAGCGGATCCATCTGGAGGAGGGCGACGAGGAGGAGGGGCGCGAGCTCAGGATCGAGGTCCAGCTCCCCGCCTCGGTCTCCGGCCGCGAGCTGATCGAGCACCTGTCCGAGCTCGACGAAGTGGTTGCCGTCCGTTGGGACGGATAAGAGCCGTCTTCGCCTCGCGCAACCCGGGTAAGCTGCGCGAGCTCATGGCGCTCCTGCCGGACTGGGAGATCGAGCCTGTCGGCGATCTCGAGCTGCCGCCCGAGACGGGTGAGACCTTCTACGAGAACGCGGCGGTGAAGGCGCGGTTCGCCCATGAGCTCGACCCGTCCCGCTGGGGAATCGGGGAGGACTCGGGGCTCGAGGTCGAGGCACTCGGCGGCGCGCCCGGGATCCGCTCCGCTCGCTTCGCCGGCGAGAAGGCGGGCGACGAGGAGAACCTGGCCAAGCTGCTGCAGGTACTCGGTGCCCGCCCGCCGGAGGAGCGGCGCGCGCGCTACGTCTCCGAGCTCGTCGTCCTCGATCCCGACGGAGCTGAGCTGCGCGGGAGCGGGACTCTCGAGGGCGAGATCGCCACCGAGCCGCGCGGAACCGGGGGTTTCGGCTACGACCCCGTCTTCGTCCCGGTCGGCGAGACGCGAACGGTGGGCGAGCTCGGGGACGATTGGAAGCGCGAGCACAGCCACCGGGCGGCCGCGGCGCGCGCCCTCGCGGCCAGGGTAGGCGGGGCGCGCGAAGAGATGTAGATTCCGCGCGTGCCCTTCTCCCACGACTCGAAGGTCGAGGCGCTCGGGCGTGCTCCCCTCTTCCACAACCTCTCCAGGCACGAGCTGGGCGAGCTCGCCAAGGTGACGGAGGACATCGACGTGGCCGAGGGGAAGGTGCTCACGCGCGAGGGTGACCTCGGGCGCGAGTTCTTCGTCATCGTCGAGGGCGACGTCTCCGTGGCAAAGGACGGGGAGGAGATCCGCCGGCTCGGCCCGGGAGACTTCTTCGGCGAGATCGCGCTCGTCTACGACTCGCCGCGCCGGACGGCGACGGTGACCGCGACGACCCCGCTCCGCTTCTTCGTCCTCACCCGCCAGTCCTTCCGGAGCCTGCTCGAGCACCAGCCCGAGATCGAGGGGAAGGTCATGGCGGCGCTCGAAGACCGCCTGAGCTCCTAGGCCCCGGGGCGGTGTCCGCGGCGAGCTCGTCGGTCGCGCGCCCGTACCGGAGCCACCAGTTGACCTCGGCTCCGAGCACGAGCACGTTCGCCATCAGGTAGAGCCAGAAGAGGAGGAGCACGAGCCCGCCGAAGGCCTGGAGCGTGACGAGGTCGCCGCTCGTCAGCCGCACGAAGGCGGGCAGCGCCTGGAAGCTCGCCTGGAGGAGGACGGTCGCGAACAGTGCTCCCGGAAAGGTCTCCCTCCACGTGAGCGCCGCGTTCGTGAGCAGGTTGTAAAGGCTCCAGAGGAGCCCGAAGATGAGCGCCGTCGAGAGAGCGAGCGCGTAGACGTACGAGAGAACTCCACCCGCCACCCCGGCGTTCTGCACGAGGTCGACGCCGAGCGAGCCGACGATCAGGGCGACGAACAGCACCGCCAGCGATCCGGCCACCAGCACGAGCACGAGGAGCTTCTGGTGGACGAACGAGCGGTTCGGAAGTCCGTAGACGATGTTGAACGCGGACTCGAGGACGCTGAAGAAGCCGAGCGAGCCCCAGAGAAGCGCGACGCCGCCGATGATCCCGAGCGAGGTCGCCTGATCCTGGATCGACCGGACGACGGTCAGGAGCCGGTCGACGGAGCTCGCCGGGAACGCCCGCCGGAGCTCCTCGACCAGGTAGCTCGACTCGTTCTGCTGGCCCGCGAGCGCCGTCAGCGAGAGCGCGAGGAAGAGGAGCGGGACGAAGGAGAGCAACGCGAAGTACGCGATCATCGCGGCGAGGTGGGTTCCACGGTCTGCGAGGAACTTGGAGACGATGCGATGCACGCCGCACGAGTGTAAGACTCGCGTCCGTGGTCGCAGGCAGGCCTGTGGTAGCTTCCTGCGCCATGGAGGCCGCGCAAGCGCTCGCCGATCTCACCGAGATCTCCGCCCAGATTGAGGCGGCCGTCCTCGCCGACCACGACGGCACGGTCGTCGCTTCGACGCTCGCCGACGAGAGCAGCGCGAAGTCGTTCGCCGAGGCTGCTGCCGCGCTCCTCGCTGCCGCCGACGACGTTCGGACCGAGCCCGGTTCCGAGCCCCTCGTCCAGGTCGAAGGCGCGGCCCACGACGGCTCGGTCTTCGTTGCCAGGGACGACCGGCACCTCGTCGCGGCCGTGACGAAACCGCGCCCGACGGTCGGCCTCGTCTTCTACGACCTGAAGACGTGCCTGCGGATGCTCGAGCAGGAAGAGGAGGCCAAGGCGGAGAAGGCGACGAAGACGGCGACCCGCCGCCGGACGGCGAAGAAGACGGAGGAGGCCGAGGGTGAAGGCTGGTAGCGCCGTCGGGCTCCTCGCCGGTGCGGCCGCCCTCGCCGGCGCGGTCGTCTTCGTTCGCACGAAGTCCGCGGTCGAGCGCGAGCACGTGGACGTCTACTTCGCCGACGGCTCCATGGTCTCGTTCGCACCCGGATCCGCCGCCGGCGACCGGCTCATGCCCCTCGCGCGCCGCGCGCTCGCCGCAGCGCGCGGGTGACCGACGCAGAGCTCGCCGACCTGCTTCGCGAGCACGCGCTCCTCGAGGGCGACTTCCTGCTCCGCTCCGGACGCAGCTCGAGCTACTACCTCGACAAGTATCGCTTCGAGACCCGGCCCGACCTCCTGCGTGAGCTCGGGACCCGCATCTCCGCGGCCGCTGCAGCCGCGGCGCCGGATGCCCGCCGCCTCGCCGGGCCCGAGCTGGGCGCCGTGGCGCTCGCGGCCGCCGCGTCGCTCGCCGGCGGCCTCCCCTTCCTGATCGTCCGCAAGGAGGCGAAGGGCTACGGCACGGAGCGGCAGATCGAGGGCGACTTCGAAGCCGGTGAGGAGGTCTGCCTCGTCGAGGACGTGGTGACGAGCGGAGGCGCTGCGGAGCAGGCGATCGAGGCCCTTCGGAAGGCGGGACTCGTCTGCCGGATGGCGGTCTGCGTGGTCGACCGCGAGGAGGGCGGAGCCGACGCTCTCGCGCGAAAAGCGGTCCGCCTCGTGCCCATTTTCCGCGCCTCCGACATCCTCCCGGTCTGAAAGATCCCGCAAACCCGCATGGTTGCGTGCTATCAGGCCTTGCTGTTAGGGTCCTGCGCGGTCACCACGCAATGAACGTTGACGGAAGGAGAGGGCAGTGACAAAGGCCGAGTTCACCGACAGGGTCGCGTCCAAGAGCGGGCTCTCGAAGCGCGACGCGACAAAAGCTGTCGATGCATTCCTCGATTCGATCACCGAGGCGCTGCGAAGCGGCGAGCAGGTCTCGTTCACCGGGTTCGGCAAGTTCTCGCCGCAGCAGCGCAAGGAGCGGCAGGGCGTGAACCCACGCACGGGTCAAAAGGTGACGATCCCTGCGGCTCGCGTGCCCAAGTTTTCGGCCGGCAGCGCGCTGAAGCAAGCCCTTCGCTAGCAGCAACCCCTCCTTCACGCTGAAAACGGGGGCCGTCGAGGCCCCCGTTTCTCATGGTCCGACCGGAACGTCGACCGACTGCTCTGCGAACATGTGTTCGTATGGACGCGACACAGCTTACCTTCGACGCAGCCGACCGGCTCGTCGAGCTCGTCGAGGAGCGTGGGCCCGTCGGGGCGGAGGAGGCGGCCCGCGCGCTCTTCGCACTCGCCCACGTCCCCGGCGGGCTCGCCCGGAGCCTGCTCGACGACGTCGTCGGGGGCGATGCGCGCCTCGCATGGCGCGGCGGCGCGGTCGGGCTCGTTGACGATCCGGCCGAGATCCTCCCGATCGAGGCCGCGAGCTACGTCGTCGTCGACCTCGAGACGACGGGCCTCCGCCCGGGTCGGGCGGCGATTTGCGAGATCGGCGCGGTGCGGCTCGAGGGCCTGGAGCGGGTCGGCGCGTTCCAGACGCTGGTCGACCCGGGCGTGCCCCTCCCGCCCGTCGTCACGTCCTTGACCGGGATCGAGAGCCGTGACCTCTCGCGAGCGCCGTCGCCGCGCGAGGCCGTGAGCCGGTTTCTCGACTTCTCCGCGGGGGCCGTTCTCGTCGCGCACAACGCACGTTTCGACATCGGCTTCCTCGATCGGGAGGTGGAGGCGATCGAAGGCCGTCGTCTGGCGGCGCCCGTCCTCGACACGGTCGGGCTCGCCCGCCGGCTCCTCGCTGGGCGTGTGGCGCGTGCGAGCCTCGGCTCGCTCGCCCACTTCTTCGGAACCTCGGTGCGCCCGTGCCATCGGGCCCTTCCGGATGCCGAGGCGACAGCGGAGATCCTCCTCCGCCTGATCGGCCTCGCGCAGGAGCGGCGCGCCAGGACGGTCGCCGATCTCGCGCGCCTCGGCGCGCCGCGCGTGCGGCGGGTGTACGACAAACGGGGGCTCGCCTTCGGCGCCCCGCCGCGGCCGGGCGTCTACTCGTTCGTGGGCAAGGGCGGGCAAGTCCTCTACGTCGGGAGGGCACGCAACTTGCGCGAGCGCCTCCGCTCGTACTTCCGCAGCGAGCGGCAGCGTCCGGCCGTCGAAGCTGCGCTGGCCGCGGTCGAGCGCATCGAGTGGCGCGTGCTCGGCTCCGAGCTCGAGGCGGCGCTCGAGGAGCTTCGCCTCATCCGTGAGCAGCGACCGCCGGCGAACGCGCGCTCGGTCCGCCCCGATCGCTATCTCTATCTCGCGAGGCGCGGCGATCGAATCGTCGTCACGCCGACCCCGTCCTCGCTCGGCCCGATCCGGAGCAGGCGCCGCGCCGAGCTCGCGGCGCGGGCTCTCCAGGGCGCCAGCGAGGACGAACTCGAGCTGCTCCCGGACGGCGGCCCCCTTCCGCGACTGCGGGCCAAGCTCGCCGACCTGGCCGGGTCGCTTCGCTATGAGGATGCCGCCCGTCTCCGCGACCGAATCGCCGCCCTCGAGCAGGTCGTCGCCGACCTCGCCGAGCTCGAGCGCCTGCGCGCCGCGCGGCTCTGCCTGATCGCACCCGCTGTCGACGACGGGTTTCGACGGGCGTTCTTCGTCAGCGGCGGGCGCGTGGCGGCGGTCCGCACGCTGCCGCGCGGGCCCGGCGCCCGCATCGAGCTCGAGGCCGGGCTCGTCGAGGCGCGGACCGCCCTCCCGTCGCTCGCACCCGAGGCGGCCGACGAGCTTCTCCTCGTCGGCTCCTTCCTCCGCCGTCCGCCGCCCGAGCTCGAGGTCGTGCGCTTGGCCGAGCTCGAGTCGGGGTATGCCCGGGAACATGAACGAACGCCCGTCGCAGCCGGAGACGCCCGATGAGGATCTGCCCCAGGACCCGGGGATCCCCGGCGGCCCCCCGGCGGACGAGGAGGACGAGGAAGGCACGCTCGAACGGCCGGATTCGCCCCCCGATCCGCGCGGCATCGACGCGCCCGACTCGCCCCATACCCCGCCGCCGAACCACTAACTGACTCGCATAGCGTCGGCTGAGAACGCTAGTAAGCTCAGACCATGGCTCAGAACCTCGAGGCCGGGGTCGGCGCTACGGCTTCGACGTTCCCCGACAGGCTCGCGGATGCGGTCGACCGCAAGCGCAGCCAGCTGCTCGTCGGCCTCGATCCGCGGGTCGATCTCCTCCCGGTCGAGCTGCGCGGCGAGAGCTATCTGAGCAGGGGAGCCGCTGCAGACGCGTGCGCTCGCTTCTGCCGGGGACTGATCGACGCGGTTGCGCCGTACGTCATCGGAGTGAAGCTCCAGCTGGCGTTCTTCGAGGTGCTCGGCGCGGACGGGTTACGGGCGTACGAGGACGTCTGCGAGTACGCCCGCGCCGCGGGGCTCCTGATCGTCGCCGACGCCAAGCGCGGAGACATCGGCTCGACCGCGCGGGCCTATGCGGACGCCTATCTCGAGACGGGCGAGGACGGGCACCTGCCCGTCGACGCGCTCACGGTCAACCCGTATCTCGGCAGCGACTCGATGGAGCCGTTCCTCGCAGCTTGCCGCCGATCCGGCGCGGGCCTCTTCTGTCTCGTGAAGACGTCCAACGCGGGGAGCGCGGATATCCAGGACCTCGCCCTCTCCGACGGGCGGCGAGTGTGGCAGCAGGTCGCCGAGCTCGTGAACGAGTGGGGAGGGGGGCTCGTCGGCGAGCGCGGCCTCTCGAGCGTCGGCGCGGTGGTCGGCGCCACCTATCCGCGCGCCGTCGCCGAGGCGCGGCGGCTGATGCCGCAAGCCGTGCTTCTCCTGCCGGGAATCGGCGCCCAGGGGGCGACGCCCGCAGACGTCGCCCGCGCCTTCACGAGCGGGCCTGCGAGCGCGCTCGTGCCCGTCTCGCGCGCCGTCATCTACGCCTTTCGCGTCGCCGGCGCCGACTGGCGCAAGGCCGCGGCGGCCGAAGCCGCACGCCTGCGCGGAGAGGTGTGGACGGTGTCCGGCTGGTGAGAGATTCGAACTACCGCACGTGGATCTACCGGCTCGCGGCGCCGGCGGCGTTCTTCCTCGCCGCCACGGTCCTCGTTGTCCTGATCGAGCGAGGGCTGAGCGGCGGCTCGGCCGCCACGACCACGACGGCGGCCCAGCCGACGACGAGCGTCTCCGTCGAGACCGTTCCCGGGACCTCGACGACAAAGAAGAAGAAGCAGGTCTACCACGTGAAGGTGGGCGACACGCTCGAGTCGATTGCGAACAAGTTCGAGACGACGGTCGACGATCTGCTCGCGCTCAACCCCGGGATCGACCCGCTCGCGCTCAGCCCCGGGCAGAAGATCCGCGTCGCTTGACGGCGCGCGCCGTCTGAACCGCTGCGAGGGCGACCGTCATGAGCGGGTTGCCGACCGAGCGGACGCGCAGCGCGCCGGCACGATATTCGCTCTCCTTGCGCGGCAGCAGCAGGTTGCGGGGCGCGCGCCCAAGCGAGACCACCCGCGCCTGGCCTTCGCGATCGAGGCCGGGCCAGAGAAAGAGTCGCGTCGGCCGCAGCTCGAATCCGCCGAGCTCGCCGAGCTGGACCTCGAAGCCGCGCTCGCGGCCCCGGACCCGCGCGGGTGAGTTGCGCCGTTCGACGAGACCCATCTCGCAGTGAATTTATACGCTGGAGCCCGTGCTCCGGCGCTTCGTGCTCCTCGGCGCGCTCCTCACGGCGCTCGCGGCGGCGCAGGTCGCAGCGGCCGCCGAACTGCCCCCGCGGATTCATGCGCGCGCCGCCCTGCTCGTCGACGGCCGGACCGGGGAGACGCTCTACGAGCGGAATGCGGATCGGCGCCTGCCGATGGCGAGCCTCACGAAGCTCATGACGGCGCTCCTCACGATCGAGGACGCGAAGCGAAACGACGTCGTCCGCGTCGCCGGGCCGGCTCCGTCGGTCGGCGAATCGACGATCAACCTCTCCGCCGGCGAGCGCCTGCCGGTTCGCGACCTCCTGGCGGCCGCCCTCATCCAGAGCGCGAACGACGCCGCCTACGCACTCGCGACGTACGTGGGAGGGAGCGTCCCGCGCTTCGTCCGCATGATGAACGACCGGGCGCGCGAGCTCGGGCTCGAGCACACGCACTACGTCGTCCCGGACGGGCTCGACACGCCGGGCCACTACTCGTCGGCGCGCGACGTCTACACGTTGGCGCGTGAGGACATGAAGCACGCGCTCTTCCGGCGCATCGTCCAGCGCACCGGCGGCACGATCGCCGGCGGACGCACCCTCTTCACGTGGAACGACCTGCTGAAGACGTATCCCGGCACGATCGGGATCAAGACCGGTCACACCGACCTCGCGGGCTGGAGCGAGATCGCGGCGGCCGAGCGCCATGGCGTCGAGATGTACGCCGTCATACTCGGCGGCCCGACGCGCGCGCGGCGAAACCGGGATCTCTCGAGGCTCCTCGACTGGGGATTCGGCCGCTACGGCCGCGTGAGGGTGGTCTCGCCGACGAAGGTCTACGCCACCGCGGCCGTGCCGTTCTCCGAGCTGCGCGTTCCGCTCGCCGCCGCCGGCAAGGCGAGAGAGACCGTCGCCCTGGGGCATCCGCTCGTCGAGCGCGTGGTCTCGGCGGCCACTCTCGACCTGCCGGTCGAGCGCGGCGAGCGCGTCGGCGAGATCGTCGTGTACGACGGGAACCGTGTCGTCGCCCGGCGCTCCCTCGTCTCGACGCTGAGCGTCTCGGAGCCGACCTTCGCGACTCGGGCGCGCTGGTACGCTGGGCACGCTCTCGACGAGGCTGGTGACATGCTCGCGAGCCTTTCGCCCTTCTGATGATCGTCACGGTCACACTCAACGCTGCGATCGACCGCACGCTGCTCGTGCCGAACTTCCTGATCGGCCAGCGCCACCGGGCGAGCGTCGGTTTCGCGAGCGCGGGCGGCAAGGGGATCAACGTCGCGCGCGCCGCACGGCGGCTCGGTGTACCCGTCGTCTGCACCGGGCTCGCCGGTGGACGCACCGGGACGCTCCTTGTCGAGGAGCTGACGAACGAGGGGATTCTCAACGACTTCGTCCGGATCCGGGGCGAGTCGAGAACCTCGACGGCGGTGCTGGACCCGACCTCGAATGTCTACACCGAGATCAACGAGTGGGGCCCCGAGGTGGCCGCGGAGGAGCTCGACGTCCTCCGCGAGAAGCTCGCCTATCTCGCCCAGGGGGCCGACTACCTCGTGTTCGCCGGCTCGCTGCCCCGCGACGTCGAGCCCGGGATCTACGCCGAGCTCATCCGGGAGGGAAACCGGCGCGGCCTCCTGACCGTGCTCGATTGCGAGGGCGAGGCGCTCAGGCTCGGCGTCGAGGCAGAGCCGTACCTGGTCGCTCCCAACCTGCGCGAGGCGGAGGCCCTCGTCGGGCATGAGTTCGTCGACGAGGAGGACCTCTCCTCGGGCCTCGAGGAGATCGCCGCGCTCGGCGCGCGCAACGTGATCATCACCCTCGAGACGGGCTGCTACGCGCTCTTTCGGCCCGAGCGCGACGAGGAAGTTCGCCTGCGGGCGCGTGGCCCGAGGCTCGAGCCCATCTCGACCGTGGGAGCGGGAGACACTCTGCTTGCGGGCTTCATCGCCGCCCGGGTCGGTGAGCGGTCGTTCGACGACGCGCTTCGGAGCGCCGTCGCGGCGAGCGCCGCCTCCGTCCTCGAAGCCGGGCCCGGACGATTCGACCCGCGCGAGTCCGCGCGGCTCGGATCCCATGTCGCCGTCGACGTGCTGGAGGCGCTCCCACAGGACGCCTGAGCCCCGCGAGGGTCGTCGGGACGGGTTGGTAGGATCACTCGATGGACGTCGAGATCGGGCTCGGAAAGAAGGCGCGGCAGGCCTACGGCTTCGACGACATCGCCATCGTCCCGAGCCGCCGCACGCGCGATCCGGACGACGTCGACATCGGCTGGAAGCTCGCCGATCACCTGCTCGAGCTGCCGCTGCTCGCCTCGGCGATGGACGGCGTCGTCTCCCCGGAGGTGGCGATCGCACTCGGGCGAATGGGCGGTCTCGGAGTCCTGAACCTCGAGGGAATCTTCACCCGCTACGCCGACGCGGACGAGCAGCTCGAGCGGATCGCGGGGTTCGGCCCGGCCGAGGCCACTGCCGGGATGCAGGAGATCTACGCGCGGCCGGTCGAGCCCAAGCTGATCGCGCGCCGGATCGAGGAGATCAAGGCCGGCGGTGTGCTGGCCGCCGGCTCGCTGACGCCGCAGCGCGTCCGCGAGCACTACGAGCTCGCCCTCGAGGCCGGTCTCGACGTGCTCGTCGTCCAGGGCACCGTCGTGTCTGCCGAGCACGTCTCGTCGAACGGCTCGGCGCTCAACCTGAAGGAGTTCATCGCGGAGGTTCCGATCCCGGTGATCGTCGGTGGCTGCGCCTCATACCACACGGCACTGCACCTGATGCGCACGGGAGCCGAGGGCGTGCTCGTCGGCGTCGGCCCGGGTGCCGCTTGCACCACCCGCGGCGTCCTCGGCGTGGGAGTGCCGCAGGCGACGGCCATCTCCGACGCGGCCGCCGCTCGCGCCGAGCACCTGCTCGCGACCGGCAAGTACGTGAATGTGATCGCCGACGGCGGCATGCGCACAGGAGGCGATATCGCGAAGGCGATCGCCTGCGGCGCGGACGCGGTCATGATCGGCTCGCCGCTAGCGCGGGCCCATCAGGCGCCCGGGCACGGCTTCCACTGGGGCATGGCCACCTTCCACCCGACGCTGCCGCGCGGAGCGCGGGTCGAGGTGAAGCAGGTGGCGACGCTCGAGGAGATCGTCATCGGCCCGGCGCGCGAGAACGACGGCACGCTCAACCTGATGGGCGCGCTGCGGACCTCGATGGCCACGTGCGGCCACGAGAACATCCACGACTTCCAGCGCGCCGAGATCATGCTCGCCCCCTCGATCAAGACCGAGGGGAAGTCCCTCCAGCAGGCGCAGCGGATCGGGATGGGATGAGCAAGCGGGGCGCCGGGTCGGGCCGCTTCCGGGGCCACCCCGTGCCACCACCCGCTTTCGAGCGTAGCGCTCCGCGAATTGCGGGTGGCGCGCGCTTCGTGTCGAGAGAGAATCGGGGCAGAGGCTGACGGCCGAATCCGTTGTCGTCCCGCTGCCCGAGCCGCCCGCCGAGGAGCGGCCGGTCCTCGTGGTCGATCTCGGCGGCCAGTACTCCCAGCTGATCGCGCGCCGCGTGCGCGAGTGCCGCGTCTACTCGGAGCTCGTCTCGCACCGCGTGCCGGCGGCGCAGCTCGCCGCGCGGCGGCCGCTCGCGCTCATCCTCTCCGGCGGGCCGTCGTCGGTCTATGCCGAGGGAGCGCCGTCGGTCGATCCCGCGCTCTTCGAGCTCGGCGTCCCCGTCCTCGGCATCTGCTACGGCATGCAGGTCATGGCACAGGAGCTCGGCGGGCGCGTCGAGCCCACGGGAGCCTCCGAGTTCGGGCGCACCGAGCTGAGCGCCGAGGACGGCGCCCTCTTCGCCGGCCTGCCCAGGGAGCAGGTCTGCTGGATGAGCCACCGGGATTCGGTCGTCGCGCCGCCGAGCGGCGCACGGGTCGTTGCCGGATCGGCCTCGACCCCGATCGCGGCCTTCGAGGACGACGGCCACGGGCTCTACGGCGTCCAGTTCCACCCGGAGGTCGTCCACACGCAGTACGGCACCGAGGTCCTCAAGAACTTCCTCTACCGCGTGGCCGATGCGCCGCCCGCCTGGACCGCTGCAGCGGTGATCGAGGAGGAGACCGCGAGGATCCGCGCGCAGGTGGGCCGCGACCGCGTACTCTGCGCCCTGTCCGGCGGAGTCGATTCCGCCGTGGCGGCGCTCCTCGTGCACAAGGCGGTCGGCGACCAGCTCACGTGCGTGTTCGTCGACCACGGGTTGCTCCGAAAGGACGAGGCCGTCCAGGTCGTCGAGACGTTCGAGCGCCACTTCCATGTCCCGCTCGTGCACGTCGATGCCTCCGAGCGCTTCCTCGCGAGGCTCGCAGGCGTCACCGACCCGGAGGAGAAGCGGAGGCGGATCGGCGAGGAGTTCATCCGTGTCTTCGAGGATGAGGCGCGCAAGCTCGGCGACATCCGGTGGCTGGTGCAGGGGACGCTCTACTCCGACGTGATCGAGTCGGGCGGCGGCCACGCGGGCGCGGCCGAGACGATCAAGTCTCACCACAACGTGGGCGGCCTTCCCGACGTGATGGACCTCGACCTCGTCGAGCCCCTCCGGATGCTCTTCAAGGACGAGGTGCGCCGCGTCGGCGAGGAGCTCGGACTTCCGGAGGAGATGGTCTGGCGACACCCGTTTCCCGGCCCAGGCCTCGCCATCCGGATCATCGGCGAGGTCAGCGACGAGCGTCTCGAGATCGTCCGCGACGCGGACGCAATCCTGCTCGAGGAGGTTCGCCGAGCGGGCCTCTATCGCGAGCTCTGGCAGTGCTTCGCGGTCCTGCCGGCGATCCGCTCGGTGGGGGTGCAGGGCGACGGCCGAACGTATGCGTACCCGATCGTCATCCGCGCGGTCACGTCCGAGGATGCGATGACCGCCGACTGGGCACGGCTCCCCTACGACCTCCTGGAGACGATCTCGAGCCGGATCATCAACGAGATCCCGGGCGTGAACAGGGTCGCGCTGGACCTCTCGTCGAAGCCGCCGGCGACGATCGAATGGGAGTGAGGACTAGGGGCGGAAAAGCGGCGGGCGCTCGCTGACGCCTTCGAGCCCGCGCTGGTCGTCCGACTTGTGCAGCTGAGCCACTCGGAGCTCCTGCTGAGCTCGTAGCCGCGCCTCCTCGTCGTCTCGCAGCCGCGCCTCGTCGCCGGGTGCTCGCCGGAACAGTGCCTTCAGGCGTGAGAGCATGAGCCGAGGATACGCTCGCTAGCGGTGAACCGCTATCGGTGGACGATCCTCGCGCTCGGCACCGGCGCGCAGACCTCCTATTCGGCGGTCTTCCTCGGCGTTCCCGTGCTTGCGCCGGCCATCCAGCAGGAGTACGACCTCGGCCTGACGGAGGTCGGCCTCGCGCTCGCCGCAGCGAACGGAGGCTCGGTCGCGACGCTCCTCGCCTGGGGTCTCCTGGCCGACCGGGTCGGCGAGCGGATCGTGCTGGCCACGGGGCTGGTCGCCTGCGGGGGCGGTCTGCTCGTCGCTGCCTTCGCTCCATCCTTCGGGGTCCTGGTGGCGGCGCTCGCGGCCGCGGGCGCGGCCGGCGCGAGCGTGAACGCGGCGAGTGGCCGTGCGGTGATGAGCTGGTTCCCGCCCGCAGAGCGCGGCTTCGCGCTCGGGATCCGCCAGGCAGCACTTCCGACCGGCGGCCTCATCGCCGCGCTCGCTCTGCCCCATATCGAGGCGGCCGGAGGCGTGCGCGCAGGGCTGGCGACGCTGGCGGCCGGTTGTCTCGTCGCGGCGATCGCCGGCGCGGTGGGACTGCGAGAAGCTCCGGCCGAGAAGGAGCTCCACGACCTCGCCCACCCGGTCCGGGACCCGCGCATGTGGAGGCTCTCGATCGGGAGCGCGCTCGTCCTCGCAGCCCAGATCAGCATCCTGAGCTTCCTCATCCTCTTCCTGCACCAGGAGCGCGGACTCGGTACGGCCGCCGCCGCGGGCGTGTTCGCCATCATCCAGCTGCTGGGCGCAGTCCTGCGGGTCGCCTCTGGCCGCTGGTCCGACCGGCTTCAGGCGCGCATCGCGCCGCTACGGCAGCTCGCACTCGGCCTCGCGGTGACGCTCGCCGCCGCCGCCGCGCTCCTCTCGGCGCCCCTGCCCGTGCTCCTGCCCGTCTTCATCGTCGCCGGCGCGTTCTCGCTCAGCTGGAACGGCCTCTCGTTCACGGCCGCCGCGGAGCTCGCGGGCAGGGCGCGCGCAGGCGCGGCGCTCGGCTTCCAGCAGACCGCGCTCGCGATCACGAGCGCTGCCGCGCCGCCCGCGTTCGCCGCCGTCGTCGAGGCCGGATCGTGGTCCCTCGCCTACGGGCTCGCCGCCGCGATGCCCGTGGCCGGCATCGCGGTGCTCCGGCAGCTCGGGCCCTAGTCGAGCTGCTCTTCAGCCTCCTCGCCGTGCTCGACAATGTCGCCTTCCCTGAAGAGAACGTCCTGGAGCACCGTTCTCCACTTCTCGTTCCGGCGCGAGAGGAACTCGAGACCCATGGCGAAGTGCTTGAACTCCTCCTGCTGCGCGTTCTCCATGATGGCCCGCGCGTCGGCGTCCTTCTCGAGGGCGAGGCGCTGCTCGTACCACCCGATCGCCTCGGTCTCCTCGATGAGAGACGTGCAGATGCGGGCGAAGGTGCGGACGTCCTCGGGAAGCTCGTCGGCCGGCTCGTGGTACTGCTCGAAGGGCATGGATGGATTCTTGCCGCGAAGGCACCGACGACAAACTCCGAGCCGCTAGCCTCTTCCTCGTGACCGCCACCGACACGACCCGGTCGCGACTCGCCACGCCGGCCACCCAGAGGCTCCTGCGCTGGGGCGGCCCGGTCATCTGGGCGATCGCGCTCGTGCTCGTCTGGGTCGAGGACGGGCTGCCGCTCTCCCGCGATCGTCTCGTCATGTGGATCCTCCTTGGCCTGCTCGCCTTCTCGCTCACGAACGTGCGCGGCTGGGTGCGGAGCGTCGTCCTCGAGTGGCTTCCGTTCCTCGCGATCCTCTGGGTCTACGACCTTCTGCGCGGACAGGCCGACGGCCTCTTCTTCCAGGCGCACGTGCTCCCTCAGCTCCGTGCGGACGAGTTTCTCGGCGCCGGGGTGGCGCCGACGGTGCGGCTCCAGCACTGGCTCTGGGACGGCGTCTTCGCCGTCCACTGGTACGACTACTTCGCCTGGCTCGTCTACGTGAGCTACTTCCTCGCGACCTACGTGGTCGCGGCCATCCTCTGGTTCGTCGCCCGCGATCGCTTTCGCCGCTACGTCGTCATGGTCTCGTTGGTCGCGATGATGGGCTTCGCCACCTACGCTCTCTTTCCGGCCGCGCCGCCCTGGATGGCGAGCCAGCTCGGAGAGCTCGAGCCAACGACGCGCTCGATCGGAGTCATCTGGAGCCACATCCCGATCGGGAACTTCGACACGCTCTACGAGAGGGGCGCGAACTACTCGAACCAGGTCGCAGCCGTGCCCTCGCTGCACGGCGCCTACACGCTGCTGATCGCCCTGATCCTGTGGCCGCTCGTGCCGCGCTGGAGCAGGGTTCTCCTCGCGCTCTATCCCATTGCGATGACCTACGCGCTCGTCTACACGG
This sequence comes from Gaiellaceae bacterium, assembly GCA_036279015.1. Taxonomy (GTDB): domain Bacteria; phylum Actinomycetota; class Thermoleophilia; order Gaiellales; family Gaiellaceae; genus DATEOR01. Next base: position 67,488 of record DASUJY010000048.1, on the reverse strand, counting down.
CCGAGCACTACGTCGTCGACATCCTGCTCGGCTGGGTGTACACGCTCATCGCCTTCTGGGCCGTCAACCGCCTCTTCGACCACCTCGCGGAGCGGCGAGAGCGGCGCGCCGCGCTCACGGCTACCTGATCGAGAAGCCGGAGAGGCTCTCCGCCTCCTCCTCGAAGATCCGAACGTCCTCGACGCGGGCGTCGGGCGGACCCTCCCTCGCGAAGGCGATCAACCGCTCGACCGAGGCCGGCTCACCCTCGAAGACCGCCTCGACGGTCCCCTCGGTGGTGTTCCTCGCCCACCCGGCGATGCCCTCGGCCTCCGCGCGCCGACGCAGGGAGTCGCGAAAGAAGACGCCCTGCACCCGTCCGTAGACGACGACCCTGCGCCTCACCGGGCGTAGGCTACGCCCGTGTCCGGGATGAGCGCGGCCCGCTTCGTGCGCCTCCTGGCCGAGGCGCGCATCGGCGCGACCTTCAACTTCTACCGGGACGGTGCTCGGGCGGGCCTGCGCCGCGACCGGCTGACCGACTACCTCGAGGCTCGTCTGGGGGCGGGCATCCTTCTTGTGGGCGAGGCGCCGGGCTACCTCGGTGCCCCGTGAGCGGCATTCCGTTCACCTCGGAGCGCCAGCTGACGGGCTCCGGCCCGGCGGAGGCGACCGCGACGATCATGCAGCGCGTCCTCGCCAAGCTCGGCCTCGAGGACGAGGTCCTGCTCTGGAACGTCGTCCCGACCCACCCGCACCGGGCGGGGAACATGAGCTCGAATCGCGCTCCGACCCGGGCCGAGGCAGCGGCCGGGCTCCAGTTCGTCCAACGGCTCGTGCACGGAAGGCGCGTCGTGGCGCTCGGCCGCTTGGCGGAGCGAGCGCTATCGGCCCCGTACGTGCGCCACCCGTCGTGCGGAGGCGCGTACGCCTTCCGGGTCGGTTTAATGCGCGTTCTCGATGTCTGAGCCCCCGGTCCGGCGCAATACGATCCTGCTCTCCGCATCGCTCGCGGCGAATTCGGCGATGTTGCAGCTTTCTGCCGCGGTAGCGACGCTCACCGTCGTCCTCGTGGTCGGCGTCCGCAGCCTCGTCGGCCTCGGGCCGGCGATCGTGCTCGCGACCAGCGCGCTCTCGGCTCTTCCGGCGGGGCGTGCGATGGACCGATTCGGCCGCGTTCCGGTTCTCGTCGCCGGGTTCGCGCTCGGGGTCGTGGGCGGCGTGCTCGCGGCCGTGGGGGCGGCGTTCGATCTTGCCGCTCCGGTCATCGTCGGGCTCGTCTTCGTCGGCGCCGCCAGTGCGACGGCGCTCCTCGCCCGGGCGGCGGCGGGCGATATGTATCCGCCCGCCAGGCGCGCGCGGGGAATCTCGCTCGTCCTCTTCGGCGCCGTCTTCGGCGCGATTCTCGGTCCGACCGTCTTCAGCCCCCTGCTGGCCGGGCGGGAACTCGATGCGGACGCGCTCGTGCTTCCCTGGCTCGCCGCGTCCGCATTCATGCTCGTCGGGTTGGTGCTCGTGGGAGCGGTGCGGCCGGATCCGAGCCGGATCGCCCGCATGATCGCCGGCCCTACGCGAGACGGTGCGCCGGCGGCCAAGGCGGGCGACCTCGCGGAGATTCTGAGGCGGCCGGGTGTGCTGCCGTCGCTGGTCGCCGCCCTGGCGAGCTTCTCGACGATGGTCGGAATCATGACACTCACCGGAGTCGTGGTCGTCGACCGCGGCCACGCGGCGGAGGTCGTCTTTCCGATCATCGGCGCGCACGTAATCGGGATGTACGCCCTCGTGATCGTGGTCGGCGATCTCGTTGACCGGGTCGGCCGGACGAGGGCACTCGTCGGCGGGCTGGCCCTCATGGCCGCCTCCGCCATCAGCCTGCTCTGGGTCACGTCCGTCGCGACGATCGCATTCACCCTCTTCGCGCTCGGCCTCGGCTGGAGCTTCTCGTTCGTCGCCGCGACCGCGCAGCTCGCAGACTCGACCGCCCCGGCCGAACGCGGCAAGCTGCTCGGCCTCAACGACCTGCTCTCCGGCCTCACGGGTGCCTGCCTCGTCCTCGTCGGAGGCTTCGCCCTCGACGAGCTCGGAGTCGCGGCGCTGGCGCTCGGTGGGCTCGCGATCGCGCTCGCGCCCGCAGGCTGGATCGTCCGCTATTCCCTCCGGGCCCGGGCAGCCGCGCTCGCACCGTCCGCGGCGGACTGACGGCTGGTACAATCGGCCCTCGGCGGACGCCAGGTCCGCCGCTTTTTCTGTGTGATGAAGACCTACAGCGCCAAGACGAGCGAGATCGAGCGGCAGTGGTACGTCGTCGACGCCGAGGGCCAGACCCTGGGCAGGCTCGCCACGCGCATCGCGGACACGCTGCGCGGCAAGCGCAAGCCGGAGTTCACCCACCACGTCGACACGGGCGACTTCGTCGTCGTCGTGAACGCCGAGAAGATCGCCGTGACCGGGAACAAGCTCGAGACGAAGAGGTACTACCGCCACTCGGGCTACCCAGGCGGGCTCCGCAGCCGCACCCTGGCCGAGCAGCTCGACCGCCGGCCGACCGAGGTCATTCGGACCGCCGTGAAGGGGATGCTGCCGCGAAACCGCCTCGCCCGCCAGCAGTTGACGAAGCTCAAGGTGTATGCGGGTCCCGAGCATCCGCACGAGGCCCAGAACCCCAAGCCTCTGCCCGAGCAATGAGCCAGCTCGCCCAATACCAGGGAACCGGCAAGCGCAAGACCTCGGTCGCGCGCGTGATCCTCCGGCCCGGCGACGGCTCCACCTGGATCAACGGCCGCACGATCGAGGAGTACTTTCCACGGCAGGTGCTGCGCTCCCTCGCTACGGCGCCCTTCCGCGTGGCCGGTGTCGAGGGCAGGTTCGACCTGCGCGCGCGGCTGCACGGCGGCGGGCCGACGGGGCAGGCCGGGGCTCTCAGGCACGGGATCGCCCGGGCGCTCGTCGAGGCCGACCCAGAGCTCCGCACGGTGCTCAAGCGCGAAGGGTTCCTGACGCGGGACGCTCGCGTCGTCGAGCGCAAGAAGGCCGGGCTGCACAAGGCGCGCAAGGCGCCGCAGTTCTCCAAGCGCTGACCGCTCTTGAGCCGTAAATACTTCGGGACCGACGGGGTCCGGGGAGTCGTCGGGGACGATCTCACGGTCGCGCTCGTCGAGCGACTCGGAGCTGCGTACGGGCGCTGGAGCGCCGGGGAATCCGTGCTCGTCGGCCGCGACACGCGCGCCTCCGGCCAGGAGCTCGAGCAGGCTCTCGTCGCCGGACTCGCCGCCTCCGGATCGACGGCCGTTCGCGGCGGCGTTCTGCCCACGCCGGCCGTCGCGCTCCTGGCGGAGGAGTCGGGCGCCGTCGTCTCGGCCTCGCACAACCCGCCCGAGTACAACGGCGTGAAGTTCTTTCGCGACGGCTGGAAGCTCGAGGACGAGCAGGAGGAGGCGATCGAGGAACTGCTCGAGGAAGGCCCGTTTGGGGGATCGACACCGGTCGAGCCCGCGGCTGAAGCGACGGCATATGCCGACCGCTACGTGGACATCGTCTGCGAGCGCTTCGGCGGGCCGCTCGACGGGCTCAGGATCGCAGTCGACTGCGCGAACGGGGCGATGTACGAGGTCGGCCCCCGGGCGTTGATCCGGCTTGGTGCACACGTTGTCAGCATAGGAAACGAACCGGACGGCACCAACATCAACGTCGGCTGCGGAGCCACCGATCTCGCTCTCCTCGCCCGTACCGTCGCGGACGGGGAGTTCGATCTCGGCGTCGCCTTCGACGGGGACGGCGACCGCATGCTCGCGGTCGATGCGACGGGTGATCCCCTCGACGGCGACCAGATCCTCACGGTGCTCGCGCTCCATCTGGGCGTCGAGCTCGTCGCGGTCACGCAGATGTCCAATCTCGGCTTCCACCGGCTGATGGCCGAGCGCGGTATTCGCGTAGTGACGACGGACGTCGGCGACCGCTACGTGCTCGAGGCTCTGCGCCGCGAGCGCGGCCGGCTCGGCGGCGAGCAATCGGGGCACATCCTCTACCTCGAAGGGCACACGACTGGTGACGGCCTCGTCGCGGCGATCCTGCTCTGTCGGGCGATCCGAGAGTCCGGAAAGTCGCTCGCAGCCCTGGCTGCGGAGCTCGAGAAGCTGCCCCAGGCCACGGCGAACGTCCCTGTGGAGACGAAGGCGATCCCGCCGGGCGTGCGCGAGCAGATCGACGCGCTGGCCGGCGACGGAAGGGTCATCGTGCGGCCATCCGGCACCGAGCCCGTTGTGCGCATCCTGGCCGAGGCCGAAACGGACGAAGCCGCCTCGAAACTCTGTGCTAGGATCGCGGCGCTCGTTTCGCGAGAGCTCGGCTGAAGCCGGGCGTTTTCGTCTTCAGGTCGTTTTTCGGCGACCTTCAGGTCGGCAGGCCCCAGACGGCGGAGGACGGAGGGGCCGCTCGGAGAAAAGGGGGTTCCAGGTGTGCGGAATCGTCGGATACGTGGGCTCCCGGGAGGCGCACGACCTGTTGCTTCACGGCCTCGAGCGCCTCGAGTATCGCGGCTACGACTCGGCCGGCATCGCCCTCCTCGAGGACGAGGGCCTCGACTACGTGCGCGCGGTCGGAAATCTGGATCAGCTGAAGGCGGCGACGGGGCTCGACGGCTCCAGCTCGACGACCGGCGTCGGGCACACGCGCTGGGCGACGCACGGGAAGGTTTCGTTCGAGAACGCCCACCCGCTCACGGGCTGTGTCGAGGACGAGGTGGCAGTCGTCCTGAACGGGATCGTCGAGAACTTCCGCGAGCTCAAAGACTCGCTCGTCGCCGAGGGTCATTCCTTCAGCTCCGAAACCGACGCGGAGGTAGTCGCCCACCTCGTCGAGCGCCATTACGAGGGCGATCTCGCCAAAGCGGTCGCCGCCGCATATGCGCAGCTCGAGGGGCACTTCGCTTTCGTCGTCATCCACCGCGAGCATCCCGACATGCTCGTCGGAGCACGCCTGCAGTGCCCGCTCGTGGTCGGGATCGGCGAGGACGAGATGTTTCTCGCCTCCTCGATCGCCGCCTTCCTCCGCGAGACGCGCCGCGTCCAGCTGATCGAGGACGGCGAGGTCGTCGCGATCACGAAGGACGGCGCGCGCTTCTTCTCGGTCGAGGACGGGCCGCGACAGCGCGACGAGTTCGAGGTCGACTGGGACGACGAGGCCGCCGAGAAGCACGGCTACGAGACCTTCATGCTCAAGGAGATCTACGAGCAGCCGCAGGCGGTGGCCGAGACGATCGGCGAGCGCGTGCGCGGAGGGATCCTCGACTTCGACGACATCGGCCTGACGGAGCTCGAGACCCAGAACCTGCGCCGCATGGTGGTGCTCGCGACGGGGACGGCCTACCACGCGGGCGTGGTCGGCCGTTACGTCGTCGAGGAGTGGGCGCGCCTTCCGTGCGAGCCCGACATCGCGAGCGAGTGGCGCTATCGCAATCCCGTCCTGACGAAGGACACGCTCGTCGTGGGGATCTCGCAGTCCGGGGAGACGCGCGACACCGTCCACGCGCTGCGCCTCGCGCGGGAGAGCGGCGCGCGCACGATCGCGATCACGAACATGATGGGGACGCAGATCACGCAGGAGGTCGAGCGCGTCCTCTACACGCGCGCGGGCATCGAGATGAGCGTCGCGGCGACGAAGACGTTCACGGCCCAGGTGACGCTCCTCTACCTGTTCGCCCTGCACCTGGCGCAGGTGCGAAAGACGCTTCCGGAGCGGGAGATCCAGAGCCTGCTCGCCGAGGTCGCCTCCCTACCGGCGAAGATCGGGGCGTACCTGGACGGCCACCACCCGATCGAGGAGATCGCCCAGCGCCACCATCAGAAGCCGTTCTTCCTCTACCTCGGCCGTCACATCGGGCTGCCCGTCTGTCTCGAGGGCGCGCTCAAGCTGAAGGAGCTCTCCTACATCCCGACCGAGGCCTACTCGGCCGGTGAGATGAAGCACGGACCGATCGCGCTCCTCGACGAGCAGAGCCCGGTCGTCTGCATCGCGACCGACTCGCACGTCTACGACAAGGTCGTCTCCAACATCCAGGAGGTGCGGGCGCGCGGCGCCGAGGTGATCGCGATCGCGACCGACGGGAACGAGGACATCCAGCACCACGTGGACGACGTCGTCTACGTGCCGCGCACTCACCCGTTCCTGCAGGCGGCGCTCGCGGTCATCCCGCTCCAGCTCCTCGCGTACCGGATCGCCAGGCTTCGGGGCCTCAACATCGACCAGCCGCGCAACCTGGCCAAGACGGTCACGGTCGAATAAGACGTCGCCCCCCGGGGCCACCGCTGACCTCCCTCCACGTTCGAGCGTATTGCTCCGATACGCGCATATGTGAGGCCCTTTGCGCCGAGCGCGTCACGGCTCGGCGGGCGGGCGCCTGAGCCGCTTCGTCGTGCCGCGCCGCTTCTTTGCCTCCAGTCTGCGCTCGCGCGCGGCCGCCGTCGGCCTCGTCGCCCGGCGCCTGCGGTCGACCCGCAGGCCGGCGCGGATCGCGGAGGCCAGGCGCTCGAGCGCCAGCTCGCGATTGCGATGCCGGCTGCGCTCATCCTGGGCGACGGCGCGGACGACCGGCCCGGCGCGCCGGCGCAGGCGGGCCTTCTGCCCGTCCGAGAGCGTCGCCGAGGCATCGACGACGAAGACCGCCTCCACCCGCGTCTCCGTCTTCTGAGCGTGTTGGCCGCCGGGGCCGCTCGAGCGCGAGTAGCGCAGCTCGATCTCGTCGAGCGGGATCGCCAGTCGCGCGTGCACCTGAATAGACTCGCGTCGGATGACGCCGATTCTCCTGGACATCGACGGTGTCCTGCACGTCTCCGGCGAGCCGGTGCCGGGAGCGCCCGAGGCGGTGCGCGCGCTTCGGGACCAGGGGCACAGGCTTCGCTTCGTCACGAACAACACCACGCGCGCACGCGAGGTGCTCGCCGCCGAGCTGCGCTCGATCGGCTTCGCGCTCGAGGGCGACGACATCACGACGACGCCGCTAGCGGCCGGCAAGTTGCTCCAAGGCAAGCGCGTCCTCGCGCTCACCATGAGCTCGATCCGCGACGACCTCGCCGAGTGCGTCGAGCTCGTGACGAACGGTGCCGACGCCGTTCTGCTCGGTGGCGCCGACGAGGGTGAGGAGACCGGCGAGGTCTTCTCCTACGAGAACCTCAGCCGTGCCTACGCGGAGCTCCGTGAGGGCGCCAGGCTGGTCTGCCTGCACAAGAACCGCTGGTGGCAGACGAGCCGCGGGCCGCTGCTCGACGCCGGCGCGTTCGTCGCCGGGCTCGAGTACGCGGCCGGCGTCGAGGCGGAGGTGGTCGGCAAGCCGACCGCCGCGTACTTCGAGGCCGCGCTCGCCGAGGTCGGAGCGGCTCCTGCCGAGGCGGTCATGGTCGGGGACGACGTCGAGGCCGACATCGGGGGCGCGAAGGCGGTCGGGATGCGGGGCGTCCTCGTGCGAACCGGGAAGTTCAGGCCGGCCGCCCTGCGCGACGCGGAGGTCGAGCCCGATGCGGTGGTGGATTCGATCGTCGACCTCCCGGCCTTCCTGAACGGCGCGTGAAGGTCGGCCTCGATCTGATCGAGATCGGACGCATCGAGCGCGCCCTCGAGCGCTACCCCTCGTTTCGCGACCGCGTCTTCACGGCCGCCGAGCGGGAGTACTGCGACTCCCGCCCGAATCCGCCCCAGCACTACGCCGCCCGCTTCGCAGGGAAGGAGGCGGTCGGCAAGGCGCTCGGCTTCGGCGTCGCGCGCGCCTTCGCCTGGCGGGACGTCGAGATCTCCGGCCGGCCGAAGCCTGGGGTGCGCCTCGCCGGGCGCGTGGCCGAGTGGGCGCGGCGGAACGAGGCCGGCGCGCTCGACCTCTCGATGACCCACTCGCGGGAGCTGGCCGCGGCCGTCTGCGTCGTCCGCGACGTCGATGTGGACTGAGCCTCTCTACACGGCGGAGGAGATGCGCGCCGCCGAGGCGGCCCACGACGGGCCGATGCTCGACCTGATGGAGCGGGCGGGAGCGGCGGTGGCGGAGGCCGTCCTGCGCCGCCATCCAGCCGCGGAGAGCGTCTCCGTCTGGTGCGGCACGGGGGCCAACGGGGGCGACGGCTTCGTGGCTGGGCGCAGGCTCCGCGAGGCAGGCAGGACTGTCGAAATCGTGCTCGTCGGAGCGGAGGAGAAGATCGCCGGCGACGCCGCGGAAACCCTGCGGCGCGCGCGAGAGCTGGGGGTCCCACTAGTCGACCAGGCGGGCGGCGAGCTCGTGGTCGACGCGCTCTTCGGCACGGGGTTCTCCGGGAAGCCGCGCGAGGAGGCGGCCCGACGCATCGCGGAGCTGAACGCCCTCGGCGTTCCGATCCTCTCGGTCGACGTGCCAAGCGGCGTCGATGCCTCGAGCGGCGAGGTGGCCGGGCCCGCGGTGCAGGCGAGCGCGACAGTGACGTTCCACGGGCGCAAGGTCGGGCTCGCCGTCGCGCCGGGGCGCTTTCACGCCGGCGCCGTCGAGGTGGCCGACATCGGCCTTGCGTCCTCGCAGACCCGGCACGGGCTCGTGACGCCGGAGATCCTCGGTCTCGTCCCGCGACGGGGACCGAGCGACAACAAGTACACGGCCGGCTCGGTACTCGTCGTCGGGGGCTCGGCGGGCAAGACAGGCGCGCCCTGCCTGACCGCCGAGGCGGCGCTCCGCGCGGGCGCGGGCATCGTCACCGCCTGCGTGCCGGCCTCCCTGAACCTCGTCTTCGAGCAGCGGCTCCTCGAGGTGATGACCCGCCCGTGCCCGGACGAGGACGGCATCATGACCCTGGACGCGGCGGACGAGATAATCGAGGCCTCCGGGAAGGCCGGGGTCGTCGCGCTCGGGCCCGGCCTCGGCCGCACCGACGGGGTGCGCGCCCTCGTCGGCTACCTCCTCGACCGCCTCGACAAGCCGGTCGTGCTCGACGCCGACGGGCTCTGGGCGCTGGCCGGCCACCTCGACTGGGTCTTCGCGCGCGACGCGCCGACCGTCCTCACTCCGCACGCCGGCGAGCTCGCACGCCTCCTCGATCGCGAGTCTGCCTCCATCTCGGCTCGCCGGCTCCATTCCGTGCAGGCGGGGGCGGACGACGTCGGCGCGGTCGTCCTCCTCAAGGGGGCCGACACGCTCGTCGCCTCACCCGGTCGGGGCGTGCTCGTCTGCGACCTGGGCAATCCCGGCCTCGCGACCGCCGGCACGGGTGACGTCCTCACCGGGATCGTGGCCGCCTTCCTCGCCAAGGGCATGGACGCGAAGACGGCGGCCGCCGCGGCGGCGGCGGCCGGGGGAGAGGCGGCCGGGCTCGCCGCCGAGCGGCACGGGAGCGCGGGCATGATCGCCCGCGATGTCGTCGAGGCGCTCTCCCCGGCTCTCTCGAGCTAGATGGGGCGCTCCGAGATCACGATCGACCTCCGCGCGCTGCGCGCCAACGTCGCCGTCCTGGCGAAGGCCGCCGGGCGCGCGGAGCTCTGGGCTGTCGTCAAGGCGGATGGCTACGGGCACGGCGCCGCCGATTGCGCCCGCGCCGCGCTCGAGGCCGGAGCGCGCGCCCTCTGCGTGGCGACGGTAGCCGAGGGTGCAGCCCTGCGGCCTGCGCATCCCGGCGTCCGCATCCTCGTCCTCAGCCCGATCATGGAGGAGGACGAGGCGCTCGCGCGCGAGGCGGGGCTCGAGGTCGCGGTCGCCTCTCCGCGGCTCCCTGAGCGTCTGACGGTGCACGCGAAGATCGACACCGGCATGGGGCGCTTCGGCATGACGCCCGACGAGGCGGCGCGGCTCGATCCGGAGCGCGTCGCCGGCGTCATGAGCCACCTCGCGACTGCGGACGAGGCCGACCAGGGCTTCGTCCGCACGCAGGTCGAGGCCTTCGCGGCGGTCGCGGCACGGTTTCCGGAAGCGGTCAAGCACCTCGCCAACAGCGCTGCCACGTTCGCGATGCCCGAGGCCCGCTTCGACGCCGTGCGCTGCGGCGTCGCCCTCTACGGCCTCTCTCCCTTCGGCAGAGATCCGGACGAGCTCGGGCTCGAGCCGGTTCTCTCCTGGCGGAGCCGCATCGCCCAGGCGAAGGCCCTCGCCCCGGGGGAGAGCACCGGCTACGGCCGCCGCTTCCTCGCCGAGCGGGAGACCCGGATCGGCCTCGTCCCGGTCGGGTACGGCGACGGGTTTCGCCGCGGCCTCAGCGGCGCCGAGGTGCTGGTCGGCGGAGTCCGGAGGCCCGTGCTCGGGACGATCTCGATGGACTCCTTTGCCGTGGCGCTCGAGGACGAGCCGGCCGGGACGCGGGTGGCGCTGATCGGCGACGGCCTCCTAGCCGAGGAACACGCCCGCCGTCTCGGCACGATCAACTACGAGGTGACGACCGGGATCGTCGCCGATCCTCGCCGCGCGGAGAGGAGCATCTTGGATGGATAGCCGGATCCGCACCGCCGTCGGGGGTGTCGAGGCCTACGTCGTCGGGGGCGCCGTCCGCGACGAGTTGCTCGGCCGCCAGGTCGTCGACGTCGACGTCTCGACGCCCGACCCCGAGGTTGCGGCGCGCATCTACGCCGGCCTCGCCAAGGGCGCCGTCTTTCCGCTCTCGGAGCGCCACGGGGCCTGGCGCGTGGCCTTCCGGGACGGGGGCACCGTCGACTTCACGCCGCTCACCGGCTCGATCGAGGACGACCTGCGCACGCGCGACTTCACCATCAACGCGATCGCGCAGCCGGCCGCCGGCGGCGACTATGTCGATCCGCTCGGAGGGCGCGAGGATCTCGAGCGGCGGACGCTTCGCGCCGTCTCGCCCGAGATCTTCGAGGACGATCCGCTCCGGCTCCTGCGTGCGGTGCGGCTCGAGGAGGAGCTCGGCCTCACGCTCGACGCTGAGACGGAGGCGCTCGTGCGCCGTCATGCGAGCCTCGTGACGCGGCCTGCCGGAGAGCGCATCCTCGGCGAGGTCGAGCGGCTCTCCACGCCCGGCTTCGCCCGCGCGGACGCGCTCGGCCTGCTCGAGCCGCTCGGCGGCAGCCTCGAGCGGCTCGGCTCGGCCGATCTCGTCGACACCCGCGGCTACCTCCTGGTCGTCGTCTTCGGCGAGAGCCTCGAGCGTCTGCCGATCTCGAACGAGCTCAGGCGGCTGGCGCACACGCTTCTCCGCGCCCGCCGGCCCGAGGACAACTCCTCCCGCGCGATCTACCGCTTCCGCCGCGACACCGAGCCGTGGGCCCTGACGGCGCTCGCCTTCCTCGGCGCGACCGACTTCTACGAGTCCGTTCGCGCCGCCCAGACGGCCGAGCCCGACGAGCCGCTCCTGCGCGGCGACGAGCTCGGCCTGCCGCCGGGGCCCGAGATCGGGCGGCTGCTCGAGCGCATCGCGGAGGAGCGGGCGGCGGGGACGATCTCGACGCGGGAGGACGCGCTTCGGCTCGTGGAGCGCGAGCGCGCTACCGAGCCCACTTGATCGTGCAGCCGACCGGCGGGACCTCTTCGACGGCGGGCCTGCGGCCCGCGAGGACGGCGTCGAGGGCATCGCGAAGATAAGGCTCCGCGCCGTCCGGGTCGCTGTGGTCCGAGTCGGGAGTCCCGTGGTAGGCGAGCCGGTGTTCGGCGTCGAAGAGGAAGGCCTCGGGCGTCCGCACCGCGCCGTAGGCCCGCGCGACCTCCTGCGTCTCGTCGTAGAGGAACGGATAGACGAACCCCTGCTCGCGTGCGCGGTCGGCCATCTCCTCGAAGGAGTCGCCGAGGTAGCCGGCGTTCGGGTTCACAGCGAGGACGCCCGCGCGCCCGGCGTAGTCGCCCGCGACGGCGTTCAGCCGGTCTTCCCAGGCGACCACGTACGGGCAGTGGCAGCACGAGAAGACGACGGCCAGCGGACGGCCGGCGAAGTCCTCGTCCGAGTGCGAGCGTCCGTCGACGGCGGGAAGCTCGAAGGACGGGGCCGGGTCTCCGAGCGCCAGGCGCGCCATGTCGCAATGCTACCGGCGTGCGCCCGCTCTACGACGCCGTCGGGATTGGCATGCGGGTGTACGCGCGGAGCGCGTTTCGACTCCGCTACATAGGGCCGCGGGCGTTCCGGCTGCGGCCCCGCACGCTCATCGTTGCCACGCACCGCAAGGAGAGCGACGTCCCCGTCATCGCGGGGGAGCTCTTCTTCCGCGGCAGCCTCTGGTGGCACCGGGACGAGCGGATGCACTTCGCCGCGCGCGACGACATGTTCCTGCGCGGGTTCTTCGGAGGGTTCCCGCCCGGGCTCTCGCCCCGCGCCCGCCGCCTCCTCTTTCCCCTCTCGGTCGGCCGTTTCCTGCCGCGGGTCGACGTGCATCCGATCTCGAGCGCCAGCACCGCGCGCCTCGTCGAGCTCCTCGACGCGGATGCCGAGGCCGCCCTGGCCGACGCCGTTCCTGAGCGCCTCCAGGCGGCCTTGCGCGAGCGGGCGGTGGCGCGGGATGTTCCGGAGCCGAGCCGCGCCGGCGACGTCCTCCGCGGCGAGTTCGCAGACCTCCTCTGGGAGCCTGTCTCGCGCGGCGAGGGGCCCGAGCGCTTCTGGCGCGAGCGCGCCGCTCGAGCAACCTCGGACTTCCGCCGGCTGGTGTCGCTCATGCGCGACGACCGCTCGCTTCTCGTCTTCCCCGAGGGCCGGCCCTCGCCCGACGGCGAGATCGGCCCGCTCCGGCGCGGCCTCGACGCGCTCGTGCGGCGGGGCAAGCCCGAGCGGCTCCTGCCGATCACGCTCGCCTACGATCCCCTCGTGCGGGGGCGGACCGAGCTCCACCTCGTCTTCGCGGAGACCATCGACGTGGGGGAGGCCGACGCCGAGGCGGCCGTCCTCTCCGCTCTCAGGAAGAACACCCCTCTGACCGCGGGCCAGTTCGTCGCTCACGAGCTCGCGGCCGGTCGCGAGCCGCATCCCGCGAGCCTCGCCGCCGAGCTCGAGAGCTCCCGGGCTGCCGGCCGCCCGGTCGACGCGGCGCTCCTCGATCCGGCCGGCCGGAGCGCGAAGCTGGCGGAAGCGCGCGCGGCGGCCGAGCGCAAGCCGGACGACCTTCTCTTTCTCGCCCGCGAGTTCGAGAGCGCGCGCTCGTAGCCCGCCCCGGTGGCTCGGCGGGGCGGCTAGGCCGGCTCTTCGGCGGCTTCGTGTCGACGGAAGAAGCGCGGGAAGGCGGGGCGAACCATCACCGCGCCGAGGAACGTGATCGGAAGCACGGTGAGGGCGTGCATCGTGATCACGAAGGCGGTCGCCTTGTCGGTCGGGACGTCGATCCCCTTCGCCGCCACGAGGGTCAGGTAGTCGAACGTCCCGATCCCCGCGGCCGTGGCGGGCACGGCCAGCGCGAGATTCCCGATCCCCTCGAGGAGGAAGAAGCCGCCCACCCCGATGTCGATGTCGTAGGCGCGGCCGACGAGGTAGTACATCGCGACGTCGGCGAGCCACATCCCGAGCGAGGTCGCGAAGATGAGCGACACTCGCCGGCGCCCCTTGAACGCGCCGAGCCCCTCGACGAAGTGGGCGGCCGCCCGCGCCGCGCGCGTGTGCCAGCGCGGGGGGAGGAAGCGCGTCATGCGCCAGACGAGACGCTCGGCGCGCTCGGGATCGTGTGCAGCGCCGCGCACGAGGAGGACGCCGAACGCCGTCCCCACCGAGAGGGCGATACCGGTGAGGAGGACCGGGCCCCCTTCGCCGATCATCAGGGCTCCGAGCACGATCCAGACCGAGAGGACGACGCCGTCGAGCAGCCGCTCGGCGAAGAGCGTCCCCGCGCTCACGAACGCGGGCACCTGCCGCTCGCGCATCGACTCGATCCGAAGGAGGTCGCCGCCGCGGGCGGGGAGGAGGTTGTTCGCCCCGCGTCCGACCGAGATCGTCGAAAAGAGCGTCCGCTTGCCGACCGTGTAGCCCGCGCCGGAGAGCAGATACTTCCAGCGGAGCGTCATGAGCCACACGTTGGCGGCGATCAGGCCGAGGGAGGCGAAGATCGTCCAGACCGGCAGGGACGTGATCACCTTCCACGCCTGAGAGAGGTCCACCTCCCTCAGGAAGAGCCAGAGGAAGGCAGCGGTCGCTGCGGTTCCGATCAGCAGACGACCGATGGTGCGACGCCACGAGGTCCCCATGAGTCGATAAGTATGTCGGCTGCGATGAGGCGTGGAGAGTGAGGCGGCGCTTTTCCGGGCGGCGCGAGGCGGCGATCGGCCTCGGCGTCTACGCCGTCTACCTCGCGGTCAGGCACCTCGTCGTCGGCGAGGACGGGCGGCGCAAGGCCGCGCGAAACGCCGAGCGGATCGTCGCGCTCGAGCGGCGCCTTGGAATCCACGCCGAGCCCGAGCTCCAGGCGCTCCTCCTGCCGCGCCGCCGGCTGGTGGCGGTCCTGAACGTCGCCTACGTGACGCTCAACGTCGGGCTCACGGTCGGCTGGCTGATGCGTCTCTTCCGCAGGCGCGATCCTGAATTCCACCGGTTCCGTCGCGCGGCGGCGCTCGCGACTCTCGGCGCCCAGCCCGCCTTCCTCTTCTTCCCGACCGCGCCGCCACGCTCCCTGGACCACTTCGTCGACACGATCGCGGACGTGTCCGGCTTCGACCTCGACGATGGCCTGGTCGCGCGGCTGTACCACCCGCTCGCCGCCATGCCGAGCATCCACATCACGTACGCCGTCATCACCGCCGCCGGCATCGCGCAGACGAGCCGCTCGCCCCTCGCCCGCGCGCTCGCGCCCGCGTATCCGCCGGCGGTGGCCTTCGTGATCTTCGTGACGGCGAATCACTACGTCCTCGACGCCCTGGCGGGCGCCGCGCTCGGGCTCGCGGGGCTCAGGCTCGCCCGCGCGCTCGAGTAGCGAGGCGTGCGAGCGCGGCCGGCGCAAGCGCCTGAAGCGCGCCGGCCAGGCGGAGATAGCGCGGGAGGATCACCTCCGCGCGGTCGCGCTCGACGGCGCGAACGATCGCCTCCGCGACCTGGTCCGGTTGCAGGACGAGGCGGCTGCCCAGGCGGTGGCCGAGCAGCTGTCGCTGCGGGAAGCCGGCGGTCTCGACCGGGCCCGGGTTCACCGTGTGGACGCGGACTCCGCGCGGCGCGAGCTCGGTCGTGACGCTCCGCGAGAACGCGAGCTGGGCGTGCTTCGCCGCCGCGTAGGGGCCCGACGCGCCGTGCGCGAAGGTGCCCGCCACCGACACCACGTTGACCAGGTCGGCCGGCCGCCCGGCCTCGAGAAGCGGGAGGAAGGCGCGCAGGCACCAGACACTCCCGAGGTAGACGGTGCGGGCGATCTGGTCGATCGCCTCCGGCTCGAGCTCGAGGAAGCCGCGCCGGCCTGTGAAGCCCGCGTTGTTGACGAGGAGTTGGACGGCCGGATGCCGCTCCCCGATCCGCGCGGCCACGGCCTCGACCTCGGTGCGATCGGCGACGTCGCAGACCTCCGCCTCCGCGCCGATCTCCGCTGCGGCGCGCTCGAGGCGCTCGGCGCTCCGGGCGAGGAGGACGCAGCGCCAGCCGCGCGAGGTCAGGGCGCGGGCGGTCGCCGCCCCGATCCCGCTCGACCCTCCCGTGACGACCGCGACGGGCACCGCGCCGACGATAACGGGACGCTCGCCCGCTTCGCGACATCGTTTGCAGGAAAAATACCGGAGTACGATGCGTCAGCTGGCAACCCTTGCGACCGCCGTCTCCCCGGTCTCCGGCGCCGTCGTCATGGGGACGGGGATCGTCTCGACCGGCCTCTCGCTCGACGGTCAGGAAGCACTCTCCCGCGCCCTGCTCGTCGTCGCCGTGCTCGTCTGGATCGTGCTCGGCGCGGCCCTCGCTGCCCTCGTCGTCGAGCAGCGTCCGCTGCTTGTCGACCGGGCGCGCTCGCCGGCCGCGCTCACCGGCGTCGCCGGAACGAGCGTCGTCGGCGTCCGTCTCACGATGCTCGGATGGAACCACGAGGCGGCGGCGCTCCTCGTGCTCGGAGTCGCGCTCTGGCTCTGGCTCGTCCCGGGCGTGCTCGCGCACCTGCGCCGGCCCACGACCGGGATCTCCTTCGCTCTCACCGTCGCAACCGAGTCGCTCGGCGTCCTCGGCGCCGGTCTCGCGATCGTCTTCGGTGCACCCTGGCTCGCCCTCGCTGCGCTCGCCTGTGTCGGCCTCGGCCTCGTCCTCTACCTCGTCGTTCTCTCGCTCTTCGACCTGCGTCAGCTGCTCGTCGGCCGCGGAGACCACTGGCTCTGCGGCGGCGCGCTCGCGATCGCGACGCTCGCCTGCTCCGACACGGCCCGGGCGGCAGGCATCCTCGAGTCGCTTGGTCCCGCCTCGGGCGCACTCGACGATGCGGCTCTCGGCATCTGGATAGCCGCCGCTCTCTGGCTGCCGCCGCTCGTGGTCGCGGAGGTCGCGGCGCCCCGAACGGGCTACTCCGTGTTCCGCTGGTCGACTGTCTTCCCGCTCGGGATGTACGCCGTCTGCAGCTTCGCCGTCGAGAGGGTCGACGACATCCCGGGCATCGACGACTTCGCCCGTGTCTGGATCTGGATCGCCTTCGCCGTCTGGCTCGCGGCGTTCGGCGGGCTCCTGTGGCACGCATTCGGGGTCGTCCGCGACGCCGCCAGGGGCCCGGCGCGATCGTCACCGCGGGGCGGTGTCGAAATAGACTCCCCGCGCCTTGGCTGATTTCACGGGCAAGCGCGGCCTCGTCCTCGGCGTCGCCAACCGGCGCTCGATCGCGTGGGCGATCGCGCAGAAGCTCGCCGAGGGCGGCGCGAGCCTCGCCTTCACCTATCAGGGCGAGAGAATCGAGAAGAACGTGCGCGAGCTGGCGGAGTCGGTCTCGAGCCCGCTCGTCACCGAATGCGACGTCCGCTCCGACGAGGGGCTCGAGCGCGTCTTCGCCGAGGCGAGCGAGGCCTTCGGCGGCGAGCTCGATCTCCTCGTCCATTCGGTCGCCTTCGCGGATGCGCGCGATCTCGAGGGGCGCTTCACGGACACGCCGCGAGACCGCTTCTGGCTCGCGCTCGACGTCTCGGCCTATTCGCTGGTCGCCTCCGCCCGCCTAGCGGAGCCGCTCATGGAGGCGGCCGGCGGCGGCTCGATCCTGACCATGACGTACCTCGGCGGGGAGCGCGCCGTCCCGCACTACAACGTCATGGGCGTCGCGAAGGCGACCCTCGACTCATCCGTCCGCTACCTCGCCTGGGACCTCGGGCAGAAGAACATCCGCGTCAACGCCGTCTCCGCGGGCCCGGTACGTACGCTCGCCGCGCGCTCGATCGCCGGCTTCCCGACGATGGAGGCGATCGTCGAGGAGCGGGCGCCGCTCCACCGGCCGATCGACGCGGACGACGTCGGCGCCGCGGCCGCCTTCCTCCTCTCCGACGAGGCCGGAAACGTGACCGGGACGACGCTCTACGTCGACTCGGGCTATCACGCGATGGGCATGTGAGCCCTTAGCGGATGTAGTCGAGCCTGACCCCGGGCTGCGTCGCCTCGAAGACGACAGGGTGCCAGCGGAAGCCCTCGAGGCGGATGTGCATGCTCATGGTCCCCGACACGAGGCGCCGGTCCTGGAGGCGCCCATCCGTCGAGATCGTCACGAGTGTCGGCACGTCGGCGGTCACGTGCACGTCGGCGTAGTCGCCGGGCCCGTAGACCCAGATGGGCGCCTGCAGCTCCGTCATCGTGCCGTCGCGCCAGCCCTGGCAGAAGACCGGCTGCGAGCGCGGCGGCTCCGCGAACGGGGGCGGGGCTGACGGGCCTCCGCGGCCGAAGAGCGTGACCGCGCCGCCGGTCGCGACCGGAGCCCAGCCCGCCTGCTCGAGCCCGCGCCAGGCGAACCAGGCCGAGCGGTCGTCCGCCTGCTCGTAGAGCCCGCGGTGCAACAGCACGTGCCGGACGCCCACGCGCTCGAGCTCGGCGGCGTCTCCCGGTAGCCAGACGCCGCAGGAGATCCGGTTGTAGGTGAACGCGAAGGTGTAGGCGCGCCGGGGCGCGAGCGTGTTGTATCCCTGCGGCCGTTCGCGCCCGGCCTGGAGCTCGTAGTAGTCGTAGACGCTGCCGTAGTGGATCCCGGGATCGAAGAGCGGCAGCTCGAGAAGCCGCCCGGGCCCGGCGAGTGCCGCGTAGGCCGCGTTGTCTGGATCCGGCTGAGTCGTGGAGACGGGCTGGACCCCGAGGTCGAGGGCGACGAGGACGACGAGCGCGGCCGCAGCGGCGGTTCCCCATCTGCCGGCGCGCCGAACGATCTCGGCTGCCGCGAACGCGAGCAGGCCGGCGAGGGCGAGGTCGGCGATCGGCATCAGCCGCTCGGGCACGCGTGGGAAGCGAAGCGGCGGGAACGCGTCCCAGAGCAGGGAGTAGGTCGGGAGGTTCGTCCCGAGCGAGAGCAGGATCGGCACCAGCGCCCCGAGGCCGAGCAGGACGGCGAGGCCCGGGCGGCGGCGCCACAGGAAAACGAGCCCGACAAGAGCGAGGAGCGGGGTGAGCCAGCCGAAGTAGACGAGCTCCTCGCTGCCCGCCCGGTGCCAGCGGTTCACCAGGTCGATCCATTCGGCCTGGAACTTGCGCACCTCGGCGAGCGAGCGCCCCTGGTCCTCGGCCGAGCCGGCAATCAGGGTGAAGCGGACGACGAGCCCGACCGCCGTCGCGGCCACTGCGCCGGCGAGCGTCCAGACGAGCGGCACGGGACGCAGGCGCACGAGCACATAGGCGAGCACGAACGGGACGGCGCCGAGCGCCAGGTGGAGCTGGCCGGAGACCGCGACCGACGCAAGCGCTGCCGCCGTCAGCGCACCCCAGCCGTGGGCACGCCTCGCCGTGCCGGCCGTCCGCGCCCGCTCGATTCCGAGCAGCGCGAGGGGCACGAAGAGCGCCGCCCAGCCGAGGACGTGGCCCGTCGCGCTCTGGTCGAGACGGTACGGCGCCACCGCGAAGGCCAGCCCGCCGACGGCGGCTGCCGCAGCGCCGAGCCCGAGCGCGCGGAGCCAGGCGTACGTGGCGAGGCCGGCGAGGACGATCGTCCCGAGGAGCAGGAGGTTCCAGGCGACGACCGGGCCGAAGAGGGCGTCGAGCGGCCAGAAGGCGAAGCCGAAGGGCCAGCCGCCGAGAACGGTCTGCTCCCCGACCAGAGGCTGGAAGCCATACGGATCCAGCCACGGCGCCCCGCCGCCGGAGAGGCGGTGCCCGACGAGCCAGAAGCGATAGACCGTCTGGAGGTAGTCGCCCGCGGGCGGCTCGCCGTGCCCCTCGCCGCCGCTCGCCATGAACGAGCTCCCGAAGGAGCCGAGCGCCGGCCAGGTCGCGGCGACGGCCGCCGCAGCGTAAAGAAGGCTTACGAGAGCGAGCGGGCGGCTGTGAGCAGCTCGTCGAAATCGGGGACTTGGCCAGACTCGTACCGCCATGCTCCGCGGATGATGCCGTCTCGGTCGACGAGGAAGGCGGTGCGCTCGGCGACGCCCTCGAGCCCGCGATACTCGTGCCCGACCCCGAAGGCCGCGACGGCGTCGCCGTTCCAGTCGGACAGGAGCGTCACCTCGAGGTCGAGCGCCTGGGCCCAGGCGACGTGCGACCAGGGGCTGTCGCGCGAGATGCCGAACACCTTCACGCCCGCCTCGTCGAACTCCCGGCCCCTGTCACGCAGGAGCGTGAACTCGTCCGTTCAGGTGGCCGACCAGTCGAAGAGGTAGAAGAGGAGCAGGTAGGGCGAGTGCTCGGCCAGGTCGCGGAGCTCGACGTCGTCGCGGGGCGTGAGCCAGACCCGCGCGGCGGGCGCCTCGGTGCCGACTGCGATCATCGCGTGCCGACCATCGCCGCCTCGGTCGCGTCCGCGATCTCCGTCGCCACCTCGACGATGTCGCGGTTTGCGTTGAAGACGCGCAGCTGCCGGTCGGCGCCGTTCCCGCGTCCGAGGATGTCGCGGACGCCTTCGAGCTCGCGCTCGGCGCCCAGCTCGCGCGCGTGCGGTTCGATCTCCCGGAGCGTGCGGCGGATGAGCTGGGCGATCGGGACGCGGTTCCGGCGCCCGGTGGCGAGGTCCATCACGGGTGCCTCGAGCCCATAGCGGGCTCCCAGCCACTTGTTCTCCGAGATCAGGATGCGATGGAAGGACGGCAGCTCGCCGCCGCGCTCGAAGAGCTCCGAGTAGTGCTTCACGAGTGCCTGCACGTAGGCCGTGAGCGCGACGGTCTCCTCGACGCGGGTGATGGCGTCCATGACGCGGATCTCGATCGTGCCGAAGCGCGGATGGAGCCTGATGTCCCACCAGATGTGCGTGTAGTCCGCGATGCAGCCCGTCTTCTCGAGCTGGCCGACGACCTCCGCGTAGTCGGCGTAGTCGCGGAAGCGGGGTGGTGGCCCTGAGCGTGGGAAGGCGGCGAAGACCATCTGTCGGCTCGACGCGAGCCCGGTCGTCTCGCCGCGCCAGAACGGCGAGCTCGCCGAGAGCGCGAGGAGGTCGGGCAGGTGGAGGAGGAGTGCGCTCGTGACCTTGATCGCCTTTTCCGGGTCGTCGACCGCGACGTGGATGTGGAGCCCGAAGATGAGCTCGCGCCGCGCGATGTACTGGAGCTGGTCGACGAGGTTCCGGTAGCGGTCGCGGGCGGTGATCCGCTGCCGCTCGAAGAGGCTGAAGGGATGCGTCCCCGACGACCCGACCCGCATTCCGCGCTCGCGTGCGACCTCGCTCACGAGCCCGCGCAGCTTGCGGAGCTCGGCGTCGACGCCGCTGACGCTCGGGCAGACCGGAGTCGAGATCTCGACGACCGACTGCATGAGCTCGGGGCCGATTCGGTCCGTGTGCTCCCCGTCCTGCACGGCGGTCAGCACGGTGTCCACGTGCTGGACGAGGTCGAAGGTCTCGCCGTCGAGGAGCATGTACTCCTCCTCGACACCGAGCGTGTACGGGTCGCCAGCGCCGAAGCGGTGGTCGAGGACGCTTCCGCCGGGCGCGAAGCTCTTCCCCGTGATCGTGGCCGGATAGATCTGCTTCACGGCCCCCGAGACTCTAACCGTCTGCCGGTGGAAGAAACGCGCCGGGTCGGCCGTCTGGTCCGCAAGGAGCAGGGGGGCAACGAGAAGGGAGCGGGAGGATGCGGAGCAATCGGAGAAAGAACTGGTTCATCAGGCGGATCGCTCTCGGATTCGCGGTGGCGGCGCTGGCGGCCCCGGTCGCGCAGGCGGGCGTCGACCAGGGCATCGGAGTGGCGTCGAGCGGGGAGAACAGCTACCAGCCGTTCGTGAGCGACTTTCCGTCGGTGACGGCGCAGGTCAACGCCTCCGACTACGGCATGCCGCGGGCGACGCCCACGGACTACGCGATCAGCCGCGGCGACCTGATCGAGGTCGTCAGGTCTACGCCGAGCGGAAGCCCGAGCGACAAGATCGAGTTCGTGCGGACGCAGCCGCGCGAGGTTGCCACCCCGGAGCTCGTCTCCGCGGGGATCGACTGGAAGGACGCCGGGATCGGCGCCGGGCTCGCACTGGCGCTCCTGCTGCTCGGCAGCGGAGCGGTGCTGGCGAGCCGGCATCTCGGCCGCGCGCAGACCGCCTAGAACTACAAACAGTCGGATCGTAAGCGGGCCTCAGGGCCCGCTTACGACTGCCTCCGCCTCGATCTCGACGAGCCAGCGGGAATCCACGAGGCCGCCGGCGAGGAGCGTCGTGTTCGCGGGGCGGATGTCGCCGAACACCTCTCCGTGCGCGCGGCCGACGTCCTCGAAGTCCTCGACCCGGACGAGGTAGACGCGCGTGCGCACGACGTCCCGGAGCGAGGCGCCCGCCTGCTCGAGCGCGCCCGCGATGATGTCGAGGCAGCGGCGCGCCTGGCCGTAGGCGTCGGCCGGCGGATCCGCCCCGTCGGGCATCACCGGCGCGGTTCCGGCCACGTAGACGTGCTCGCCGACGCGCACCGCCCGCGAAAAGCCGACGACCGGCTCGTAGGGAGAGCCCGATGAGATGAGGCGCCGCTGCACCGAACTAGTATCTCCGAGCCTTGGATGCCCTTGCCCAGATCGACGACTGGCCGGCCGAGCACAAGGCGGCCGGCGTCGTCAGCGCGGCCGGGATCGCGACGCGCGGCCCGCTCGAGCGGAGCTTCCGGTGGGCCTCGGTGACGAAGCTCTTCACCGCGATGGCGGTACTCGTCGCCTCCGAGGAGGGCGTCGTCGACCTCGACGAGCCCGCCGGGCCGCCCGGCTCCACGGTGCGGCACCTCCTCGCCCACGCCTCCGGCCTCCCCTTCGAGGGCGCCCGGCCGATCGCCGAGCCCGGTCGGCGCCGCATCTACTCGAACACGGGCTTCGAGCAGCTCGGCGAGCACCTGGCCGAGCGGGCGGAGATGCCGTTCGCCGACTATCTCGGCGCGGCGGTGCTCGAGCCGCTCGGACTCGGCGGGACGACCCTGGCGGGCTCGCCGGCCGCCGGCCTCAGCGGCCCGCTCTCCGACCTCCTCGCGTTCGCGCAGGAGCTCCAGGCGCCGACGCTCGTCGCCCCCGAGACGCTCGCCGAGGCGACCTCGGTGGCCTTCCCCGGCCTCGTCGGCGTTCTCCCGGACTTCGGACGCTACGAGCCCCTCGACTGGGGCCTCGGCCTCGAGATCCGCGACGCGAAGGAGCCGCACTGGACGGGCACCCGGAACTCCGCGCCCACCTTCGGGCACTTCGGAGGCTCGGGCACCTTCCTCTGGGTCGATCCGGAGGCCGGGGCCGCCTGCGCGTGCGTCACCGACCTCGGCTTCGGCGAGTGGGCCAAGGAAGCTTGGCCGCCGCTCTCCGACGCCGTCCTCGCCGAGCTAGCATGACGCCGTGGGCAACTGGGCCGTCATCGTCGGCTGTTACCTCTTCGCCGCCCTCTTCTTCCGTCTCGTCGGCGGCTTCGCCGCGGCGGCCGACGCGGTCTCCTCCTGGGGACGGCGCTCCTCGCTTCGGTCGCTGCGCAAGCGCGGACTGACGGCTCGCAGCTACGCGCGCTCGCGGATCTCGTCGTAGACCGCGCGCTCGCAGCTCGCGACCGTCGCCGGGGTGACGGCGCTGACGCGCCCCGAAAAGGTGCCGCCCGGCCGTAGGAGCCCTTCCGGCGCGCGCAGCATGCCGGCGAGGACGACGCCGAAGCGGCCCTCGGCGTCGAGCGACTCCCCCGAGGCGAGGTCGCGGCGTTCCATCGCTTCCGCGAGACGCATGAGCGTCTCGCCAGGCAGGCCGGCGAGCTCGGCTATCCGCGCGAGCTCATTCGCCGTCGCGCTCGCTCTTCTCACGAAGCTCGTCCGGTTCGATGACCCGCTCCGGATCTTCGTGGGCGGGGTAGCGCTTCGCGTCTTCCTCCTCGCGGCGCTCGGGCGGGGCGTCCTTCTCTTCCTCGGTGGGCTCGGGAGTCTCGCCTGTCGACATATACGCTCGATCCTATATGCGTCGCAGCCCGTTCTTCGACGGCTGGAAGAGCTGCCCGCGCTGCACGACGGAGCTCGACTTCGCCGAGGCGGAGGCGAGGTGCCCCGCCTGCGGCCTCGTCGTCTACGCCAACCCGGCGCCGACGGTCAGCGCCCTCCTTCTCGACGACGAAGGCCGCGTCCTGCTCGCGCGGAGAGCAGGCGAGCCGGGCGCAGGGCTCTGGGACCTGCTGGGCGGCTTCATGGACGAGGGGGAGCTCCCGCTCGAGACGCTTGCACGCGAGCTCCGCGAGGAGACCGGGGTCGAGATCGAGCCGCTCGCCTTCTTCGGGGCCTGGCCCGACCGCTACGGGGACGGCGGCGTCTGGACGCTCAACCTGTACTGGACTGCCCGCATCGAAACGGGCGAGCCCGAGCCGGCCGACGACGTCGCCGAGGTCGCCTGGTTTCGGCCGGGCGAGCTGCCGGCGTGGGACGAGTTCGCCTTCGAGAACACCGTCGCCGTCCTCAAGGCCTGGAAGGGAGGCCTGTAGGGCTCCCAAAATAGGCCGTTCGGCCCATGTCGAAGCCGGTGCCCGCTGCCGATAATCCAGCCACCTTGGCCGAGCGCGGCACGCACCGGATCGACGACGACCTCACCGAGGACTGGCTCGAGGCCTTCATCATGGAGGGTCTCGCCGAGGTCGAGTCCTACCTCCGCAAGCACGCGGACTTCCAGAGCTTTCTCGAGGACCGCGACTAGCGGGCGGCGCGCGGCGGTCTCGGGGCGGAGGTCGTCCGCCCCGGTCCCGTGCACGTGTTTCCGCTAGGCCTCGACGAGGCCGAGCGACTTCTCGAGCATGCCTTTGGGCTGTGCGCCGACCGCGGCGGCCTTGGGCTCACCCGACTCGAAGAGGATCATCGTCGGAATGCTCATGACGCCGTAACGGCGCGCGATCTCCGGCTCCTCGTCGATGTTGACCTTCACCAGCCTGAGCTCCGAGCGCTCCTCGGCGATCTGGTCGAGGACCGGAGCCACCGCGTGGCACGGGCCGCACCATTCCGCCCAGAAGTCGACGAGCACGGGGCTTTCGCTCCCGAGCACCTCGGTGTCGAATGTGTCTGTCGTGATCGTTTCTGTCATGACCTTTGAAACGTAGACTGACCCGCGGATGTTCCAGGCGCTTCCCTCCGTACCCGATCACCCGGAGCTCGAACGTGAGGTGCTCGGCTGGTGGGACGAGCGGCAGGTCTTCGAGCGGCTGCGCGAGCTCAACCGGGAGGGGCCTAGCTGGAGCTTCGTCGACGGGCCGATCACGGCGAACAACCCGATGGGCGTTCACCACTGCTGGGGGCGCACGCTCAAGGACGTCTTCCAGCGCTACAAGGCCCTAAGAGGCTTCGACCAGCGCTATCAGAACGGCTTCGACTGCCAGGGCCTCTGGGTCGAGGTCAACGTCGAGCGCGCGCTCGGGCTCAACTCGAAGCGCGAGATCGAGGAGTACGGACTCGCCGCCTTCGCGGAGAAGTGCAAGGAGTCGGTCGCCGAGTTCTCCGAGGTGATCACCGAGCAGTCGAAGCGCCTCGGCATGTGGATGGACTGGGACAACGACTACTACACCTTCTCCGACACGAACATCGAGTACATCTGGCGGTTCCTGAAGACCGTCCACGAGCGCGGCTGGCTCTACCAGGGGCATCGCTCGAACGTCTGGTGCCCGCGTTGTGGGACGTCGATCTCCCAGCACGAGCTGATCGGCTCCTACGAGGACCGGAGCGACCCTTCGCTCTACGTGCGCCTGCCGCTCCTCGACGCCGAGGGCGAGGCGCTCGTCGTCTGGACGACGACGCCCTGGACGCTTCCCGCCAACGTGGCGGCCGCGGTCGATCCCGAGGCCGACTACGTGAAGCTCTCGACGGCCGACGGCTTCCTCTGGGTCGCCGAGGCGAGGCTCGGCGAGCTTCCGTTCGGCGGAGAGACCGTCGAGCGCGTCAAGGGCGGAGAGCTCGTCGGCAGGCGCTACGAGGGCCCCTTCGACCACCTGCCCGCCGCCGACGGCCTCGAGCATCGGGTGATCCCCTGGGACGACGTCACGATGGAGGAGGGGACGGGCATCGTCCACATCGCGCCGGGATGCGGCGCGGAGGACTTCGAGCTCTCGCGGACACACGATCTCCCCGTGCTCATGCCCGTGGACGAGGCAGGGCGCTTCTACGACTCCTACGGGTGGCTGCACGGCTCCTCGACGGCCGAGGCGAAGGAGCAGATCGTCGGCGACCTGGGCGAGCGCGGGCGGCTCCTCGAGGCAGGCGAGATCGTCCACCGCTATCCCGTCTGCTGGCGCTGCCACACGCCGCTCATCTTCAGGATCGTCGACGAGTGGTTCATCTCCTGCGACGAGATCCGCCAGCCGATGCTCGACGCGAACGCGACGGTCGCCTGGACGCCCGACTTCTACTCGAAGCGGATGGACGACTGGCTGCGCAACATGGGCGACTGGAACATCTCGCGCAAGCGCTACTTCGGCCTGCCCTTGCCCTTCTATCCGTGTGAGTGCGGCCGCGTGAACGTGGTCGGCTCGCGGACCGAGCTCGAGGAGCGGGCGACTGGCGGCCTCGAGGGGCTCCGCGAGCTCCACCGGCCCTGGATCGACGACATCCCGATCCGCTGCGACGCGTGCGGGGAGGAGGTGCGGCGGATCCCCGAGGTCGGAGACGCGTGGCTCGACGCCGGGATCGTGCCCTTCTCGACGCTCGGCTGGGAGAACCCCGAGTGGCGCGAGCACGGCTACGCCACCGGCGCCTCGACCGGACTTTCAGGCGCCGACCTGCCCGACCACGCCTACTGGGAGACCTGGTTCCCGGCGGACTGGGTCTCGGAGATGCGCGAGCAGATCCGGCTCTGGTTCTACTCGCAGCTCTTCATGTCGGTGACGCTCGTGGGCAAGGCGCCGTACCGCCAGGTGCTCGCCTACGAGAAGCTCCGGGACGAGACCGGCAAGGAGATGCACAAGTCCTGGGGGAACGCGATCGAGGCGAACGAGGCGCTCGACCGGATGGGCGCCGACGTGATGCGCTTCATGTACTGCGCCCACGTCCCGCAGCAGAACCTGAACTTCGGCTTCGGGCCCGCGAACGAGATCAAGCGCCGTCTCCTCACCTTCTGGCACTCCATCTCGTTCTTCGTCCTCTACGCGAACATCGAGGGCTTTGCGCCCGTCTACCGAGACCTCGAGCGCGGCCCCGCGACGGAAGGCCTCCGCACGCTCGACCGTTGGCTGCTCGCGCGCACTCAGCAGCTCCTCGACGAGGCGACGGATGCCTACGAGCGCTTCTGGACGCCGGACGTGACGGACGCCTGGGAGCGGTTCACGGACGACCTCTCCAACTGGTACATCCGCCGTTCGCGCAAGCGCTTCTACACCCTCGACGAGGCGGCCTTCAAGACGCTCTGGTACGCGCTCCTCCAGGCGGTCCGGGTGATCGCGCCCGTGATGCCGTTCCTCGCCGAGCACCTGTGGCGGAACCTGGCCGGCCCGGTGCGGGAGGCTCCGGAGAGCGTCTTCCTGGCAGGCTGGCCGAAGCCCGCCGAGCGGCTCCGCGAGCCGGAGCTGCTCGAGGAGGTCGCGGGCGCGCGGCAGGTCGCCGAGCTCGCCCGTGCGGCTCGCGACGCCGCCGGGATCAGGCTGCGGCAGCCGCTCCGGCGCCTCGTCGTCGCCACCGCCGACCCGGGCAGGCGCCTGCTCGTCTCCCGGCAGGTGGAGGAGCTCGCCGCCGAGCTGCGCGTCAAGGAGGTCGCCGTCCACGAGAGCCCGGCCGAGGTGGCCGAGATGCGGGCCAAGGCCCGGCTCGACGTCGTCGGGCCGCGGTACGGTCCGAATCTCCCCGAGCTCCGGCGGCTCCTCGACGAGGGCAGCTTCGAGGTCTCGAACGGGACGCTTCGCGCCGGCGCCTACATCCTCTCGCGCGGCGAGTTCGTGCTCGAGTACGCCCCGCGCGAGGGGTGGGAGGTGAAGCACGAGGACGACTACGTCGTCGGCGTCGACACCAGGCTCGACGACGAGCTCGAGACCGAGGGCCGCGTCTACGACCTGATCCACTCGGTGCAGAGACTCCGGCGGGACGCGGGCCTCGAGGTCACCGACCGCATCGTCCTCACCCTGCCGGCCGCCCAGGAGGATCTCCTCGCACACCGCGACTGGATCGCGTCCGAGACCCTGGCCGAGGACATCGACGTCGGCGCCGAGCTGGCGGTGCGCAAGGCCGGATGAGCCGCCTCGTCCTCGCCGCAGTCGTCGTCCTCGTCGCGGTGGCGGCGGCAGACGCGGTCAGGCCAAAAGGGAAGGAGCACGTGCGGCTCCCTGCTGAGGATGTCGCCGCGGCCCCGGTGGTGCACAGAGCCTCCTCCGGCTACGTCGCGGTCGGCCCCCTCACCCGCAACCGCGTGCTTCGCTTCGGACGCGAGTACCTGAGCGCCGCGTCGGTCGATGCGGCGTTTCCGGGCGACGACGTGGGCGAGCCTCTCGACATCTCGCACCTCGCAACGGCCCCCGACGGCACGCTCGCGCTCGCCGTCTACCGGTTCCCCGCGAAGGACCCCGCCGAGGCTGCGATCGAGCTCTGGCGGCGCGGCAGGCTCGTGAGCGCATTCCGGGTGCCCGCGGGTGCGTTCGGTGGTGGGCTCGGATTCGCCTACGGCGGGCGGCTCGTGGCGACGTTGCTCTCCGACGGCTTCAACGTGCTCCTCTTCAGCCGCACCGGCGAACGCGCCGGGAGCGCGAGCGCTACAAGCTGGTGAGCGCGTCCGCGCGCACCTCGCGCGGAAGCTTGAAGAAGACGTTCTCGCTGGGCTCGTCGAGCGTGTCGACCCGCGAGACCCCGCGCTCCCGGAACCATGCGACCACCCGGCGCACCAGGGATTCGGGCGCCGAGGCCCCTGAGGTGAGACCGATGCTCTCGACGCCCTCGAGCCAGGCCTCTTCGATCTCGCTCTCGTCCTCGATCAGGTGCGCCTCGACCCCGCCGGCGCGCGCGACCTCGACGAGCCGGTTCGAGTTCGAGCTGTTCCGCGAGCCGATCACGAGCAGCAGGTCGACGGCTCCGAGGAGGCGCTTGACCGCCCGCTGGCGGTTGGTCGTCGCGTAGCAGATGTCCTCCTTCTTCGGCGCCTCGAGTCCCGGGAAGCGGCGGCGGAGAATGTCGACGATCTCGGCCGTCTCGTCGACCGAGAGAGTCGTCTGCGTGAGGTAGGCGAGCCGTTCGCGCTGCGGCGGCGAGACCGTCCGCGCCTGCTCGCACGACTCCACGAGAACGATCGAGTCAGGGGCCTCTCCCGTCGTCCCCTCGACCTCCTCGTGACCCGCGTGGCCGATCAGGAAGATGGTGTAGCCGAGCCGCGCGTAGTGCCGCGCCTCGGCGTGCACCTTCGAGACGAGAGGGCAGGTTGCGTCGATCGCGCGCAGTCGCCGCCCGCGCGCCCGCTCGTACACGGCCGGTGCGACGCCGTGAGCGGAGAAGACCACGATCCCACCACGCGGCACCTCGGCCTCGCTCTGGACGAAGACCGCGCCGCGC
This sequence comes from Gaiellaceae bacterium, assembly GCA_036279015.1. GTDB lineage: Bacteria > Actinomycetota > Thermoleophilia > Gaiellales > Gaiellaceae > DATEOR01. The sequence goes on along the minus strand of DASUJY010000048.1, from coordinate 38,622 downwards.
GCCTCGAGCTCGCGGACGACGTGGGCGTTGTGCACGATCTGTTTGCGCACGTAGACCGGCGCCCCATGGAGCTCGAGCGCCTGCTCCACGCTTTCGACTGCCCGTTCGACGCCGGCGCAATAGCCCCTGGGCGAGGCGAGGACCAGCCGCTCCATCACCGCTCACGAGTGTAGTTACGTCTTCCGGACCGGCGCCCGTACGATCGTCGTGGTCCCGCCCCCGAGATCGGAAAAGCCCGCCGCTCGGGGGGGTAAGCGCGGCGGGCTTTCCCAAGTTGCTCACCGCGGCTTACATGGCCAGGGACACCTGCCGCGGTTCGCATCGCCCAGTGGCGTGGAAGCTACCGTCGCATCGGGCCCGTGCCAATAGGTCCTTCGGCCCATCTTTGCAATCGAGATTCCGTTCTCGACGCCCGAGCGGGGCGCGCCTATCATCACGGTGCCCAGTGACTCACCATGATCGCGTCATCCTGCTCGAGGTCGTTCCGCTCCTCGTGCTCGCCGCGCTCTACCTCGGCGTCGCGCTTGCGCTGACGCCCGAGCTCGTGCGTCGCCGCCGGCGCTTTTCCTGGCTCGGGCTCGGGATCTGGCTTGTCTTCGTGCTCGTTGGCGCTCTCGCCGCCGTGGCGGGTGGAGCGAGCCTCGGCGACGACGAATTCATCGGCGGCTTCAGTCCCTGGCCGGTCTTCGCGCTCACCATGCTCGCGTACGTCCCGGCCGTGATCTTCATCTGGCGCTGGGGGGAACGGCACCTGCTCGTCTCCGCCGCTCCGCGCGTCGACGAGGCGGAGCAAGAGGCCTCGGAGCGGAGGCGCGGCGCCGAGGCGGTCTCGCGGCTCTCGAGCGCGCTCACGCGCGGCGGAAGCGGCGCCGAAGCGGCGAACAGGCTCTTCGACGAGCTCGAGTCGGTCTTCGGGCTCCGGACGGCCCTGATCGCGACCGTGGAGGCAGAGGCCGGTCGCGCCTGCGGCCTTGCCGCGCGAGGCGTCGACGAGGCCTGGTGGCGGACCGTGGAGCTGGATCTCGACTATCCGCGCAGCGCGATCGTGTCCGTTGCGCGCAAGGGAGAGCCGCTCGTCGTCCTCGACGTCGATTCGTCTCCGAACGTCAACCAGGAGCTGGCGAGGCGGGTCGGCGCCCGGAGCGCCGCGTTCGTTCCGCTTGTCTCCGAGGGCAGCGTCACCGCTGTGCTCGTCGTCGCCAGCGCCGAGCCGAGAACCTTCACGCCTTCCGAGACCGCGCTCATGCAGGATCTCGCCAACGAGACCGCGCTCGCCCTCGGGCAGGCGTCCTCGCAGGAGGCCTTCGAGGCGGCTCTCGAACGCGAGCGTCTCGTCGCGGACATCTCGCGGCGCGTGCGCTCGGAGCTCGACCTCGACGCCGTTCTCTCCGTCGCGGTTTCGGCGGTCGGCGAGGCGCTCGGCCTCTCGCGGGCCTTCATCCGGCTCGGCGAGGCCGGTGCGGACTTGCCGCTCAAGGCCGAATGGCACCTGCCCGAGCTCGGGCCGATCGGCGAGGCCGCCCGTCGGCTGCCGGTCTCCAACCTCGCGGCACGGGGGCGCCGCACCGTGGCCGTGGGAGACGTCGTCACCTCCCCCGACCTCGAGGGCGAAACACTCGGCGGGCGCGAGGCACTCCTCGAGATCGGCTCCCGTAGCGCGCTCGCGACCCCGATCCTCGTCTTCGAGCGGATGATCGGCGTCTTCGGCCTCCATCGGTCCGAGGCGTCGTCGTGGAGCGCGCACGAGATTGCTGTCGCGGAGGCCGTCGCTCGCGAGATCGGGCTCGCCGTGCACACTGCCCGGCTCCTCCAGGAAAACGAACGGCGTCTCCAGGAGCAGGCGGCGCTCCTCAAGGCGGGTCAGGTGCTGACCTCCGACCTTCGCTTCGCCGCGGTCATCCAACGCCTCGTGACGGAGGTCGTCCAGCTGCTCGAGGCGGACGCGGCCGACTGCTGGATCTTCGACAAGCGGCGCACGGTGCTCCGCTGCGAGGCCGTGCTCGGGGTTCCGGAGCGGAACATCGGGCGCGAGATCACCCCGCAGGGCACGTTCGAGCGGGTTCTCACGACGGGACGACCGTTCCTCAAGCGCGACTTCTCCCACGCCGAGAATCCCGCCCCTACGGAGGACTACCGGGTCTTCGCCGAGGTCATGGACGCCCCGATCACCTGGCTCGGCGAGGTACGGGGCATCCTCGGCGTCTGCGCCCGGGACCACGACCGCTTCGCCGAGAGCGACCTCGAGCTCCTCGACACGTTCGCGCGGCTCGCCTCGCTCGCTCTCCACAACGCCGAGAGCTTCGAGGAGCGAGAGCGCCAGACGCAGGTGCAGCGCGGCTTCTACCGGATCGCGGAGGTGCTCGGCTCGACGCTCTCCCTGCCCCAGACGCTCGACGCGCTCGCCCAGGCCGCCTGCGACGCGCTCGGAGGGTCGTCCGCGCTCGCCCTCGAGTCGGTGAGAGGGCGCCTCGTCCTCGCCGGCTCTCACGAGCTGCCCCGCGACCTCGAGCAGGCGCTCGAGCCGGGGATACCCGAGGACGACTCGCCGATTGCCGCAGCTGCCGACGAGGGCCGCATCCTCTCGTCGTCGTCCCTCTCCGGTGACGACCGCTTCGGGAAAGACGTGCGCGGGCTTCTCGCCCGCCACGGCTACGGCTCGCTCCTGTCGGCGCCCGTGCTCGGCGCGCAAGGCCAGAAGCACGCGGTCGTCGTCCTCTTCCGCGAGGAGCGCGAGTTCTCCGACGAGGACCTTGCGCTTGCGCGCCACCTCACCGGCGCTGCCCGAGGCGCGTTGGAGCGCGCAGAGCTCTTCGAGGGCGAGCGCCGCGCGCACACCTTCTCCCAGCGGCTCGCCGATCTCGGCGGCCTGCTCGCGACGAAGCTCGACCCAGCGGCCGCCTTCGCGGAGGTCGTCCAGGAGGCGCCCGCCCTCCTCGAGGCCGACGCGGCCGTTCTGCGCCTGCTCGAGGACGACGAGCTCGTCGTGCGGGCGGCCTGGGGGCCGGGCACGAAGCGCATGCTCCAGGAGCGCTCGAGCTCCGCCGCCGGCCCGGCGGGAATCGCCGCGCAGTCGCGGGCGCCGCTCGCGCTCGCGGACGCGAGGGAGACACCGCGCTTCGCGCACGAGGATCCGCTGCTGGCGAACGGGATGGTCGCGTGCATCGCCGTCCCGATGCTGCTGCACGGCGGCGGCCTCAACGGCGTCCTCGCGGTCTACGACGCGAACGTGCGGACGTGGCGCGACGACGAGGTGCAGGCGCTCGCCGCGCTCGCCGCGACGGCCTCGGCGGTCTTCTCGAGCGCCGAGCTCTACGAGCGCGTCGCGGAGGAGAAGGAGCGCAGCGAGGCGATCCTCGCCAACATCGCCGACGGGATCGTCGCCGTCGACCGCGAGGGCGACATCGTGCTCTGGAATGCGACCGCGGAGCAGATCAGCGGCGTCCCCGCAGCCGAGGCCCTCGGCCGCCGCGTCGCCGACGTCCTCCAGCGGGACCTCGCCGGCGGCGGAGAAGGACGCGAGCGGGCGGTCTCGATCCAGGTCGGCGACAAGGAGGTGTGGCTCTCGGTCAGCGAGGCCGTGATGCTCGATGCCGACGGCGGGGTCGGCGGGCGGATCTTCGCCTTCCGGGACGTCTCGAGCGAGCGCGCGGTCGAGCAGATGAAGTCCGACTTCGTGGCGACGGTCTCGCACGAGCTGCGCACGCCGCTGACGTCCATCTACGGCTTCGCCGAGACGCTCATGCGCGGCGACGTCGAGTTCTCCGACAGCGAGCGTGCGACCTTCCTCGGCTACATCGCCTCGGAGTCGGAGCGGCTCATCAACATCGTCGACGACCTGCTGAGCGTCGCCCGCCTGGAGACCGGGACGCTTCAGCTCCACCTGGAGGAGACGGAGGTGGGCGCGGTGGCGGCAGAGGTCGTCGACAGGGTGCAGGAGCACGCAGGGCGCCGGGAGTTCGAGCTCGACGTCGAGAACGGAGGCATCCTCGTCGAGGCCGACCGCGAGAAGCTCTCCCAGGTTCTCCTCGGCCTCGTCGACAACGCGGTCAAGTTCTCGCCGGAGGGCGGGCGCGTCGTGATCTCGGCGCGTCGCCGGGCGGAGAGCGCCGAGGTGCGCGTCTCCGACCAGGGGATCGGGATTCCCCACGGCGACCGCCAGCGCATCTTCTCCAAGTTCTACCGCGCCGACAGCGCCGCGACCGCACTCCAGGGGACCGGCCTCGGCCTCTTCCTGGCCCGCGGGCTTCTGCTTGCGATGGGTGGCCGCATCTGGGTGGAGTCCAAGGAAGGCCAGGGCTCGACCTTCGTCTTCGAGCTCCCGCTGGCGAGCGCCGGCTCCGTCGAGGCGACTCCCGAGGAGGCAACGGTCTGATGGCGCTGACCGTCCTCGTGGTCGACGACGAGGAGCCGATCCGGCTCCTCTGCCGCGTCAACCTCGAGGCGGAGGGGTCGACCGTGCTCGAGGCTCCCGACGGAAGGGCCGGTCTCGAGATTGCGAGGCGCGAGCGGCCCGACGCCATCCTCCTCGACGTGATGATGCCGGGCCTCGACGGCTGGAACGTGGCACAGCAGCTGCTCGAGGACGAGGCGACGCGGCGCATCCCGATCATCTTCCTGACGGCGAGAGCGGACATTCGCGACCGCGCCCGCGGCCTGGGGGTCGGCGGCCTCGACTACATCACGAAGCCGTTCAACCCCGTCGAGCTGGCCGACCTCGTGGAGGACGTCGTGGACGCCGTCTCGCGCGGCGAGCGGGAAGGCCTGCGGGCGGAGAAGCTCGCGGAGCTCCGCGCCCTGATCGGAAGCGTCTAGCGCCTGCCGGCTAGCGGAAGTCCGTCACGGCGAGGCGGACGCACGAGTAGCCCAGGTAGTGGCCCTTCGAGACGCCGACTCCGACGGCGCGCGCGTGGCGGTCGAGGAGATGCACCCGGTGCGTCGGGCTCGCGAGCCACATCCCCACGAGCTTCTTGGCCCAGTGGCGCCGGCAGGTGAGCCAGCCCATGTTCTCCGACTGCCCGCTCGGCAGCGAGCGATGGTAGAAGGTGTCGTTGCGCCTCAGATGGACCGCCCAGCTCTTCGCCGCGTGGTGGAGCCGGTCGCCGCTCTTCAGGCGATGGAGCCCGTGCGCCTTCCTCGTCGAGTTCATCGCCCGCAGGAGCTTTCCCTCGCTTCTCGTCATTCCGACGGCCGGGGCCGGCCAGAGAGCGCCTATCAGCAGCGCGGCCAACAACGAGACGACCAGCATGCGCCCGTGGGGGGTCCTGCGCACGGCCGGCAGGATCCCAAACAGATGAACTCAGACTTTTTGGACAACGTAAGGCCTTTGTTAGAGTCAATCCGCACGAGCGGTCTGCGCAAGGACGATCGCGGCGAGCACGAGCAGGCCTCCGGCGATCTGCGTGCCTGAGATCTCCTCGCCCAGCCAGGCGAAGGCGACGAGCGCGGCCAGCACCGGCTCCAGCATCGCGACGACGGTTGCGCGCGTGGCGGGAATGTGGCGGAGCGCGGTGATCATGAGGATGAAGGGGACGACCGTGCCGAGCAGGACGATGTAGGCGATCAGGAGCCAGACGGGGAGGTCGAAGCCCTCGAGGCGCCCGAGCAGAGACGTGTCCGCCGTCATGATTCCCGTCGGGAAGCTCCACCAGGGCTGGACGACCGCCCAGAAGACGGCTGCGAAGAGAAAGCCCCAGGCGAGGAGCGAGTAGACGTCGCGGCCGCCGCGCACGCTGTGCTCGGCCATGAGGATGTAGAGCGCGTAGGCGACGGCGCCCGCGAGTGCGGCCGCCACGCCGGCACCGTCGAGGGCGCCGCCGCCGCTCCAGATCTCCGCGACGAGCGTGAGGCCGGTGAGCGCGAGAGCGAGCGCGACCCAGAGGCGCCGGCGCACCGGCTCGTGGACGAAGAACCGGGCCCAGAGCGCGACGAGGACGGGAGCCAGATACTCGATCACGAGCGCGATCCCGATCTCGAGGCGCGTGATCGCCGTGAAGTAGAAGAAGTGGACGAAGGCGAGCCCGCAGACGCCGAAGAGCGCCAGGTAGCCGGCCTCGCGGAGCGAAACGCGCAGGCTCCGCGGGCGCCAGACGGCGACGGCGAGGAAGAGCACGACGGCGGCCCCCGTGCCCCGCACCTCGGCGAGCCGAAGCGCCGTCATCCCCCCCGAGTCGACGACGATCTTCGCCACGGTCGCGTTCAATGACCAGAGCGCGACCGCCGAGATGACGAGGGCGTAGCCGAGCGCGGAGCGCGTGCGAGTGACGGTCTCGGCGCCGAGCTCGCGGACGGTGAGGGGCGCATCGACCAAGGGCGCCGAGGTTATCCGGGCGGCTTACGCTCTACACTGGGAACGCACGGGATGTAGCTCAGCCTGGTCAGAGCGCCGCGTTTGGGACGCGGAGGCCGCCGGTTCGAATCCGGCCGTCCCGACCTTGAACCTGAAAGTCGACGTCTGCTTCCACTTCACGTCCGAGAGCGTGCAGACCGCAGGAGGCGACCTTCGGCGTCTGAAAGAGGCTGCGCAGGCCGTCGGGTTCCAGCTCGTGAGCGCCCGCGTCGAGCCGGCCCCGCCGCGCGAGCCGAATCGCGGGCCGACGTACTACGTGCCGCTCGACGACGACGGGAGCGCGGCCGAGGGTTAGGCTCGCCCGCCTTCTGGTAGACCTCCGTCGGCATGCGCTATCGCAAGCTCGGCGACTGGGGGGTCAAGGTCTCGGAGATCTCCCTCGGCTCCTGGCTGACCTACGGGGGCTCCGTCGAGGACGAGCGGGCGATTGCCTGCATCCACCGCGCCTTCGAGCTCGGCGTCAACTTCTTCGACACGGCGAACGTCTACCGGCGCGGCGCGGCCGAGGAGGTCACCGGCCGGGCGCTCAAGGGAATCCCTCGCGACGACTACGTCCTCGCCACGAAGGTGTACTTCTCGATGGGGGACGGGCCCAACGACCGCGGGCTCTCGCGCAAGCACATCATGGAGCAGTGCCACGCCTCGCTCCGGCGGCTCGGCACCGACTACGTCGACCTCTACCAGTGCCACCGCGCGGACGCGGACACGCCGCTCGAGGAGACGCTGCGCGCACTCGACGACCTCGTCACGCAGGGGAAGGTGCTCTACGTGGGAGTGTCCGAGTGGTCGGCGGAGCGGATCGAGGAGGCCCGCCGCATCCAGGCGGAGCTCGGGCTCGACCCGCTCGCTTCGAACCAGCCCGAGTACTCGATGCTCCAGCGGAAGATCGAGGCCGACGTGCTGCCGGTCTGCAAGCGGCTCGGGATCGGACAGGTCGTCTGGTCGCCGCTCGCCCAGGGTGTCCTCGCCGGGAAGTACAAGCCCGGGGAGACGCCGCCGAGCGGGACGCGCGGGGCGACGCCCGGTGACCAGGACATGATGTCGCGCTTCCTGCGCGACGACCTCCTCGCCGCGGTTCAGGAGCTTCGTCCCCTGGCGGACGACCTCGGGATCACGATGGCCCAGCTCGCGCTCGCCTGGGTGCTGCGCGAGCCCGGCGTCTCGAGCGCCATCGTCGGCGCGTCGAGGCCCGAGCAGGTGGAGGACAACGTCGCCGCGAGCGGCGTCGAGCTCGACGCCGACGTCCTCGAGCGGATCGACGAGATCCTCGGCGGTGTGCTCGTCCCGTCGGTTACCGACTAGCCGACGCGCAGGACGAGCGAGCCGAGCAGGAAGAGCCAGAGAACGCCGAGCACGACCGCGAGCGAGACGGCGACGAAGTTCGTCGCCTCGCGCGGGTTCCCGAGCTTCGAGGCCCGCCAGCCGAAGAACCCGAAGACGACGGCGCCGAGGGCCGTGATGCTCGTGATCGGCAGGAGGGAGTCGGCGAGGACGATCGAGGCGAGCCAGGTGACGATCCCGGCTGCGCCGAGCCATGCGAACACCGTTGCGGCGCGGCGGTCGTCCTCGAGCGCACGGTCCAGCTCCCACACGCTTCTGACTGTAGGGCCGGCCGGCCTGAAATCGGTCACCCGAAAGGGTTAGCTACAGGTCCTTGCGGTTGAATGCCCAAAGCCCGACGGCCGCGAGGGCGGCCACATACGCGACCACGTACGGCGCAAGCCAGAGGCCGGCCGGCTGCGCGCCGCCGAAGGGCCCGAGCGAGAGGGCGACCTTCGTGAAGCCGACGGTGTCGGCGGTGATCCGGTTGAGCGCGTCCTGGTAGAGGGCCTCGAAGGGGAGGACCCAGGAGGCGACGTCCGCGATCGTGTTGAGGCTGTCGGAGTCGAGGGCCTCGCCGATCTGCCCCAGGAGCCCCGCGACGAGGCCCGCGCCGAAGACCATGAAGATCGCGATCCCGTTCGCGATGGCGGAGAGCACGATCGAGCCGAAGAGCGAGATGACGACGATGACGGCGACGGCGGCGGCGAGCTCGAGGGCAGGAGCGACGATCCTGTCCGGCCACCAGCCGGTGATCCAGTGGGTGATGAGGAGCGCGAGCGCGTAGACGGCGACGACGTAGACGGCGCAGACGAGGACGGCCGCCCCGCAGCGGCCGGCGAGGAGGGCCGCCCGTCCGACCGGCCGCACGACGAGCGGCTGGAGCAGGCCTCGCTCGGCGTCGCCGCGGACGACGGCGTGCGTGAGGAAGATCGCGAGCACGGTGCCGAGGAAGAGCACCGCGAAGATCGAGAGCCCGAAGAGCGTCGCGCTGAAGAGCACGCGTTGGTCGACGAAAGCTCCCTCGCCGATCGACTCGACGGCGGAGGAGTCGACCGACTGGTAGGCCTTGTAGACGCCGAAGCCGTAGAGAGCGAGGAAGGACGCCGTGAGTACGAGGACGACCGGGAAGACGCGGCGCCTGATGCTCTCACTGACCGCGTAGCCGGCGACGACCACGGCGCCCCTCAACTCGTCTCCCCTTCGACGGCCTCGAGGTAGATCTCCTCGAGCGTCGTCTCGAGGACCCGGACGCCGTAGACCTGGTCGCCCGCGGCGACGAGGTCGCGGACGATCCCGGGTGCGTCCTCGCGCCGCGCCGCTTCGAAGAGGCGGGTTCCGCTGTCGGTGTCCACCTCGACTCCCCGCGGCCGGGCGAGCTCCTCCGTCCGCCCGGCGGAGACGACGACTCCACGGGAGAGGATGACGACGCGGTCGCAGACGAGCTCGACCTCGCTCAGGAGGTGCGAGTTGAGGAGCACCGAGACGCCGCGGCGCCTGAGCTCCTCGAGGAGCTCGCGCACCGTGCGGCGCCCGAGCGGGTCGAGCGCGCTCGTCGGCTCGTCGAGGAAGAGGAGCCGGGGCCTGCCGACGAGCGCCTGCGCGATCCCGAGACGCTGCTGCATCCCCTTCGACATCGCCTCGACCTTGCGGGCCTTCGCCTCCGCGAGCCCGACGAGCTCGAGGAGCTCCGCCCGTTCGGGCTCGCCTCCGTCCGATCCCGCCAGCCGCTGGTGGAGCGCAAGGAGCTCGTCGGCCGTGTACCACCCCGGAAAGCGGAAGAGCTCGGCCAGGTACCCGAGCGCGGCCCGCGCCGCCGCCGATCCCGCCGGCGCACCGGCGACCTCCGCCGTCCCGGCGCTTGGTCGCACGAGCCCGCACGCGATCTTGACGAGGGTGGACTTGCCGGCTCCGTTCGGGCCGAGGAGGCCGACGAGCTCCCCCTCGGCAACCTCGAGGTCGACTCCGCCCAGGGCGACGACGCTTCCGTACCGCTTCGCGAGGCCCTGGGCGCGAAAGGCGGTCACGCGGCGAGCGTACACAGCTGCGGCGCTACTGTTCGCCGGTGGGAGTCATCGAGCAGGACGTCGTCGCCGAGGGCGAGCGCCTCCTCGAGCGGACGCGCTCCGAAGGTGTCGCGCTACGGCTCCTCGGCGGGGTCGCGATCGGGCTGCGCGCATCCGGTGAGCTCGCGCCCGCGTTTCGCCGCGCCTACGGCGACCTCGACGTCGTCACGGCGAAGAAGGACGCGGGCGCCGTCGCGACGGTCCTTCGCGCCGACGGCTACGAGCCGCACATCGCGTTCAACGCGCTGCACGGCGGCGACCGGCTCCTGTTCTTCGACAACGCGAACGACCGCCAGGTCGACGTTTTCGTCGGCGCGTTCTCGATGTGCCACCGAATCCCGCTCGACGGACGGCTCGAGATCGACCCGGTCTCGATCCCGCTCGCCGAGCTCCTCCTGACGAAGCTCCAGATCGTCCAGCTGAACGAGAAGGACGTGCGGGACGGGCTCGCGCTCCTCCACGACCATGCGATCGGAGAGCAGGACGGCGACACGGTCAACGCCGGGCGAGTGGCCGGCCTCTGCGCCGGCGACTGGGGGCTCTGGCGCACGATCACGCAGAACCTCGTCGCCTGCCGGGGGCTCGCCGACACGTATGACGTTCCCGAGCGGGAGCGGCTCGACGAGCGCGTCGACGCCCTCCTCGAGCGCATCGAGGCCGAGCCGAAGTCGCGCGGGTGGAAGCTCCGCGCCCGGATCGGCGACCGCAAGCGCTGGTACGACTTGCCCGAAGAGGTCGCAGGAGGGCCGTAGCCACGCGCAGCCTGACCGCACTGGTCGTCCTCACAGTCGTCGCGTGCGGGTGCGGTGAGGCGCGCACCGGAGCCGTCGGCCTTTCGGGCGGTGTGGAGAGCGGGGCGATCGAGACGACAACGGTGACCGTGGACTGCGAAGGGCAGGTAGCGCGCCTGCGGAGCGAGTGGGAGGCGGAGATCGCCGCCGCGGCGCGTGAGGATCCGGACAGGGTATTTCCGGCCTACTCGCGCACCGAGTTCGAGCGTCGCGTCGAAACGGGCGTCCAGAAGTTCGGCTTCCGGGTCGTCGAGCTCGAGTGGCTCACGCCTCTCCAGGCCGCCCCTGCCCTCGTCGTCCAGTGGGACGACCCGGGCGTGCTCGACGATCTCGTGCGTCTGCATGACGACCTGATGGCGATGTACCGGATCCTCGACCCGGAAGCCCCGGATGGCAGCAGCACCTTCGAAGCGTTCTACTTCGAGGCACGCGACTCCGATGGAGTGCCGTTCGTCGCCTACGCGAGCCATTCCCGCGGCGACGAACCGTCAGGCGCCGTCTTGACGCGCTTCCACGAGTTCCTCTTGCGCGGACCGCCCGAGGTGATGACCGGCAACCAGGTCATTCTGTGCACCTGACGGCTCGGTTGCTTCCGAACCGATGGAGTAGTTCAATCTGCCGCTAGGGATGCGGCTTTTCTTCGCGACCGACATCCACGGCTCGGAGACCTGCTGGCGCAAGTTCCTGAACAGCGGGCGCCACTACGAGGCGGACGTCCTCGTGCTCGGCGGCGACATGACGGGCAAGGCGCTCGTCCCGATCGTCGACGACGGCCGCGGGCGCTGGCACGCGACTCTCCTCGAGAACCGCCACGACCTCGACGGCGAGGAAGAGGTGGCGCAGTTCGAGGACGCGGTCAGGCGCCGCGGCTACTACCCGTTTCGCACCGACCCGGACGAGCTCGCGGGCTACGAGGCCGATCCGGCGGCGGCCGACCGCTTCTTTCACGAGCAGATGCTCGCGACCGTCGAGCGCTGGATGGCGCTCGCGGACGAGAAGCTCGAGGGCACGGGAATCCGCGCCTTTGCGTGCCCTGGTAACGACGACCAGTTCGACATCGACCCTGTGATCGAGGCCTCGACGCACGTGGAGCTCGCCGAGGGCCGCGTCATCGACCTCGACGGCTACCAGCTCGTCTCGAGCGGGTGGGCGAACCGGACGCCATGGGAGACCTACCGGGAGGAGGACGAGCCGGACCTATCGAAGAGGATCGACGAGGTGATGTCGCAGGTGACGGCGCCGCCCGAGCGGACGATCTTGAGCCTCCACTGCCCGCCGTACGGGACCGGGCTCGACGACGCCCCCGAGTTGACGGAGGACCTGCACATGAAGCACGCCGGCCACGCGCCGGTCCCGGCCGGCTCCACCGCAGTGCGGGAGGCGATCGAGCGCTTCCAGCCGGTCCTCTCGCTCCACGGTCACATCCACGAGGCGCGGGGCAATGCCCGCCTCGGCAAGACGCTCTGCATCAACCCGGGTAGCTCGTACGAGCTGGGCGAGCTCCTCGGCGCCGTCGTCGATCTCGACGGCGGCAAGAAGGTCAAGAACTTCGTGCTCACCAGCGGATAGGAGGAGGAATGGCGACCACAGTAGGCGACGTCCCGTATCAGGAGCGAACGCTCTTCGCCCGCAGGGCGACCGGGCTCGTTCGTGGCTGGTCCGTGCGAGACGCCTTCATCTACTCGACGTTCTCGATCAACCTGATCACGCTCGGCCTGTTCATCTTCTCGTACGCGGTCTTCGTCCCGAACGGGAGCCTCATGTGGGCGATCATCCTGTCCGGGGCCTACCTCGTCTTCCAGGCGATCACGTACGCCTCGCTCATCTCCGCGATGCCGAGAGCGGGCGGGGACTACGTCTGGATCAGCCGCACGATCGGGGGCGGGATCGGCTTCGTGCTCGCCGCGTGCGGCTGGTGGTTCATCCTCTGGCACTGGGTCCCGATCTACGCGAACATCCTGAACGTCGAGGTCTTTGTGCCGCTCGGGGCGATCGTCGGCGCCGACGGCTGGGTCTCGTTCTGGTCGGAGCCGAAGCACCTCTTCTGGGCCTCGATCATTACCGCGCTTCTCGCGTCCGGGGTGATCTCGCTCGGGATCAGGGCCTACGCGCGCATCCAGAAGTTTTGCTTCTACGGCGGGCTCGTCGGGCTCGCCTTCATGTTCATCCTCTTGCTCGTCAACTCGAAGGCCGACTTCATCTCGGCGCTGAACACGCAGTCCTCCGAGGTGCTCGGGACGACGGGCAACGTCTACCAGGGCACGCTCGAGCAGGGGGTGGGCACGCCTTCCAGCGTCGGCGACTTCGCCGCCTTCAAGGGGACGTTCCTCCTGATCCCGTTCCTCCTCTTCTTCAACCTCTGGTCCAACTGGGGCGCGACGCTCTACGGCGAGGTGCGTGGCGCCTCCGACTTCCGCAAGAACATCTACGCGATGGGCGGCGCGCTGATCGCCACGTCGATCGCGGCGGTCGTGATGCTCCTTCTCTTCGCGAAGACCTTCGGCTGGGACTTCTACAACGCCTCGAACAACGGCTACTGGACGGGCGAGGGGCCGCTCGGCATCTTCCCGTACCCGGGCCTCCTGTCCGCCTTCCTGATGGACGGCGCCTTCTGGCAGTTCCTGCTCGTCGGGCTCCTGTCGCTCTGGTTCTTCGGCTGGGTTGGGACGGTCTTCCTCTCCTCGACGCGCGTCGTCTTCGCGGCGGCGTTCGACCGCGTCCTCCCGGAGACGGCCGCCAAGGTCTCCCGGGGCGGCGTGCCCTTCGTCGCGATCCTGCTGATGCTCCTTCCGTCGATCCCGATCAGCTACTTCTACGCGTACAACTCCGACTTCTACAGCTGGACGCTCGCGGCCACTCAGGTGATCGCGATCACCTTCGCCGGCTCGGCGATCGCAGCGGCGATCTTCCCGTGGCGGCGGCCGGACATCTACAACGCCTCGCCGATCGCCCGCTACCGCGTCGCCGGCGTGCCGCTCATCACGTTCGCGGCCTGCGGGTTCCTCGTCATCCTCGGCTTCGCGCTCTACGAGTGGTTCACGAACGACCTGTACGCGGTCAACGGGCGCGACTCCCTCATCTACATGGGCAGCTTCTACCTGCTCGCGCTCGTCATCTACCTCGGCTCTCGCGTCTACCGGCGCAGCCAGGGGATCGACATGCGGATGGTGCACTCGGAGATCCCGGTCGAGTAACGCCTCGCGCGGGGCGGCGGCATTCGGGTGTCGCCGCCCCGTTAGGCTTGGCGCATGACGTGGGAGCTCGCAACGTTCCCGGCCGATCTGCTCGGCGAGGCGCCGGAGCTCGACGGCGTCGAGATCGAGGTCGTTCCGCCGGGAGCGGCGGTCCGCGTCACGCATGTCCTGGACGCGGTCGAACCGCGCATCAGGCCCGACGGGCGTCTCGCGTTCCCGACCGAGGGTCGCGCGGGCGAGGGGCGCACGAACCGCCTCGACGGGGTGGTCGTGCTCTCGTGTCTCGACTTCCCCGGAGAGGAGCGGCCCCTTCACGAGCAGGAGTCGGTCGTCGACCTGGCCGGTCCGGGTGCTTCTCTGACGCCTTTCGCAGGGATGACCGCAGTCGTCCTGACTTTTCGCCCGGATGCCTCGGCGGGCCATGTCGCGATCGACGCGGAGGCGCGGCGCACGACGCTCGCGCTCGCCGAGGAGCTCGCGCGCCCGACCCTCGACGCCGAGCCCGTGGAGGTCGAGCGCTTCGAGCTCGGCCCCGCCGACGAGAACCTGCCGGCCCTCGCGGCGCTGATCCAGCTCTCCGACCTCGGGCCGCTCTACATCCAGTACGTCTACGGGGCGCCGGCCGGCGAGGCCGGACTGCCGAGGGCGGTCGATCCGGCCGAGGTGCTCGACGGCGCGGTGACCTGCGGCGAGTATCACTGGGCCGCGATGCGGAACCCGACCTACTTCTTCCAGCGCAACGAGCTCGTCCGGACGCTGTACCGCGAGCACGGCAAGACGCTCCGCTTCGCCGGCGTCGTGCTCATGCGGGGGTACGAGCAGAGCGCCGACGACAAGGCGCGCGCGGCGGAGGAGGCCGCGGTGGCCGGGGGCGAGCTCGAGGCGGACGGCATCGTGATCACGACCGACGCTGGCGGCAACTCCCACACGGACGTGATGCTCACCTGCCGGGCGTGTGAGCGCGCCGGCATCCGCACGACGGTCGTCCTCGCCGAGGAGACCGATCCGGAGTCGACGAGGCCGATCCTGACCGACTGGGTGCAGGAAGCGGACTCGATCGTCTCGACCGGGAACGTCGAGGAGCTCGTCGAGGCGTGGGCGCCGGAGCGGGTGCTCGGCGGCGATCTCTTCCTCGACGGCAGGCCCGCCGCCGGGGCGGAGCCGGTCCCGGTTCGCGACTACCTCGGCGCCGCGAACCAGATGGGCCAGCTCGCCCTGAGTGCGAGAACGGAATGAAGGCCGTCCACTACCTGAACCAGTTCTTCGCGGGCCTCGGCGGGGAGGAGGAGGCCGAGACTCCGCCCACGCGCTTCGACGGGCCGGTCGGTCCGGGGCGCGGCCTCCAGGCTGCGCTCGAGGATGTCGAGATCGTTGCGACGCTCGCCTGCGGCGACGACTACTTCGCCGAGCACGAGGACGAGGCGCTGGAGTCGCTGCTCGGGCATCTCGCCGAGATCGGGCCGGACGTGCTCGTCGCCGGTCCCGCCTTCGGGTCCGGCCGGTATGGCTACGCCTGCGCGCGCCTGGCGGCGGCCGCCGCCGAGCGCGGCATCCCTGCCGTCGCGGCGATGCACGAGGAGAATCCCGGCGTCGGCGCGGCCGGGTCGGCCTACGTCGTCCCGACGGCCGTGAACGTCGCCGGCATGCGCGACGCGTTGCCTCAGCTCGGAGGGCTAGCGTCCGCGCTCGCGTCAGGACGAGAGCTCGGCGCGGCCGAGGAGGAGGGCTACCTCACGCGTGGCTTCCGGCGGAACTACGTCGCGGAGAAGACCGGCGCCGAGCGGGCGGTCGAGCTCCTGCTCGCGAAGCTCGGCGGTGAGACGCGCACCGAGGTGGGCGGCGATCTCGACCGCGTGGAGCCGCCGCCGGCGGTCGCCGATCTTTCCGCGGCGCTCGTCGCGCTCGTCACGGAGGCGGGGTGTGTGCCGCAGGGAAACCCCGACCGGCTGGGGTCCGTGCGTGCGCAGGGCTGGTTCCGCTACGACCTCGACGGTGCGGAGACCTTGGCGTCGGGGCGGTTCGAGTCGGTGCACGGCGGCTTCGACGTCACGCTCGCCAACGAGGATCCGAACCGGCTCGTCCCCCTCGACACGGTGCGCGACCTCCAGCGGGCGGGTCGCATCGGCCGCCTCCACGAGTCTCTCTACACGACCACCGGAAACGGAACGCCGGTCGTCGTCGCGACCGGGTTCGGGCAGGAGATCGCGGGCGAGCTCCGGGACGCGGGCGTGCAGGCCGTGCTCCTGTCGGGCACCTGAGGGACAGGGACGCGCTGCGGGGCAGTGCTGGCGAAGGAGATCGAGCGGGCCGGGATTCCCGCCGTGTACGTGACGTCACTCCCGACGGTCGCGACGATGATCGGCGCGAACCGGATCGTGCGCGGCCCCGCGATCACGCATCCGTTCGGCCTCGACGTGGAGGAGCGCCGCCGCATCGTGGAGCGCGCCCTGGACATGCTCGAGGCCGAGGTCGAGGCGAACACGGTCTGGGAGCTCGAAGCATGACAACTCTCTCCGGGGCCACCCCGCGCCTCCACCCACGTCGAGCGTATCGCCGCAAACCGCGCTCGTGGTGCGTGGAATGTGCCGGGTCCGTGCCCGGGGGCCGGAGGAGACCGTGACCGCCGCGATCCACGGCTGCTCGCTCGTTCTCGCCCACGCGCCCGACCTCGTCCGCCACGGCTCGAAGCCGACGCGGGAGGACGCAGCCGACCAGATCAAGCCGGCGCTTCGGAGCTTCGACGACGCGCTCGGCTACGCGCCGCACCAGGTCTTCATCGGCAATCTCGCGCCGGCCGCCCTCTGGGAGATCGAGCGGCCGCGGTGGAAGCACGCGACCGAGGCGAAGGCCGAAGGCCCGTTCGGCGTCTTCGTCGACCAGGAGGAGCTCTACTGCCGCATGGCCGAGTCCGACCAGTTCCAGCTCCTCCACCTCGACGGCCGCGAGCCGGCCGACGGCGCGCTCCCGCTCTACCGGAACGGCAGCCGCGCGGGCGTCATGGAGCGGGCGCACGACCTCGACGAGAGCCTCTCCGCAAGCGTGCTCCTCGAGAACCTCGCCTGCAAGGCCACCGGCGCACTCGCTCTCGAGCACCTGCTCGCGCGCACTGGCTTCCCGCCGGAGGAGCTCGCCTACGCGATCGGGTGCGGTGAGGAGGCGGTCGGCGACCGCTACCAGCGCGGCGGCGGCAACCTCGGCAAGGCGATCGCCGAGCAGGCCGGCTGCAGGAACGCGTCGGGCTCGGACGTGAAGGCGTTCTGCGCCGGGCCGATCCACGCGCTCGTCGTCGCCGCCTCGCTCGTCTCCTCAGGGGTCTACGAGCATGTCGCCGTCGTCGCGGGCGGCTCGCTCGCCAAGCTCGGGATGAAGTTCGCGGGCGCGCTCCGCCACGACGTCCCTGTGCTCGAGGACGTGCTCGCGGGCCTGGCGATCCTCGTCGGCCCGCCCGGGGACGGTGCGCCCGTACTGCGTCTGGACGCGGTCGGACGTCACCGCGTCGGCTCGGGCTCCGCGCAGCAGGCGGTGCTCGAGGACCTCGTCGTCGAGCCGCTCGAGCGCCTCGGCCGCTCGATCCTCGACGTCGACCGCTACTCGACCGAGCTCCACGACCCTGAGATCACCGAGCCGGCCGGCGCGGGCAACGTCCCGCAGCGCAACTACAAGCTGATCGGAGCGCTCGCCGTCAAGCGCGGGGAGCTCGAGCTGGCGAAGCTCGAGGACTTCGAGCGCGAGCGAGGGCTGCCCGGCTTCTCGCCGACCCAGGGGCACGTCGCCTCCGCCGTGCCGTGGCTTCCGCACGGGCTCGAAGCGCTGCGCGCCGGAGAGATCGGCTCGACGATGCTCGTCGCCAAGGGCTCGCTCTTCCTCGGCCGGATGACCGAGCTGGCCGACGGAATGTCGATTCTGCTCGAACCAGGAAAGGAGTGACCATGCCGGTCGACGCAACCCCGGAGACGTACAGGGACCTTACGAGCGAGGGCAGCGTCTTCGTCGACTTCTGGGGCCCTCGTTGCCAGCCGTGCCTGGCGATGATGCCGACGATCAAGGAGCTGGAGCAGGAGGCCGGCGGCGCCGTCCGCGTCGTCAAGGTCGACTCGACGCAGAACCGCGACGTCTGCCGCGAGCTCCGCGTCTTCGGCCTTCCCACGTACATTCTCATGCGCGACGGCGAGGAGCTCGAGCGCCTCTCCGGCGACGTGTCCAAAGAGCAGGTCGAGGAGGCCTTCGCGAAGCTGAGAGGAGGTGTGGCTGCATGAAGCTCGACGGCAAGAAGGTGATCGCACTCGGCGAGCGGGACGGCGTCCCGGGCCCGGCGATCGCGGAATGCATGCGCTCGGCGGGAGCCGAGCCGATCTTCGTCGAGACGGAGTGCTTCGTCTGAACGGCGGCAGGGGCCATGGACCCGGAGAACCAGGATCGGATCAAGAACCTGGTCGACGAGCACGGGGCCGAGGACGTGGTGGTGGTGCTCGGCGCCGCCGACCTCGAGGCGCTCGAGGTGGCAGCCGAGACGGTCACCCTCGGCGACCCGGCGTACGTGGGTTCACTGGCAGGAGTCCAGTTGGGGCTCCCCGTCGTTCACATCCTTGAGGAGGACGTCAAGGAGCAGGTCGACGCGGGCGTCTACGACGAGCAGGTCGGCCTGCTCGAGATGACCCTCGACGTGGACCAGGTCAGGCGCGCCGCGGCGAGCTTCCCGGGACGGGACGGCGCCTAGAGCGTCGACCGGTCGCCGTTCAGCGCGCGCCGCTCCATCTGAAACAGTCGATGGTGTGGTCGTCGACGAGACCGCACGCCTGCATGAACGCGTAGCAGACCGTCGGGCCGACGAAGCGGAATCCGCGGCGCTTGAGCTCCTTGCTCATCGCCTTCGACTCGTCGGTCTCGGCCGGGATCTCGGCGGTCGTTCGCCACGCGTTCACCCTCGGCTCGCCGTCGACGAAGCTCCAGACGAGCTCGGAGAGGCCGCCCGCCTCGAGCACCGCTTGTGCGTTCGCGATCGCGGACTCGACCTTGAGCCGGTTTCGGACGATGCCCGCGTCGCCGAGCAGGCGGTCGACGTCCGCCGGGCCGAACCGCGCGACCTTCTCGACGTCGAAGCCCGCGAACGCGGCACGGTAGCCCTCGCGCTTGTGCAGGATCGTCGACCACGAGAGACCGGCCTGCGCGCCTTCGAGCACGAGCATCTCGAAGAGGTGGCGCTCGTCGCGCGAGGGAACGCCCCATTCCTCGTCGTGGTAGGCGACGTAGAGCGGATCGCCCTCCGGCACCCACGCACAGCGCGTCATGCCGGGACGGCCTGAAGGCCCGCGGTTGCGATCAGGTGCGCCGTGCACCGTGCCGCGTTCGCCGCGATCGTCGCCGTCGGCGGCTGCGGCCCGGAGGTGACGAAGACACTCCCGTCGACGACGAAGAGATTCGGGACGTCGTGCGAGCGGCCGAAGCGGTCGACGACCGAAATGGCCGGGTCGTCGCCCATGCGGCAGGTGCCGAGCAGGTGCCAGCCCCATTGCGACCAGTCGGTTACGACGGTCTCGACGGCGCCCGAGGCCGCGTGCGCCTCCTTCGCCCGCTCGAGCTGCCACCCGAGATTTCGCCGCGCGTCGTCGTCGATCCGGTAGGCGACCTTCGGCGCGGGGACCCCGTCCGAGTCCGTCAGCTGGGGGTCGAGCGTGACGGTGTTCTCCTCCGAGGGGAGGTCCTCGATTCCGATCCCCCAGTCGAAAGCACGGCCGACCGTCTTCTCGAGGAGCCCGTGCACTGCAGGGCCCCAGCGCTCCTCGAACGGGAGCGCGGAGTAGCGGGCGAGCGCCATCAGCGGCCCGCCGATCGGCATGACGTCCCACTGGGCGCCGCGTGCGAAGCCGCGCGACTCGTCGGTATCCGCGAACTGGAGCGAGAGGAGCGGCGTACCCCACGGGCCGAGCCAGCTCTCGAGGTCCTCGTCGTAGAGCCCGAGGACGCTCATGTACGGGTGGAGCATGAGGCGCCTGCCGACCAGGCCGGACGAGTTCGCCAGCCCGGACGCGAGGAGGAGCCGCGGCGTCCCGATGCCGTTCGCGGCGAGGACGACGACGTCCGCCTCGGCGCGGTGCTCGACCCCGTCGCGGTCGACCCAGAGCGCGCCGGTCACGAGCCCGCCCCCGTTCGTCGTGAGCTCGCGCACCCGCGCGCCCGTCACGAGCCTCGCGCCCGCGGCGATCGCCTGCGGCCAGAGCGTCAGGTCGGTGGAGCCCTTGGCGCCCTCCGGGCAGCCGAACATGCACACGCCGCGACGGGCACAGGGCTGCTGCGTCGCGGTCGCCTGCGACGGGATCGCGTGCGCGGCCGGCCACCAGTGCCAGCCGAGCGCGTTCATCCCCTCCGCCGCCTTGCGCCCGATCTTCCCGATCGGGAGGCCCGGAAGCGGAGGGCCGGCCCCCGGCGGATACGCGGGGTCGCCGGCGGTTCCCGAGATGTTCATCTCGCGGTCCATCCGCTCGTAGAAGGGCAGCATCTCGTCGTACGTGACGGGCCAGTCGTCGCCGATCCCCTCCGTCGAGCGCACCTTGAAGTCGACCGGCCGCATGCGGGCCCATTGCGCGCCGAAGTGGATCGTGCTCCCGCCGACCGCATTGAACATCACCGGGGCGATCTCGGAGCCCGAGTTCTCGCACGGGTAGTCCTCCGGGCGCCTGCGCACATTGGGATCCGGGCTCCACGCGTGCTCGACGAGGAGCTCGAACTCCGGCTTGTCGCCCGGGTACTCGGAGGCGTTCCGCCAGCCGCCCTGCTCCAGGCAGAGGACGCGGAAGCCCGCTTCGGCCATGTGCTTCGCGACGACCGCACCCGAGGCTCCGGCCCCGACCACGAGCACCTCGACGCGATCCGGTGCCACGGACGGCCGTGGCGGCTCGTAGGCGACCGGATCGGGCGGAGGAGGGAGCTCGGGGAGGAGGCCCTCCAGGTAGTACTCGGCCTCGTCCGGGAAGGGCGGAGCCGCCTTCTGGCCCGGATAGCCGATCCGCTTCCGGACCTTGACGTTCATCGTGTAGGCAGCGGCGGCGATCGTCGTGAGCGCGGCGAAGGCCTCGGGGTCGTCCGCCTCGAGCGCACGTACGTCGGCCGCGGCGAGCGCGCGCTCAAAGGCCGGTACGAGGTCCGGTCTCGCCGCGAGGGCACGGGCGAGCCACTTGCCCTGCGGGTCGGCCGCGCTCGCGGACGGGAGGCCGCCGGCGGCCGGAATCAGCCCGTCTGCCAGCCTCGCGTAGCGTGCATCAAGCATCGCCGTGACTGTAACCCGCGTCCTCCTCGGCCATGAAGCGGACGAAGTAGACGGCGAGCAGGCTGAAGAAGACGACCGCCTCGCTCACGGCCATCAGCGTGCCGCCGAGCTGCTGATCCTCGAGCGGGTCGATCCCCCAGAGCCTCGGAGCGGCGACGTACGTGTCGTAGATCGGCGACGGGAGGAGGGCGAGGAGGAGGCCGAGCGGGCTCGCCAGCACGAAGGCCGCGAAGAGGTAGGCGGCCCGGCCGCCGGCCGGGAGCCGCCACGGCTCGTCCTGAAAGACCGGCCACCAGAGAAGGACGCCGACGAGGACGTAGCTCAGGTGCTCGAGGTCGAGGAGGAGCCGGTGCTCGAGGGCCGCCTCGTAGGCGACGGGGAGGTGCCAGACGGCATACGTGAGGAGCCAGAGCGGGAGGGCGACGACGGGCCGCGTGAGTGCCCCGACGGCCGGCCGCGCGGCGAGGGAAGCGGCCGCAGCGGGAGGAAGCCCGAGGACGAGGAGCGCGGGCGTCCATTCGGCCAGGACGACGTTCTGGAGCAGGTGGGCCGAGAGCAGGTAGTGGAGTGCGACCGTCGCCACCGGGCTCGCCACGGCGAAGAAGGCGAGGGCGAGCCCGAGCGCGAAGGCGGCGCTGCGCAGCCGCGAGACCCGGTGGGCGCGCGTCCAGCCGTAGCCGACTGCGACCAGGAGCAGGAAGGCGAGCTCCTCCCAGGCCGGAGACCAGCTCCCGGCCGAGGGCGTCGCGCCAATCGGACCAAGCACAGCCCCGAGGCTAGCTCCGGGGCTGGTGCCTGCGTCGTCCGGATGAGATAGTGGGCGCGTGCAAAAGGTTGGCGTGGGAGAGCTTCTGCTTGGAAAATCGGCCCGCTCGGGTGACGGCGCCCCCATGGGGGGCGAGTGGGTCGACGTGCTGCGCGACGTTCCGCTTTTCGCGCCGCTCTCGAAGCGTCACGTCAAGCGGATCGCGAACCTCGGCCGCCCACAGCGCTTCGCGGCGGGCGCTCGGATCGTCCGCAAGGGCCAGCGCGCGGAGAGCTTCTACGTCATCCTCGACGGCGAGGCGACCGTCAGCCTCGGAAGCGGCAAGGCGCGCGTGCTCAGGGCCGGGGACTTCCTCGGCGAGCTCGCGCTCTTCGACGGGAAGCCGCGTTCGGCCACAGTCACGGCGAAGACGCCGCTCCTCACCATGCGCATCGCCCGCCGGCCGTTCCTGAAGCTCGTCGGGAGCGACTCGGAGCTCGCGCTCGGGCTCCTCAAGGCCCTGTCGGAGCGGCTCCGGGCCTCGACGGCGCCCTCCGAATAGCGCCTCCATTGGGCTAACCTAGGTTCCTCCGCGGGCGTAGCTCAATGGTAGAGCCCCAGCCTTCCAAGCTGGTCCGAACCCGCCCCGGGGCAGAGGTCACAGACGGGAAGTCCCGCGGCGAGTCCCGACAAGTAGTAGTTCCAACCCGTGGACCTGGCGAGCGTTCTTGTTCGGCATCTACGGTGGCCTCTTCGGAACGCTTCTCTACTACTGGCCACAGATGCGACGTTTGGTGCGGCGTTGACGTAGCCCTTGCGGAAGGGCGGCGGGGCGTTACGGTGAGGGAGTGGGCGAGCAAGTTCCACCGCTGTCAGTCGGCCTAGTTGTCGGCGGCTTGACGCCTGCTAACCATCTGTGGGAGGAGGCGGTCAAGAGACTCGGCAAGCAGATAGCGAAGCGAAGGGCTGGACTGAAGACGCCGCTCAACGTGAATGTCGTCTTCCATATTCCTGGCGACGTCCTGACGCTGGATTACGACGGTGAGCGGACCGGCAGCTTCTCGAAGCGGGATGGCACGCTGATGGTCCAGGTGGCGATTCCTGACGAGCCTCCCAAAGACGTTGACGCAGAGGTTCGGCGCCGCTTACTCGCCGCGATGGACGAGGCGGAGCGTTGGGCCACCAAGAGTGGCATCGCAGACAACTTAAATTCACTCAAGGACTTCGCTTGTTCCCTTTGATGGGTGTTTGGCCTAGTGCCACCGCAACGAAGCGGAGGCTTGCGGTCGAACCCGCACTGACGGCACCAAGTAGCTGAGCGGTTCTCAGCTCGGCGCAGCATCGTCCTGAGAGCGCGAGCACAACTAGTACGAGCCCTGGTGGACGGGCATCACGCCACCTCGAACGCCTGCGCGAGCCTGCGCGCCTCGTCGGCTCGGCTCTTGGCGTGCAAGTACCGCATCGTCGTCCGGATATCCGCATGGCCCATCGCCTCTTTCAGTTGGAGAAGCGACAAGTGGCTGACAGCCACGCTCGCAAATCCATGTCTCAGATCGTGAAAGCGCAGCTCGCGCAGGCCAGCTCGGGTGAGCGTCGCCTTAAAGCGACGCGTGAGCGCCGAACCGTCGAGGAAGCGCCCGTCAGCTCGTGGGAAGACAAGATCGTCTTCGCCTACGAACTCGCCTCGGAGAGAAAGACGCGCAAGGGCTTGCCCGACTCGCGGGATCATCGGCACCGTTCGAGCCTTGCCTGACTTCGGGGTCGACAGATGTCCGTAGGTGTAGCTCGCTCGGACGCGGATGGCGTCTTGCTCGAACATGACATCGCGCCAGGTAAGGGCGATGAGTTCGCCTCGGCGGAGGCCGGTGAAGGCGGCGACTAAGAAGAGAGTCCCGTCCTGTTCGCAGTCGGCCGCCTCCACGAGTCGCTGCACTTCCTCCGGTCAGAGAAAGTCGAGGTCGCTTGAGTAGCGCTCGGGTTTCCTTACCACCTCTCGCACGGGGTTCACGTCGAGCTTCCACACCCGGCGGGCTCGCTCGAAGATCCCGCCGAGGATCGTGAGCGTCTTGTTGATCGTCCGGCGCGAGAGCCGCCCCGCGTCGAGCTGCTCGGCCTGCCAGCGCTCGATCATGCGGCTATCGACTGCTTCGAGCGCGAAGTCGCCGAACGTGGGCAGGATGTGCGTTCGGACGACCGACACGTACTCGGCGAGGGTTGAGGACTTGACGCCGCGCTCGATCTCCGCGTGCCGCAGCCACTCCTCCGCCGCGTCTGCGATGGTCGCGCCGGAGCGTCCCGCGAGCGCGAGTAGTCCCCGCCGAAGATCGGTGAGGGTCGCCTGCAACGCAGCCTCGGCTGTCTTGCGATTGAAGTAGCCGGGCGCTGGCCTGCCCTTGTCGGGCCACTCGGGTCCGAGGCACTTCTGCACTTGCCTGCCATCGGGGAGGCGGTACTTGATGTACCACCGCGGGCCACGCTTCCGGTCGACCCGGAACACGTGGCCCGAGACGCGGGCGGTTACCCTGGGCTTGCATAGGAGCGCACCTCCTGTGCCGTGCCCCCGGGCGTCCTACCGCCGCGGGGGCCTTTACGCAGTCGCGTCGACGTATATCAGACGGGCGCGAATATGTCTCGAAGCGTGTCCCCGGCAGCTCGCGCTCGGGCTCCTCAAGGCCCTGTCGGAGCGTCTCCGCGCCTCGACCGCCGGCACCGATTAGCCCATCCGTTGGGCTAACCTAGGTTCCTCCGCGGGCGTAGCTCAATGGTAGAGCCCCAGCCTTCCAAGCTGGTTACGTGGGTTCGACTCCCATCGCCCGCTCTATTGGGGAAAGGGCCTGGAAGCAGGGCCTCTCTGTCGCGGGCACTCATTTGTCTTCGTCGCTCCACGCCTCCACGAGCTTCTTCCCGAGCAAGGCGCCCGCGCCTATGCAAAAAGCGAGCGTTGCCGCTATGAGCGCGGTTGTAGTCGCATCCTGCGCCAATACGTAGGTTGCCCCCGCGAACACGACAAGAGCTCCAAACAGCACGGCCCAAGTGCTCCGCGGAACGCCTCCTGAAGGGCCTCGTCGTGGCGCGACCTGCCGCAAACGCCAGAGTGAACGCACCGAGTAGACGCCCCAAGCCCCAAGGACGAAGAAGGCGATTGTGGCCAGAGGGCCGCCGACAAACCCGGTGGCCAGGTTGGCGAGGCCGACCCCGAGGAAGAACGCAGTCGAGGCGGCGATGAGCCAGGTGAGCCGCCTCGTCAGCTCCTGAAACGGATGCACCCTTCTGCTATCGGCTCCTCTCCGCGATTCTGCAAGTGTCGACTCCCATCGCCCGCTCTCTCGGTTAGGGTGCCCGTCCGTGTCGCGGTACGACTGGCTGCTCTTCCTCCACGTGCTCTCGGCCTTCGCCGTGGTGACCGGGATGGTGATCTTCTCCGTCGCGATCGCGGCGGGCTGGAACCGCGACGTGCCCTCCGACGTGGTCCGGATCTTCCGCGTCTCCCGGGTCGGCGACCCGCTCATCGGCATCGGCATGGCCGGCGTCCTCGCGTTCGGCATCTGGCTCGCGATCGACGTCGACGGCTACGAGCTCTGGGACGGGTGGATCATCGCCGCCTTCGTCCTCTGGCTCCTCTTCGGGGCGATCGGCTCGCGCGAGGGGAAGGTCTACAACGCCGCACGAGACCGGGCGCGGGAGCTCGAGCGAAGCGGCGGCGACTCCCCGAGCCCGGAGCTCCGGTCGCTTCTCCGCAGCCGCAGAGGGCTCTGGCTCCACGTCGCCTCCGTCGTCATCGTGCTCCTCTTCATCCTCGACATGATCTTCAAGCCGGGAGCATGAGCGTGCTCGCCGCCGTTCGGCCGGACAGCTGGAACTTCCCGCTCTTCCTGCACGTGCTCGGCGCGATGGTGCTCGTCGGCGCGCTGCTGACGGCCTTCGCGGCGCAGGTAGTCGGCTGGGGCAAGGACTCCGTGGGCGGCGCCACCCTCTCGCGCCTGACCTTCCGGACGCTGCTCATCGCCGCCATCCCCGCCTGGATCGTCATGCGGATCGGAGCCGAGTGGATCTACTCGAAGGAGAACTGGGCCGACGTTCCCGACGAGCCGAGCTGGCTCGGGGTCGGCTACATCACTGCCGACCTCGGCGGTCTCCTTCTCCTCGTCGCCACAATCCTCGCCGGAGTGGGAGCTCGGCGGCAATCCCGGACGGAAGGCGGCACGAGCGCCCTCGCGCGTTCTGCCGCCGTGCTCGCGCTCATTGCGCTCGTCGCCTATCTCGTCGCGGTCTGGGCGATGAGCGCGAAGCCCGACTAGCGGTCCTGGAGCGCGTCGAGCGCGACGGCGAAGGCGAGGACGAGCCGGCGGTCGGCGCTCGCGAGGTCGCCCTCGAGCTCGAGCACGTAGCGGTCGCGGAGCTTCCCGAGCACCCGGCGATAGCTTCCCACCTGGGCGCCGTCGCGCATGAGGACGAAGTTGAACGGGAGCCAGGTGAGCGCGGAAAGCCAGTCCGACACCGCCCCGGCGAAGCGCCTGATGAGCGCGATCGGCAGATTCGCCTCGTAGCCTTCGAAGATCTCCGTGCCGGTCGGGTCGCGGACGTGCCAGTGGCTCCGGAGGAGCGAGCGGGCGAAGTCCTTCTCGAGCAGGCCGATCACGGTGCCCTGGTCGTCGAGCACCTCGTGGCGGCCCCGGAACTCGAAGACGGTCTTTGCCTTGATCATGAAGAGGTACGGGTCGCCGTCCGGGGAGAGCCGGAACCTGATGTCCTCCTTGATCGCGAGCTTCTTCTGCTTCACGAAGAGGAGCGGCGTGCCCTCCTCGGACTGCCCGGGCGCCGGAATGCTGATCCGGTACTCGTTGGCGATCGGCCGGAAGACCTGCTGGACGAGGAAGCGGTTCGACTGCGCGAGCGCATCCAGCACGCCGGACGCATCGTGAGCCGGAACGGCCATGCCCGCATTCTGGCGACGTCCGGCTGAACCTGCAGGCTTGTACGCCATGGCGACCCCGCCCGCCTCCGAGCGGGTCGTTTACGTCAGGCCGCGGACGATCCTCCAGGTGCTCGGGATCGTCCTCGCGACGCTCGCGATCATCGCGTTCGTCTACCTGGCCTGGCACATCGTCACCTGGATCCTCGTGGCGATCTTCCTCGCCCTCGCGCTCAACCCGGCCGTCGAGATCTTCGAGCGCCGCGGCCTGAGGCGCGGGTACGCCTCCGCGATCGTCTTCTTCATCGCGCTCGCGGCGATCGTCGGGCTCGGCTTCCTCGTCGTACCGCCGCTCGTCCGGCAGGTGACCGACTTCATCCTGGCGGTGCCGGACCTCGTCGACGACCTCGTCGCCGGCCGCGGGCCTCTCGGCTTCCTCCAGCGCGACTACCACATCGTCGACCGGATCCGGACCGCGATCGAGGAGCAGGGCGCCGGAGGAGTGCTGGGGATCACGGCGCCGGCGCTCGCGGTTGCCCAGAGCGTCTTCTCGGTGATCATCGGCGCGGTCGCGATCGCCTTCCTCACCTTCTTCATGCTCCTCGACGGCCCGCGACTCGTGGAGCGCTTCTACAACTTCTTGCCCCCAGGCGCCCGGCCTCGCTGGCAGCGCGTCGGCACGGAGATCTACCGCACGGTCGGCGGCTACGTGACCGGCAACGTGGTCATCAGCGTGATCGCCGGGCTCGCCGCGATGGTCGCCCTCTTCGCCCTCGGCAGCAGCTACTCGGTGGCGCTCGCGGTCGTCGTCGCCATCCTCGACCTCATCCCGCTCGCGGGGGCGACGCTCGCCGCCGTGATCGTCTCCGTGGTCGTGTTCTTGGAGCTCGGGTGGGTGAAGGGCGTGATCATCGTCGTCTTCTTCCTCGTCTACCAGCAGCTCGAGAACCACATCCTCCAGCCCGTCATCTACGGGCGGACTGTGCAGCTGTCGCCCCTCGTCGTCCTCGTCTCCGTCCTCATCGGCGCCGAGCTCGCTGGGATCCTCGGGGCGCTCGCGGCGATCCCCGTCGCCGGGATCGTCCAGGCCGTCGGGCGTGAATTCCTCCGCTACCGCTCCGAGACGGCGGGACCGAGTCCCTAAACCGGGGGATGTGCGCGCGGCTCGCGGCTCCCTACGCTTCGGTGCGAAAGGAGTCGACAGCATGGCAGGATCACTGAGCCATGCGGCCGGGCAAGAACGATACGAGGTACGGGAGTTCCCCGAGGGTCAGGCGTTCGGCCCCGAGGTTCGCCACGAGTGCAGGGACTACGTCCAGGCAGTCGAGTTCGCGTTCGAGCTCCTGCAGCGGCGCGATCCGCGCCGCGAGGGTCTCGTCAACGCGCTCGAGGTGGTCAAGGTCGAGCAGGGGCACCGCGAGACCGTATGGTCCTACGAGCACGCCCGTGACACGACGCGCGTCGATCCCGTGCGCAAGTGGGGATTCGACGTCACGCGCACGTGGAGCGGGCCCGCGCGACCCTCGACGCGACCCGTGTTCGGCCGCCTTCAACAGCGCCGCGCCTAGGCCCGGGATCTTTGGGCGGCCGTAGACTGGCCTGATCCTGGCGATCAACAGCGCCCCCGTCCCGCCCGACCCCGCACGGCTTCGGGTGCTCGTGGCCGACGACGAGCCCCCGATTCGCCTGCTCTGCGAGGTAAACCTGTCCCTGGCCGGGATGGAGGTGCTCCAGGCGAGCGACGGCGAGGAGGCGCTCGCGGCGGCGCGCTCCCAGGCGCCCGACATCATCCTGCTCGACCTGATGATGCCTCGGGTAGACGGCTGGACGGTGGCGCAGAAGCTGGCCGAGGACGAGCGGACGAGCGGTATCCCGTTCCTCTTCCTGACCGCGCGGGCGACCCCAGCCGATCGCCGCCGGGCGGAGGCGCTGGGCGCGCTCGGGTACATCCTGAAGCCGTTCGATCCCGTCCGGCTCGCGCCCGTCGTCGCCGAGGTGGTCGCCCGTTGCCGGCTGGGCGAGACAGACGCCATCCGGCGCGAACGGCCGGCGACGCTCTGGCCCGCTGATCTGGACGACGGGTAGCCCGTTCGTTGCCGCCTCGCGCGGCGCGTCGTAGCATGGCGGCAGCTCAGCCCGGTCGACAGAAGGAGCGGGGGACGACGGGTAACTTCTCATCGCTACGGCGGTCTTCGACCGCACTCGGCTGGGCGGCGGCCGTCATCGGCCCGGCCATCATCTCGTCGCTCGACCTGCTCGCGAACAGGCCGAGCCCGAGGATCATCGGCTTCCTGCTCTTGCTGGCCGTCGCGCTGGCCGCCAACCTGGGCGGGTTCTGGCCCGGCCTGTTCGCGACCCTGCTCGCCACCGTCACGCTCGACTTCTTCTACACGCCGCCGCGCCACGACATCGTCCCGGGTACCGGCGACGAGTTCGCCGGGGTCGCGCTCTTCTTCGTCGTCGCGGTCCTCATCTCCCAGCTCTTCGTGCGCCGGCGGGCGGTGCAGCGCGAGTCGGAGGCGGCGACTGCGCGCGCCAACCGTCTGCAACGGGTTACTGCCAGGCTGGCAGAGGCAATGACGCCGCAGGCGGTGCTCGACGCCGTCGTCACGGAGGGCGTCGAGGCGGCGGAGGCTCGAGCGGGAGCGATCGGACTGCTCGCCGCGGACGGCGAGACAGTCGAGATCGTCGCAGCCCGCGGTTACGACTCGGACGCGTTCTCGGGCTGGGAGACCTTTCCCCTTTCGAGCGAGACTCCGATGGCTGAAGCGATTCGCGACCGGGAGTCCTTCTTCTTCGACACGACGGCCGAGCGTGATGCGCGGTTTCCGTCCATGGCCGGCATCCAGGGCCCCAGCCATGGGCTCGCGATCCTTCCTCTCCTCGTCGAGGGGCGGGCGATCGGAGGCATCGCCTTCACGTTCCGCACGGAGGTCGAGTTCGACGACCATCGCCGCGCCCTCAAGGCCACCCTCGCGCAGCAGGCCGCCCAGGCGCTCGAGCGCGTTCGCCTGTACCAGGCCGAGCGCGCGCTCAGAGAGCGGATGACGTTCCTCGCCGACGCCAGCGAGCTCCTGGGCTCCTCGCTGGACTACGAGGCGACGCTTACGCAGCTGGCTCGGCTCGCGGTTCCCGGGATGGCAACCTGGTGCGCGATCGACATCGTGGTGCCGGACGGGTCGGTGCGGCGGCTTGCCGTCGCACACGAGGATCCTGCGCGCGTTGCCTGGGCGGAGCGGCTCGGCGAGGAGTATCCGCCCGACCCGGACGCGCCGATGGGCGTGCACAACGTCCTCCGGACGCAGACCGCCGAGTTCGTTCCCGAGATCCCGCAGGAGCTTCTCGAGCAGGCCGCCCGCGGGGATGAACGCCTCCTCCGGATCGTGCGCGAGCTGGGCCTCCGGTCTGCAATCACCGTGCCGCTCGTCGCCCGCGGCCGCGCACTCGGCGCCGTGACGCTCATTCGCGACGACACGGCGCCGCGCTACACGGAGCTCGACCTCGACCTGGCCTCCGAGCTCGCCCGCCGGGCTGCCGCTGCAATCGACAACGCGACTCTCTACCGCGAGGCCGAGCGACGCGGCAATGCCTCGCGTGCGCTCGCGCACGTCGACGACGGCGTCGTGCTCCTGGACGAGGAGGGCGCCGTCGTCTCGATCAACCCGGCCGCCGCCCGCATCCTCTCGGTCGACGAATCAGCGGTCGTGGGGGAGGACCCGGCGGCCACGATCCCCAGCTGGGCCGCGATCGAGCAGAACGCACGGCCCGACCCGGGCCGCACGCGAGGCCCCGTCGCTCTGCCGCTCCTCGCCGAGGGCGGGGGGGAGCAATGGATCTCGGTCTCCGGGGTGGCTTTTGGAGACGGCATCGTCTACGCGCTTCGGGACGTGACCGAGGAGCGGCTGCTCGAGCGGGACCGGAGCGACTTCGTCGCCACGGCCTCGCACGAGCTCCGCACACCCCTCGCCGCGGTGCTCGGGGCAGTCAAGACGATCCGCAGGACCGACGTCACCATCGATCCAGAGCAGCGCGAGGCCCTGATGGAGATGATCGACCGCGAGGCCGAGCGCCTCTCCGGGATCGTCGGCCAGATCCTGCTCGCCGGGCAGCTCGACTCCGGGCGCCTGCACCTGGCCGTCGAGCAGTTCGACCCCGTCGCGCTCACCCGCAGCGTCGTCGACTCGGCCGAGCTCCATCTTCCCGCCGACATCGACCTGCGGATACTCGTCCCCGGCGACGTGCCGCCGGTCGCAGGCGATGCCAACCAACTCCGGCAGGTGTTGACGAACCTGGTCGACAACGCGGTCAAGTACTCGCCGCAAGGAGGTGAGGTAGAGCTCCGCCTTGCGCGCAACGGGCAGTTCGCGAGGATCGAAGTCTCCGACAATGGGCTCGGCATCCCCGGCGACGAGCACGAGCGGATCTTCGAGAAGTTCTACCGGCTCGATCCCGGCCTCACGCGCGGCGTCAACGGGACCGGGCTCGGCCTCTACATCAGCAAGGAGCTGGTCGAGCGCATGAGCGGGCGGATCTCGGTTCGCTCCGAGCTGGGCCGCGGGTCGACGTTCGTGGTCGAGGTGCCGCTCGCCGTCTGAGCGGCGGCCAGGACGGCCGCGATCGCCATTCCGGTCAGCGGCCAGACGAGATACGACGTCTGGAAGACCCGCCCGAGGAAGAGCAGCAGGAAGAGGGAGGCGGCGAAGCCTGCGGCCCCCATCCACGGCAGCCGCGACCGGAGTTGGCTTCGCAGCAGCCAGAGCGTGACCGGGAGCCAGACGAGGAGCGCGACGAGGGCGAAGGGGTAGTCGGCGACCCGGTTCTCGAGGACGCCGGCCCGGACGAGGAGCGCGGCGAGCCCGTAGCCGACGATCGGGTACTGGCTCGTTCCGAACCCGATCGTGTCCGCCCAGAGCGAGGCCGGCGACGCGATGAGGAAGGGCAGGAGGCCCGCGGCCGCGACGCCCGCAAAGACGGCGGCCGCATGTCCGAAGTCCCGGCGGCCCCCGCGGCTCGTGAGGAGCATCGCCGCGAAGAAGGGGATGGCCACGAGCGCGAACTGCTTCAGGAGCACGGCTGCGGCGAGGCAGGCCGCC
Source organism: Gaiellaceae bacterium (assembly GCA_036279015.1). Taxonomy (GTDB): domain Bacteria; phylum Actinomycetota; class Thermoleophilia; order Gaiellales; family Gaiellaceae; genus DATEOR01. Next base: position 6,891 of record DASUJY010000048.1, on the reverse strand, counting down.
GCCCCGAGGAAGCGCGAGCGGCTCGCGAGCCCGAAGGCGAGAACGAGGAAGAGGAGGCTCGGCGCGTCCGCCGTCCCGAACCAGGCCGCCTGCACGGCCAGCGGGTTTCCGGCGAGCGCCGCGCCCACCACCAGCCGTACGGTCCAGGGGCCCGCGAAGGTGAGCGCAGCCGGAACGAGGCCGAGCGTGGCGAGTAGCACGAGGAGGCGGTAGTCGTCGATCGGCGAGGGGAGGAGGCGCCAGCCGGCCGAGGAGAGCGCCGTACCGGGGAAGTAGGCGAAATGGTCGAGCGCCTTGTGGTCGAGGCTCGGCGTTCCGTCTCCCTTGTAGAACCGTTCCAGGCCGGAGCCCCGGTAGTCGTGCCCGTAGGGGCTTTGCCCGTCGAGGACGAGGTCGCCCGCGAGCTCGATCTCGTAGGTCGAGTCGTTCGTGAAGAACCACGGCGCGCTGCCGTCGCGCAGGCCGACCTGGAGGAGGACGCCCGGGACGACGAGCAGCGCTGTGACAAGAATGGTGAGAAGGAAGCCCTTGCGCGCCGTCCACCGCTCGCGGGCCTGGAACACGGCGAGCACGAGCAGCAGCCCCGCCGCGACCGCCGCGGCCTTGAGGAGGGACGGGCTCCAGTGCCCGTTGGCGAGCGAGACCAGCGGTCCGAGCAGTCCTTCTGGATCCACGCGGCGCGGCCGGAACCGCCAGCCTCCCTCGCCCAGCACCGGCACGTTGACGAGGACGAGGACGCCGAGCGTCGCGATGAGTATCGCAGGGTTGACCACGCGCGGCCGGGGCAGGCGCAGGACTTCTCCGGCACCGGCGGGCTGCGCCAGAGATGGTGACGGACGGGGGGTTTGCGCCGGCTCCACGTGAGGTCGGCAACAAAGTACGACGCAGCCCGGCCGGAACCTGCCCCGCATACTTCCGGCGTGTCCGAGTACGGCTGGGCTCTGTTCCTCCATCTGCTCGGCGTGGTCGTGCTCGCCGGCGGGATTGCCGTCGCCGGTGTCGGTTTCGCCGCGGCAAGGCGACGGGAGCGGCCCTCCGAGGTCGCGCTCCTCCTCGCGACGACCCGAAGCGGCGTCCTGCTCGTCGCAGGCGGAAGCCTCGCCGTGCTCGCAGGGGGCTTCTGGCTCGTTGCCGTGACGGGGAGGGGATTCGACGAGGGCTGGCTGGCAGGGGCGCTCGCCCTCTTCGTGCTCGCCTCCGCCCTCGGTGGCATCGGCGGGCAGACGCCCAAGCGAGCGCGCCTGCTCGCAGAGCGGCTGGCCGGGCAGGCGGACGAGCCGAGCGAGGACCTGCGGCGGCTGCTCTTCGACCGGCGCGCCGCTGTTCTCAACGCGGCCTCGACGCTCGGACTCCTCGGCGTCCTCCTGCTCATGATCTGGAAGCCCGCGTGAGGACGCCGGCGCTTACTGCGGCTCGACGCAGGCGGCCGCGAACTCAACGTTCTTCGCGCAGCAGCGCGTGAGCGTCGTGATGAAGCCTCGCTCGCTCGGGCTCAGCGGGCGACGGGCGAGCCGGGCCACGTGGAGTCGTCGCTCGATCTTCGGCGCCCCCTGCACGCGGAAGCTCGCGAGCTCGCCACGCTCGATCTCCTCGGCGACCGCGTAGCGGGAGAGAAACGCGACCCCGAGCCCTTCGCGGGCGGCGCGCTTGATCGCCTCGCTCGATCCGAGCTCCCACACGCGTCTCGGGCGAACGCCCATCCGCGCGAGCGAGCGCTCGGCAGTCTGCCGCGTGCTCGAGCCGGACTCGCGCACGAGCAGCGTCTGATCCGACAGGGCGTCCGCCTTGATCCGGCCGCCCTTGATCGGCAGCGAGCCCGGACTGGCGATGCCGACGAGCTCGTCCGCAAGGAACGGCGTCAGCTCGATTCGATCGTCGACCTCGGTCTCGCCGACGAGCGCGAGCTGTACCCGGCCTGCGAGCAGGCGTCCGACCATCTCGTCCGTCGAGGCGATCTCGACCTCGACGTCGACCCCGGGATGGTCGCGCCTGAAGCAGTCGAGAGTGTCCGGCAGGAGGTAGACGCCCGGCGTGGTCGACGCGCCGACGTGAATAGTGCCGGCTTGGAGGCCGGCGAGCGCGCTCAGCTCTTCCTCCCCGGCTTGCAAGGCAGCGAGGGCTTCCCGCGCACGGGCCGCGAGCAGCCTTCCGGCTTCGGTCAGGCGGCTGCCGCGACCGTTCCGCTCGACGAGGCGCTGACCGGCAGCCGCCTCGAGCAGGCGCAGGTGCTCGCTCGCCGTCGGCTGCCCGATGCCGACCGCCCGGGCCGCCGCCGAGACCGTCCCCTGCCGCTCGACCTCGACGAGCAAGCGGAGGCGGGTGGTGTCCCAGAGAAGCGAGAGAGAGGTATCGGGCACGGCGATAGCCGGTATCGGAAGATTCGTCTTGAACAATACTAGGGTGGGGTCGTACCCTCCTCTGAGGATGGTCCTGCGACCGTTCCTCTTCGCTCCGACCGCGTGCGCGAGCTATCTGTTCGGCTGCCTCTCGCTGAGGCGGCTCGCGGTCGTCGACCCCCATGCCGATCTCGTCGACGCCTACCTCGAGGAGGCGGAGCGTCTCGGCGCTCCGATCGTGGCCATCTTCGAGACACACGTGCAGGCGGATCACGTGTCCGGACTTCCCATGCTGGTCGACTCGGGAGCGAGTGCCTACCTGCCGGCCGGGGCGCAGGTCGACTTCGAGCACGTGCCGCTCGGGGACGGCGAGGTCGTCGAGCTAGGGAACACGGTTGTCCGTGCGCTCGCGACGCCGGGCCACGCACCGGCGCACGGCGCCTACGTCGTCGCGGACCGGCGGCGGGGAACGGACGAGCCTTGGCTCGTGTTCACCGGCGACTCGCTCCTCGTCGGCGACGTCGGCCGGCCCGACCTGCACGCCGTGGGCGATCCCGAGCCGGCGGCGCGCACGCTCTACGCCTCGATCGAGCGCCTGCTCGAGCTGCCCGATCACGTGCTCGTCTATCCGAGTCACTACGGCGGCTCGGTGTGCGGGCGCGGGCTCTCGAGCAACCCGTTCTCGAGCATCGGCTTCGAGCGCCGCCACAACGCGGCTCTTGCCCATCCGGATGCGGCCGGCTTCGCCCAGGCGCTGCTCGTCGATCTGCCGCCTGCCCCGGCGAACCAGCGCGACATCGTCGACGCCAACCGCCGCGGGGTCGCACCGGCACGAACATGAGCGCGGCGGCGGTCCGCCTCGGGCTTCGCGAGAACGCCGGCCAGTTCGCCCTCCTCGTCGGCCTGAACGCGTTCGTCGGCGCCATGGTCGGGCTCGAGCGGAGCATGCTCCCGCTCGTCGGGGAACGTGATTTCGGTCTTGCGTCCAAGAGCGCGATCCTCAGCTTCGTCGTCGCGTTCGGGATCGCGAAGGCGGTTTCCAACCTGGCTGCCGGCGGACTTGCCGACCGGGTGGGACGCAAGCGCCTTCTGGTGAGCGGATGGTTGCTCGCACTCCCGGTCCCGCTTCTCATCGCGCTCGCACCGAGCTGGGGCTGGATCGTCGCCGCCAACCTCCTCCTCGGCGCGAACCAGGGCCTCGCCTGGTCGATGACCGTGGTGATGAAGATCGACCTGGTCGGCCCGCGTCGGCGCGGTCTCGCCCTCGGCCTCAACGAGTCCGCGGGCTACCTCGGTCTCGCCGTCACCGCCTTCGCCACCGGCGTGCTCGCCGCCACGTTCGCGCCGCGCACGCTCGTCTGGCTCCTCGGCGCCGCAATCGCCGCGCTCGGAACCGTGATCTCGATCTTCTTCGTCCGCGACACGGCGGGGCACGTCGCGCGCGAGCAACGTGCGCACGGGGACCACATGACCGGCTCGCTGAGGTCCGTCTTCGCGCGCGCGACGCTTCGCCATCCCGCGCTCCGTGCCTGCTCGCAGGCCGGGCTCGTCAACAACCTCAACGACGCCCTCGCGTGGGGGCTCGCACCGCTCTATCTCGCCGCCAACGGGGCGAGCACGACGCAGATCGGGGTCGTCGCGGCCGTCTACCCGGGCGTCTGGGGCGCGGGCCAGCTGCTCACCGGCTGGCTCTCCGACCACACAGGGCGTAAGCCGTTGATCGTCGCAGGCATGTTCACGCAGGCAGCCGCGCTCGCACTGCTCGCCGCCGGCGAGGGTAACTTCGCGCCCGCTCTCGGCGCGGCCGTTCTGCTCGGGGCCGGAACCGCGCTCGTCTATCCGACGCTGATCGCGGCCGTCTCGGACGCCGTCCAGCCGGTCGAGCGGGCCCAGGTCGTGGGCGTCTACCGGTTTTGGCGCGACTTCGGGTTCGTGATCGGAGCGCTCCTCGCCGGTGCCGTGGCCGACTCGGTCGGCTCGGGAAGCGCGATCGCCATCGTCGCCGGCCTCACCGCGGCGAGCGGCGCCTGGGTGCTTCTGACGCGCTGGGTGGAGCGGGACCGGGCCGCCGACCACCGGGCGGCCCGTCGCAACGTCGACGAGCTGCTCGCGACCGCGCGCCGGCGGATCGAGCCCCGGCGGACGCCCGCGCAAGCGCTCGCTGCTCAGCGGGAGGGAGCGCTGATCGTCGACCTGCGCTCGGACGACGACCGGCGCGCGCGCGGTGTCGTGCCCGGGTCGATCCACATCCCGCGCTCCGTGCTGGAGTGGCGGGTCGATCCTGACTGCGAGTTCCGCAACCCCGCCGCCTGTGACCTCGACCGCGACGTCATCCTCATGTGCGCGGACGGGTTCTCCTCGAGCTTCGCCGCGGTCTCGCTCCGCGACCTCGGGTTCGGCCGCGCGACCGACCTCGTCGGCGGCTTCACGGCCTGGAAGGCGGAGGGGCTCCCGGTCCGCGCCGCTTCAAAAGCGGCCGCCAGGCTGCCGGGCATGGGAGCGCCCGAGCCGTTCGAGGAGAGCGCCCTGCTCTAGTTCGTGCAGGCGCGTCGCCGAAGTCGCACAACACCGAGCATGCCGGCAGCGGTAGCCTCGGCCGGGTGTTCGACCATGTCGGGATCGCCGTCACGGACCTCGCGGCCTCCGAGCGCTTCTACCGCACCGTCCTGAGCGTCCTGGGCGTCGAGCCCAGCCATGCGGACGCCGAGCTGGTCGAATGGGAGGACTGGGACATCGGTCCGACGGATCCCGAGCACCCGGTGACCAGCGGGCTCCACGTCGGCTTTCGGGCGCGCGACCGCGCGCAGGTCGACGCGTTCTGGCAGGCGGGCGTCGACGCGGGGTACCGCGACGAGGGCGCGCCGGGGCCCCGCACGCAGTACGGCCCGACGTACTACGGCGGGTTCCTGCTCGACCCGGACGGCAACAGCGTCGAGGCGGTCCACGCCGACCGTGGGGACGCCGTGCCCGACGGCTGCGTCGACCACCTGTGGTTCCGCGTACGCGACCCGCAGGCCTCCCGGCGCTTCTACACGACGATCGCCCCGCACGCCGGGCTCCGCCTGACGCACGACGAGCCCGACCGCGTGCAGCTGTCCGGCTCGGACTACAGCTTCTCGCTCGTCCGGGACGAGCGGCCGCTCACGGAGCACGTCCACCTCGCGTTCCCCGCGCGCGAGGACGCCACGGTGCGCGCGTTCCACGCCGCCGCGCTCGCGGCGGGCTACGAGGACCACGGCGCGCCGGGCGAGCGCCCGGTCTACCACCGGGGCTACTACGGCGCCTTCGTGCTCGACCCGGACGGGCACAACATCGAGGTCGTCAACCACAACCGGGGTTGAGCCGTGGCCGACGGACCGCGTCTGCGTCCGCTCGAAGACATGACGCGGTAGCTTCCGTACATGGGGCGCATGACGTACTGGATGAATGTGTCGCTCGACCTTCGCATCGAGCGGTCTGCCGGCGACCACGTTGCTGACGAGGAGGGCGGCGAGTGGGTGCGCATCGATGAGCAGCTCTTTCGCGAGTTCAACGAGCGCGCTCGGAGCTTGGCGCTGTTCGTCGAGGGCCGAGTCATCTACGAGATGATGGAAACCGTCTGGCCCTCAGCGGCACAGGACGAGTCGCTGCCCGACCACCTGCGGGAGTGGGGCGAAATCTGGACGGCCGCGCCGAAGGTACTGGTCTCCAGCTCACGCACCACCGCCAGCCACAACACGCGCATCGTCGGTGGCGCTGACGCCATCACCCAGCTCGCCGCCATTCGCGACGAGACGGAGGGCACAATCGGAGTCGGAGGCGCCACGCTCGCCACGCAGCTGCTTCAGCATGGGCTGCTCGATGAGCTACTTCTCTACACCCACCCGGCGATCTTGGGATCGGGCCGACCTCTGTTCGACGAGGTCACCGAGCCGCTGGAGTGTGACCTGCTCGAGCACGCTACATTCGACAACGGCGTGGCCCTGAACCGCTACCAGATCCGCGGCCAGCGAACCGAGTAAGGCGCGGGATTTGCGTTTCGCCTTCCCGCAATCTGAGCGGCTGCGCTCGAGACGCTCCGAAAGCATCACACGCCCGATGCGCCCGGCAGGATTCGAACCTGCGACCCGCGGATTAGAAGGAGGCCCCGGCGGTTTCGGCTGGTCTCGGCGTAGCGGGTGAAAGCGTGCCGTTTGGAGGGGAAATGCCTGCTACGTGGTCGGCGCTCTCGGCGTCCGATTTCGGCTGGTTTCGTCCCTCATGGGTCACAGGCTGGTCACACGAGCGCCCGATCGCGTCGAAGAAGGCCGGTTCGGGGACGTCCTCGTCGAGCAGGTGCACGTAGACGTCGAGCGTGAAGCTCGGCTTGTGGTGGCCGAGCCAACGCTGCACCTGGACGGCGTTCCAGCCATGGCGGAAGAGGAGCGTCGCGCAGGTGTGCCGGAAGGTGTGGAACCCGACCCAGTCGCCTACGCCGGCGGCCCGCGCGGCAGGCTTGAGGACGCGGCTCATGAGGTTCGACGGGTCGATGCGCGCGCCGCCGCTGGCGGTGAAGACGAGCTCGTCCTCTCCGGCG
>DASUJY010000047.1:0-56592 GCA_036279015.1 Gaiellaceae bacterium | reverse complement strand
AGCGTGATGAGACTGAGCCGCTGGTCCATCAGACGTTCGTCCTCTCGTGGGCAAGGTACTCGAGAAGGTCGGCGCGCGTGATCACGCCGACCGGCCGGCCGGAGCGCGCGACGAGGACCGCGGGGTTGCCGGCCGAGAGGTCGGCGAAGACGGTGTCGACGGAGGCGCCGATCTCGACGGCCGGGAGCGGAGGCTCCATCGCGGACGCGATGTCCTCCGCGAGCGCGTCGTGGTCGCGGAAGACGCGGTCGAGGAGCCCGCTCTCCCGGATCGAGCCGACGACATCGGCGAGCGAGACCGGCTCGTCACCGTCGCGCACGACCGGGATCTGCGAGATCCCGTAGCGCTGCATGAGGTCGATCGCCTCGCCGACCTTCTGGTGGCTTGCGACCGTGATCAGCTCCGGCACCTCGGGCTCCTCGTCGCGCTTGAACGAGAGCACCGCCTGGATCGTCGCCGCCGGCGCCTGTCGCTCGAGGAAGCCGTGCTCGAGAAGCCACTTGTCGTCGTAGACCTTGGAGAGGTACCCGCGGCCCGAATCCGGGATCAGCGTGACGACCGTCGCTTCGGGCCCGTACCGGCGCGCGACCTGGAGCATCGCCCAGACCGCCGTCCCGCCCGAGCCGCCGACGAGGAGCCCTTCCTCCCGAGCGAGCCGCCGGGCGGTGCGGAAGGAGTCGCGGTCGGAGACCGTCACGTACTCGTCGACGACCTCCGGATCGAACGTCGTGGGCCAGAAGTCCTCGCCGATCCCCTCGACGAGGTAGGGGTGGACGTTGTCCGGATTGGAGAAGATCGAGCCCTCCGGATCCGCGCCGACGACGAGCAGGTCGGGCTTCTGCTCCTTCAGGTAGCGGGCCGTGCCCGTGATCGTGCCGCCGGTCCCGACGGAGAGGACGAGCGCGTCGATGCGCCCGGCGGTCTGCTCCCAGAGCTCGGGCCCGGTCGTCTCGTAGTGGGCCCGCGGGTTGGCCTGGTTGGAGTACTGGTCGGGCTTGTAGGCGCCCGGAATCTCCTCGCTGAGCCGGTTCGAGACCGAGTAGTAGCTCTCCGGAGAATCTGGTGGGACGGCGGTCGGGCAGATGACGACCTCGGCGCCGTAGGCGCGCAGGAGCGCCCGCTTCTCCTCGGCGATCTTGTCGGGCATGACGAAGACGCAGCGGTAGCCCTTGAGCGCGGCGGCGATCGCGAGGCCGACGCCCGTGTTACCGCTCGTCGGCTCGACGATCGTCCCGCCCGGAGCGAGCTTCCCGTCCCGCTCGGCCTGCTCGATCATCCGGAGGCCGATGCGGTCCTTGACGCTGCCGCCCGGGTTCAGGTACTCGAGCTTGGCGAGGAGCGTCGGCTCGACGTCGCGCGAGAGCCGCTGGAGGCGCACCAGCGGCGTCCCGCCGACCAGGTCGAGCACGGTCGGATAGTCACCCATGTGGCCCGTAACGATACGGCCTGCCCGCCGAACCCACTCAGTGCCGGAAGTGGCGCCTCGGCGCGAAGACGATCGTGCCGCCCGCCTCGGCGACGGCGGCCACGACCTCGTCGTCTCGCTTCGAGCCGCCGGGCTGGACGATCGCGCGCACGCCGGCCTCGAGCGCGAGCTTCGGCCCGTCCGGGAAGGGGAAGAAGGCGTCGGAGGCGAGCACCGACCCCCGGAGGTCGTGCCCGTGCTCGCGCGCCTTCTCGAGCGCGAGCTTGACCGCGTCGACCCGGCTCATCTGCCCGGCTCCGACGCCGATCGTCTGGAGGTCACGGACGAGGACGATCGCGTTCGAGCCGACGTGCTTGCACACGCGCCACGCGAAGAGGAGGTCGCCCCAGCTCCGCTCGTCGGGCGCCCCACCCGCGCGCACCTCCATGCCCTCGCGGTCGTCGACCTCCGCGTCGGCATCCTGGACGAGAAACCCTCCCGTGACGCGGCGGTAGGCCCGCTCGCCGAGCGTCGCACGGCGCCGCTCGCGGTCCTCGAGGATGCGTGTGCTTGGCTTCTGTCGCAGGATCTCGACGGCGTCGGCCGTGTATTCGGGCGCGATCAGCACCTCCACGAACTGCTCGGCGAGGCGCTGCGCCAGCCGAGGATCGACGCGCCGGTTGAGCGCCACGACCCCTCCGTAGGCCGAAAGCGGGTCGGAGGCGTATGCCTTCGCCGCGGCCTCCTCGATCTCGGAGGCTACCCCGACGCCGCAGGGGTTCCCGTGCTTGACGACGACGCAGGTGGGAAGCTCGAACTCGCGCAGCACCCCGCGCGCCGCGTCCAGGTCGGCGAGGTTGTTGAACGAGAGCTCCTTGCCCGAGAGCTGCTCGACGCGGGAGAGCACGTCGCGGCGCGCGCCGGTCTCGACGTAATAGGCGGCCCGCTGGTGCGGGTTCTCCCCGTACGGGAGCTCCCGGTGCCGCTCGAGCGCGAGCAGGAGGCGGGGCGGAAACGTCTCCCGGTCGCCGAACCAGGAGGCGATCGACGCCTCGTACGCGGCGGTGTGTGCGAAGGCTTCGGCGGCGAGCTCGCGGCGCGTCGCCGCATCGATCCCGCCGGTCGCCTGGATCTCGAGGAGCAGTGGCTCGTACCGCGCCCGCGAGCAGACGGGTGCGACGTGCTCGAAGTTCTTCGCCGCGGCGCGCAGCATGGCCGGCCCGCCGATGTCGATCATCTCGACGGCCTCCTCCTCGCGCACGTCTTTGCGGCCCGCGACCTGCGCGAAGGGATAGAGGTTGACGCAGACGAGGTCGAACGGCTCGATGCCGTGCTCGGCGAGCGCGCCCACGTCCTCCTCGACGTCCCGCCGCGCGAGGATCGCTCCGTGGATGCGCGGATGGAGCGTCTTCACCCGCCCGCCGAGCATCTCGGGGACGTCGGTGAGCTCGTCGACGGGGGTGACCGGAAGGTCGAGCTCGGAGATGTAGGCGGCCGTCCCGCCGCTCGCCACGAGCTCGACGCCGAGCTCGACGAGGCCGGCAGCGAACCGGTCGAGGCCCGTCTTGTCGAAGACGGAGATGAGCGCCCGGCGTACCGCCATAGAGGCTACGAGACTATTGCCCCGGCCAGATAGAGCCTGACCGTCTCGGGCAGGAGCCGGTGCTCGACCGCGCGGATCCGCTCGTAGAGCGTCTCGGCCGTGTCTCCCTTCTCGACGGCGACGCGCTCCTGGGCGACGACTGGCCCGCTGTCGACGCCGTCGTCGAGGAAGTGGACAGTGACGCCGGTCTCCTCGACCCCCGCCGCCAGCGCCTGCCCGACCGCGTCGAGGCCCGGAAAGGCGGGAAGCAGCGAGGGATGGACGTTCAGGCACGGGAAGCGGGACAGGAAGCCGCTGCCGAGAAGGTGCATGTACCCGGCGCAGACGACGAGCTCGACCCCGTGGCCGGCGAACCAGTCGGCCATGGCGGCGTCGCGCGCCTCGCGGTCGGCGTAGTCGTCGAGCTCGAAGACGGCCGTGGGCACGAACGCTCGCTCCGCCCGCCCGAGCGCCGGTGCCTCGGCACGGTTCGACGCGACCGCGGCGACCGGGAGGCCGCCGTCGAGGAGCGCCTGCAGGTTCGTGCCGCTGCCCGAGACGAGGACGCCGATCACCGCAATCGCCCGATCACGGTGCCGTTGCCGGCCTCGGCCGCCGGCACGACGGCGCACATGCCGATGCCGAGGTTGAAGACGCGCCGCTGCTCCTCCTCCGGCACGCCCTGCTCGTCGAGCCAGGCGTAGACGGGCGGCCGCTCCCAGGCGCCCCAGTCGATCTCCGGCTCGACTCCGGGGGGCAGAACGCGTGGCAGGTTGCCCATGATGCCCCCGCCGGTGACGTGTGCGAGCGCGCGTACTTCGCAGCGGGCCCTGAGCGAGCGTACGGCGTCCAGGTAGAGGCGGGTCGGGGGAAGCAGGAGGTCGGCATCGAAAGGGCCGTCGCCGACCAGGCTGCGGACGAGCGTGAAGCCGTTCGCGTGCAGACCCGACGAAGGGAGCCCGAGGACGACGTCGCCCGGCTCGCAGCGGGAGCCGTCGACGAGGTCCGCGCGGCGCACGAGGCCTACGCACGCGCCGGCGAAGTCGAGCTCCTCGCCGCGGTAGATGCCCGGGAGCTCGGCGCTCTCGCCGCCGAGGATCGCGCAACCGGCGGCGCGGCACGCTTCGGCGGCGCCCTCGACGAGCTCGGCGACCTCCTCGGGGTCGAGCGAGGCCGAGGCGACGTAGTCGAGGAAGAAGAGCGGGTCGGCCCCCGTAGTGATCACATCGTTGACGCAGTGCGCGGCGAGGTCGTAGCCGGCGGCGCGGAGCCGGCCGGCGCGCCGCGAGAGGATGAGCTTCGTGCCGACGCCATCCATCGTCGCGGCGAGGAGGCGCTCGTCGTCGAGCGGATGGAGGCCCGCGAACCCGCCGACGATTCCGCCGGTCGACGCGACGGCGGCCCGCAGCCGCTCGACCACGGCCTCGGCCTTTCCGAGCGAGACCCCGGCAGCCTCGTACGACGTCACGCGAGCACCTCGGCCACGAGCTCCGGCCTTCCCTCCGGCCCGGCCGGCAAGAAGCGCACCACGCTCTCGCCGAGCGCGACGCTCGTCCCGTCGCGCTCGAGCAGGAGGATCTCGGCGAGCGCGACCGCCTTCTCCTCCGGATCGTGCGCGCGCAGGTGGAGCTCGCCGATCTGGAGGTCCTCGGCCTCCGCGAGCGCGTCCTCGACCCAGTCGCGCGGCGGGTGCACCTCGAGCCGGTAGCCGGCCTCGGTCGTCACGAAGGTGCGCTTGCCCGGGTGGTCCTGGATCTTCAGCCCGAGGTCGCGCGCGCGGTCGAGCACCGTCTCGTAGTCGTCCTCGTCGAGCGCGATCCCGAGGTGGTCGACGCGCGGGACGTCCCAGTGCCCTGGCTGGAGGACGACGTTGACTGCGCCCCGCCCTACCTCGACGAGCCGCAGGCGAAACCCCATCGCGTCGAGCTCCTCCCAGGACGTGCCCGACTCGAACCAGTGCGAGCTCTCGCCGCGCCAGCCGTAGCGCCCGATCAGCTCGAAGCCGAGCTTGCCGAGGTAACGGGCCTCCAGGAGCCGGACCTTGCTCGTCACGAGGTGGTAATGAAACAGATGCACCGGCCCGCGCCATCGTATCGGCGGGCCTCGCAGGAATCGCCGCCCCGGCGGTGAACGGAGGCGCAGATGGAGCAAACGACACCCCCGTCTCCTCCGCCGACGCAGCCGTACGGCCCGCCGTACTACGGGATGCCGTCGATGCCCGCGCCGAACGGCGAGCTCGTCGTCTTCCTCCTCGTCTGGGCGGTCGTCTTCATCGTCACCCTTGCCTCCGACCGGGTCGACTGGCCCCTGTTCACGACCGTGACGGTCCTCCTCGCCGCTGCCTACATGATCTCCCGCGGGATCGCCAAGGCCGGCAAGGTCTTCGAGCGCTAGACACTCGCCCGCTTCGACGCGGGGTCCACCTCCTGCTTGCCTCGGCCGTCGCCACGGCTTAGCGTTTGGCCCGTGCGTCGAAAGCAGTCATCCGGGCTGACCGTCCAGGACATCGCCGAGCTCCCCGAGCTCGAGCTCGTGGTCGCGGCCGGCGCGGACGGGCTTCGCAAGGAGATCAGCTGGCTCCACGTGTCGGAGCTCTCCGACCCGACGCAGTTCCTCGAGGGAGGAGAGTTCCTGCTGACGACCGGACTCGGGGTCGGGGAGATGGCAACGACCCAGCGGGCGTACGTGCGTCGTCTCGCCAAGCACGGGCTCGCGGGCCTCGGCTTCGGCGTCGGCTTCGGGTTCCCGGAGGTGCCCGCTCCGATCGTGGACGAGGCGGACAAGCTCACCTTCCCGGTCCTCGCCGTCCCGTACGAGGTCCCGTTCGTCGCCATCACGAAGGCGGCGGTCTCGCATCTCGCCAACGAGCGGCTCGCCCGGCTGACGCGCGCGCTCGAGGTGCACGAACGGCTGGCCGACGCCGTGCTCGAAGGGCGCGGCCTTCAGGCCCTCCTCGCCGTCGTCTGCAACCACCTCGGCTGCAGCCTCGCGCTCGTCGACGAGAGCGGCCGCGTCGTCGCCGAGCGGCACGCCGGCCCGAGGCTCGGCTTCGAGACGGCCCTCGAGCTGTCCGTCGTCTCCGCGGGCGAGCGCGTCGTCTTGAAGGCCGCCCGCGAGGGGAGCGAGTTCGAGGAGTACGACCGGCTCGTGCTCCATCACGGCCAGACGGCGCTCGCGTTCGAGCTCTCCCGGAGAAGGGCGGTCAGCGCCGCCGAGCTGCGCCTGGCCGGCGACCTGCTCGAGGACCTCGAGGACGACCGGCTCGACGACCGTGAGGCGGCACGGCGGATGGCTGCCTTCGGGCTCGAGGCGGACAACGATTTCGCCGCGCTCCTCGCCGTCCCCCGCAACGGCCTCTCGACCGAGCGCCTGCGCGACGAGGTGGCCCAGGAGCTCGAGCGCGGGAGCGTCCCGTACCTCTCGACCGCGCGCCGGGACCGCGCCGCGTTCCTTGTCGGCGCCGAGGGCGAGGACGAGGTGCTCGCACTCGCGCGACGGGTCGTCGCGGCCGAGCCGATGGCGCGTGTGGGCGTGGGGCGGCCCGCCCACGGCCGCGGGCTCGGGCGGAGCCTCCTCGAGGCCCGTGCCGCGCTCGACGCCGGAAGCGGCGAGGTGGCCTCCTATCGCGACCTCGGCTCGCTCGAGCTCCTCCTCACGCTGCCGGACGCAGCGCTCGAAGCGTTCGTCGACCGCGTGCTCGGCCCGGCGGCCGGGAACGCCTGGCTCGTCGACTCGCTCACAGCGCTCCTCGACGCCGGCTGCCGCTGGAGCGAAGCCGCCGAGCAGCTCGGCGTCCACCGGCACACCCTTCGCTATCGCATGGACCGGCTGCGCGAGCAGACCGGCCGCCATCCCGACGATCCCGAGCAGCGCATGGAGCTCTGGCTGGCCGTGAAGGCCAAGCAGGCCCTCGCCGCCCGCAACGGAAGGAGCCCTTCGTGACCGCAACCGCGACCGACCACCTCTGGAGGCACTTCACGCCCGCCGGGGCCCCGCAGCTCGTGATCGAGCGCGGGGAAGGGTGCTACATCTGGGATGCCGAGGGCAACCGGTATCTCGACGCGCTCTCGGCCCTGTACTGCGTCAACATCGGCTACGGCCCCTGGCCGGAGATCACCGAGGCGGCGCAGAAGCAGCTCGAGCGGCTGCCCTTCTTCACGAACTGGGTCGGATTCGCGACGCCGCCGGCCCTCGAGCTCGCCGACAAGCTGACCGAGCTCGTCCCGATCGACGTCGGCCGCATCTTCTTCGTCGGCGGCGGCTCGGAGGCGATCGAGTCCGCGCTCAAGATCGCGCGCCAGTACCACCGGCTGCGCGGCGAGCCGGCGCGCCACAAGTTCGTGACGCGCCGGAGCGCCTACCACGGGACGACCCTCGGCGCCCTCTCGATCAACGGCAGCCCGGCGCTTCGCTCCCAGTTCGAGCCGCTTCTCCCCGGCTGCCTGCGCGCACCGATGCCGTACCGCTACCGCTGTCCCTATTGCTCGGAGGAGTCCCACTGCACTCTCCAGTGCGCCGACGAGATCGACGGCATCGTCAGGAACGAGGGCCCGGAGACGGTGGCCGCGGTCATCCTCGAGCCGGTGCAGAACTCGGCCGGGTCGATCACGCCTCCGGACGGCTACTTCGAGCGCGTCCGCGAGATCTGCGACGAGCACGGGCTCCTCCTCGTCGCCGACGAGGTCATCTGTGGCTTCGGGCGCGTCGGCGACTGGTTCGGGACGACGCGCTACGGGATCGAGCCGGACATGATGACCGTGGCGAAGGGGATCACGTCCGCGTATGCGCCGCTCGGCGCCGTGGTCGCGAGCGAGCGAACGATCGAGCCGTTCTTCGCCGAGCAGAAGACCGCCTTCACGCACGGCATCACCTTCGGGGGGCATCCGCTCTCCTGCGCGATCGCGCTCGCGAACCTGGCGATCTTCGAGCGCGAGGATCTCGTCGGACGCGTGCAGCGCTACCAGGACGACTTTCGCGGACGGCTCGACGAGTTGGCCGGGATCCACCCGATGGTCGGCGACGTGCGCGGCGACGGGTACTTCTACTCGCTCGAGCTCGTCAAGGACAAGGAGACGAAGGAGACGTTCACGCCGGCCGAGCGCGACGAGCTCATCAAGGGCTTCCTCCTCCCACGCACGCGCGAGCTCGGCGTCTACATGCGCTTCGACGACCGCGGGGAGACGTGCGCGCAGTTCGCTCCGCCGCTGGTCGCGGGGCCGGAGGAGTTCGAGGAGATGGTGGGAGTCCTGCGCCAGGTGCTCGACGAGGCGTGGGACAGGGTCACGACGACAGTGGGAGCGTGAGATGGCGACGACGGTGAGGACGCTGCAGAACTTCGTGGCCGGCGACTGGATCGAGGCCACGGGCGACGAGGCGCGGGAGATCGTCTCCCCGGTGACGGGCGAGAAGCTCGCCGATGCGCCGAACGCGAGCGAGGAGGACATCCGGCGCGCCGCGCGGGCAGCGCGCGAGGCCCAGCCCAAGTGGGCCGCCCTCTCGGCCTGGGAGCGCGCCAGGGTCTGCCACGCGATCGCCGACCTGATCGACGAGCGCAAGGAGGACTTCGCGCGCGAGCTCTCGCTCGAGCAGGGGAAGCCGTTCGCCGCGGAGGCGATCCCCGACATCGAGGAGACGGCGGAGAACTTCCGCATCGCGGCTGAGGACGTGAAGCGCCTGGAGTCCGCCGTCATCCCCTCCCAGGACGTCGACAAGCGGATCCTCACCTTCCGCAAGCCGAACGGCGTCTACGCGGGCATCACGCCGTGGAACTTCCCGACGCTGATCCCCGTCGAGCTGATCGCGCCCGGGATCGCCGCGGGCAACGCGATCGTCATGAAGCCCTCCGAGTGGACGCCGATCGCGATGGCGAACTTCATGCAGATCATGGCCGACGCCGGTCTCCCCGAGGGAGTCGTCAACGTCGTCTACGGGGACGGCAAGGTCGGCGAGCGCCTCATCCAGGACGAGAACGTCGACTGCGTCGGCTTCGTCGGCTCGCATACCACCGCGGAGAAGATCGTTCGGGCCGCCGGCCTCAAGCGGACGCTGATCGAGGCGAGCGGCAACGGGCCCGTCGTCGTGTGTGCGGACGCCGACCTCGAGGCGGCCGCCAAGGGCGCGGTCTTCGGCGGCTTCTTCTGCGCTGGCCAGGTCTGCTGCGCGACGGAGCGCGTGCTCGTCGACAGCCGCGTGCACGACGACTTCCTCGCCGCGGTCGTCAAGGAGGCGGAGGGCTGGAGGCTCGGCGATCCCTTCGACGACGAGACGCTCGTCGGCCCGATGAACAACGAGCCGACCGCGCAGAAGATGGACGCCCACCTCGAGGACGCGGTCGCCAAGGGCGCCGAGATCGTCGTCGGCGGCTCGCGGGACGACGGGCGCCCGACGCAGCTCTACTACCAGCCGACCGTCGTGGACGGCGTCGGGATCGACACGCTCATCAACCGCGACGAGACGTTCGGGCCGATCGTCCCGCTCATCACCGTCGGCGGGGACGACGAGGCGATCGCGGTCGCCAACGACTCGCACCTGGGCCTCCAGGCGGCCGTGTACACGTCGAGCCTGAAGCGCGCGTTCAGGTATCTCGACAGCCTCCAGGTCGGGAACGTCGTCGTCAACGACTCGACCGACTACTGGGAGGCGCACGAGCCGTTCGGCGGCGCGGCCGGCACGAGAACGGGCTGGGGCCGCATCGGCGGCCGCTACACGATGCTGGACATGACCGACCTGAAGACGGTCGTCCTCGACGTCGGCCTGTCCGAGTAGGCCACCGGGGTCTGACCCCTTTCGGAGGCCACTTGAGGGTTCTGGCGCCTGTTCGAAGCGGACACCGGGGTCTGACCCCTTTCGGAGGCTACTCGAGGGTTTCCCCGGGCTGAGCGGCCGATGGCCTACCTGGTCCTTCTGGCCCTCGGGGTGCTCGACTCGGCGGGGTACAGCATCATCGCGCCCGTCGTGCCCGCGATCGGGGACGAGACCGGCGCCGGCCCGGGGCTGATCGGCGTCCTCGTCGCGACGTTCGCGGTCGGGCAGATGGTCGGCTACCCGCTCGCGGCCCGCGTGCTCGCCCGCCGCAACGCGACCTATGTGCTCGGAGTCTCGCTCTTCCTCGTCGCGGTGGGGGACATCGGCTTCGTCGTCGGCGGCGGCCTGGCCGTCTACTTTCCGGCGCGCTTCCTCCAGGGGATCGGCGCCGGCCTGCTCTGGATGGGCATCTCGTTCGCCGTCCTCGAGCGCTATCCAGGGGAGGAGTACAAGCGGCTGACCGGGACGCTCGCCGCCTACTCGGTCGGCGGCATCCTCGGCCCGGCGATGGGCGCGGTCGGGGGAGTGCAGGGCCCGTTCCTCGTCCACATGGTCGCCGTCCTCCTTGTCGGCGCCGCGCTCGCCCTCCTGCCCCGGCCGACCGAGCGCGTCCGGTTCGGCTCGGATCGAAGCGTCCTGCGCTCTCCGGGCTTCCTGCTCGCGTCGGTCGGGATCCTGCTCGTCGCCCTCTCGCTCGGCACCTTCGACGGGCCGCTGCCGCTCCACTTCTCCGAGGAACTCGACCAAGTGGCCATCGCCGCGCTCTACGTTGGCGCGGCGGTCGTCGCCGGGGGAAGCGCCGTCGTCGCCGGCCACCTGCGACCGCGCGCGATGCTCCTAGGGGGCGCGCTCGTCCTCCCGGCCGCGATCACGCTCGCCGGCCTGAGCGAGACCGTCGCGTTCTGGATCCTCCTCTGCTGCGCGTTCGGCGTCGGGATCGGGATCGGAGAGGCGGGCGCGCTCGGCACGCTGCTCGAGAGCATCGGCACGGACCGGATCGTGCTCGCGATGGTCGTCTGGTCGCAGGTCTGGGCGGTCGGCTACCTGGCCGGCCCGGCCGTTGGCGGCGGGCTCGCCGAGGCCTTCGGCTACTGGGCGCTCGGGCTCGTCCCCGCGGCGATCGCGGTCTCGGTGCTCGTCGTCGCGGGCGTCACGCCCGCGCGGGCTCGAAGCGGAGCTTCGCCAGCTTGAGGTCGTCGGGGATCCTCGTCGGATAGTTCTTCGTCAGGCAGGCGCGGCAGAACGTCCCCTCCGGACGCCGCGTCGAGTCCTGCAGCGCCTCCAGGGAGAGATAGGCGAGGCTCGTCGCCCCGAGCAGCTCTCGGACCCCCTCGAG
This sequence comes from Gaiellaceae bacterium, assembly GCA_036279015.1. Lineage (GTDB taxonomy): Bacteria > Actinomycetota > Thermoleophilia > Gaiellales > Gaiellaceae > DATEOR01. The sequence continues at coordinate 45,465 of DASUJY010000047.1, read as the reverse complement.
CGGGCGCCCGGCCGCGATCAGCTCGCCCTCGTCGGCCATGTCGATCCCGTAGAAGCAGGGCGAGACGATCGGGGGCGAGGAGATGCGCAGGTGGACCTCGAGCGCGCCCGCCTCGAAGAGCATCGCCACGATCTTCCGCGTCGTCGAGCCGCGCACGATGGAGTCGTCGACGACGACGACGCGTTTGCCCGAAACCTCGGCGAGCGGGTTGAACTTCGTCTTGATCCCGTGCTCGCGGAGCGCCTGGTCGGGCTGGATGAACGTCCGCCCCACGTAGCGGTTCTTGATCAGGCCTTCCGCGAAGGGAATGCCGCTCGCGCGCGCGAAGCCGATCGCGGCCGGGGTGCCCGAGTCCGGCACGGCCATGACCAGGTCGGCCTCGACGGGCGCCTCGGCGGCGAGCCGCTCGCCCATGCGGATCCGCGCGCCGTGCAGCTCGATCCCGCGGAGCTTCGAGTCGGGCCGGGCGAAGTAGATGAACTCGAAGATGCAGAGCGCGCCCGGCCCGGCCGGCTCGACGGCCTGCACGACCTCGTAGCCGCTTCCGTCCACGACCACGAGCTCGCCCGGGGCGAGCTCCCGCTCGAGCTCGGCGCCGAGCAGGTCGAACGCGCACGTCTCGGAGGCGAGGAGCCAGTCGTCCTCGAGCCGGCCGAGCGCGAGCGGGCGGATCCCGTGCGGGTCGCGGAAGCCGACGAGCTTCCCCTCGGCGAGGAGGACCGCGGAGAAGGCGCCCTCGATGCGGCTCATCGCGCCGGCGACCGCCTCCTCGAGCGGACGCGGGTCGCGGGCCACGAGCGCGGCGATCACCTCGGTGTCGGAGGTCGAGCGCAGGCGGGCGCCCTCGGCGAGGAGCTCGGCGCGGAGCGCGCTCGTGTTCGTGAGGTTGCCGTTGTGCCCGAGCGCGACCGTCCGGGCCGCCCCCTGCTGGACGATCGGCTGCGCGTTCGCCCAGTGTGTCGAGCCGGTCGTGGAGTAACGCGCGTGCCCGACGGCGACCTGGCCCGCGAGGCCGCGCAGCTTCTGCTCGCTGAAGACCTGCGTGACGAGCCCCATGTCGCGGAGCGCCGTCACGCGCCCCTCGTCCGAGACCGCGATGCCCGCCGACTCCTGGCCACGGTGCTGGAGCGCGAAGAGCCCGAAGTACGTGAGCCGGGCGACGTCGCGCCCAGGAGCGTGGATGCCGAAGACGCCGCACATCAGGGGCCTCCGTATGCCTCCGCGAGCTCGGCGAGCTCGACGCCGAGAAGCTTCGAGCCGCCGGCGACGCCGATGCGGCGGTACGGCATGCCCTCGAGGATGGACTCGTCCTCCGGCCGGCAGGCGACGACCGCCTGCCCGCCGCCCTCGCCGAACCAGGCGATGGCGTCGTCCTCGACCTCGACACGCGCCCCGAGGCCCGACCAGAGCGCGAGCTCGGCAAGCGCCACGGCGAGGCCGCCCTCGGAGGCGTCGTGCGCGGCCGTGAGCACGGGCGCGGAACGCCAGAGGAAGCGGACGAGTGCCGCCTCCGCTGCGGGCTCGGGCCGCGGCGGCCGTCCGGCCGGCCCGCCCAGGAAGCGCGCCTGGTATTCGGAGCCGTCGAGCGCGAGGTCGGGGGCTCCGACGACGTACAGCGCGTCGCCCTCGCGCCAGCGGGCGGGGACGAGGCGCACGTCCTGGACGAGCCCCACGCAGCCGACGACCGGCGTCGGGTCGATGGCGACCCCGTCGGTCTCGTTGTAGAGGGAGACGTTTCCTGAGACGACCGGGATGCCGAGCGCCTCGCACGCGAGCGCCATGCCCTCGATCGCCTCCGTCAGCTCCCAGGCGATCTCCGGCTTCTCGGGGTTGCCGAAGTTGAGGCAGTCAGTGACGGCGAGCGGACGCCCGCCGGCGCACGCGACGTTCCGTGCCGCCTCGACCACGGCGAGCATGCCGCCGGCGCGCGGGTCGAGCGCGCCTATCCGACCTGTGCCGTCTAGGGAGACAGCGAGCCCGCGGTGCGAGGGCCGCAGCCGCAGCACGGCCGCGTCGAGACCCGGCCGGCGCACGGTGCGCGAGCCGACCAGATGGTCATAGCGGCGGTACACGTCGACGCGGCTTCGGAGGTTCGGAGAGCGCAGGAGATCGAGGAGCTCGGCCGGGTCCGGCCGGATGGGGCGGTGCCGGATCGGGGCCTCGAGCGTGCGCGGCCTCGTCGCCACCGGGTAGCGAGGCGTCTCTTCGGTCAGGAGCTCGGCCGGGATCTCCCCGACGATCTCGTCATCCCAGAACATCCGCAGGGCTCCGGACCGGGTGAGCACGCCGATCTCGGCGCACTCGAGCTCCCAACGCTCGCACACCCGGGCGACGGCCTCGGGGCGGTCGGTGACGCAGACCATCCGCTCCTGGCTCTCGGAGATCATCACCTCGACCGGCTCCATGTCGGTCTCGCGCAGGGGCACGCGGTCGAGGTGGACGTCGATGCCGACCTTCGCGCCCGCCATTTCGGAGAGGGAGGAGGCGAGCCCGGCCGCGCCGAGGTCCTGAAGCGACTGGACGAGCCCGCCCTCGACGAGAGCGAGGCTCGCCTCGATCAGCTTCTTGCCCGTGAACGGATCCCCGACCTGCACGGTGGGGCGCTTGTCCTCGTCCTCGCCCGAGAGCTCCTGGCTCGCGAGCACGCTCGCTCCTCCGATGCCGTCCCGGCCGGTCGTGGCGCCGAAGAGGACGACGCGGTTCCCGATCCCCTCGGCCTCGGCGCGCGTCAGCCGCTCGCTCGGGAGGAGGCCGACGCACATCGCGTTGACGAGCGGGTTGGCCGCGTACGCGTCGTCGAAGACCGTCTCGCCGCCGACGGTCGGGACGCCGACGCAGTTGCCGTAGTGGCCGATCCCCCCGACCGCGCGCCCGAACTCGAAGCCGGGGCTCCCGAAGCGCAGCCCGTCGAGGAGGGCGACCGGCCTGGCTCCCATCGCGACGATGTCGCGGAGGATGCCGCCGACCCCGGTGGCGGCGCCCTGGAACGGCTCGACGGCCGAGGGATGGTTGTGGCTCTCCACCTTGAAGGCGACGGCCTCGCCGCCGCCGAGGTCGACGACGCCCGCGTTCTCGCCCGGCCCCTGGAGGACGCCGGAGCCGTCGCTCGGGAGGCGCTTCAGCAGGAGGGCCGAGTGCTTGTAGCCGCAGTGCTCCGACCAGAGGAGCGAGAAGACGGCGAGCTCGAGCTCGTTCGGGCCGCGCCCGAGCAGTGTCTCGATACGGTCGAACTCCCCGTCCGTGAGGCCGAGCACGCGATGCAGCGGGCGGTGAGCGACGGAGCTCAAGTGGCCTCGTCAACCATAGCGAGTCGAGCGGAAGGCGAGGCGCCCGTCGGTCGTTAGGCTCATACGCGTGCGCGGCTATGTCCTCATGCTCGGGATCCTGGCCGCGTCCTGGGGCGCCTCGTACATGTTCATCAAGGTCGCGGTCGACGACCTCGAGCCGACCACGATGATGTGCCTGCGCCTCGTGCTCGCCTTCGGGGCGCTCTTCCCGGTGCTCGTCGTCGGAGCCGGATTCCGAGGCGCCGTCAGGGGCATACGCGCCACGGGGCGGGGCGGCGCGCTCCTCGGGATGGTCAACATGGCGCTCCCGTTCACGCTCATCGCCTGGGGCGAGAAGCACGTCGACTCGGGCGTCGCCGCGATCGCCAACTCGACTGTGCCGATCTTCGTGGCGCTCCTCGCCCTCCGCTTCCGCCGCAGCGAGCGCGTGACCGGGATACGGCTCTTCGGCGTCCTGCTCGGGCTCGTCGGAGTCGGCGTGCTCACCGGCCTCGACCCCGAGGGCGGGTGGTGGTCGATCGCCGGGACGCTCGCGGTCGTCGTCGCGTCCTTCTCCTACGCGTGCGCGAACCTCTACGCGCCCGTGCGCTTCGCCGAGACGCCGCCGCTCGTCGTCTCGACGAGCACGACCTTCTGGGGGATGCTGATGCTCCTCCCGCTCGCCCTCTTCCAGCTTCCAGACCACGCGCCGAGCTGGAAGTCACTCGCCTCGGTCGCCGCGCTCGGCCTGATCGGGACGGCGTTCGCGACCCTGATCCTCTACCGCATGCTGGTCGCCTACGGCTCGTCGCGAACGTCGCTCGTCACGTACCTCCTGCCGCCGATGGCGCTCTTCTACGGCGTGACGATCCTCGACGAGGAGATCCACCTGAACGCCGCGCTCGGGCTCGTCCTCATCCTCGCCGGCGTCGCCTTCGGCTCCGGCGTCTTCCGCCTGGCGAGGCGTCGGCGTCGGGAGACGGCTCCCGCCACGCCGCACGCGTGAGCGCGCAGCTCCAGGGGGAGGGCTTCACGCTCCGGCGGGCGGGCGAGGGCGACCTCGAGTTCATGGTCGCGCTGGCGAACCACGAGGACGTCGAGCCGTTCATGGCCGCCGTGTCCGCGCGCGAGCCCGGCGAGCTCCTCGACGAGATCCGCCGCTCGGAGGCCGAGCCGCTCCACTGCGGCCGCTTCGTGCTCGAGGTCGAGGGGGAGCGGGCGGGCCTCCTCGGCTTCGAGGTCTCGAGCCGCCGGAGCCGGATCGCCGACCTGCGCGGCCTCATGATCCACCCCGACTTCCGGGGCCGCGGGCTCGCCGACGCGGCGGCGCGCCTCTTCGTCCGCCACCTCCTCGTCGATCTCGACTACCACCGCGTGCAACTCGAGTGCTACGGCTTCAACGAGCGCGCGATCCGGCACGCCGAGCGCTCGGGCTTCAGACGCGAGGGCGTGAAGCGCAGCGCCTACCTTCGCCACGGCGAGTGGGTCGACGGCGTCCTCTTCGGCCTCGTGCGCGAGGATCTGGAGGACTGAGCGGAGGCCCCGGCGCCCGCCGGGACCCCCGCTCGGAGGGCCTCAGAGACCCGTGGCCGCGAACCACGAGCCGCCGCCCGAAGCCACGAAGACGATCGGGGCGATGCAAGGCGAGGGGAGCGAGACCGTCGCGTCGATCTTCGCGTCACCGGTCGGCGTCGCCGGGAGGGGGTTTGTCGAGACGTTGACCGTCGACGGCTGGCCCGCCGTGTCGACCGACATGCAGCTGACGATCGCCTCGAACGTCGGCGACGGGTTCACGCCCGTCGTGGCGAGCACCAGCCCGTCCACCTCGACGCGAAGGCGCCCGTCGGCGTTGAGCTTGCCGTGCGCCGAGTCGATCACCCAGGGGATGCCGCCGCCGTTCACTCCTCGGATCGGGTTTGTTGATCCGGTGTACGGCGACACCACCGGCGTCATCGTGTCGAACTTGAGCACGGAGCGCCCGTCACCGCTCGAGATCGCCGCCGAGACGCCGATCACCGCCAGCGCCGCGCCCGCAGCGAGCACAGCCAGAAGCCTCTTCATACCGTCTCCCTTCGCTCGAGGACTGGTCGCGCCTTGATACGGGAGGCGGCTCGGCGCGGTTTGCGCGGGCGGCCTATGATCGGCGCCGTGGTCCCCGAAGCGAAGCTCGAGGAGACCGAGGTCGGGCTGGTCCCCGGGAGCGTCGGCTGGTTCGTGCTGAACGCGCGCGAGGCCCGCTGGTTCGACAAGCCGGGTCAGGGCCACAGCGTGCCGCTCACCGGCTACGACGAGTACGAGGCGGAGACGTTCTTTCCCATGCTCGGCATGGCGATCCGCGTCGTCGGCCCGGGCGAGCCGACGGGGACGTATCACTGGGAGACCGAGCAGGAGGACTTCCTCGTCCTCTCCGGCAAGGGGCTCCTCATCGTCGAGGGCGAGGAGAGGCCCCTCGAGCAGTGGGACTTCGTGCACTGCCCGCCCGAGACGCGCCACGCGTTCGTCGGCGCCGGTGACGGGCCGTGCGTTCTCCTCTGCGCGAGCTCGCGGCAGTTCCAGAAGGACGGTCCGTGGGGCTTCTACTGCGCCGACGAGACCGCCGCGCGCCACAACGCGAGCTCGCCCGAAGACACGCAGGACGCCGACGTCGCGGACGCGCGCTTCGCGCCTCAACGGGCAACGCGCTATCCCGGCGGGCTCCTGCCGGACTAGTCCTGTGCCAGGAGCAGGGTGTCGAGCCCGCGCGTGACGCCGACGAGGCCCGGCACCTTGCGGACTGCGAGCAGCGTGCCCTCGACGTAGGGCTCGGGCGTCTCGCCTGCGTCGTGGCGGATCGTGAGCCGCTCCCCGGGCGCGGCGAAGACGACCTCCGTGGAGACGACGAAGCCCGGGAGCCGAATCGAGTGGATCTGGGCGCCGGCGACGGTGGCGCCGCGCGCCTCCTTCGGGCCCTCGAGCTCCTCGATCGGATGACCGGTCTCGGGTCGGCGGACCTCGCCGAGGCGCTCGGCGAGCTCGCGGGCCGTCCCGCTCGGGACGTCCAGCTTCCCGGCGCTCGCGTAGTCGATCACCTCCCAGTAGGGGAGGTGACGCGCCGCCGTCAGCGCCGCAGCCTGGCACAGCGCCGCCGTGACGGAGAAGTTCCCGGACGCGACTACGCCGACCGAGCGGCTGCGCGCGACCGCGTCGATCTCGGCGAGGTCGGATGCCGTCAGCCCCGAGCTGCCGACGACGACGCCGACCCCGGCTTCGACCGCGGCCATCGTGTTCGCCTTGACGGCTGTAGCGGAGGTGTAGTCGATCATCACGTCGACTCCGTCCAGCGCCTCCTCGACGCTCCGGTGCACAGGGACGCCGTTCGCAGGATCGCCGAGCGCCTCGCCGAGATCGCGCCCCGCCGCCGAGCGGCTGACGGCCGAGACGAGCTCGAGATCGGGCGCGGCGAGGACGGCCGGCACGAGAGCGCGCCCGGTCCAGCCGGTGGCGCCCGCGATGCAGACGGAGATCCGGTCGATTCTCGGCACCGCTACTTCTCCTCGATGACCAGGTACGGCGAGGGGGCGGCCGGTGGGCCGCCCCCTCGGATCATGCCGGTCGGATGGTTTACGTGCAGGTCGGAGGATTCACCGGGCACGTGCCCTGAGTGCCGGCCGGGGCCGGAAGCTGGAAGTTGCCGGGAACGCTCGTGCCCGGCACGCCGTTCACAGACTCCGTCGAGTACGCGTAGGTGAGGACCGCGAACGCGATCAGGTCGGCGTTGACCCCGAGTGCGTGGTCGTTGTTGTTGGCGAACGTGTCGCAGGCCAGGTGGTAGCACGGGTCGAACTGCGCGCCCACGGTACCGCCCCAGATCGCCTGCTGCTCCGCCGTCTTCGGAACCTCCGCGCCGGTGAAGAGGCCGCCGGCGGGAATGTCGTTCTGGATGAACGCCTGGTAGTCGCTGCGTCCGTCGAACGCGGCGTCGTCGTACGGCTCGTCCTGCTTCGTGTAGAAGGACTCGAAGAGATCCTCGATCGCCACCGACCCGTCGGGGATGGCGACCGGGGCCTCGAAGCTCGACTCGTCGGCGTCCTGCGTCATGAAGATGTAGTTCGGCGAGCCGACCATGTCGAAGTTCATATAGAGCGCGATGCGGTCCTTCTCCGCCTGGCTCAGGCCGTCGACGTAGGCCGTCGAGCCGAGCAGGCCCTCTTCCTCGGCGCCCCACCACGCGAGGCGAACCGTGTTCTGCAGCTTCACGTGGGCGAGCTGCTGTGCGACCTCGAGGAGGACGGAGCTGCCCGAGCCGTTGTCGTTGATTCCGGGCCCGGCCTGGACCGAGTCGAGGTGCGCGCCGGCCATGACGACGTTGTCGTCGTTGGCGCCCGTTCTCTCGGCGATCACGTTGACCTGGGGCCTGCTCTCGGGCGGGTCGACCTTGATGTGCGCGGTCGAACCGGCCTGGGCGAGCGCCTCTCCGTCGGCGAACGAAGCACCGACGACCGGGATCGTGACCGACTCGCCGCCCGGGAGCAGCGTGCCGACGATCAGGCCCTCACGCGTGGGGTCGTTGCCCTGGTTGAAGATGATCACGGCCTCGGCGCCGGCGGCCTGCGCGTTCACGGCCTTGTCGGCGAACGTGCACGTGCCGCGCTGGATCAGGGCGATGTCGTTCGGGCCGGTGAAGTCCGAGCCCGTGAAGTCGCTCGCCTCACAGCCGCTCGTGCTGTCCCTCGGAGGCGTGAGGTTGATGTCGACCGGGACCACCGGTCCGGTGATGTCCCCGGATCCAGACCCCGTGAAGGGGCCGGTCTCGTACGTCGCCGAGACGGGCGTCACCTGCTCGAGGACCGCCGGTGGGATGAACTCGAAGTCGAACTCGTCGAGCGTTACGTCCCACCCTGCCGCCTCGAGCGTGTCGACGACGTAGTCCACACTTGCGGTGTAGCCGGGCAGTCCCGCCGCCCGTGTGCCGTCGTTCGCATCGGCGATCGCCTGGAGCGCGGCTTGATGCTCGCGCACCTGGCCCACCCTGATGCACTCGATCATCTTCTGCGGCGTGTTGTTCGCGCGTGCGTCGCAGGCTGCCTGTGACGGCGCTGCCTGCGCCTTGCCGGCCGGCAGCATCGCCGCCAGCGCGACCGCGACGATGGCCAAGACCCGGACGTGCGTGCGTCCGAGCGCCCGTGTCACTCCGGACATGAGTCTCCCCTCCCTCTCGATTCCCGGCTGGACTAGTGCCCGCGCGTCCAGCCGTTGGCCGGCAGCATAGTGGCCGAACGTTAAGGGGACGTTTGGCCGAAATGTTGGATCGGCTCCGCCTGGCGAGCCCGAACCGACGAGCGCGAAAGACGACCTCGCAGGCGGTCGCCCGCGACGGACGTGAGGCCCCTTGTCAGCGGGGCCGGGAAAAGAAATGATGCGGTCGGTCCCGCACGAGCACGAGTCGAGGAGGCGATCGAATGCCGAAGGGCCGAGTCAAGTTCACGGGCGGTTCTCCGAGAGACCCTGAGTGGGCCAGTGATCCCGAGGGAGTGGTGGCGAGGATCGCGGAGGAAAACAACGCGGCCTACGTGCCGAACTCGCTTCACTTCAGCCATGACCGCAAGACGGCCTGGGCCGTCATCGATACGGTCGAGCCCGAGGAAGACAGCCGCGCGACGAAGTTCTTCCAGCTCGCGCAGGATCTCGACGCCTCGGAGATCACGCTTCTCATCGGGACTGAGCGCTGGCTCGAGCTCGGTGGCCCGCCGGTCGGCCAGTCGTGAGCGCTCAGCGTGGCAGCGGGAGGAGCGTCTCGGCCTCGCGGACATAGGCTTTCGCCCCGAGGCGCCGCGCGAGCTCGAGCGCGGACGCGCGCTCCGCCTCGCCCTCCTCGCGGACCCCGGCCCGCACAAGCGCCTCCGCCGCGCGGAGCCTGGCAACAGCTTCGTCCGGCCGCGATCCGATGTCAGCGTAGATCTCGGCCGCCTGCTGGAAATCGCCGCCGGCCGCCGCGACCGCACCCTCGAGCCAGCGGTTCCCGGCCATCGCCCTGCCCGCACCCTCGAGCAGGCTCGGAACCCTGTCGAGCGCCGGCGCCGTGAATCCGAGGTCGGCGATCCAGTAGGAAGTCGGGACGCGGGCGGGCCAGAAAGTCAGAAGCTCTTCAGCATGCGAGGCGGCGCTCTCGAGCCGGCCCGCCGACGCAAGAACCCGCGAGCAGAGCGCCAGCGCTGGGATCAACATCTCGGGGTAGCCGGCACGGCGGCCGAGCTCGAGCGCCCGCTCGGAGTCCTCGAGAGCGCCCGGCGAGTCGCCGCGTGCGAGCCGGATTCGACTCCGAACGAATCTGGCGTCCTGCTCGATCGCATTCGGTGAGCCCGCCTCGACCTGGGCGACGAGCGAGTCCGCGAGTCGGAGGCACTCGTCCCAGAGCCCACGCCAGTACGACTCGTACAACCGCTCGCCTTCCAACCAGAGGATTCGGTCGGCGTCTCCGAACCGGCGCGCGGCCCGCCTCCCGTTCTCGTACAGATCGAAGGCGCGCTCGAGCGCGCCCGTCTCTACGAGTGCGTTGCCGAGGTTGACATACCCGCGCACGCATTCGGGCGAGTTGATGTCGATGGAGACGGCGATGCTCTGCTCGAGATCGGCGAATCCACGGTCGTCGCCGATCCGGATTCGCGCGCGGCCGATGCCGGCCAGCGCATGCGCGCGGATTTCCTCTCTGCCGAGCTCGTCGGCCATGGCGAGCGCTTCGAGCCCGACGCCAATTGCGCGTTCGTTCTTCTCGGCGATCGTGAGGAATCGGGCGAGGCTGCTCAGAACGTGAGCCTTCGCATGCGACGGCGGTGCGTGCTCGAGCAGCGCGGCAGCCTCCTCGAAGCGGAGGAACGCCTCCGCCTCCCCGCGCGTCCAGAGCAGCTCCCCGAGCAACACGATCGCCTCCGCAGCCCTCTCGTGCTCACTCCGGGCCAGAAACGCGTCTCGCGCTTCGGAGAGCACGTCGTCACCCGCCGCTTCGGCGTGGAACTGACTTTGACCGAGGCGGAGAAGGAGCTCGGCGCGCTCGGGGTCGGCCCGCGGCCAGAGCTCGAGGGCGGCGCGGTAGAAACGCACCGCGCGTGGGAAGGCCTGGAGGCTCGTCGCCCGGTCACCGGCCTCCCGGACGGCAAGCCGGGCTCGCTCGGTCAGGGCCGCCGTTTCCTGGCCCGCCGCCCGTGCAAACTCGAGCGCGCTCAGGTAGTGGTGCGCGAGCATCTCGGCCCGGTCCTCCGCCCGCTCGACATTCAGCGACTCGATCCAGGCCGCCGCGGCCCGGTGGCTGTCCGCCCTGCGCCAGCGGGGGATCTGGCTGTAGGCCACGTCGCGGAAGAGCACGTGCCAAAAGGCGTATTGGGTCTCGCGTGCGACCGAGGAGCGGCGCTCGCGGCGAACGAAGCCCAGGCGCTCGAGCCTCAGCAGCTGCTCCTCCACACGCCAGCGGTGGGTGCCGCCGAGCGCGACGAGGGCGCCGGCCCAGAAGGCCTTGCCGATGACTGCCGCGTCCTGGAGCAGCCTCTTCTCCGCCGCCGGAAGAGCGTCGAGCCGGGTGGCCACGATCCCCTGCACGGACTCGGGCAACGGGAGCTCCCCGGCGAGGTCGCCTTGGTCGCCGGCGCGCAGGAGCCCGCGGTCGACGAGCATGCGGACGTATTCGCTCGCATAGAGCGGGTTGCCCCCGGCATGCGCAAGCAGCGCGGCGTGGGCCTCGGGCGAGAGTGCAGTGTTCTCGAGGAGGCTCGCGACCAGGGTGCTCGTGTCCGAGTCCGAAAGCGCGGGGAGAGGAAGCATGAGAGCGTTCTCGCGCGTCCCGGTCCAGCCGGGCCGGCGTTCGAGAAGCTCCGGCCGTGAGGTTCCGACGACGAGCAGCGGCGTGTCTTCCACCCACTCCACGAGGTGATCTATGAAGTCGAGCAGCCCGTCGTCGGCCCAGTGCAGGTCGTCGAAGACGAGCACGAGCTTCCGGCCGTCCGCGAGCGCTTGGAAATAGCGCCGCCAGGCGGCGAACGCCTCGCCGCGCCGGTCGCCGCCCGCGTCGAGAGTGCCCCCGAGACCGACGAGCGAGCGGAGATGCCCCGCGACCCACGCCGCCTCGTCGGCACCGACGACTGCTTCGACGGCCGTCTCGAGCTTCGCCGCTGCCTCGCTCGCCTCGTCGGTCGCGAGCACTCCGGCCTGGGACTTGACCATCTCGCCGAGTGCCCAGAAGGTGACGCCGTCTCCGTAGGGCAGGCAGCGGCCCATCTGCCAGATGACGGCTTCGTCGCGCTCGGCGCGCGCGGTATAAAACTCGTAGACGAGCCTGCTCTTACCGATTCCGGGCTCGCCGACGAGCGTCACGAGCTGCACGGAGCGCTCCCGTTCGGCCCGAGCGAGGGCGTCCTCGAGGGCGGCGAGCTCAGCCCGGCGCCCGACGAACCGCCCCCGCCGGCGTTGGAGCGCTGCCGCATCGGGCTGCTTCTGGGGCGACAGCGCCTCCCAGACCGCTATCGGCTCCGCTTTCCCTTTCGCCTCGACCGCCGCCGCCGCGCGGTACTCGATTGACTCACTGGTCGCGAAGTACGTCGCGGCATCGACGAGGATGCCGTCGACGGGAGCGGCCGCCTGAAGACGCGAGGCAGTGTTGAGGACGTCGCCCGCCGCCATACCCTCGCCGGCTGACGGCTGTGCGTCGAGCGCGACGACCGCCTCTCCGGTCGTGACCGCGATGCGGACATGGAGGTCGAGGCCGGGTTGCGCGGTGTCGAGATCGGCGATCGCCTCGCGAACGGCAAGGGCAGCCCGGACGCCCCGTTCCGGGTCGTCCTCGTGAGCCGCCGGCGCTCCGAAGAGAGCGACGACGGCGTCGCCGATGAACTTCTCCACCGTGCCCCCGAAGCGCTCGAGCTCACGCCGAAGACGGGCATGGTAAGGGGCAAGCAGACCGCGTACCTCCTCCGGATCGAGGCGTTCCGCGCGTCGGGTGAAGCCGACGAGATCCGCGAAGAGCACGGTGACGGTCTTCCGCTCCTGCGACTCGGAGAGGGATGCCCCGCAGGTCGTGCAGTAGGCGTGTTTTCCCGCGACCAGCGCCCCACAGGTGCGGCAGGCGATCCCGAGTGAGGCACCGCATCGGCCGCAGAAGCGAGCTGCGTCCGGGTTCACGAATCCACACGCAGTGCAGTTCACGGCGCCTCTCCGGCCGGGCCCCCAGCCTACCGCACCGGCTCCGAAAGCCATAGCCCCGGTGAGCTGAAGGCGTTGGGCGGGCGGGCGCTGGACGCGGATTCAGCCGCGTTCGATGAGCTCGACCCGGTAGCCGTCGGGGAAGGCGAACTTGTCGAGTGCAGCACCGTTCGCGGTCATGACCTGCCTGCTCACGCCCGCCAGTAGCGGCGCGTGAAGAGCACGACGATCGGGATCAGCTCCAATCGGCCGAGCCACATCAGGACGATCATGATCCCTTTCGCGAGGTCGCTGAAAGGCTCGAACGAACCCATCGGGCCGGCGAATCCGAACCCGGGTCCCACGTTTCCGATCGTCGTCGCCGCCACCGAGATCGCCTCGAACGGGGTGACCTCCACGCCCGCCCGCGCGGATTCGATCGCGATCCCGATCGTCCCAAGGACGAAGAGCCCGACGTAGAGGAGGACGAAGAAGCTGAGAGCTCTCAGCGTGGGCTCGTCCACGACTCGCTGGTTGAAGCGGACCGGCCGAACGATCTCGGGATGAATGGTCTGATCGAGCTCCCGGCGCATCACCCGCGTGAGCATGAGGTGGCGCACAATCTTTATCGATCCGGCCGTTGAAAGCGCCATGCCCCCGACGAACATGGCCACCACGAGAAGCACTGACGTCAGCTGTGTCCAGCCCGTGAAGTCGGCGCTCGCGTAGCCCGTTGTGGTCGCCATCGAGACGGTCTGGAACACCGCCTGTTCGAACGCTTCCCTCCCGCCGAAGAGGTTCTTTGCCCACAGTGAGCCAAAGACGACGAGCGACGTGACGGTGAGGACGGCAGCGTAGGTTCGAAACTCCTCGTCGCGCAGAGGGTTCATGCGCCGGCGGGCGACACCGTACAGGAGGACGAAATTCGTCCCCGCGAGGAACATGAAGGCGACGATCGTCCACTGAGACGCCGCGCCGAAGCCCTCGATCGAGCGTGCGCGCGTCGAAAATCCGCCAGTCGGCATCGTACTGAAGGCGTGTGCGACGGCATCGAAGACGTTCATCTCTGGGTCGATTCCGGTCCAGCCGAGAACGGCGAGGACGGAGGCCTCGAGCGCGGTGAGACCGATATAGAGGATCCACATGAGCCGCGCGGTTTCCCGGATCGAGCCCGTTAGCGTCTGGAACTCATGCCCCGGTGCCTCGGAGGCGAAGAGCTGCCGCCCGCCGACGCGAAGGCGGGGGAGGACCGCAATAGCAAGCACGATGATCCCCATGCCGCCGATCCACTGTGAGAACTGCCGCCACATCGCGAGCGAGTGGTTCAGTGCGCCGACGTCGGTGAGGATGCTCGCTCCCGTGGTGGTCATGCCGCTCATCGCCTCGAAGTAGGCGTCGAGAGGTGCGTCGAACTGGTGCTCCGTCGACAGGGCGTACGGCAGCGCCACCAGCGCCGCTCCGAGAAGCCAGGTGACGGCGACGACGAGGAAGCCTTCCCGAGGGCCGACGCGCTCCTTGCCACGCGTGAAGAACTCGAGCCCTGCGCCGACGGCGAACGCGACGGCCCCACCGACCACGAACGGCCCGACCGGTTCGCGGTAGCCGACCGCAACTCCGATCGGCAGAAGGAACGCGAGGCTCAGGTACTTGATGAGCGCGCCGACAAGGTTCGCGGACGCGCCCAGGTCGACTCCGACTCTGAGGGGTCCGCCCCGGCCTGCGAGTAACGGCACCTGCGGAAGCCTTTTTTGTCGACCCATGCCGAGGACGTTAGAGCGGCGCACCGTGCGAATCCAAGGTCCCGCTGGCGCTAGGCTCACGCATGATGAGGGTAATTGTCGTCGGCGCGGGCCAGGTCGGCTCGACGGTCATCGAGGCGCTCCACGAGGAGCACGAGCTGACGCTCGTCGACGTCGATGCGACGCGGCTGAACACCTTCGGGCACCGCTACGACATCAGCACCGTCGAGGGGAACAGCGCCAGCCGCCGGACCCTGCGTCAGGCGAACATCGAGGAGGCCGACTTGTTGATCGCCTGCACGTCACGCGACGAGGTGAACATCGTGTCCTCGATGTTCGCGAAGAAGCTCTCGCCCTCGACGACAACAATCGTGCGGACGACCAACATCGAGTATCTCGAGATCTGGCGCGAGCGAGAGCTCGAAATCGACTTCATGGTCTCCTCGGAGCTCGAAGCGGCCAACGCGATCACGCGCATCATCGGCATCCCCGCCGCCCGCCAGACGGACGTGTTCGCGGACGGGAAGGTGCAAGTCGTCGAATTCGACGTGCCGGAGGACGGTGCGGGAGGCCCGGTCATCGGCAAGGAGCTCCGGCACGCGGCCATCCCGGCCGAGTCGAAGGTGGCAGCCGTGATCCGCGGCAACCGCGTCATTGTGCCGCGGGGAGACGGGTCGATCCTTCCAGGTGACCGGGTCGTGCTGATCGGCTCGCCGCGGGCGGCCCGGGAGTGGAGCCAGATCCTGCGTGGTCCCCGCCGCGGGGTCGAGGACGTCGTCATCTTCGGGGCCGGCCAGACGGGTTTCGCCGTCGCCGAGTCGCTGCTGGCCGAGGGAATCGCGGTACGGCTCGTCGAGTGGAGGGCCGACCGTGCCCGAGAAGTCGCCGAGGCGCTTCCCAGGGCTCGCGTCTTCCAGGCGACAGGCACGGACGCGGACTTCCTCGAGCGCGAACGAATAGGGCAGGCCGCAGCCGGCATCTTCGCCATGCCCGACGACGCAAAGAACCTCTATGCGGCGACGCTCGCGCGGGTGCACGGATTGAGTCTCACGATTGCGCTCGTGCACGAACCCGGCTCCGACGAAGTCTTCGAGCGCACGGGAATCGACGTGACGATCAACCCGCGCACCGTGACCGCCGAGGAGATGGTCCGGTTCGCCCACGACCCCAGGATCCGCCAGCTCGCGATGCTCGAACGCGACCGCTTCGAAGTACTCGACATCACCGTCCGGGCGGACAGCCGGCTTTGCGGGACGCCGTTCCGCGAGCTTCCGATGACCGGCTCGCTCATCGGCGCCATCATCCGTGACGACACCGCGATCTTTCCGCGCGGCAACGACATGCTCGAGCCAGGCGACCGTGCGATCATCTTCACCGAATCGACCCGGGTCGGCCAAGTGGAGGACGCCCTCTAGGCGGTTGGCGCAAGCAGGGCGAGGAAGCGGACTCTAACTGGCCGAGCCCCTCGGCTACCCGACCGGGCCGAACGACCCGGAGAGCGCTACGCGTAGCTCAGCCGCGCTCGATGAGCTCGACCCGGTAGCCGTCGGGATCGCGGACGAACGCGATCAGGGAGCCGCCCTCCCGGACGCGGTAGGGGGGCTTCTCGGGCGCGATCCCCTTCTCGGCAAGCCGGGCGAGCGTCTGTTCGATGTCGTCGACCGTCACCGCGATGTGCCCGTAGCCGGTGCCGAGCTCGTACGAGTCGACGCCAAAGTTGTACGTCAGTTCGAGCTCGGGCCCGTCCTGTCCCGCCACGCCGAGGAAGTAGTTGACGGCCTCGTCCCGTATGGGGAGCTCCCGGCGCTTCTCGAAGCCGAGGGCCTCGTAGAACGCGATCGAGCGCTCGGGATCGGTGACGCGATAGCACGTGTGAATCAGCTCCATACCCCGAAGGGTAGACGGCTCCCGCCCCCCGTACGGGATGCGAGCGTCCGGATCGGCGACTGGGATGTCGGCCGCCGGCCTCCAATGGCGCTCGGCGCCGAAGCCGCCGGAGTCATCGAGGCAGTCCGCAACCAAGTGAGCGGGTTCGCTGTCGGCGACGAAGCGATGACCCATCCGCTGCCACTTCGGCAGGACGGCGCCTGGACGTCCACGCTCGTCGCCCCGGCAGCGCTGGTCACGCGGAAGCCCACGAACGTTTCCTGGGAATCAGCAGCCGCGTTTCCGGTACCGGCGCTCACAGCGGCCCATGTGCTCGAGGAAGCGCTCGGGATCCGAAGCGAAGAGTGCGTCCTGGTTTTCTAACCCCTGATTTGCCTTGCTGTTCCGCCCGATCCACTCAGCGGTAAGTCGAAGGACTGATTGGAGTCGCGCGGGCCCGTCTAAGAGTCGTGCTGGCGGAGGAACTCCGCCGACTTAGGCGGACCTTGCGTAAACCCGGCTTCCTGAAAGATCGCCGGGACCTCGGGGTCCGAGATGAAGCTTTGCCAGCCCGCCTCATCCCAGTCGAAGATCGCCCAAACCTGGTCGCTCGCATTTGGATCCCGAAAGACGTGTGACCCCTTGCAGCCGTGCTGCTTGCGCTTCTCAGCGCCCTTGGTTGAGAAGGTCTTCCAGAACCGGTCGAAATCCCCGATCTTCGCCGTTGCCAGGACCATTGTCTCCTCCTCTGTCGGAACGTGTGTGCTGTCCACCCTACGCCACCTCGTCACAAGAGATGGGGCGCACAAGCCACCCGGCGTCCGGCCGAGTGCGCAGAGGCTCTGTGTCCTCAAACGAAGCCCGCTAGAGGCCGTGCGCGCGGACCTGATCATGCCGCGATGAATCTACGTTTACTGCTATGAGGGCAGCATCGCCGGCGCGCACGGGTGACATTCCCAAGCGCTGGCCCCGTCCTGACCTGAGACTTCGGTTCACCCAGCTGCCGAGTCGCGTAATCAGTTTGCGACCAGGCGGATTCCGTCCGGGTCGCGCACGAAGCAGATCCGGGAGCCGCCGGCGCGCACCGTATACGGCGGGCGCTCGGGCTCGATGCCCTTCTCTGCGAGCGCGGCGAGGGTGCCGTCGAGGTCGGCCACGGTGAGCGCGATGTGCCCGTAGCCCGTGCCGATCTCGTACCCGCCCTCGGGCGTGTCGAAGTTGTACGTCAGCTCGAGCTCGGGCCCTTCGGCCCCGGGCATGCCGAGAAAGTAGTTGACCGCCTCGTCGCGGATGGGGAGCTCGCGCCGTTTCTCGAACCCGAGAGCTTCGTAGAAGGCGACCGACCGCTCGGGATCGGTGATGCGGTAGCAGGTGTGGATGAAGGCCATCGCCGGATTCTACGGGCCACTCGGTCCGGTTCCCGCTTCCCAGGCGTACAATCGAGACCCATGTCACAGGTCGTCGACGACTCCCTGCAAGCCGGGCGCGACGCTGCGCGGCGCCACGCGTGGCGTGAGGCCTACGACCTTCTGCGTGCCTCGGACGAGCCGGGCCGGCTCACCGCCGAGGACCTGCAGGCGCTCGCCGAGGCCGCCTGGTGGACAGGTCGGCTCGACGAGGCGATCGCGCTCCGCGAGCGCTCGTACGCCGCTTACGCGGAGGAGAAGGAGGGTGGCCGGGCCGCGCAGCTCGCCCTCAACCTGGCGATGGACCATCTCATGCGGGGCTCCATGTCGGTCTCGGCAGGTTGGCGGGCCCGGGCCGAGCGGCTGCTTGCCGACGCGCCCCCGAACCCGGGTCACGGGTTTCTGGCTCTCGTGCGAGCGATCACGGCAAACACGACGGGCGACCTCGAGGAGGCGACCACGGAGATCAAGCGCGCGCGTGAGCTGGGCGCGAAGTACGGAGATCGCGGGCTCGAGTCGATGGCGCAGGTCTTCGAAGGACAGTTGCTCGTCCAGAAGGGCCAGGTGAACGAGGGGCTCGCGCTCTTGGACGAGGCGACCGCGGCCGCCGTGAGCGGCGAGCTCGACCCTCTCGCCACCGGGATCGTCTACTGCGTCACGATCGACTCCTGTCAGCTGCTCGGCGACTGCGGTCGCGCGGTCGAGTGGGCGCAAGAGGCCAACCGCTGGTGCGACCGGCTCGACGTGACGGGGTTTCCGGGGGCGTGCCGGATCCACGGCGCCGAGATCCTCCGTCTCCGCGGTGACTGGCCCAAGGCAGAGGAACAAGCCGCGCAGGCATGTGAGGAGCTGCACGGATACAACCGCTTCATCACCGCCGCCGGCTTCTACGAGATCGGTGAGATCAATCGCCGCCGCGGCGACTTCGCCGCCGCCGAGGAGGCCTACGGCAAGGCCATCGAGGCCGGCCACAGCGCCCAGCCCGGGCTCGCGTTGCTCCGGCTCGCCCAGGGCAAGGTCGACGTTGCAGCGGCTGCCCTTCGTCGCGAGCTCGCCGAGCTCGACGATCCGCTCGGGCGTGCTCGGCGACTGCCTGCGCAGGTCGAGGTCGCCCTCGCTTCGGGAGAGATCGCTCGGGCGCGCGAGGCCGCGTCGGAGCTCGCGGCCGTAGCCGACCAGTTTCAGGTCGCCGGCCATCGCACCGCGGCGCGCGAAGGCGCGGTGCGCCTCGCCTGGGGTCAGATCCACCTCGCCGAGCACGACTGGCCGCGCGCGGCGACCGAGCTTCGCGTCGCACGCGAGACGTGGGACCGCGTCGGCGCGCCCTACGAGGTCGCGCAGGCCAGGATGCTGCTCGGGCTCGCGTACCGGGGAGAAGGAGACGAGGAGGGGGGACGAGAGGAGCTTCTCGCCGCCAAGGCTGCATTCGAACGGCTGGGGGCGACGCTCGACCTCCAGCGAACGCGGGAGCTGCTCGGCGAAGCGACGGCGCAGCGCACGTTCATGTTCACCGACATCGTCGACTCGACGAAGCTCGGCGAGGTGCTCGGCGACGACAAGTGGCGCAAGCTGCTCGCGTGGCACGACCGCCGTCTCCGAGAGCTGATCGAGGAAGCGGGCGGCGAGGTCATCAAGCACACCGGTGATGGCTACTTCGCGGCTTTCCAGAGCCCCGTGGCGGCCCTCGAGGCGGCGTCCGCGATCCAGCGCGCGCTGGACCAGCACGAGACGTTTGCGCCCGACGTTCGCATCGGCGTTCACTCCGGCGCCGCCTTCCAGCGCGACGACGACGGCGACTATGCGGGCCACGGAGTGAACATGGCGGCCCGGATCGGCGCGTTGGCGAGCGGAGGGGAGATCCTCGTCAGCAGCGCCAGCCTCGACGGCCCGTCCCGGTTCACGCTTTCCGAGCCGCGTTCCGAGCAGCTCAAGGGCTTCGAGGAACCGGTCGAGCTCGTCCGCGTCGACTGGCGCTGATCTCGGGCGCCGACCGGCGCCGTGAGGAGCCCGCCTGGCCGGACGACCTCCTCTATGGTGGCTCCGACCCAGCATCCATCGACGCGGGAGGGAATCTCATGAGCAGCTTCCGACTCCGGGTCGTCCGCCTCGTGCTCGTGGCCGTGGTCGTGTTCGCGGCCCTTGCGAGCGCGGGCGTGGCAGGCGCGCATCGACTGGGACAGTCGTCGCATGCCCGGCACCACTCGCTGTGGAAGGTCTACGACCACGTCCTTCGCGGGGCGAAGTACATCGACCTGACGCACACGATCACACCCTCGATTCCGGTCTGGGCCGGGTTCGGCCCCTCGACGTTCATGCCGGCGGAGGATCCCGCCACCGGGAAGCCCTACACGTACGCCGAGAGCGGCTTCGAGGCGACGAGCTACACCCTCCAGACCGACCAGCTCGGGACCCAGCTCGACCCACCGGCACACTGGGCGCCCGAGTACGCGGCCATCGACGAGCTGCCGCCGACGTTCGCCGTCCGGCCGCTCGTCGTCATCTCGATCGTCCGCCAGGTGAACCGGGACTTCAACTACGCGCTCCAGGTGTCGGACATCCGTCGCTGGGAGGCGCGCCACGGGCGCATCCCGAAGGGGAGTGTCGTGATGGTGCGCTCGGACTGGTCGAAGCGCTGGCCGGACCGAGCGCTCGCGACGCTGACTGAGTTTCCCGGCGTCTCGCTCGACGCGCTCATGTTCCTGCACCTGAGGCGGCACATCCTCTTCCACGGGCACGAACCGCTCGACACCGACTCGACGCCGACCCTGGAGGGCGAGTTCTGGCTCATGCACAACGGCTTCGCGCAGGCCGAAGGCGTGGCGAATCTCGACCAGGTGCCGCCGACCGGCTGCCTCCTCGAGATGGGCTATCCGAAGTTCGGCGGCGGGCTGGGCGGCTATGCGCGGTTCATCGCCATCTGTCCGCGAACCTGGGACGAGGGTGTCAGGATCGGAGACGTCCCCGAGGCGCCGCTCCAGCGCTACGACGTTCCCCTCCACTGGGATGCCACGCTCGGGATGCGCGTGCGCTGACCGGGGAGGGAGCCGATCGACGTGGCGGCGGGGTCGCGCGACCCGGCCCCGCCGCGCGCTCTTGCCGGGCGCGTCCCGGCGCGCGCCGCGTCCGGGCGCAGGCGTAAGCGAGCATCAGAAACGCTTACGCTTCCGGCAAGAAAAGGGAGTGGCGGTGATGCTCGGGCGGAGGCAAGCTGAAACCGTGGCGCGGTTTGCGCTCCGCCGGCTCCTGTGGACGATCCCGATCCTCTGGGTCGTGATCACGATCGTCTTCTTCATGATGCGGTCGATCGGCGGCGACCCGTTCCGGCACGGGAAGCTCGTCGGCCTCTCGAACGCCGGCTGGGTCAAGTACGGCGACTACCAGCCGCCCGCGATCCGGATGGCGCAGCGCGAGAAGTACGGGCTCGACCTGCCCTGGTACGAGCAGTACGGGAACTACCTGAAGGGCGTCGTGACGCTCGACCTCGGCCCGTCTCTCTCCTTCAGGTACATGCGCGTGACGGACATCATCAAGGAGATGGCGCCGCGCTCGTTCGAGCTCGTCGGGCTCGCGTTCGCCTGGGCGATCGTGCTTGGGATTCCCATCGGGATCGCGGGCGCACTCAGGCAAGGGTCGGCCTTGGACCACGGGGTGCGCATCTTCACGGGGCTCGGCATCTCGCTGCCGAACTTCTTCGTGGCCACGCTCCTCATCTACTACGTCTCCGTGAAGCTCGGGGCCTTGCCGACTTCGGGCTGGACCGACGACTGGAAGACGAAGGTGCTGCCAACCTTCACCCTCAGCCTCGTCCCGATGGCCTATTTCGCGCGCCTGCTCCGCGGCACGATGCTGGAGACGCTCGAGACCGACTACGTGCGGATGGCGCGCGCGAAGGGCCTCCGTTCGACCCGGGTGATCGGCGTGCACACGCTGAAGAACTCGCTTCTGCCGCTGATCACGGTCGCGGGGCCCATGTTCGGCACGATGGTGACCGGCTCGTTCATCATCGAGAACATCTTCGCGATCCCGGGTATTTCGAAGTACTTCGTCGCCTCGGTCATCGCGCGCGACTACACGGTGGTCATGGGCGTGACCATCGTCCTCGCAACCGTGATCGTGTGCCTGAATCTGCTCGTCGACCTCGCCCACCGCGCCCTCGACCCCCGCCTGCGCGAAGCCTGAGCCGGGCGCGTCGCGCCCGGCTCACATCCGGCACGAAGCGCGCGCGAGTCGGCACAGTCCGCGCCCCACTCGGGCGTTTTTCCCGCCTAGCCTCTCGGTGATGGCGAAGACGACGACACCCTGGGGCAAGGCCGAGGTCGTGGAGGAGCTCACCGTGCAGCAGCGCGCCGGCGAGCGCCGGTTCGCGACGATCGTGCAGCTCCTCGCGGACGAGAAGGGGAACGAGCTCGTCCGCTTCGCCTACTCGACGAACGGCACTGCCCGCAGAGGTCCCGTCACCCTGCGCGGTCGCGACCTCGAGCGCTTCCGCGCAGCGCTCGCTGACCATCCGGCGATCGAGGGAGCGCTCGGCATGACACGCTAGGCCCTCGCATAGAGCCGCTCACGAGCGGCATCCACCAAGGACGCGAGCACGAGCGCGCCGTCGCCGGATCCAAGCAGGGGATCGACCGCATGCTCGGGGTGAGGCATGAGCCCGAGGACGGTCCCCTCCTCGTTCGTGACGCCGGCGATGTCACGTTCCGAGCCGTTCGGGTTCGAACCCTGCGCGTACCGGAAGACGATCTGGTCGTCGGATAGGCCCTCCGGTGCGTGGTAGCAGCCCTCCCCGTGCTTGACCGGGATGACGAGCTCCTGGCCGGGCCGGCAGCGGGCCGTGAAGGGAGTATCCGTTCGCTCGACCAGAACGGGCACGTCGGCGCAGACGAACTCGAGCGAGCCGTTCGGGCGCAGCACGCCCGGGAGGAGCCCTGCCTCGCAGAGGATCTGGAAGCCGTTGCAGATCCCGAGCACGAGTCCGCCGTCCGCCGCGAACGCGGTCACGGCCTGCATGGCCGGCGAGAAGCGCGCGATTGCGCCGCAGCGGAGGTAGTCGCCGTAGGAGAAGCCTCCGGGCAGGACGACCGCGTCGAGCTCGGGAAGGCTCGCCTCGGCATGCCAGCAGAGCAGCGGGGCGGCGCCCAGTGCGGCAAGCGCCCAGAGGGCATCCCGGTCGTCGTTCGAGCCCGGAAAGACGACGACGCCGATGCGGGGGGCGACCTCGCTCAGCCGTCCACCTCGATCTCGTAACTCTCGATCAGGGGGTTCGCGAGGAGGCCTTCGCACATGCGCTCG
Source organism: Gaiellaceae bacterium (assembly GCA_036279015.1). GTDB lineage: Bacteria > Actinomycetota > Thermoleophilia > Gaiellales > Gaiellaceae > DATEOR01. The sequence continues at coordinate 22,752 of DASUJY010000047.1, read as the reverse complement.
ATCTCGCCGCGGGCCTCGGCGGGCGAGGCGGCCTCGACGTCGAGGTCGATCACGCGGCCGACGCGGGCTTCGCCCACCGGGAACCCGAGCTGACGCAGCGAGCTCTCCACGGCCTCGCCCTGGGGATCGAGAATCCCTGCCTTCGGCCGGACGAGGACGGTCGCCCTCATCGCAGCGCGACCTCCGGATCGGCGTGGTAGTCGGCGAACGCGATGCCGGTGAGTCGCTCGAACGCCTCCACGTAGCGCGTGCGCGTCTCGGTCACGACCTCCTCCGGGAGCTGCGGGCCGGGCGCCGTCTTGTCCCAGCCGAGGCGCTCGCAGTAGTCGCGCACGTACTGCTTGTCGAATGAGGGCTGCGGACCCCCCGGCGAGTAGACGTCGGCCGGCCAGAAGCGGGAGGAGTCCGGCGTAAGCGCCTCGTCGCCGAGAACGAGGTCGCCGTCGTCGTCGAGCCCGAGCTCGAACTTCGTGTCGGCGATGATGACGCCGCGCTCGGCCGCGTAGGCGGAGGCGAACGCATACAGCTCGAGCACGATTCGCTCGACCTCCGCGAGCCGCTCCTCGCCGACGAGCTCCGCCGCCTGGGCGTGGTCGATGTTCTCGTCGTGGCCGGTCTGCGCCTTCGTCGCCGGCGTGAAGATGGGAGCCGGAAGGCGATCCGACTCGCGCAACCCGGCCGGGAGATCGTGGCCCGAGGTGGCACCGGTCGCGGTGTAGTCCTTCCAGCCCGAGCCGGCGAGATAGCCGCGCACGACGCACTCGATCGGCAGCATCCGGAGCCGCTTGACCTCCGTCGCGCGCCCGTCCGGCCGGAGCGCGAGCAGGTGGTTCGGAACGACCTCGCTCGTCCGGGCGAACCAGAACGCTGAGAGGCCGGTGAGGACGCGGCCCTTGTCGGGGATGTCAGTGGGAAGGACGACGTCGAAGGTCGAGATGCGATCGCTCGCCACGAGCAGGAGACGCTCCGAATCGAGCTCGAAGATGTCGCGAACCTTTCCGCTCGCGACGTGGACGGCCGTTTCAGGCATGAACAGCAACCTCCTTGCGGGTCGGGATGGTCGAGAGGCGGTCGACGAGGACGCTCGCGTGCCTGACGGCCTCGTCGAGGTCGAAGGCGCGATCGAGCGCCTCGGTGGAAAGCCTCACATCGGGGTCGTCCTCGAGCAGGTCGCGCAGCTCGAAGCCCTCGTCCCAGGCCCGAAGCGCATTTCGCTGCACGAGGCGGTAGGCATCGTCGCGCGCCAGCCCGGACTCGACGAGCGCGAGGAGCACTCGCTGGCTGAAGACGAGCCCGTGCGAGGCGTCGAGATTCGCGCGCATCCGCCGCGGGTCGACGGCGAGACCCTCGACGAGCCAGGCGAACCGGTCGAGCATGTAGTCGAGCGCGAGGAAGGCATCCGGCAGGACGACGCGCTCGGCGCTCGAGTGCGAGATGTCTCGCTCGTGCCAGAGTGCGACGTTCTCGAGCCCCACGACCGCTCCGCTCCGCACGACGCGGGCGAGCCCGCAGATCCGCTCGGCGACGACCGGGTTCCGCTTGTGGGGCATGGCGGAGGAGCCCTTCTGGCCCCGTGCAAACGGCTCCTGCACCTCGCGCACCTCCGTGCGGGCGAGGTGGCGGATCTCGAGGGCGAGACGCTCGAGCGAGGCCGCGACGAGGGCGAGCGTTGAGAGAAGGTCGGCGTGGCGGTCGCGCGGAACGATCTGGGTCGCGGCAGGCTCCGGACGCAGGCCGAGCTGCTCGCACGCGATTCGCTCCACCTCCGGGTCGCCGCCGCCGTAGGTGCCGACGGCGCCCGCCAGCTTGCCGACTGCCATGCCCTCGAGCACGCGGGAGAGCCGCTCCCGGTCGCGATCGAGCTCGAATGCCCAGCCGGCCAGCTTGGCGCCGAAGGTGAGTGGCTCGGCGTGCACGCCGTGTGTCCGTCCGACCATCACCGTCTCGCGGTGCTCCTCCGCGCGGCCGACGACGGCCGTCAGCACACGCGCCAGGCCGTCCATCACGAGACGGCCCGCCTCGCGCACCTGGAGCGCGAGCGCCGTGTCGAGGACGTCCGAGGAGGTGAGCCCGAAGTGGAGCCAGCGCCCGTCCTCGCCGAGCTCCGCTGCGACTGCGTCGACGAAGGCCGCGAGGTCGTGCTGCGTGCGCTCCTCGATCTCGGCGACCCGCTCCGGTGTGGGCGGCGCTGCGGTCTCGCGGATGCGCGCGACCGCGTCGGGCGGAACCGCTCCGACGGCCGCCCAGCCGTCCAACGCGGCCAACTCGACCTCGAGCCAGCGGGCGAGCTTGCCCTCGTCCGACCAGACTCGCTGCATGGCCGGGCGGGAGTAGCGCGGGATCACCGGCTCGATTCTAGAGAGCGGGGTGGGGGAATCACCGCGAAGCCGTTCGCGGGAGGCGTCCGTATCCTCACGTGACGATGATGGCCCGCAAGAAGATCCTCGCGATCGAGGACGAGCGCTCGATCGCGGAGCCGCTCGCCGAGGCGCTCCGCCGCGAGGGATTCGACGTGCAGGTGGCCGAGTCCGCGGCCGCGGGGCTCGAGGCCTTCTCGTCGAGGCCACCCGACCTCGTCCTCCTCGACGTCATGCTCCCCGACGGCGACGGACGTGACGTGCTGCGCGAGATCCGCCGGATGTCGCGCGTCCCGGTCGTGATGCTGACCGCCCGCGGCGAGGAGATGGACCGCGTGCTCGGGCTCGAGCTCGGGGCCGACGACTACGTCACGAAGCCGTTCAGCGCCGCCGAGCTGGTCGCCCGGATGCGGGCCGTCCTGCGCCGGGCCGGCCCCGAGCCGGCCGCCGAGGCGGGCCCCGTCCTCGAGAGCGGCGACGTGACCGTCAATCTCGATACGCGCGCCGTCACCCGCGCGGGGAACCGGGTCGATCTGACGGTGAAGGAGTTCGAGCTCCTTCGTGTCCTGCTCGAGAACGCCGGCAAGCTCGTGAAGCGCGACGACCTCGTTTCCGAGGTGTGGGACCCGAACTGGTTCGGGTCGACGAAGACGCTCGACGTCCATCTCAGCTCGCTGCGAAAGAAGCTGGGCGACGATCCGGCCTCGCCGCGCTACATCCACACCGTGCGCGGCGTCGGCTTTCGCTTCTCATCTCCCGACGAGCTCGAGCCGTGAGCTTCCGCGTCCGCCTCGTTCTCGCCGCGGCCTACCTGGTCGCGGCGGTCGTCCTCGCGCTCGAGATCCCGCTCGCCCTCAACATCGAGCGGCGCGCGGACTCCGACTTCCAGACGTCCGTGCTCGGCCGCGCGGCGCTCCTCTCCGCCCAGGTGGCGGACGACGTCACCGCGGCCGCCGGCGCAGGCGAGGCCGCGCCGGCGGCGCTGACGGCCGCAGTTCGCAAGACCGCTGCGAACTCCGGCGAGCGCGTGATCGTCACCGATCTCAACGGCCGCCTGCTGGCGGACAGCTCCGGTTCCGCAGCTCCGGGAGTTGGCTTTGCCAGCAACCGGAGGCCTGAGTTCGGGGTCGCCATCGGGGACGGGCGCGTCGACTTCCGGCGCCGTTTCAGCCAGACGGCGGGCGCAGAGCTCCTGCTCGTCACCGTCCCCGTCGTCGACCAGGGCCAGGTTGTGGGCGCCGTCCGGCTTTCGGCGTCCCGCGAATCCCTCGTCGCGAGGGTTCACCGCAGCTGGCTTCGCCTCGCGCTCATCGGGCTCGCGGTCGTCGCGGGCGCGCTCGTGCTCGCGTGGATCCTCGCGAGCACCGTCGCGCGGCCGCTCGCGCGCCTGCGCGACACCGCGGCCCGGCTCGGCGGCGGCGACCTCGACGCCCGCGCGGCGACCGAGGGCCCGAAGGAGCTCGCCGAGCTCGGCGTCTCCTTCAACCGCATGGCCGACGCTCTCGCGACGAGCCTCCGTGCACAGCGCGACTTCGTCGCGAACGCCTCGCACCAGCTCCGGACGCCGCTGACCGGGCTGAAGCTGCGGCTCGAGGCGATCCGGGCCGAGGGCGGCACCGCGGCCGAGAACGCATCGAAGGCCGAGCTCGAGGTCGACCGACTGAGCGCGCTCGTCGCCGACCTGCTCGCCCTCGCCGGCGCCGCGACGGCGCGGCCGGCCGGCACGGAGGTCGACCTCGCCGAGCTCGTCGGCGCCGCCGTCGAGCGCTGGCGCGGTCCGGCGAGCGAGGCCGAGAAGACCCTGGCGGCGGGGAGACACGAGCGGGCGGACGTCGTCGCCGATCCGAAGGATCTGGCCCAGGTGCTCGACAACCTGATCGAGAACGCCCTCCGCTACGCGCCTCCGGGAACGCATGTGACTGTCGAGTCGCTCGTCGCCGACGGGAAGGCGAGCATCGCTGTCGCCGACGACGGGCCGGGGATCCCGGCGGACGAGCGCGAGCGTGTCTTCGAGCGCTTCTACCGGGGCGCGGAAGGGCGGCGGAGCGGGGCGGGAACGGGCCTCGGGCTCGCGATCGTCGCCGAGCTGGTCGAGCGCTGGGGCGGGGAGGTCAGCCTCGCCGACGGCCCGGGCACGCGGATCGAGGCAGCCTTCCGGCGCGTGCCTGCCGATCGCTGACCGGCGCTTTACCGTTTCTGAACCCGCCGATTGCTACGGTCGGCTCATGGACTCCTGGCGGACACTTGGCGCGGCGCTGCTCGGCCTGGCGCTCCCGGTCGGGCTCGCCCTCGCCGTCTATCTCACCTCGGCGACGACGATCGCCGCCGAGCCGCCCGCACTGCCGGGCTCGGCGATCGGCAAGGGCAATCCGCGCGCGCTCGTGGACGACTCCGACTCCAGAAAGGAGAGGAAGCGAGAGCGCGAAGACGACGCGTCGACGACGACCGGCGGGACGACGACGGCCGACGATCACGGCGGCGACCGCGGCCCGGACGGCGACCACGACAGCTCGGGCCCCGGCTCGTCCGGGTCCGGCTCTGGCGGATCGGACGACAACTCCGGGCACGGATCGGACGACTCCGGCGGGGACGACTGACCCCGCTGCGCGCGTCTGAACCGACTCTTTACCGCACGCGACCGAACCTTGACCGGGATTGCGCCCGCGCTTGGATCGCGCCCTCCTAGCCTCGAGGGAGTAGGCAAACGAGGGAGGAAACGCAATGAAGGGTTTCAACAAGCTGCTGCTCATTCCGCTCACGCTCCTCGCGATCGGGGGCGGAGTCGGGGTCGCCGCAGCGACCGGCGGCGGCTCGGACGATCCGAGCGGCGCGACCGTCGCCCCGACCACAGTCACCACGGCGCCGCGGCCGGACGACCGCTCGGCGCGTGAGCCCGGCGAGGACGTGAGAGGCCCGTGCGACGAGGCAGAGCACGCGAACGACCCGCGCTGCACGGGCGCGCCGGTTCTCGACGACGACGACGCGATCGCCGACGACGACTTCCGGGAGCCGGGCGAGGACGTGAGCGGCCCGTGCGACGAGGCCGAGCACGCAAACGACCCGCGCTGCACGGGCAATCCCGCGGGGGACGACGATGACGCGTTCGAGGAGCGGGACGATGACCACTCCGGGAACTCCGGGCCCGGCTCGGACGACTCCGGCCACGGCGACGGCGGCGGCGGCCACTCCGGCCCCGGTGGAGGGGACGACGACTAGCTCATCGCCCGGGATGCGTGCGGAACGGGGCCGGCAGCGGCCCCGTTCGCGTCTCAGGCGACTTCGATCGTGCAGCCCTCGCCGGGCCGGAGCCTGACCGTCGCCCGCGTCGCCGTCCCCGCGTCGACCTCGAGGGTCGCGGAACACCGGTCGGTGGGCGGATCGAGGTAGCCACAGTTTCCGTCGCACGGCCGCTGCCAGCTCTCGAGGGTGTAGGGGCCCGCGGGCACCGTCAGGACGATCGACTGGGTCTCGGGATCGAGCTCCTCCTCGGCGCGGACGGCGTCGTTCGGAGCGACGAGCCGGACGTAGGAGCGCGACCCCTCGGCGTACAGCCCCCCGGACTCGTCGAGCACCTGGGCGACGCGGAGCGTCGCGGTGGGCGGTGGGCTCCCCTCGTAGGATCCGCACGCAGTCGCCGCGAAGGCGGCGCCGAGCACGAGGAGCGCGTATGCGAGCTTCATGCCACTTCGACCCGTGACGGGCCGGAACAGTTCCCTACGCCTGCGCGGTCGATCGCGGCTCGGGCGGAAGAGCGCCGCCCTGGGCGAGGATCTTCGCCGCGAGGATGGCAGCGTTTCGGGAGCCGTTCAGCGAGACACAGGCGACCGGTACGCCGGGCGGCATCTGGACGATCGAGAGGATGGCGTCGAGCCCGCCGGCAGCCGTCTTCGAAGACGCCAGGGGCACGCCGATCACCGGCAGCTCCGTGTAGGCGGCCACCGCGCCGGGAAGCGCAGCGGACATGCCGGCACCCGCGATGATGACCCGTACCCCGCGCAGGGCTGCAGTGGAGGCGTACTCGGCCACGCCCCGAGGATCGCGGTGCGCGGAGAGCACCCGCAGCTCGTTCGAGATGCCGCGTTCGTTCAGCTCCTCGACGGCGGGCTCGATCGCCTCACGGTCGGATTCGGAGCCGATGAGGATGCCGACGAGCGGGCCGGCGTCCTCGAACTCCTCCAGGACGGCGAAGGTCGCTGGAACCTCGTGCAGGTGCGACTCAGCCTGCGACACGAACCGCCCTCTCCGCCACGTCGCCCCTGTACTGCACGCCCGGGAAGTCGATCTGCTCGACGGCCGCATACGCCTGCTCGCGCGCCTCGTTGACGGACTCGCCGGTCCCGACCACGTCGAGGACCCGCCCGCCCGCCGAGACCAGCTGGCCGTGCCGGAGGGCGGTCCCGGCATGGAAGAGGAGCGCTCCGGTTGCCTCGGCCACCTCGGCGCCCCCGATCGCGACGCCTCGCTCCGGCGCCTCGGGATAGCCCGACGCCGCGAGGACGACCGCGACGGCCGCCGCGGGACCCGCGCTCAGGTCCGTGCCGGCGAGCTCGCCCTGGGCGGCGGCCGCAAGCGCGGTGAGCAGGTCGCCTTCCAGGCGGGGGAGGAGCGCCTGCGTCTCTGGGTCGCCGAAGCGGCAGTTGAACTCGAGCACCAGGGGGCCGCGCTCGGTGAGCATGAGGCCGGCGTAGAGAAGCCCGACGAACGGCGAGCCTCGCCGCGCCAGCTCGGCGAGGACAGGCCGGTGCACCAGCTCGACGAGCTCGTCGACCTCCTCGTCCCGGATGAATGGCACCGGGGAGTAGCTGCCCATTCCGCCGGTGTTCGGCCCCTCGTCGCCGTCGAGCAGACGCTTGTAGTCCTGGGCGGGGGCGAGCGGAAGGACGTCGCGGCCGTCGCAGATCGCGAAGAGCGAGATCTCCTCGCCTTCGAGCAGCTCCTCGAGGACGACTCCGCCGCCGAGCTCCCGTGCACGGTCGAGCGCGGCGTCGGCCTCCTCCTGCGTGCGGCAGACGAAGACGCCCTTGCCGGCCGCGAGCCCGTCGGCCTTGACGACGCACGGCGCCCGCGCCTCCGACACGACCGTCGCGGTCGGCACGCGGGCGGCGGCGAGCACGTCCTTCGCGAACTGCTTCGAGCCCTCGATCCGGGCCGCTTCCCGGCCGGGCCCGAAGACCGCGACGCCGGCGCGCCGGAGCTCGTCGGCGATGCCCGCGACGAGCGGGGCTTCCGGCCCGACGACGACGAGGTCGATCTCATGCTGGCGGCAGAGGCCGAGGAGGCCCTCGACGTCGTCCGTGCGGATCGGATGGCAGCGCCCGAGGGCGGCGATGCCGGGGTTCCCAGGGGCCGCGTGCAGCTCCGAGAGTTCGGGGCTCTGCGAGATCTTCCAGGCGAGCGCGTGCTCGCGGCCGCCCGAGCCGACGATCAGGACCTTCACGAAGGCGAGTGTAGAACCGCAGGCGGGTGTTTGAGATTCCGGGCGTCGGAGGTAGGAGGACCTCATGTCCGAGCCAGGGCTCGACCGCGGCGAATGGGAGGCCGAGTGGGCGCAGCTCGAGCCGCTCGTCGTCGACGCGCCGGCCGAGGCGCTCCCGGAGCTCGACGACCTCGTCAGGCGCATGCTCGCCGAGGTCGGCTACCCGATCGACACGGAGGACCAGGTCGACGACGAGGGCGTCGACCCGGAGGTGCGCGGCTCCTACCGCGCCGCGCAAGACGTCACGCGGCGCGTCGACCAGGGCGAGGACGTCGATCCCGGCGACATCGGCCAGGCGATCGGCCTCTACCGCGAGATCTACCAGCACCTCCTCGTCCGAGAGATCGACCTCTCCTAGCCCGGGCCGCCTGCCGGTGGAGCCGGGCACTTGCGGGCTTTAGTATCTGCGCACCGGCCCCCCGAAGAGGAGGAAGTTCGTGGCAACCAAGGTTGCGACCGATCTCGAGCGCTTCGTCGACGCCGACGGGCGGGAGGACCTCGTCGCCGACGTCCGCAAGCGGATCGACGCCGAAGGCATCTCGTACATCTACTACCAGTTCCCCTCGGTCACGGGGCGGATCATGGGCAAAGGCGTCCCGGCCCCCCACTGGGAGACGATCGCGCGCAAGGGCTTCCAGCTCGTCTACGGCGCGACCGCGAACCTCTTCATCGACCGGCACGGGAACTACATCGGCTACGGGCCGGAAGCGGCCGAGCTCGTCGGGATCCCCGAGCCCGAGACCTTCGCTGTCCTCCCCTGGACGGCCGGGGACGGCAAGAAGCTCGCGCGCGTCTGGTGCCAGTGCTTCCGCAACCGCGAGGAGCGCGAGGACCCGGGCGGCTTCCTCACCTCGGACTGCCGCGGCAACCTCATCCGCCTCCAGGACGAGTTCGAGGAAGACACCGGCCTCCACCTCCGGGCCGGCACGGAGCCCGAGATGATGTGGCTCAAGCTGAACGACGACGGGACGCCCTCGGTGCAGGGCGTGACGAAGCCGTACTGCTACCACATCGACCAGTTCTCCGAGCTCCAGCCGATCATCAACCAGGTCGTCGACTATGGCCAGCAGCTGGGCCTCGACATGATCCAGGGCGACCACGAGGACGCGCCCGGGCAGATCGAGCTCAACTTCGGCTTCGACCGGGCCGAGCGGGCCGCCGACAATCTCTCCACGTTCCGGCAGATCTGCAAGCAGGTCGGGCGCGAGCTCGGCGCCTTCCCCTGCTTCATGCCGAAGCCGTTCATGGGCGTCTCCGCGAACGGCTGCCACCACAACATCTCGATCTGGCGCGGCGACGAGAACGTCTTCATGCCCGAGGGCGACGACCAACAGAAGCCTGGCCAGCACGGCCTCTGGGCGATCGGCGGGATCATGGCCCACCAGCCTGCCCTCACGGCCCTCACCTGCTCGACGGTGAACTCGTACCGGCGCCTCTGGGACACCGGTTTCTGGGCGCCCGTCTTCGCCGACTGGGGCTACCAGAACCGGACGACCGCGCTCCGTGTCTCCGCCCCCGGGCGCTTCGAGTACCGGACGGTCGACTCGGCGGTGAACCCGTATCTCTCCCTCGCCGGCCTGCTCGCGGCGATGCGCGACGGCATCGAGCGCAAGCTCGATCCGGGCGTCCCGGAGGAGCGGAACATCTACGAGGCGATGGAGGCGGGCAAGGAGGTCAAGCGTCTTCCGATGACGTTCGGCGCGGCGCTCGACGCGCTCGAGGAGGACGAGGTGGTCAAGAGCGCGATGCCAGGCGACATGTACCGTGTCTTCATGCACTACAAGCGGGACGAGTGGGAGCGGCACTGCGCGCAGGTGAGCGACTGGGACGTCTCCGAGTACCTCGACGTCCTGCCCTAGCGGGAGACCTAAATGTGCGGAATTGCAGGCATCATCTACCGCGACGGGACGCACGAGATCGGCCGCGACATGACCCGGATGCTCCAGTCCATGAAGCACAGGGGCCCGGACTCGACCGGCTACGCGCTCTACGGGCAGGCAAACGACGGCATCGCCGTCATGCGCTACACGCTCGCCGACTCGAACACGCCGCGTGACTTCGAGTTCGACGAGCGCCTCGAGCGCCATCAGGCGCGCGTCCTCCAGCGGCTCAAGGCTGCCGGGGCCGGCGTCCGCGAGCATGAGCAGGAGACGGAGTATGCCCACCGCGTGACGTTCGCCTACGACGGAGACCTCAAGGATCTGACCGACCGGATCGAGGACATCCCCGATGCGGAGGTGCTCTCGATCGGGCGCTCGCTCGAGATCGTCAAGGACCTCGGCGACGCGGACACCGTGTGCGACCAGTACGAGCTCGGCGGCTTCGACGGCACCCACGCAATCGGCCATGTGCGCATGGCGACCGAGTCCGATGTCGACATCTCGGGCGCCCACCCCTATTGGGCCTATCCCTTCAAGGACGTCGCCGTCGTCCACAACGGTCAGCTGACGAACTACTTCCAGTGGAAGCGCCGCCTCGAGCGCTCGGGCCACCGCTTCCAGTCGGAGTGCGATTCCGAGATCATCGCGGTCTACCTCGCCCAGAAGATGGCGGAGGGTGCCGACCTCGAGTCCGCCATGCGCGACTCGCTCGAGGAGCTCGACGGCGTCTTCACCTACATCGCGGTCACCGACGACGCGCTCGGGGTAGCGAAGGACGAGATGGCAGCGAAACCCCTTGTGCTCTACGAGTCGGACGAGGTCGTCGCGCTCGCCTCCGAGGAGATCGCCATCCGCGCCGTTTTCGATCGGGAGATCGACACCCACGATCCGTACGAAGGCGAGGTGATGGTGTGGCAGCGGTAGGACTATCGGCCGAAATCCACGGCTGCGCCGCGATTTCGGCCGACCAAGACCGAGGGCTCGAATGGCAGCTGTAGGCGAGCAGCGGATCACGTATGACGCACGCGGTCTCGCCGAGCCGCACGCGGAGGCGCCGAAGACGGCGAAGATCGAACGCGGCAAGGCCACGTTCGACGCACGCGACCTCTCGACTCGCCAGATCAACCTCGAGCTGCGGCGGCTCCTCTACGAAGAGGGGATCGGGGACGTCACCGTCCTGAACCCGGGCGCCAAGCACTCGATCGGAGTCGGCATCCTCACCCGCTGCAAGATCACCTTCGACGGCTCGCTCGGCTACTTCGGCTGCGGCCTCATCGACGGGCCGGAGATCCAGATCAACGGGCGCGTCGGCTGGTCGGCGTGCGAGAACATGATGAGCGGCGTCGTCGTCGTCCAGGGGAATGCGGGCTCGCTCACCGGCGCGGCCATGCGCGGGGGCGACCTCGTCGTCAAGGGCCAGGTCGGCGCGCGCTCGGGGATCGACCAGAAGGGCGGGACGATCATCGTGCTCGGCGACGCCGGCTCGATGACGGGCTTCATGATGCAGCGCGGCCGCCAGATCCTCTGCGGAAACGTCGGTCCAGGCCTCGGCGACTCGATGTACGACGGCACGATCTACGTCGCGGGCAAGGTGAAGTCGCTCGGGATCGACTGCGTGCCGGGCGAGTGGACCGACGCGGACACCGAGTTCGTCGAGCGCAAGTTCCGGATCTACGGGCTCGGCGAGCCGCCGGAGCTCCAGAAGTTCGTCTGCGGCAAGGTGCTCTACAACTACGACAACCTCGAGCCGGCCGAAAGGAAGCTCGTCCTATGACAACCAGCGATCGCTACGACCAGGTCGGCGAGAACGTCGGGAGCGAGCAGCCCGAGCGGCGCACCGTCCTCGGGCGCAGCCCGATCTTCACGCCGGAGGTCCTGAACGACATCCACATGAAGGCCGAGCTCGGCCGCTACCGCATGCGTGGGTTCTCGATGTTCAAGAAGATCCCGCACTGGGACGACCTCATGTTCATGCCGGGAACGCTGACCCGGTTCGTGATCGAGGGGTACCGCGAGAAGTGCCAGACGAAGACGGTGCTCGGCGCGCGCTTCGCGAAGAACCCGATCGAGCTCGACATCCCGGTCTACATCACGGGCATGAGCTTCGGCGCGCTCTCGCTCGAGGCGAAGATGGCGCTCGCCAAGGGCGCGTCGATGGCGGGCACGGCGACGTGCTCGGGTGAGGGCGGGATGATCCCGCCGGAGCGCGACCTCTCGACGAAGTGGTACTACCAGTGCATCCAGAGCCGGTACGGGTTCAACCCGCACCATCTCATGCTCGCGGACGCGTGCGAGTTCTTCATCGGCCAGGGCTGCAAGGTCGGCCTCGGTGGGCACCTGATGGGCCAGAAGGTGACCGAGCAGGTGGCGGAGATGCGCTCGCTCCCGCCCGGGATCGACCAGCGCTCGCCGGCGCGGCATCCCGACTGGCTCGGGCCCGACGATCTCTCGTTGAAGATCCAGGAGATCCGGGAGGCGACCGACTACCAGATCCCGATCCAGCTCAAGCTCGGCGCGGCGCGCGTCTACGACGACGTGCGCATGGCAGCCAAGTGCGGGCCGGACATCATCTACCTCGACGGTGCCGAGGGCGGCACGGGAGCGGGGCCGCACATCGCGACAGAGGAAACCGGCATTCCGCTGATGGCTGCGATTCCGGAGGCTCGGCGTGCTCTCGAGGACGTGGGCCTGGCGGACGAGATCGACCTGGTCGTCGCGGGCGGGATCCGGAACGGCGGCGACGTCGCCAAGGCGCTCTCGCTCGGGGCGAAGGCCGTGGCGATCGGTCACGCGGGGCTCGTCGCCCTCAACTGCAACAAGGAGATCCCGGGCGTCACCGACTACGAGGGGACGATCGGCGTGCCGGCCGGCGAGTGCTACCACTGCCACACGGGGCGCTGCCCGGTCGGGATCACGACGCAGGATCCGGAGCTGCGCAAGCGGCTCGTCGTCGACGAGGCGGCCGAGCGGGTCTACAACTTCCTCCACACGCTGACGCTCGAGGTGCAGATGCTCGCCCGAGCATGCGGGAAGACGAACGTCCACTCGCTCGAGCCGGAGGATCTTTGCGCCCTGACCGTCGAGGCTGCGGCGATGGCGAAGGTTCCCCTGGCAGGGACCGACTGGATCCCGGGAGTCTCGGAGGAGCGCGCGCTCGCGAAGATCGAGCGGCTGCTGGAGAAGCACCTCGAGTTCCCGGTCGACTACCTGCCCGAGTCGGAGGACCGGCTGACGGGAGCGGCCGACTGATGGCGCGGGGCGAGCCCGAGAAGATCAAGGACATCGACTCCGAATACCTGTCGGGCAAGCGCCAGTCCTACCAGGAGGACATCTCGGAGATCGAGAACGTCGACCTGCTTGCGGCCACGCCCGGGGAGGACATCAACTGGCTCGAGGACGTCGAGCTCCTCGAGGAGGAGGGCACGCCGGCGGTCTTCGACCGCTACTCGAACTCCTTCGTGCGCATCTATTTCCCGATCCCGGATGGTCGCGAGGACGAGATCGCCCGCAAGGTGCTCGTCAAGCACCTCCAGTCCGGGAACTCGTACGGCATCCAGCTGAAGGAGAAGCACACGAAGTTCCCCCAGCCCGAGCTCGGCCCGTGGGTCGAGGGCTCGAAGACGGTCGGCACCGACTACGAGCCGCCGACTCTCGAAGGCTGGGAGCCCCCGGCCCACTAGTCTCCGAGCCGCGTTCGCGCTCGTCCGATCCGGACACGTCGGGGTCTGACCCCGACGTGGCTCGCGGGGACGGTCCGGCGTTTCGCTTCCGACACAATCGCGTCGCCTGGATCAGTCCCTCGCCGCCGCGCTCTTGTCCCTGGTTTCGACCGGGATCCCGTCTGCCGGCAAACTCCGCCCGACCGGAAGAGGACGGGTCGCGAAGTGACATGCCGGGGTCTGACCCCGGCTTGGCCGTTGGGGCCAGGGGCTTAGACTCGGGTCGTGGACCACCGCATGCTCATCGCCGGCGAATGGGTCGGGAGCGGCTCGGGCGAGACGCTCGTGGCGACGAGCCCCGCGACCGGCGAGAGCCTCGGCACGGTACCGGCGGGGAGCCGCGAGGATGCGCGACGGGCGATCGCGGCCGCGAACGGCGCCTGGAAGGAGTGGGCGGCCCGCTCGGCGTTCGAGCGCGCCGCCGCGATGGAGCGGATCGCAGAGGCCGTCGCCGAGCGCCGCGACGACCTGGCCCGCACGCTGACCCTCGACCAGGGGAAGCCGCTCCGCGCCGAGGCCTACGACGAGGTGGACGAGCTGGAGGAGTACTGGCGCGAAGCCGCCGCCGACGCGCGCCGGCTCGAAGGCTCGCTGCCGCCGTCCGTCGACGCGGGGAAGCGCGCCCTCGTCTACCGCGTGCCCAAGGGCGTCGTGGGCGTGATCACGCCGTGGAACTGGCCGTACACGATGCCCGCAGAGGTGATCGCGCCCGCGCTCGCGGCAGGGAACGCGGTCGTCTGGGTGCCGGCGCCGACCACCTCGGTTGCGGCCGTGAAGCTCGCCGAGTGCATCGAGGCCGCGGAGCTTCCCGCGGGCGTCTTCAACCTCGTCACAGGCGAGGGAGCGGTGGTGGGAGACGAGATCGCCGCCAGCCCGGGCACGCACGCGATCGGCTTCATCGGATCGATCGAAACCGGCCACCGGGTGGCCGAGCGCGCCGCCGGCAAGGCGCTCCTCCTCGAGATGGGAGGGAACGGGCCGGTCGTCGTCCTCGAGGACGCCGACCTCGACAGGGCCGTCGCGGCGACGCTCGTCGCGTCGTTCCTCTGCGCCGGCCAGAGCTGCACCGCCGGCGAGCGCTTCCTCGTCCACGAGGCCGTTCACGACGAGTACCTCGACCGGCTCGCGGCCGCTGTCGCGAAGGAGGTCCGGCTCGGCGACCCCTTCGCCGACGAGACGACGATGGGGCCGCTCAACAACGAGCCCGTCGCCGCCAAGATGGACCGCCACATCGGCGACGCGGTCGACCGCGGCGCCGCGCTCGTCGCGGGCGGCGCGCGAGCGGGCGGCTATCCCACGACGCTCTACTACGAGCCCACGATCCTCGACCGCGTCTCGCACGAGATGGAGGTCGCGACCGAGGAGACCTTCGGCCCGATCGTGCCGATCTCCACGATCAAGGGCGAGGACGAGGCGCTCGCGCTGGTCGACGCGTCTCCGTACGGCCTCCTGACCTCCGTCTTCACCCAGGATCTTCGCCGCGGGCTTCGCTTCGCCGAGGCCGCGCGCGCCGGATGGGTGAACGTCAACGAGTCGTCCAACTACTGGGAGAGCCACCTGCCCTTCGGGGGGCGGGCGGGCTCGCGGAGCGGCGTGGGACGGGTCGGCGGCCGCTATCCGCTCGAGACGTTCACGGAGACGAAGACCGTGATCGTCGAGCTCTGACTATCTGATGAGCTCGGCGACCGTCCCCGTCGGGACGAGGCCGCGCAGGGCGAGCGTCGTCCGGCGGCGCAGCACGTCCTCCGGCGTGCACGCCCACTCCCGCTTCCGCGCATAGACCGCCTGCGCACCGATGTCGGGGGCGTCCGGATGGAGCCGCTCGAGGAGTGAGGGGTCGTCGGCCGCCTCGGCGAGCACCTCCTCGGCCAGGCTCCCGTACAGATGCGCGAGATGCGAGCGGAGCGCGGGCTCGAGGTCGCCTTGGGCGCGCGCAAGCCGCGCGCCCGCCTCTGCGAGGTCGGACGCGCCCGGGAGCGGCACCGGCCGGCCGGGCAGCCGATGGAGACCGAGCTCCCCGCGCACCTGCCCGAGTGCGGCGAGCGCGATGCGGCGGTAGGTAGTCAGCTTGCCGCCGGCCACAGTCAGCATCCCGCCCCGCCCGCGCAGGAAGACGGTCTCGCGCCGGGCGCTCGCGGTCGCTCCCTCCGCGCCGGGGAGGACGCGCAGGCCGGCGAAGCGCGAGCGGATCGCCTCCGGCCGGAGAACGGCCGCGTCGAGGGCGGTCGCGGCCTCGGAGAGGATCTGGTCGACGTCCTCCGGAGTCGCGGTCACGTCGTCCGGGTCGCCCTCGTAGAGCGTGTCCGTCGTGCCTAGGAGGAGCATGCCCTCCCACGGCACGGCGAACGACACCCGCACGCTGTCATGGGGGATCGTGAGCGCGGCGCTCCAGGGCTCGTCGAGCCGCAGGATCGCGTGGGCGCCCTTGCTGAGGCGGACGGAGGCCCGCGCGCCGGGGTCCTCGAGGCGCCGCAGCCGGTCGACCCAGGGGCCCGTGGCGTTGACGACGACGCGCGCGCAGACGGAAGCTGTTTCGCCTCCGAGCACGTCGCGCACCGCGGCGCCGCGCACCCGGCCGCCGGCGCTCGCGAGCTCCGTCACCTCGGCGTAGTTCAAGACGACGGCGCCGCTCTCCTCGGCGGCGCGGACGTTCGCCAGGCAGAGGCGCGTGTCGTGCGTCCACGCGTCGGCGTACAGGCCGCAGCCGCGCAGGCCCTCGAGCCGAAGGGGCGGGATGCTCCGCCGCGAGCGCTCCGGCGGCACCAGTCCGCCCAGGCGCTCGCGTGCGAGCGTCGAGTAGAGCCAGAGCCCGGTCTGGATCGTGAGCGCCCTGTACGGCCCGCCCTCGTAGACGGGGAAGAGGAACGGGAGCCGGCGCACGAGGTGCGGAGCGACCACGCGCATGAGCGCACGCCTTTCCCTGTGCGCCTCCCGCACGAGGCGGACGTCGCCGAGGCGCAGGTAGCGGAGGCCGCCGTGGATCAGCTTCGAGGACGCGCTCGAGGTCGCCGAGCCAAAGTCGCCCTTGTCGACGAGCGCGACGGAGAGCCCCGCCCGCGCCGCCTCGGAGGCGATGCCTGCGCCGACGATGCCGCCCCCGACGACGAGCAGGTCGACCTCGCGCTCCGAGAGCCGCGCGAGCGCGTCGGCGCGCCACTCTAGGGCCATAAGGGATTCGTCCAGGCTCGGCGCCCAGCGTCGTCTTCGACCTCGAGACGTCCGTGCGAAGCGCCCTGCGGCCGGGTCAGCCGGGCCTCGACGATCAGGCCGTCGCCGTCCGTCGCGAGCACCTCCCCGGAGTAGATGTAGGCCCCCTCGCCGGCGTTGACGCGGGCGCCCTTCGTCCGCCCGCTCACGAGGGTGAGGCTGCGGGCTGGGCTACAGCGGACGAGGACGTCTCCGTCGTCGGTCTCGAGCGCCTGGATCTCGGGCCCGGCCGAGCTGTAGAAGGCGCCCGAGTCGAGCGCCGCCAGGACGGCCTCGGGCGTTCGCTCCTCGCAGCACGCCCACACCCAGGCGTGTCCGCTGTCGCGGCCCGGGTGGTGCGAGTCGTCGGTCGCGATTCCGAACAGCCGTCCGCCGGCTTCGAGCGTCTCGTCCCAGTGCAGCGCCGCATGCCCTCGGCCAACCTCGAGCTCGCAGCCCGCATTGAAGACCTCGAGGCCCGCGAGCCCCTCGCAGCGCTCGAACTCGTCGCTCCTGAGACCGCTCCAGTACGTGTGTGCGATGTAGGGCACGCCGCCGGCGGCGCGCGCCCAGGCGACGGTCTCCTCGAGGCCGGGAAAGTCGGAAGCGCGAGGCTCCGGATCGTTCTCGATCCCGAGTGCGAGCACGTGTGCGGACGTGCGCCTGTCGCCGCGGAGCGCGTCGAGCTCGGTGCCGGCCAGGACGAGCAGGCTGTCCGTCGAGGGCTCGACTGTCCTCACCCAGTGGTCTGTGATCGCGAGCGCGTCGAAGCCCGCCTCCTCGTAGTGGCGGACGAGCTCGGAAGGCGCCAGCTCGCCGTCGGAGTTGGTCGTGTGGGCGTGCAGCGCGCACCTGAGCCAGGTGCCCATCTGCCCGAACGGATCCGGTCGCATCTTGAAGGGAGCCTAACTCCGTGAGACCATCGGAAACCCCAATCCCACGCGAGGAGGCTCAACATGCAGGACCGCGAGTTGGAAGAGCGCCTGGAGCGCGCTTTGGAGGAGGCCAAGCTCACACGGCGCTCGCTCTTGCGGCGAAGCGTCGTCTTCGGAGCAGGGCTGACGGCGTTGCCGGCGATCGCAGCTGCGTGCGGAGGGGGAAGCGAGTCGAGCGGCGGAACGACCGGTGGATCTGCCGCCCCGGAGGTTCCGGCCTCGGGCGCCGACATCTCCATGGAGGACCTGACCGCCGCGGCGAAGGGCGAAGGGAAGCTGAACACGATCGCGCTGCCGCCGGACTGGGCCAACTACGGCGAGATCATGGACACCTTCCAGTCGAAGTACGGCATCACGATCTCGAACGCGAACCCGAACGGCTCCTCGGCGGAGGAGAACCAGGCCGTCCAGTCGCTCAAGGGCCAGTCGCGGGCGCCGGACGTCCTCGACGTCGGGCCGGCGTTCGCGGCCGAGGGCAAGGAGAAGGGGCTCTACGCGAACTACAAGAACTCGCAGTGGGACACGATTCCGGACAACCTGAAGGATGCCGACGGCGCCTGGGTTGGCGACTACTACGGCGTCGTCTCGCTCGGGGCGAACACGAAGGTCGCTCCGCTCCCGCACAGCTGGGCCGACCTGAAGAACCCCGAGTACAAGGGCAAGGTCGCCCTGAACGGCGACCCGCGCGAGTCGGGCTCGGCCTTCGCGGCGGTCTACGCAGCCTCCGTCGCCAACGGCGGCTCGCTGGACGACATCCAGCCCGGCATCGACTTCTTCAAAGAGCTGAAGGACATGGGCAACTTCATCCTCGTCGACGCGACGCCGGCCACGGTCGGCAACGGCCAGACACCCGTCACCATCGACTGGGACTACCTGCAGCTCTCCTACGGTGACGAGTTCAAGTCGAACATCACCTGGGAGGTCACGATCCCGACGGACGGGGCGGTGGCCAACTTCTACTGCCAGGCGATCAACGCCGAGGCGCCGAACCCGTTCGCGGCCAGGCTCTGGCAGGAGTTCCTCTACTCGGACGAGGGCCAGCTCCTCTGGCTGAAGGGCTTCTCGCATCCGGCGCGGTTCCAGGACATGTCCGACCGCGGCGTCATCCCGCAGGAGCTCCTCGACGCGCTGCCGTCGGCCGACCTGTACGCGAACGTCGAGTTCCCGTCGCCCGAGCAGAACGACGCCGCGACCAAGGTGATCGCGAGCGGCTGGGGAGCCGTCGGGGGGTAAGTGCTCCATCCGGCAATAGTCAGGGCATCTCTGGCGGTGCCCGGAACCGCCAGGCGGCGTCCTCGGTCGCGCCAATATGTCTGCATACTGACGCTCCCTGCGTCCTTGCCTGACGGCCCCGTGCACTCGCCAGAAACGCGTGGCCATCACCGGAAGGAGCACTAGCTGGCGACGCAAGCGGAAACGATCGACGTCGTCCGGCCGGCCGCACCGCGGGCCGGCCGGAGGCGTCTCGGCCTCGGCTGGCTCGGGGTCGCGCCGTTCCTCCTCTGGGCGACCGCGTTCCTGCTCGTCCCCGGATTCGCCGTGCTCCTCGGCTCCTTCCGGACCGAGGAGGGCTCGTTCACGACGCATTTCGTCTCGCAGATCTTCCACGAGCCGTACCGCTCGGCCTACGTGACGAGCATCAAGATCAGCCTCTACACCGCCGTCCTCGGCGGCATCCTCGGCCTGCTCGTCGCCTACGCGGCGCTCTCGCCGCGGGGGCCGCGCTTCATCAGGCCGGTGATGACGACGTTCTCGGGCGTCGCCGCGAACTTCGGCGGCGTCCCGCTCGCGTTCGCCTTCATCTCGACGCTCGGCACGGTCGGCGCCGCGACCCGGTTCCTCGACAACGTCGGCATCGACCTCTACGGCCACGGCTTCACGCTCTTCGGGTTCTGGGGCCTCGTCGCCACCTACCTCTACTTCCAGATCCCCCTCATGATCCTCGTCATCGCGCCGGCGATCGACGGCCTGCGCGAGGAGTGGCGCGAGGCGGCTGCCAACCTGGGTGCGACGGCCTGGCAGTACTGGCGGCGCGTCGGCCTCCCGATCCTCCTGCCCTCCATGCTCGGCGCGATGGTGCTCCTCTTCGGCGGCGCCTTCGCGGCCTACGCGACGGCGTATGCACTGACCTCGGGAACGATCGAGCTGACGCCGCTCCAGATCGGTGAGCTGCTCGGCGGTAATGTCCTCTCCGATCCCCACCAGGGCTACGCGCTCGCCCTCGGGATGATCGTCGTCATCTCCGTCGCGATGGCGATCTACTTCGTGCTTGACCGGCGCGCATCGCGGTGGCAGCGGAGGGGAGCATGACTCGCCGCATCCCGCGCTCGGGCTGGGTCTGGCTCGCCATCGGCGCCGCCTACTTCTTCATCCCGCTCGCGGCCACTGCCGAGTTCAGCCTCGAGGAGGGAAGCGGGTACGGCTTCTCCTCGTACCGCCAGATCCTCGACGACCCGCAGTTTCGGGACCTTCTCTGGACGTCGTTCAAGCTCGCGCTCGGCACGATCGTCGTCAGCCTGATCATCTTCATCCCGACCGTGTACTGGGTGCACCTGCGCCTACCGCGCCTGCGCCCCCTGGTCGAGTTCCTCTCGGTGCTTCCGTTCGTCGTCCCGCCGATCGTGCTCGTCGTCGGCCTTCTGTACGTCTACAGCGTCAACTGGGTGCCGGGCTGGTTCGTCGAGTCGACCCGCTTCCTCGTCCCCGGCTACGTCGTCCTCTCGTTCCCGTTCATGTTCCGCGCGCTCGACGTCTCCTACCGATCGATCGACGTGCACACGCTCACCGAGGCGGCCCAGAGCCTCGGCGCCGGCTGGGGGCGGACGCTCCTGAAGGTGATCCTCCCGAACATCGCCGCCGGCGCGCTCTCAGGCTCGTTCCTCACGTTCGCCCTCGTCATGGGCGAGTTCACCATGGCGCACATCGCGCTCTTCAACACCTTCCCGACCTACATCGCCTACATCGGCCAGACGCAAGCCAACCCGGCCGCGGCGCTAACGATCATCAGCTTCGGGCTCACCTGGCTCGCGCTTCTCGGCATCCTCTTCGTCGGCCGCCGTCCCGGGCGCGGCGCGGTCTCCGTGGGAGGCGCCAGGTAAATGGCCTACCTCGAGCTGCAGAAGCTCCACAAGCGCTTCGGCGACTTCACGGCGATCGAGGAGATCGACGTCGCGCTCGAAGGGGGCGAGTTCCTCTCCTTTCTCGGGCCGTCGGGCTGCGGCAAGACCACGGCCCTCAGGATCGTCGCCGGCTTCGAGCGTCCCACGTCCGGTCGCATCGTGGTCGCCGGCACGGACCTCACCAACGTGCCGCCGAACCAGCGCGACATGGGCATGGTCTTCCAGGCCTATTCGCTCTTCCCGAATATGAACGCGGAGGACAACATCGAGTTCGGCCTACGTGTGCGGCGCCGGAGCGGAGCAGAGCGGCGCAAGCGCGTGGACGAGCTGCTCGAGCTCGTCGGTCTCTCGGCGGCGGCGAAGCGCTATCCGCACCAGCTCTCCGGCGGCATGCAGCAGCGTGTC
Source organism: Gaiellaceae bacterium (assembly GCA_036279015.1). GTDB lineage: Bacteria > Actinomycetota > Thermoleophilia > Gaiellales > Gaiellaceae > DATEOR01. The sequence continues at coordinate 1,675 of DASUJY010000047.1, read as the reverse complement.
GCGCTCGCGCGGGCGCTTGCGATCGAGCCGCGCGTCCTTCTCCTCGACGAGCCGCTCTCCGCGCTCGACGCGAAGGTGCGCGTCCAGCTTCGGGAGGAGATCCGGCGCCTCCAGACCCAGCTCGGGATCACGACGCTCTACGTCACGCACGACCAGGAGGAGGCCCTCTCGGTCTCCGACCGCGTCGCGGTGCTCTCGCACGGCCGGATCGAGCAGATCGGCTCGCCCGGCGACATCTACAACGCGCCCGGGACGCCGTTCGTGGCCGAGTTCATCGGCACGATGAACCGGCTCGAGGCGACGGTCGGCGACGAAGGCGAGGTGCAGGTGGGAGGAACGCTCCTCCCGGTTGCCGACGCGCGCGGCCTGCCGCGCGGCGAGCGCGTGCTCGTGCTCGTGCGACCGGAGATCCTCGCGCTCGAGCGGGCAGACGGAGCCGGGGCTTCCGGCGCGCTCCTCGGCGAGGTCGTGGCGCACATCTTCCTCGGTGCGATCACGCGCGTGAAGGTGGACGCCGGCGAGCACGAGCTCTCGGCCGACCTCCCGGGAGCACGCGCCGCCGAGCTGCCGGTCGGGTCGCGCGTCGCGGCTCGCTTCCCCGCCGACGCCGGCAGGGTGCTCGCCCTCAGCGAGCAGCCTCGAGCGTCCGGCGAGCCAGCCCCGGCCGGTCCGTAAAGAGGCCCGTCACGCCGAGGCGGGCTAGCTCGAGCATGCGCTCGGGCTCGTTGACCGTGAAGACCGTCGTCGCGAGGCCGAGCGAGAGCGCCTCCCGGATCGCCGAGGCGTCGGCCGGCTCCTCGAAGCCGATCCCCCAGAAGCCCGCCGCCGCTGCCGGGTCTTTCACGTGGAGCACGCAGCGAAGCCCGGGCCGGCGAGCGCGCACCTGTTCGAGTGCGCCGCGACGAAACGAGACGACGATCGTCTCGTCTACCTCGACCCGGTGGCGCTCGAGCGCGTCGAGGACGGCGCCGGTCGTCTCCTCCTCCTTCACCTCGACGGCGAGCCCGACGCGACCGGTCAGCACCGCGAGGACGTCGTCGAGCCGCGGCGCGCCGGCCGGAGGCGAGGGGTCGTGGCAGACGACGAGCTCGCCGTCGCGCGCGCGCACGTCGAACTCGATGTAATCGGCTTGCTCGGCGATCGCGAGCTCGAAGGCCTCGGGCGTGTTCTCGGGCGCCTCCCAGCAGGCGCCGCGGTGCGCAAGCACGAGCGGGGTCACGGTTCCGCGAAGAGCCTCTGTACGAGCGGGAGGTCGATGCGCTCGACGATCTCGTCGGCCTCCTGGAGGCGCTCGGGCGCGAGCGTTCCGAGCACCGCGAGGCAGCGCATCCCGGCCGCCTTCGCGGAGGCGACTCCGGCCTCGGTGTCCTCGAAGACGACGAAGTCCTCTGGGTCGATGTCCTCGCCGACGAGGGCATGCGCCCTTCGGTAGCCGTCCGGGTGCGGCTTGCCGAGCTCGACGTCCTCCGCGGGGACGATCGCCGTGAAGCAGCCGGCGATCCCCGCCGCTTCGACGACTGGCTCGATCTCCGGTCGCGCCGCGCCGGAGACGATCGCGACCGGGACTCGCTCGGCGGCGAACCGGACGGCCGCCCGCACCTCCTCGGGGATGCTCGAGCCGTCCGCGACCGCCGCGCGGTAACGGGCGATCCGCTCCGCGATCACCTCGTCGATG
>DASUJY010000046.1:0-2691 GCA_036279015.1 Gaiellaceae bacterium | reverse complement strand
AAGAAACCGCGGACGCTGGAGATATTCGTCCCTTCCCTTGCGGCCGCGGCGGGCGGGGATGAAGGCCGAGAGAGGCAGCCGCGGGAAGCTGTAGCCGGGCAGGAAGCCCTCGCTCGCGAAGTAGCGGTAGCTGTAGAAGTCCGACTGGACGTTTCTGGTCGACCCGTCGCCCCGGAGGAGCTCGAGTTGCGCCTCGGCCTGGGCGCGGAGCTGCCGCGCCAGGTTGCGCTCGCGCTGCGGACGTGAGAAGTCGTTGGCGATCACGTTCTGCGCGTCGCGGGCATCGAGCGCTGCGACGTACAGCTCGCGCCAGCGGTCGCAGGCGCGGTCGAACGCGCGCGGGGCTTCGTTCAGCACCTCATCGAGCCACTCGTCGTGCATCCACTCCGCCTCGTCGAGCTGCGGGATGCTTGCGAGCAGCGCTGTCGCCGCAGGTCGGGCGCGCGCCGCGAGCTGCGGGTCGGCGAATGCCTCAGCGAGGTCTGTCATGACCGGGAACATCCGTCCGCTTTCGTCCGAGAGGTCGAGCACGTCCGCGAGCGAGCCGCCGAGATGCTTGCCGGAGGCGGCGAGCCACACGGCCTGGACGTGCGCTCGGACTAGGTCCTCATTGGCGAGGTCGAGCCGCGGAGGCTTGACCTGCCCGGCGACCATCAACGTCGGGCGGCGGAAGAAGTACTGGTCGTGCGAATTCCCGGCGGCGGCGTAGTCGAAGACGAGCGCGGGCTGACCGCTTCGCCCGGCGCGACCCGATCGCTGCGCGTAGTTCGCGGGAGTCGGCGGGATGTTGCGCATGTTGACGACGTTGAGGTCGGCGATATCGACCCCGAGCTCCATCGTCGGCGAGCAGAAGAGGACAGGGAGCTTCGCAGTCCGGAAGTCCTGCTCGCGCCGTTCGCGCACGTCTGCTGGAACCTGCGCGGTGTGCTCACGCGCCTCGATCCCCTGGCTGTCGGCTGCAACACCCTGGTAGAAGCCGACGAAGAACGGATTCGTGGAACCGCCGCCCTCGGGCAGCTCGGGCACGCGGATCTGGTCGTGGTACGGCTTGGTTCCGTCGCTCGCGCGCCAGCGAAGCTGCGACGCGGCAAGCCGGTATCCGGACGTGCCCTCGTCCTTCTCGCTGACGAGGACGAGCAAGCCCTCCTTGGCAAGCACGTCGAAGAGGTCGCGGATGACGCGCTCGCTGTCGTCGGTCGTGAGACGCGTCCCGGCCCCGAAGGTCGTCGGCCGGCGCAGGAACTGCCCGAACATGCCGCGCGCACCGACGTAGAGGTCGCCGCGGTAGTCGGCTCCGGCGCGGGGTCTCGGATAGGCGACCCGAGCGTGGATCAGCTCCTCGTCCTCGTCGAGCGCCCACGGTTCGACGAGCAGCTGGTTCGAGCGCTGTTGGAGCGCTTCCTGCCAGTCCTTGCGCAGATAGTCGACTTCGATCGCGAGCTCGCGCCGGAGCAGGTCGAGCAGGATGCGTGCGATCCGGGCCCGCGTCTCCGGTGAGGCGTTCGCCAGCTCGGTGTGACGTTGGACCCAGACCGCATCGTCCGCACAGATCTCGTCGAGGTACGCGTAGTGGATCTCGAGCAGGCCGCACTGCTCGAGGTTCGGGGCGGTGATGCGCCAGCCACGCTCGAGGTCGCGGTAGATGCGGTACGCGAGCACCTCGCGAAAGGCCCGGTCGGTGTCGTCCCTGGCGCCTCGCGCCGCCTCGGGGTTGAGGGCATAGAGATCGCGGTCGAGCTTCAGCGCATCGAAGACGCGGAGTGCGAGAACGTCGTGCGTCAGGCCCTCCTCGCCCGCTGCGTGGGCCGCTCGATAGAGGGCCGAGCGAATCAGGCCGACCTCCACGAAGTCGTTGAAGTGACCGGCCTGGAGCGACGCGTCCTGGCGGTTGTCGGTGAAGCTCAGGAGCTTGCGGGCGCTGACGCCGATCTCGTCGTCCGCCTGCTGACGGAGGTGACGGATGGTCGCGAGGCCGAGGATCGTCGTCGCGCTCGAGCGGCCTCCGGCGCCCAGGGTCATGAGCTTGCCGAAGTCTTTCGGCTGGCGGCCGGCGTGGGCGACGCCGCAGTTGAGACAGAAGCGGAACGGTGTCCGCACGGCGTGGAAGAGCATCCCGTCCTCGGCCCTCGCGCCGTCCGGGTGCACGTGGACAGGCCACGGGAGATGCTTGCGAAAGTCTCGCTTGACGCGTTCCCCGCCCGCGTACGCCTCGAGCCAGTCGTCGGGCACGCGGCCTAGGAGCTCGTCCTCATCGTCCGTCCAGGGTCGGTCGAGGCTGGCGTAGAGGAATCCCGTCTCCTCGGCGTCCTCGTTGCCCGACGTGTCGTTCAGCCGCCGCGGCCTGACCTCGTTCTGGGCAATGTGGACGGTGTAGTACTCCTGACCGCACTCACGGCAGAACGCGAGGGGGATCAACAGCTTCGACCGGTCGTCGGGAGCGTACTGCTGCTCCTGCGTCGTGAAGGTGCGCGTGTCCTCGGGCTCGAGCGTCGCGTAGACGGTCTCGCCACGGGTGAAGAGCTGGTGGAGACGGAAGGCGAAGACCGGGAAGCCCGTCTCGGGATGGTGCAATGCGTGGCCCTGCAATAGGGTCGCGCGGATGGCATCGGCGGCGAGCTGCTCGTCGCGGCCGGCGAGCTCAGCAAGGAGCTGGGCGGCGCCATCGGGGCCATCGATCGGTCGTGGGGTCGC